>JAETNQ010000013.1 GCA_021772075.1 Lachnospiraceae bacterium
AAACATTAAACCTATTTCCGATCTGCGCAATTACAGCGAGGTACTGCATGATGTAGCAGTAGGCGCTCCCGTTTTTCTGACAAAAAACGGTCGGGGGCGCTATGCGATTATTGACATACAGGACTATGAAAAGACACAGGCAACCATCCGGCTGATGAACGAACTTGAAAAAGGCCGGAAATCCGGGGAAGAGAAGGGCTGGCTGACATTGGAGGCCGTGGAGGAAAATCTCGGGCTTTCCCATGAATAATCTGCATCTATCGAAAGAGGCGCAAAATGACCTGGCCGAAATCAAAGCCTATATCACAGAAGAACTTGAAAACCCGGACGCTGCCCTGGAAACCATAGGCAGAATCACAAAGAAAATCCGCGTCCTGAAAAACCAGGCTTATGCAGGGACTCCGCTTTCCTCGGTCGCAGACACAGAAAGCGATTACCGTTTCCTCGTAAGCGGAAATTACCTTGTGTTTTACCGGGCTTATGGAAAAGATGTTTATATAGACCGTGTTTTGTATGGCCGCCGCGATTATATGCGTATTCTGTTCAGTGATGCGCAGCCAGATGAAACAGACGAATAACAGCATCATTTTCCCGGCATCGGGAAGATAATAAAAACCCTCTTAAATTTATTCTGCATATTTTAAGTTTTCTCTATAGTATGCCCGCCATAAGGTATATTTTAACAGAATCCTGACGTTTCGTCTATATATGGGGGACAGAAAACCATTTTTAGAAACTGGAGGGATTTTGGAAATTTGGGAGGCGGCTGGACATACTGACCGGGGGCAGAGGCAGGGAGGGGCGGGGGACGGAATTTTCCGCTAAAGCTTTCCATCAGATTTCACTAATGAAATGGAGGAATGTCTATGAAACCGACCGGGTCGGAAGCAACGGGCATCCTGCCCTAAGCTTCCTAAAATCGCCATCCATGGCGATTTCTCCCTAAGTTTTTGACCAATTTCATAAGTGAAATTGCTGATGATAAGCAACATCGGAAAATTCCGTCCCCCACCCCTCCCTGCCTCTGCCCCCGGTCAATATGTCCAGCCGCCTCCCAAATTCCCAAAATCTTTAAAGTTACCAATCATTGATTTCACATCCTCAAAAACGGCAAACTCATAACCATTAAGTAGTGGGAGGAAAAATCGAAGTCCCATGTTCCATGGCGGCGCATCCCCTTGGTTTGTCTGGGAGGGCGGGAGGCGGGTTTTCCGGCTGTTACGGAAAATCAGCTATTTTACTTATGAAATGGTCGATGCCCCAGGGGAAAACCGCCACGGATGGCGGTTTTAGGAAGCGCAGGGCATGGATGCCCTTCGCTTCCGACCCGATCGGTTTGAAAATATTCCATCCATTTCATTAGTGAAATCTAATTTGCCGCTCCAGCCGGGAAACCCACCTCCCGCCCTCCCGGACAAACCAAGGCGACGCGCCGCCATGGAACATGGGACTTCGATTCTTTCGCTCCCCTACGCCCCCGTTTTAAAACCCCTGGTAAATAAATTCCGCCGCGCTGTAATCCGGCCCATAATGCCCCAGCAATATAATATAAAAAAGCAAAGCGTACCACAGGGCAAAACGAACCAAAACAGGCTTCTTCTCAATCCGTTCCCTTACCGGCCCCTTCTGCTGGAGGAGGGATACAACCAGAAGAACCAACAGCGATACGGCAGCGATCACCGACTCAATCACATCTAGGCCAAGCGCAAAGATTCCGCCGCCGAACAATTCCCCCCAATTCCATACACGGACGGCGCTGGCAAGCATATGCCAGGCATCCGCCGCAGATGCCGCACGGAAAAATACGAAACCGATATTGACGAGGAAAAAAGTCCTCAATACGCGGAAACCGTCCAGCCATTTGCTTTTGGGGTCGATGGCCAGCTTTTCCATGCATTTTTTATAAAAGGGGGCAAGCAGTTCGCCGGAAACGATATAGAACCAGTGGAGCAGACCGGAGCCGATCACGAATTTCCAGTCTCCGCCATGCCATATTCCTACCGTAAACCAGAGAATGAACATGGCAAGAAAAGTCGTCATCTGCTTTCCTCTTTTTTTGCCCCATTTCTTGCGCAGCCCCTTCCCAAGATCCATAAACGCTTTCGTGCGCAGAAGGGGATAAAAGACATATTCTTTCATCCACACGCCCAAGCTGATATGCCATCTGCGCCAGTATTCCGAAATATTTTTGGAAAAAAACGGCGTCTCGAAATTCTCCGGCAGACGGATGCCGAAGGTCTGCGACATGCCAAGGACAATATCCATGGAACCGGAAAAATTGGTATAGAGCTGGAAAGCATAGCATACCGTTGCTATCCATATATAGCTGCCCGGCCAGGCAGTATAATTATCATATACGGTATTCACCACAATATTCATCCGCTCCGATATGACGAGGGTTTTGAAAAACCCCCATACCATCCGCTGGAGGCCGAATGTAACCTGGCGGTAGTCAAACGGATGGGGTTCGAAAAACTGTTCCCCGTCCTCCCTGTACCGGAGGATCGGCCCCGACAAAATAGCGGGAAAATACATGGCATACAATGCTGTTTTGAAAAAATTCTGCTGCGGCCTGGCTATCCCGTTATATACATCCACAATATATCCCAAAATGGAAAAAGTATAAAAAGAGATGCCAAGCGGCACGAGAAAATGAAAACCTGTGAGTATTTTTTCCTGTGCGCCGCACCAGGAAGCTACTGCATTGATCGTATGGATTCCAAAATTAATATATTTCAATGCTGCCAGCGCACCAATCAAAAGAAACAGCGCCGCGCCTAAAGCCAGACGGCGTTGTTTTGCATCCTCCGTCCCTGCGATCCTGCGGACAGCCCCATACGCGATCAGCGATGCGGCGACGGGATACAAAATCAATACGCCTTCCCCTGTCAGCAGATAAAAAGCAACGCTGGCAAAAAGCAAAAAAACCCATTGCGTTTTTTTAGGAATCAGATAATATATAAGTAATAGCAATGCGTAAAAGCATAAAAAATAAAAAGAAGTAAAACTTGCTGGCATATAACATTTTCCTTATTCTGGAGGTCATGATGGATCATTTAAAAATACACCATATCGGATATTTGGTCAAACATATCGACAAAGCTGCGGCTGCCTTCAAGCAGCTCGGATACGCCGCTGCCTCGGAAAGCGTTTGGGACAGTCACCGGAAGATCCATATCCTCTTCATGGAAAAGGACGGCTACCGGATTGAACTGGTTTCTCCTGCCGACAACTCGTCCGTCATTTCCGGCCTTATCAAAAAATACAAAAACAGCCCCTATCATATTTGTTATGAAACGCCGGATCTCGATGCCGCTCTGGCCGCGCTGGCCAGCACGGGATTTACTGCAATCGACGCGCCCGCCCCGGCTCCGGCTCTTCAAAACCGGCGGGTGGTATTCCTTATGAGTCCTTTTCTGGGCATGATCGAACTTCTGGAAAACCGGCTTCCGGGATAAAGCCGCCAGGAATCCCTATCGCATCAATCCCCGATCTGGCTCATAATAATATCGGCCATTTCTCCCACGTTCTTCATGGAAACTACCTGTCCCATGGAGAACTTCATGCCGAATTCCTGCTCCACAGCCGCAATCAGGTTAATATGCTCCAAAGAATCCCAGTCTTCAATATCGTCCGCCGTAGTTTCCTCTTCTACTGTAATCGACTCATCGTCAAATACATCGCGGAATACCTCATTTAAAGTTTCAAATACTCTTTCTCTTGTCATCTTTTTCACCATTCCTTTCGATTTCTATATATTTATTTTTCTTCTCATAAGTTTCCGGTATCTCATACTGCCATACGGTATTTCCGTTATCGTCCTCTTCCGTTTTCACAAATCCCTGCAGGCCATAAAAATTCTCTACCATTTTATTTTTCGCCGTAGGATAATAATAACCTATGATCTTTGGAATCCCTGCCTTTTGGCATTCTTCCGCCAGCCTGTCCATCATGGCATATTCCATATCCCGTTTTAACACCCGGCAGCTCATAATCCAAAGGTCGATATGAAGCGCATCCTCTTCCTTATGTCCGATCACCACGGACACCACGCCATTATCGCCGAACTTGTCCTCCAGTTTTCCATACAAGGTGATCTGCCTCTTGTCCGCCGCCGCCTGTTCGATCTCTCCCTGGGTATATCTTCTGGTCGTCAGGTTAAACTGGTTGCTTTTATTCGTCAGTTGGGCGATCCTTGCCATATATACGGGTTCAAAGGAACGGATCGTCCCTTTCATCTTTAGGGATCTCAAATATTCCCCATAATCTGCAAACTCCGCCTGTTGTTTCTCGCGCATGCGGTTGGCCCTGTACATATCGCTTCTTCTCCTGTCGTCTTCCGACAAAGAAGTCACTTCAAAAAACCCCGACCGGTCCAGTACGTGTATATACTGCTCCGGCTTCCCGATTTCCGGCACCGCCGCCGGCGTCTGCTGCCGGACAATCTCTCTTTCCGCAGGATTATCGTCCACAAATACCAGGCTTTCCGGCAGGATATTCAGTTCTTCGGCAATCTCGGACAAATTCCTGCTCTTCGGCTCCCAATTCGCCTTGATCACGATAAAATCCTCCGGCTTCAGCACCCCTGCCGGATGGTTCAGCCCGGCCATGGCATTTTCTTCCTCGTTTTTGGAATTAATATTCAGCATCACGCCGATGTCCTTCTGCGCCTTAATATAACTCTGGAACTCGGCATACACCTGTCCCATGGATGTCTCCTGCCCGATCTCCAGGTTTTCCGCCCCGTCGTCTCCTACGACGCCTCCCCATAAAGTATTATCCAGATCCAGGACAAGCGCTTTTTTGTTTTTTCCAAAAACCGCTTTGATAATATTGCACAGATTGTGGGCGAATTCAGGAATCGCCTGCAGGCAAAGGCAGTACTTATACATGTGCCAATAAAAAGGATCCGACCATTTGTCCAGTCCATAGGCCGCTGAAATATAGTTGATATCGTTAATATAAAAATTCCCATGGGTTTCCCCGTATTGGTAAAAGCGCTCGTTCAGCCGGGACAGGAACCGGGTCCTCCCGCTTATGGCCGCCCCGTCCTGGTTTCCCAGCAGACGGTAAAAGGGATATTCAAAATTATTCTGTATCACCGGGCAATGGTAATCGGCCTCCAGTTTGTCCCACATGGCGGCAAAATGCCCGTACTGCTCTTCCAGCAAGGCTTCCGTTTCCTCCCTGCCGTCCCCCGGCTTCGGGTACGCCGTCACATTCCTGTTACTGGTATGGATAAAGATGATATCCGGCGCAAAAGCATCCAGCCTTTCATTCCCGAACATGGCATCCTGGAAATACTGCCCGTATTCCGACTCGTAAAACTCCGGCTCAATGCCCTGGTGCAAAAGAAAAAGCTCCAAGATACGAATAATATCATGGGTGGTGCTTCCGCCCAGGACAGCTATCTTTTTTTTCATCCGCGATGTCTCTTCTGCCAAAAGCATCCTCTTTAGCTTCTTTGCATTTTTCAAAATATATTCACTGTCAAAAGGATATTCCAACTCTTTCAAACCGCTTCTCTCCCTTTTCCCGCTCTTACCGTCATCAAGCCAGTCCGCCCGGGCAGACCGGCCCGGCAAACCGCCTAAAGGCAAACCGCCTAAAGGCGGATGCCGAAACATCCGCCTAACATTTTACCATACTTTACCTCTTGCCGCCACCTTTAATTATTTTTTGTGGCCTCGTAATTCAGAATAATTTCCGATAATTTCTCCGCATATTTCCGCCGCCCTTTTTCCGACAAGTGGATGCCGTCTTCCAGATATTCGTCTGCGGAATAAGCATCCAGCCCGATCCCTTCATAAGCATTCAAAAACAGCGTATTCATATCCGCCGAGACATTGCCGCACACCCTGTAATATTCCACCAGCTTCCCGCCGCCGTTATTCACCATATTCCCATCGCCTAAGTAAGCTCCGTCCTTCCCCCAGAACTGGGCATAATTCGGGGAACAGAGAACGATCGTCGCATCCGGGAACGATTCCCGCAGCCTCTGTATCGCTATGCGCAAAGCTCCCACATAAGTATACTCATCGAAAGTATCGTCCGAATCGTTCAGCGGAATCCCGCTCAGGAAATCGTTCATTCCATATTCGATCACAAAATAATCTGTATTGGAAAAATCACAAGTGGCAAATACTTCCCCTGCCCGGTATCCGTCCAGGATCTTGGCATCCACATTCCCGCAGATGGCATGCACGACCCCCTGAAGGCAGCGGGAACTCCATTGCTCGTATACCGCGCTTTCATATGTCACCAGCGCCGCCGTCGTTCCTCCCATCGCCAGATTATATACGTCCGCGTCGCAATACACTCCGGTCAGATAGGCAATGCCCGTTTCGTTCCGATAGCCGTCCAGAATACTGTCCCCTAAAAAAACGATCTGCAGCCTGTTCACCGCCGGCTGCTCCGGAATCTCCTCCGTCACTTCCTGCGGCTCAATTTCCGGCTCCTGCAGCTGTTCCGGGTCTACCACCGTCTCTTCTTCTACCGGCTCCGGTTCTGGCGTCTGCGCCGATTCATTTTCCTTATTCATTTCCTCCGTGGCTTTGGGAATCTCATGGCGGGATTCCTCTTCGACGACAATCGCATCTCCTGCCGCATCCTCTCTTGCGGCATTTTCTTCCGCCGCATTCTTCCCGCACCCTACCAGCAATGCCGCCGACAGGATAAGAACCGCCGTTACTTTTAATTTTTCCATAACCTTCCTCATTATAACATCCTTTCTGTATATTTCTTGCATTTATGCCCATGTTTATATTATTATACTGTAATACATTATAACACGTTTTTTACATTACAACGTCTTTCCGCCCATTTTTAAGGAAATGTTCCACAGACCTTAAAAAAAACTTAATATTTCCCTGTTATGGTAATATATGGAAAGCAATGAGGTTTTTTATGATATTTCATTCTATAATGTTTGCTGTATTTTTGCCTGTTATTTTTATTTTATACTGGATCTGCCCGGCAAAATACCGTTATCTTTTTCTTTTGGCGGCCAGTTTTTATTTTTATATGCAAATGGACAGACGGTATATCCTTCTTCTTTTATCCACCGCCGCCCTTTCCTTTTTTCTCGCCCTGGCCCTTCAATCTGCAGATTCCTTGCCAGAAAGCGGAAAAAGAGCGAAAAGAAACATCCGTATATTAAAAAAAATATATTTGCTGGCAGGGATCCTCCTGTTAGTCGGATGCCTGGCTGTATTCAAATACCTGGATTTCTTTTTTGAAGCCGCCGGCCTTACATCCCCTGCTATACAGCTTATGCTGCCGGTCGGCATTTCATTCTATACCTTCCAGACATTGGGATATTTGATCGATGTCTATAGGGGAAAATATCCGGCAGAACGACATTTTGGTTATTACTGCCTGTTTGTCTCCTTTTTCCCGCAGCTCCTTTCCGGCCCGATCGGCCGGGGGGATATCCTGCTTCCTCAATTAAAAAAAATACGGGACTTTGACCCCGCGCAGGCATCTTACGGACTGAAGCTGATGGCTGTAGGATATTTCAAAAAACTGGTCATCGCGGAACTGCTTGCTCCTTCCATAAACAGCATTTACGATAATCCGGCCGATTATGCCGGATTGGTCTTTCCGATTGCAACCATCATGTTCGCTATCCAGATCTACTGCGATTTCTCCGGATACACGGATATTGCCATCGGCTGCGCCAAGCTCTTCGGGATCGAACTGCAGGAGAATTTTAAAAGCCCCTATTTTTCCCGCAGCATCCGTGAATTCTGGAGCCGCTGGCACATTTCCCTTTCCGCTTGGTTCAGGGATTATGTATATATCCCCTTGGGCGGCAGCCGCAAAGGAACCTTCCGCCATTGCCTGAACCTTGCTCTCACCTTTTTGGTCAGCGGCCTCTGGCACGGAGCCGGCTTCCATTATATTGTATGGGGCGCTGTCCACGGCATTTACCAGATTCTGGAAATATGGATAAAGCCAAAACGACGGCACGGGTTTTCCTCCCTTTTGCTCACCTTTGCGGGGGTATGCTTCGCATGGGTATTCTTCCGGGCCGATACGTTGCAGGACGCTTGGATAATCCTTTCCCGCAGCCTGTACGGCATCGGGGATTTCAGCAGTTACCTGAAAAATGCCGTCATCTCCCTGGATATGTCCTATTCCTACATGATATATTTGTGCATCCCCATCCTGCTTCTGGCGGTCTATGACTATGTTTCCCTGAAAACCGATGTCATTGCCCGTATTTCTTCCTGCCGGCCCTGGATCCGTTATCCCGTTTATATCCTTTTTTTACTCATTATCCTGCTGTTTTCAGAGAAAGGAGTATCGACTGAATTTTATTATTTTCAGTTCTGACCAAGAAAACCATGAAAAAAATCGCTTTCTTTTTATTCAAATGCCTCGCCGTGTCCCTTGGCGCTTTATCCTTGCTTTTTCTTCTGAACTACCGTTATGAGCAAGTGATGGAAACGCCTTACAGCGATGCCGATAAATTCCACTATATGGACTCCAATTACAACAATATCCAAATCTGCAATATCGGCAGCTCCCATGGGGAATACGCTTTTACTTATACGGATCTGGAAAAAAAACGGGATTACGAATGCTTCAATTTCGCCATGGCCAGCCAGACCTATGATTATGATTACGCCATCCTGTCCATGTACCAAAAACATTTTTCCAACCCATGCCTGATGTTTATCCCCGTTTCTTACTTTTCCTTCAATAACGAAGTCGTCGATGAAAAGGAACAGCAGTTTTTAAGCGCCAAATACTATACTTTCTTATCCCCCCGGTATATTCCTTCCTACGATCCGTATATCGATCTTGTGACAAACCGGCTTCCTATCCTCTCTGCCGGGGAAGATATAATAAAAATATTGCCTTCCTTCTCCTTAAAAGCCTATGCGGCAGAAACAGAAGCCTCTTTCCGGGAAAAAGCCCAAAACCGCTTCCACCGCCATATGGATAACAAGGAAGAATATTTTCTTCCCGAGAGGATCGATAATTTATATGACATTCTCGCATTTTGCAAAGACAACGGCATCACCCCCGTTTTAATTACCACGCCTTACACCGGCCTTTATTCCGATTTATTTCCCGAAGAATTCAAGGAGGAATTCCGACGGACGATAAATGCTGTCTCCGAAGAAAGCGGCATCCCCTATTATGACTATTCCGAGGATGAACGTTTTTCCGGCCGATTGGATTATTTTTCCGATGCGGATCATTTGAATGCGGAGGGATCTGCTTATTTTATGGAAATCATAGAAAAAGAAATCCCCGAATTCCGGGAATTTCTTCAAAAATAGTTCTTAACCCAATACTCGCGCTATTTGCCGAAAGTATAGGCATTACAAGCCGCAATGACCATCTTTACCTCTTCTTCCGTCATTTCCGGGAACATTGGCAAAGTCACGCAATGCTCTGCCAGATATTCCGCATTCGGGCAGTCCCCTTTCCGGTAGCCCAGATAAGCGTATGCCTTCTGGAGATGGCAGGGCACCGGGTAATGGCGGTGGCATTCGATTCCTTTTCCCGCCATATATTCCAGGAATTTTTCCGCTTCCGGCGTCGTAACCACAAACAGATGGAACACCGGTTCCGTATTCTCCGGATGGGCCTGCATCGTAATCAGCGGATTCTTGATTTCCCTGATATAACGCCATCCGATCTCCTGGCGGCGCTTCGTCCAGTCGTCCAGATATTTCAGGCTGACGCTCAGCACCGCCCCCTGGATTCCTTCCATGCGCATATTATAACCCACTACATCATGGTAATAACGGATTTTGCAGCCCTGGTTCTTCCATGTATTGACAGCGTCAATATAATCCTCCCTGTTGGAAACCACGCTCCCGGCTTCCCCGAACGCGTACAGGTTTTTTCCCGGATAAAAGCTGAAACATCCGATATCCCCCAAGCCGCCCGTCATCTTTCCTTCATATCTGGCTCCGTGGGACTGGGCGCAGTCCTCCACAATATAGAGTCCGTGCCTGTCCGCGATCTCCTTTACCCTCCCGAAGTCAAAAGGCTGGCCATAAAGATGGACGCCGATGATCGCTTTCGTCCTTTCCGTAATCCTTTCCTCGATTCTGTCCGGGTCTATTTCCCACGTATCTCCCGTACAGTCCACAAAAACGGGCGTCGCCCCCGTATAGGTAGGCCCCCAGGCGCTGGCAATATAAGTATTGGCAGGAACGATCACTTCATCTCCTTCCCCCACGCCAAGGGCCAGCATGGCAAGCTGCAGGGCGGACGTTCCGTTATCCACTCCGGAAGCGGCTTTCACGCCGATATACGCGGCGAATTCTTTATCAAACTGGTCTGCAAACTTTCCTCCCGAAAAGGCCGTCTCCTCGCATACTTTTTCGATAGCCTGGAGATATTCCTCCCTGTGGTTCCGGTAATTTCTTCCTAAATCGATTCTTTTCAACATATCCTTAACCCCTCGCCCTTTCCCTGTCTTCTTTTCTGAATTCCCTTTTCAGGCGGCAGATCTGCACTAAATAATTTTTCACAGTCTTGAAAATCTTCACTGTCGTATCATAATCCTCCTGCCACTCCACGGGCATGTCCAAGATCTTTATCCCCATCCGCTCCGCCCGGAGCAGAAATTCTATCGTATAAAACCATCCGTTGTCGTTCCCCGATGCCTCCGCCAGGCGCTCTGCCGTCTCCTTCCTCAAAAAAGTAAAACCGCAGACCGCATCCGTGCATTTCATCCCGAAAACCGCCTTTAGCAGCACCAGCAATCCCTGGGATGTTATCTTCCTGTACCATTTCCGTCCTTTGGTGTCTGACTGTCTGCTGAACCGGGTTCCATTAATGTATTCGATATCCGGGCAGCTCTCAAAAATATGGATCGCCTGGCCCAAATGCCTGATATTCGTGGACAGGTCGATATCCATATAACCCACGATTTCGCTCCGGTTCCGTTTGATTCCCTCACGGAATGCCACCCCGACCCCCCGCTGGCTGACCCTGACATATTCCACTTCTTCATACTCCTCGCAAAGCTGCGCGGCAATCTCAGGCGTTTCGTCCGTCGATCCGTTATCCAGTATCATCAAATGGTATGGAACCGTGCTGTTTTTCCTCAAATATGCTACTGTCGCCTCGATCCCCTTCCGCAGACGCAGCCTCTCATCCAAAACAGGAAACAAAACCGTAAGATCCATTTTCCTCCTCCTCTCTTGTAACAGAACCGCCGGAAGGCTGAACTGTTACCCTCTCTTCCTTATCCGCAGATCCATTCTTTTACTTGGAAACCTTTTCCACCCCTTCGATCAAATACCGCTGATGCTTGAAAATCAAGCTCAGCATCACCGAGAGATATTTCAAAATAATCGTCAGCAGACTGAATACTCCGAAAAAACCCAGGGAAAGAAAACCCATGGTGGACAGCCATCCTTCCACCGGTTTGCTGGCGCTGAAGATGGAACCTACGATATAAACCACCACTCCCAGCGTAAACAACAGGAAAGCCCCGCTGATCACCAAAGAGATCCGTTCCAGCACGTTAGTAAAATAAATAAACGAATCGATGGCCAGGCTTGTCCTCTCGTTCCTGTCCGTCTTGTTTTTATGCCGCCCGGTTCCTCCCGCGCTCTCATAATAGAGCGTATCCGTTTTCAGCCCGCAGTTCATATAAACGGCTTTCCGGTAAGGAATATACTGCCCCATGGACATCACCCGGTTGATCGCCCTTCTGGACAGGATCCGAAACGTCTCCTGGCCGATACGGTTCCTGGAATTGCTGGTCATATTATAAAAAAGATAAAACATTCTGGAAGTCCATTTGATTTTGCCTTTGCAGCTGGCCGACACGATATCGTATCCGGAAAGCAGCCTGTCATAAACATCCCGTATCAGCTGCGCCGGATAATCCGGGTTAATGTCATCGAACTCATACACAAAGTCCCCGATCGCCATGTCCCTGCCCGCGTTCATGGAGGCTTCCAGCCCTTGGAAATAACTCATATGAATAAGATTGATCATGCAGCCGCCATCCCTGCCGCCATCCCTGCCGCCGTCCTGAAAATATTCCTTTAATCTCTCCACGCTGTCGTCCGTGGAGGCATCGTTCACACAAATAATTTCGTATTTTTCAAAGTTCTCTTGAAACATTCCAAGCACCCTGTCGAAAAAGGGCGCGATATTCCCGCCGCTGTTATGAAGATATACTACCGCCGACACAAACTTACTTTCTTTTTTCTCTGCCGCCATTATAAAAATTCCTCCAAATCGTACACAGTATTGATCTTTCCGGACAGCACGCTGACAAAATGCGGCTCCTCGGAATCCACGCGGATTTTCGTGGGCCTGGAATCGTCCACTTCCGACGATTTCAAAATCGGTTTCATCGAAAACAAAGAATCCACATACTCAAATTCCAGATCGTCCCTCATATATTTCTTCGCAAGGCGCGCCATATATTCCCAGGCCGTTTCCGGCCTGTCCGCGCATTCATTGCAGTTGGCAAGCTGCCCTCTGCAGCATTCCCCGCGTTGGCAGGAAAAAGACGGCAGCCTTTCATAGCTGGTCACATGGGGCGTAAATGTCACGGAAGTCAGGGAATGGTATCCCGTCTTTCCAAAAGGCATGATGGAAAAAAACGGACCGTCCATCACGGTAATCCCCATTCCCTCCAGCCTTTTTCCCGGCCTGCAAAGAATGATCTCGCAAAGCTCATATTTAATATCAAAAGGCTCCTGTTTTTCCCCCTCCACCAGCTGCAGGATCTGGTTGGTGGAAGCATAAGTGGCATTCAGCACGTATCCGGCTGCAAAACGGTTTCCTCCCGCAAGCTCCACCTCGTATTTAGCGCCCTTACGGTATATTTTGCGGATGCGCGCATGATATTTCATCTCCACATTGCTTCTGGAAGAAAGCTCCTTCACATAATAATCCCTCAAAAGCATCGCGTCGTAAGTATATTCCTCTGTCAAAAAAGCGCCGTCGCACATTCCCTCTTTGAAATATCCTGACACCGGCATTTCCTCGCACCGGATGCCGGCCGCCCTGCAAAACGCCTCAAACTGCTTTTTATCCGTCCAGGAGAACCGGGAAGATGTGGCGTAGATCTGCTGGAAAGAAGAATGGATGCAAAACCCGAACTCCTCTACAAAACGTTTAAAATAACCTGCGGACTTCACCGCCGTAGACAGGCTCCTCGGATAGTGGTATCCCATATGCACCCTGGCCTGGTTGATATAAGTCGCACGCTGAAACGGCGCGTCGTCATATTCCAGTACAAGAATCTTCTCCCCTTTTTTCGCGCAGTACAACGCCGCATACATGCCGTAAAGCCCCGCGCCTATTATGATTTTATCATATTCCATTCCCATAGTCCTTATATTCCTTATGTTCTGCTTATGTTCCGCCTTTACGCATATCCAAAAACCGATTATCACTCTCCGGGTTCTATCTTTTCGATCACCAAACTCTCCACGATCATATCGCCCCCGCCGATATTCCACAGCGCGCATTCCAAGTCAGCCGCCGGTTCTGCCAATTCCACTTCATAGCAGACTCTGTTTCCATCTACTGTCAGATTTTGCGGCTCCAGGACATTATCTCCATGGTTGTAATAGCATTTCACGTCCGCCGCTTCCATGCCGCTGCCCGCCGCCGTCACCCTGTATCTTCCCGGCTCCGCATATAAATACGGCCCGTAAGAGTTTCCATAGGAATGAATGATCCACCCCTCCTCTGTAACTTCCGCATTATTCAAATAACGCCCGCTGCCCATGTCGTACTTATATACGGAAAGCTCCTCCCTGGATACCGGCTCCAGATTTCCCAAAGGTTCGCTGCACCCGACCACCAGCCCGTCCATCTCATAATAATTCAGCGGATAAGCAAGGCATTTCTGCTTTTCATTCTGGAAGAAAACAAAAATGGTATCCGGCGCGCATTCCGCCAGAGCCCGGTCTCTCGCCTCGATTTCCTTCCCCTCCAGGGATCGGGCAAAATAAAAATTACTGAGAGTCAGCCCGTAATCCGACGCATAATCGCCGAAGGCAAACAGCATTTTCCTCTCTCCCACCATATCCGAAACAAAACATATATGCTCCACATCCGTCTCATTCCCGATCACAGCCCATCCTTCCGATGGCAGCAGCGTCTGATAAACAAGCCTTTGATTATAGATCCCGTTTTTCTCTGCCAGCATCCCCCCGATGTCCGCCAACTGTAAGACGAGACAGAGCGCAAGCGCCAGATCAGCCGCCCTGCGCCCGATCCGCTTCCTGCCCGCGCATACCGCTCCCAGCACGAGCAAATAAACCAACGGCCAGATCAGCCGGCCGGAAGCGCGGAAAACACTCCATAGTTTATACACGGACTTAGGCAGGGGCAGCTCAAACAACACTCTTTCCCCATACATGACCACATGGGAAACCGACACAGCCAGCGTCAGAACCCCTATCAGCCCCCATACCATTCCCTGTATATGCCTTTTGCACCAATTTCCTTCTTTTTCCCCCTGAAATACCGGGCGGGCCAAGGCGGCTTCCTTTCCTGCATTTCCAGCCGGATCCCTCCTGTCCAGCCACTCCCCGATCCATAAAACCGCCGCCCATAAACATAATACCAGCAACCCTAAGCCCAAATAGCCGAAGCCTTCGTACTGGCTGTCCGTGCAGGGCATATCCTTCCAATACCGTGACCATCCCTGGGGGTTCCAAAATCCGTTCAAATTAAAACTATAGTAACCAAGCCCGTCATTCCCGGCTTTCATCCCGGAAGCAAATCCTCCGAACATAAACACCGTCGCGGCAGCGGCAGCCAAATAAGATGCCAGGGGCCAAAGAGCCTTCCACTTCTTCCCTCCCTTTACCAGATCCAGCAGCACAAACCCGAGCAGGATCACGCCGCACATCGGCAGGAAATAAAGATGGATGCCGCCGCATAACATGCCAAGGATTCCCCAGCCGATCACCGCTTTCTTCGTATCCCGGTACACTGGTTCATAATAAACGATAAACATAAGCCCCAACAGACAAAGAAAATGCCCCGCCAGCGCCGTCATCCAATACATCCTGTCGATAAAAACGGGGCTTAACACAAAAAACATCCCTCCAGCCACGGTTCCCAAAGCGCTGTCCGTATATTTCTTTACCAGCTTCGCGCCGATCCCGCCCTGCAGCATGAAGCACATAAGTCCAAACCATCCAAAATACTGGAATCTCGCCGGAAGTAAAAAGCGGAATATCTTAAAAAGAAAAGCGAACCAAGGAATCGAGTCCGTAAAGATAACAGATGTCTCATTCGGATAAGCCATCGTATCTATCATCCCAAAAGGAAAGCGCCACGGCGCATGGCGGTAAAACTTCCATCCAAGATAATGCTGCGTCAAATCCCCGTCTTCGCTGGTGAGCAGCCAGTCCGTATAACAAGGATCCAGCACATGCGCCCCATAAATATATACAAATACCGCAGCGCCCAGCAGCGCGCAGACGATGATTTCTTTATTCCTGTCGATCATTTCCATGAAATTCTTTTTCCACTTGGTTTTCATTCCACATATACCTTTCCATCGTCACCTTACAAACATTTCGGCTAACTACTTTATTCTGCTTTATTTTCTTGGACATGTCAAGAGTGCAGAAAGTGGAAAGAAGCAGAAATCCCGTGCCGCAGAATGCATGGCGGGCTAAGGGAGGTGGAATGGATGGCAGAAGGGCGCGGGGGGCGCAGCAGCGGGAGGGAAGAAAGAGGGGCGGCAGAAGGAGGGCAGGGGGAGGAACAGCGGGGACAGCCTGGGAACAGTTTCTCCGTGCCAGCTTCGGGAAATGGATTTTCTAAATATTCCGGGAAAAACAATATCAGCCGGACGCAACCGCCCGCGATTCGCCATCCGGGCTCATGGCGGGCTTTTGGTGACATCCGTGTCACCAAATTGCTGTTTTCTGAACGGAATATTAAGAAAATCTCATTTCTCTACGTAAGGCAGGAGAAACTGTTCCCAGGCTGTCCCCGCTGTTCCTCCCCCTGCCCTCCTTCTGCCGCCCCTCTTTCTTCCCTCCCGCTGCTGCGCCCCCCGCGCCCTTCCGCCATCCATTCCGCCTCCCTTAGCCCGCCATGCATTCTGCGGCACGAAATTCCTATCGGACAAAAAACCGGGCAAAATAAGACAAATTGTTATTGCATTTTCAATAAAGATTCGTTACTATGAGAAGTAAGATAAGAAGTAAAATATTGAGAGGGATAAAGTTCTGTAATCAACAAAGATTTCTGAGGTATGTATCGATGAATTCTCCAATTTAAGCACAATTTGATACTTTGTATTACGTTGCCGTTCGGCAGCGCTGTTGTTGTGCAAAAATTGGAAAGGATAGGTATCTTATATGAAAATTATGGATGCAAAATCAGGATCGTGTTTCAGAACGAAAGCACGAAATATTTATTTTATGTACGCTATCGGCCTTTTGCAAGGAATGGTATTTTATGGGCCGGTGGCTGCTCTTTACCGGACATCCAGAGGGATATCGGTTTTCCAGATTACGGTAATCGAAAGCATTTCCCTCGCCCTCTGCCTTTTGCTGGAATTTCCATGGGGTATTCTGGCAGATAAGATCGGGTATAAAAAAACAATTCTTATCTGTAACTTTTTATATTTTTTCTCTAAAATCGTGTTTTGGAAGGCGGACAGTTTTGGGAATTTTCTTTTGGAACGGGTTATGATCAGCGTCGTAACCGCCGGGCTTTCCGGCGTGGATACCGCGCTGCTTTATCTTTCCTGCCAGGAAGAGAGGAGCGGGGAATGTCTTTCCCTTCAGGGCAAAAGCCATCAGGTATTCGGTATTTATAACAGTCTTCAGACTGCAGGGCTGTTATTTGCCGCTTTTTTGTTTTCCCAAACCTCCCAGGCTGCTGCCGGCGGTTATTCTTTTGCTGCTTTCCTTACTGTAATCAGTTATGGACTGGCCGCTCTGCTCTCTTTAGGGCTTGTCGATGTGGAACCCAAAAGGGAATCGCATTGTTTTCATGATTTTATCCTTTTATTAAAACAGACGCTGTCGGACAAATATTTGCTTTTGTTCCTCGTCGGCGTTGCTTTGCTGGGCGAATCCCATCAAACCATCACCGTTTTTCTCAGCCAGCTTCGATATACGAAATGCGGCCTCTCGGATGCCGCCATAGGTTATATTTATATTGCGGTTACAATCGCCGGATTGTGCGGCGCGCTGTCTGCCAAAATAACCAAAAAACTTGGGGTATCCCGCACAGCCTCTTTCCTGTTTTTTTCCGCCTCGGCGGCATGCCTCATACTGGCATTGACAGGAAGCGCCCGGCTTTCTGTTTTGGGCATTCTCATGCTGCGCATCGCCTTCAGCCTCTTCCAGCCGCTGCAATCCGATCTGCAGAACCGCCAGGTCAAAGCTTCTGCCCGCGCCACTGCCTTAAGCATCCAGGCGGTTATCATTGACAGCGTGGGGATCGGCACCAATATCGCCTTCGGCAGCCTGGCGGAGCGCGGGCTTTCCTATGCGTTGCTGCTCGGGGCTGCCCTGTGCATGGCCGGAGGATTTTTCTTCCGGCTGTGGTATGGAAAGCGCATGCAGTAAGGCCCGCCCTCTGGATATAGCGTTTTACTTATGATATAATGAAGCATGCCGATGCGCAGGCAGCCGCTTGGCGCGTTGCCAGCGGGCGTCAAAATTTAAAACAAACGAGGTAGACCATGACCATGACAAAAAAAGTAAAGCAGTCCCTATACACTTTCCGCAGGGAAGCCTTTCTCTTTCTCCTGCTGTTTTTTACCCTTTTGCGCCAGCTTCCGGCAGAACTCCACGGATGGAACAGCGCCTGGTACGCCATGGACTACTCTCTTGGCTTTGATTCCAGGCTTTTGGTCGGTTCCGTTCTCCGTCTGTTTTATCCCGGTTTCCTTCCGGCGGAAGCGGCATATCATTTTGTATTTCTTTCCCTCCTTCTGCTCCTCTTCCTGCTCTCCCTGGTTCTCGGCTATGCTTTACGGCGGCTGGAGGGCCAAAATGCCGAAAAGGGATTGTTGCTCGTTATTGCGCTTTACCTTCTCTCCCCCGGTTCGCCATCCTATCTGTGGACCTCGGAAAACATGGGGAGATTCGATATGTACCTCCTGATCGCCTCTCTTGCCGCGATCATCTGCTGCATCCTCTTTCGTTCCGTCTGGCTGCAGCTTATCCTGATTACCGTTTTCGGATTGGCCGCCCTAAGCATACACCAGGCGTTTATGTTCCTTTTCTTCCCCTTATTCTTTACCTTGTATTTGAAAGCGGTAATGGAAGCTCCGCCGGAAAAAGGGAAAAAACCCCTCCCTGCTATTTTCGCAGCCGCCGGCATGGGCGGCATGGCGGCAGCCTTTTTATACTTCCAGCTCTTCTCCCATATCCGCATATCTTCCTGCGGGGAACTGGTTTCCCTGCTGGCTTCGCGCACGAATCTGCCCGTCAACGACGTGGCTTTGAATTACGAATACTTTTCCTCGACCACCCAGTCTTTCACCGAACTGGTGCTGAACCAGCCGGGGGAACGCATCCGCTACGGCCTGGTCGCTCTTTTGCTTCTCTCCCCCCTGGCCGTCCTTTATGGCTTTCTCTGGATGCGCATTCTAAAAGCGGCAGAGAGAAAATACAAGCCCGCTTACGCCCTCTTGCTGCTGAGCCACCTGTGCATTGTACCGGCTTTCCTTATGGCTATCGACTGGGGCCGCTGGTTCGGCGCTTTTCTTACCATGCAGGCGCTGCAGCTTGTCATCCTTGCCGCAAAAAAAGATGTCCCGGTTTTATCCGCCCTTTCCTCCCTGGCAGATGTTTTCCGCAGACATCCCTATATGTTCTTCCTTGCCGCCGTATGGACGGGTTCCCTCCACAAATTCCAGGCCACCCTCCTTCCCGACGCTCCTACATTTTTTTATTCCTTATATGAACTTTACCGCCTTATTTTTTAGGCCAGCTCCTCTGCCAGTTTCATCGCCCGTTCCACCACCAGGTCGGAATTATAATGTTCATGCTCTCCCCATCTGCCAAGCCCGTAGATTCCCCTGCTTCCGGCCTGTTCCAGCAGTTCTTTCATGATCTGCGGCTTGTCCGCTGTATTCAGGGGATAGGCATATTCGTTCATATAACGGAACCTTCCCCGATCCGGCTCCACCCTGTCCTTATTCGTCTCCGTCCAGTATCCCTTTCCGCCCGGGCAGAAATTATGCCTGACCAATATTCTGTGATAAGATATTTCCCTTTCCGGATAATAGATCCAATGCGCCTTTGTATCCATCTTTTCCGGCACATATTCTATCTGCGTGGAACTATGTTTCAGCCTGCCCGCCTTTTGGAAAAATCCTTCCGGCATTCCAACGATTTCCTCCCATTCCGTCCATGGAACCGTCGTGACGATCCTTTCCCCTTCATATACCGCCCCATCCGCGCAAACCACCC
Organism: Lachnospiraceae bacterium; assembly: GCA_021772075.1. Lineage (GTDB taxonomy): Bacteria > Bacillota > Clostridia > Lachnospirales > Lachnospiraceae > Kineothrix. The sequence continues at coordinate 19,407 of JAETNQ010000013.1, forward strand.
TGCGACAGGCGGCATCCAGTTTTCTTGCCGCCGCATTGGTCACTATCTTGTCTTTGACCGCCTCCTGCATCCGCAGCCACAATTCCCCATATCCATATTTCTTCGGATAATAAAACCGGGCATGCCCCGGCTGTTCGCCATAAGCCCTCTTCTCTATACAGCTTTTCCTTGTCTCTTCATAAGAAACATTGGGCAGTTTCTCCAGCCAGTAAGTACCGAGTATATTCAAATCCCTGCCAAACATTTTTTCATTATACGGAAGCATATAATCCTCTGCAATCCTCTTCCCCAGCTTCCAATAAATCCAGTCCACAAACTTTTCCGGCCGTTCTTCCCCTCTGTTGCATCCGGCTTCCGCGATCGACTCCAGATATTCCCTCTGTTTTTCAGGCTTCATCTGCCAGATATTCGCCTCGAAAGGATGATCGAGATACCGGCCGACATTCCTGTCAATATACTGCTCGTCAAAAGATATCTTTGAATCCCTTTCATATCGGTTCCATTCTTCCTCCGGCATAAATCCAAATAAAAAACGGTTCACCTCCGGCCTCCTCACATCCAGGAAGTGTCCGCCTCCAATATCGAGAGGCGCGCCGTCCACATTCATGCTGCGGCACAGGCCGCCCGCCTCTTTTTCTTTTTCCAATAACAGAAAGGACTCTTCCCCCTTCTGTTTCAAACGGTTGGCAAAAGCCAGCCCCGCAGGCCCCGCTCCTAAAATCAGATATTTTGCTCTTTCCATTCCAGCTCTATTCCTTTTCCTTCCCTTTTCCCGCAAATACTAAAAATTTTTGCCCGATAAAATTAAAAATGATAAACAATCCCATGCCGACCAGGATCGCCGCATTTTCCACCACCTTATCAGCAGCCATATGGAGCATATCCCCAATCTTCTGCGTAAGGGCCGGCAAATACCCCCTCATAACGCTCCCCGCCAGAGGTTTTGCAATGCCATAGGCCAGCAGATAGCAGACCGCGATATTTCCTGCAAATTTCAGCGCCAGCCGCCAGCTGTTTCCTTCTACCTTGAACGTCAGCTTTTTATTGGCAAAATAAGAAAAAATGCTCCCGATCACATAGGAAGTCCCGCTTGCCACCCAGTAATTCCAATTCCATACGTTAAGGAATATCAGTACGAGAATATAACCCGCCACTGTATTGAAAACCCCTATGATTCCGAAATGAAAGATTTCATCAAACAGTTTTTTCATAACCGTAATACTCCTTAAACCACTCTGCAAAACGCCTCATTCCTTCATCCATGGAAGTCCGGGGCTGAAATCCAAAATCTTTTTTCATATCTTCTATATCCGCATAAGTCTGGTATACATCCCCCGGCTGCATCGGAAGATATTCCTTCCTCGCTTCCTTTCCCATATATTTTTCCAGCGCGGCAATAAAATCCATCAGTTTTTCCGGCTTATTATTTCCGATGTTATAAATCTTATAGCGAGTTCCCAGCCTGTCCGCCTCCGGTGCATGGCCAAGCACTTTTTCCACCCCGCCGATAATATCGTCAATATAGGTAAAGTCCCTGTACATATCCCCGTTATTGTATATTTGGATCGGCTTGTCCTCCATCATCTTCAGGGCGAACTTATAGCAAGCCATATCCGGCCTTCCATATGGGCCGTACACCGTAAAAAAGCGCAGCCCCGTCACCGGTATACCGTATAGCTTACTATAGGAATATGCCATAAGCTCATTGGATTTTTTCGTGGCGGCATAAAGGCTTACCGGATGATCCACTTGATCCTCTGTGGAAAACGGTACCTTCTCGTTCCCTCCGTACACGGAACTGGATGAGGCAAATACGAGATGCTCCACCGGATAACGCCTGCAGGCCTCCAGCACATGGAAAAAACCTACCAAATTAGACTGCACATAAGCATCCGGGTTTTCGATGCTGTACCTGACCCCTGCCTGCGCCGCCAGATTCACCACTACATCCGGTCTTTCTTTTTCAAACAGGGCAAATACTCCCTCTTTGTCCGCCAAATCACATTTTGCAAAGGAATATTTCTCCTCTTTTCTTAAAAGATCCAGCCGCGCTTCTTTCAGGCTTACTTCATAATAATCGTTCAGGTTATCCATGCCGACCACCCTTACTCCCAGTTCCAGCAGCCGCTTAGACAAATGATATCCGATAAATCCGGCTCCTCCGGTAATTAAATACGTTTTTTCTGCTTCCATTTCTTCCACCATTTCCTTTCTTATGTTAATGCCCGGTCAAGATCAGCCAGATAAATTCTATATTCGAGAACATATACCTCTTTAACAGGCGTTTGGGATCCTGAATCAGGCGATACAGCCATTCCAAATAAAACTCCTGCATCCATTTCGGCGCCCTTTTCGATGTACCCGCATGGAAATCAAAAGCGGCGCCGACACCAAGCATAATTCCATTTACCCTTCCCCTATGCTCATACATCCACCGTTCCTGCTTCGGCGCTCCCAGCCCTACCCAGATAAAATCCGGTTTCGCCGCGTTGATCCTTTCCACGACCTTTCGATCCTCCTCTTTTGTCAGTTTTCGGAAAGGAGGCGAATAAGTCCCCGCAATTTTCAGCCCGGGATATGTTTTCCGAATATTCTTCTCCAAAAACTTCAGGGTTTGCTCCGTACTTCCATAAAAATAATGGGTATACCCTTCTGTTTCCGACAGCCTGAGTATTTCCGGCATCAAATCCGGCCCTGCCACACGTTTTGCTTCCTTGTGCCCTCTCAGTCTACAAATCAGGGAAAGCGGCTTGCCATCCGGCACGGCAAGCGCCGCATGGTTCTGTACCTTCCTGTAAGATGCGTCATTATAAGCCATGACCGTCGTATGCACATTGGACACGCACACATATTCCCCCCGGAGCTTTTCCAGATTGCCCGTCAGATACCGGCATACCGATTTCATATTCGTCACCGCAATATTCACCCCAAGGATATTGCAGGATCCCAATACATAAGAAAGCGGCTGCTTCCTGTACTTCCAGAAAAGCGGAAAAATCTCCAAGTCATCCAGCAAATACCGGCGGTACAGCCTTTTCGGCTCTTTCAGCAGGCGGTAAAACCATTCCAGCCCGGCATAGCTGATCCATCTTGGCGCCCGCTTCACCACCCCGGCCTCAAAATCTATCGTCGCGCCGATATGAAGCGTCAAAGGAACCTGAAGCATATCTTTATACTTATAATAGAATTTCTCCTGCTTCGGCGTTCCCAGGCCGATACAAAGGATGTCCGGCTTCGCTTTATTGATCTTATGGATAATATAGGAAATCTCATTTACATCGCTTTCAAACGTATAACTGGGGGAATAAACCCCTGCGATCTTCAGATGCTTGTATTTTTTCATCAGATTCACGGCGGCTTTCTTCGCTACCCCTTCCGCCGCCCCCAGAAGAAAGATCGACATGCCTTCCTTCGCCGCCATCTTGCAGACCTCAGGAAAATAATCGGAACCGGATATCTTTTCTTTGATGGGAGTATGCAGCAGCCTGGACATCCAGATCAGAGGCTTTCCATCCGTCAGGATCAGGTCGGCTCCCTCGTATATTTCCCGGAACAGATGATCATGTTCTATTTTTACAATATGATCCACATTCGGCGTAACCACATAACTTCTTCCGCCCTTGCGCACCAGCTTCCGCGCCTCTTCCACGGCCTCTTCCATCGTTAAATTGTCAACATGTGTATTTAAGAACCTCATTCTCTTATCGCTCATAGAAGGAAACCTCATTATCCATTCAATTCTCATCCTTATGCAAAAAGGATACAAATACTCCACAAATGCGTCTATTCGTCCAGCGTCGATAAATGTTCCATAAAATTACGCTTATTCTCTACCGCCGTCGTTGTCGGCCGGCCCAGGTCGCCGCGCGCTCCGATCGCGGATTTCACCTCGATCAAAGCCAGCCCTTTTCTTTTCTTCGCCGCATCCAGTTCTTTATCCAAAGCGTCAAAATGATCCACACAAACGGCATATTCATAGCCGCATGCTGCTGCTATCTTAACCAGGTCAATGTTCCCGGCCACCGTGGGCATTCCGCCTACCGTTTCGTGCGAACCGTTATTAATGACCACATGTACCATATTCCTGCACCCGCTCGCCCCAATAACCGCCATAGCCCCCATATGCATCAAAACCGCTCCGTCTCCATCGATACACCATATTTTTGTTCCCGGTTTTTGCATTGCGATCCCCAGCGCAATAGATGAGCTATGTCCCATAGACCCCACCGTTAAAAAATCATATTTATGCTCCTGCCCGTTCGCCTCCCGGATTTCAAACAGTTCCCTGCTTGCTTTTCCCGTCGTGGAAATAACAGGGTCTTCTCCCGATACCGCCACAATATGCTTTATAATCTCTTCACGGCCCATCCGGCAGCCATTCTTATATTCTGTTCTTCCGCTATAGGAAATGGCGCCTTTACGGACTACGAACGCTACGCTCCTGCCCCTTGCCAATAGGTCCCGGAAGCCTGACATCGCGTTTTCCAGCTCTTCTTCCGTTGTCTTTTTATCGACGATGAATGTCTCTATATCCATATCTTCCAGCAGCTTCAGCGTTATTCTGCCCTGGTAGATATGCTGCGGTTCATCATGGATTCCGGGTTCGCCGCGCCATCCAACTATAAAAACCACCGGAATCGCATAAACCTGGTCGTTCAAAAGTGACGCCACCGGATTTATGATATTCCCCTCTCCGGAATTCTGCAAATATACCACCGGAATTTTTCCGGTTGCCAGATGGTAACCCGCCGCCAGCGCGGTACAGTTCCCCTCGTTTGCCGCGATCACATGATGCCGGAAATCGGTTCCATAAGTATCCATTAAATAATTGCACAACGCTTTTAACTGGGAATCCGGTACCCCTGTATAAAAATCCGCCCCTATAATATCCAATATTTTTTCAACTTCCATTTTTCTTACCCTTTCAGCCTATAGTTTACACTATATTTCCCAATATAGAAACCCCAAAAACGCCAAAGAAAATAATTTGTTATAACTTCCTTCTTTCTCCTTGCCTCCTGTTGCCAAATATGCTATATATACCAGTACAGGATTTTCAAAAGGAGAATACCAATGAAAAAAAATATAAAAACACGCATTTTCACGGCAGGATCCGCCCTGCTTCTTACTTTTATGACAATTTGCAGCAGTCCTTTCCCCGCACTGGCAGCGGAAATGCCCGCACAGGAAACGGAAACACCCTCTATGGAAATTACTTCCATTTCCCCTCTTTCCGGCGAAGAGGCCGAATTATTCTTTGACGGCAAACCTTCCTTGGAAGACCTGAACGCCTCTTTCCCCGCAGAGCTGTCCGTATTTTGGGATGAGGCCGACTCTTCCTCACCGCTTTCCGTCACATGGGAATGTAGTGATGACTATGAAAATACGGAATTTGATGTCTATGAATTTACGCCGGTATGGGATACCGACGCTTATCCCCTTGCGCCCTCTTTCGATATTTATGCAGATATGCCTTATATCATGGTCTACGTACAGCAGGGCATGGCTTCCGTACGCCTGTCGGACCCCGCAAAGGCGCAAGCGGATCTGGCTTCCCTCGCAGCCGGCAAGGATATTTATGCCCTTTTATATCTTTGCGATACATATGACGTAAAGCAGCAGCCCGGCAAAACGGAAGCTGCGGCGGCAGCCATTTCCACCGGCCAATCCGTCCGCATCACCGGCGTCGGGGAAGATTCCTCCCATAATATCTGGTACCAGGCCAGCATCGACATCGGCGGCAGTTCCTGCAGCGGCTATATCGAAAGGGATTATCTCGCCTATGCCGATGAGGATCTGCTCGCATGGGAAAACCAATGGATCTCCGGCCAGGCTTCCCGCATGGCCGCTCCCTATGCGCTGAACGGAACCGCCCCCGCAGCGCTTCCTTCTGATATCGCCCAATTCCCCGCCTCCTACCAGAGCGGCCTTTTAACCTTGAAAACAGCGCATCCTAACTGGATTTTCGTCAAAATGGAGACCGACCTGGACTGGAAAACCGCCGTCCAAGAGGAAAATAAAAATTCCCGGAGCCTGATTTCCTCCAGCGTTACCAGTTCCTGGAAGACATCTTCTTTTGATAAATCCTGGTCTTATCCCAGCGACGGAATCCTTGCTTATTATATGGATCCCCGTAATTTTTTATCGGAAAACCATATTTTTCAGTTTGAATTATTAAGTTACAACGAAACTTATCATAAAGAAAGCGCCGTACAGGGCATTCTGAACGGAACCTTTATGTCCGGCGCTATCCCCGGGGATTCCAAAGGCCAGAGCTATGCCCAGGCATTCTGCAGCATAGCCCGGCAGCTTGGCGTCAGCCCCTTTCATCTGGCTTCCCGTGTCCGCCAGGAACAGGGCGACGGAACCTCCCCGCTGATCTCGGGAACCCACCCTTCCTACCCGGGCGTATATAATTACTTTAATATAGGCGCCACCGGAAAAGGAAGCGCCCAAGTTATTGAAAACGGATTAAAAAAAGCCGCCGAATACAAATGGACCACCCGCTGCCTTTCCCTGGAGGGCGGTTCCAACATCATCTCCAAAGACTACATACGAAAAGGGCAGAATACTCTTTATCTGCAGAAATTCAACGTCAGCAAGACTTCGCCTTCCGGCCTCTACCAGCATCAATACATGCAGAATATCGCCGCGCCTTCTTCCGAAGCGGTTTCGGTAAAAAAGGCTTATGCCACAGCGGGTTCCATCAACAATCCGTTTGTATTCCGCATACCCGTATATAAAAATATGCCTTCTTCCGCATGCCCCCAGCCGGCACCCGTAAAAGACATTACTTTAAATAAAACCTCCCTCTCCCTGAAAGTCGGAGAAACCGCTGTTCTTACCGCCTCCATCGACGGCAGGCCCGTCGATGCCGCAGCAGGAGGTTCCTCCTCTTTGTCTTTCACCAGTTCCAACCCTGACATAGCTTCTGTCGCGGCAGACGGAACCGTTACTGCTCTTTCTGCAGGGACAGCGGATATCCGCTGCGCCGCATCCGGCAGTTCCAATGCGGGCGGCGCTGCCTCCTGCACAGTTACGGTTGCTAAATCCGACCCGGCGTATACCCTGCCGGCCTTAAACGCTGTTACTTATGCGCCGGAACAGACATTGGCCAATGTTAAACTGCCGTCGGGATGGACATGGGATAATCCGGCCACAGTTCCCGCCGTATCCAACCAAGGATATCCGGCCACCTATACTCCTTCCGATACCGGCAAATACAACACCATAAAAAGAACCATTCCATTGACTGTAAATAAGGGGACTCCCGCTTATACGGTTCCGTCCGGGCTGAAAGCTTCCGTCGGCGATGCTTTATCTTCCATCAAGCTGCCCGCCGGCTTTACATGGGAGGAGCCTTCTACTGTACTGTCAAAAGAAGGAACGGTTTCCTATCCCGCTTCTTACAACCCGGATACGGCCAATTACCAGACCATAACCGGCATTGCAGTTCCTGTCGTGGTGACCCGGAAAGACTCTTCCACATGCACTTCCCACACTTATGGGGAATGGACGGTTACGGTTCCGGCCACCTGTACGACTTCCGGAACGCAGACCCGCTCCTGCCTTTCCTGCAATTTCAAAGAAACCAAGGAGGTTCCGGCTTTCGGACACGATTATACTTCCCAAGTCACAAAAGAAGCCACGGAAACCGCAGAGGGCATCCGCACCTATACCTGTTCCAAATGCCAGGATTCCTATACGGAAACCATTGCCAAACTGCCGGCCAGCCACAAGCACAGCTATTCCTCTTCCGTCTCGAAGCAGCCTTCCTGCACGGAAAAGGGCACTAAGACTTATTCCTGTTCCTGCGGCGACTCTTATTCCGAGGAAATCCCGGCTTTGGGACACAATTATTCTTCCAAGATTACAAAAGAAGCCACGGAAACCGCAGAAGGCATCCGCACCTATACCTGCTCCAAATGCCAGGATTCCTATACCGAAACCATTCCCAAGCTGCCGGCCAGCCACAAGCACAGCTATTCCTCTTCCGTCTCGAAGCAGCCTTCCTGCACGGAAAAGGGTACTAAGACCTATTCCTGTTCCTGCGGCGACACTTATTCCGAAGAAATTCCCGCTTTGGGACATGATATGGCCGGTCATAAATGCCGCAGATGCGGTTACCAGGACCCCCAGGACAGCCACAATAACGAACAGACAGGCGGCTCTTCCTCCGGCGGTTCTTCTTCGGCCGGAAATAGCGCTTCCGGCTCCTCCTCCGGCAGCGGCACGCCAGAAAGCAGCAGCACTCCCCCCACCAGCAGCGCTTCCTCCGGAATCAACGCTTCCTCCGGAATCAACGCTTCCTCCGGAATCAACGCTTCCTCCGGAAGCGGGGGGGATAGTTCGAAAGGGAACGCTTCTTCCGCACCGGCAGCTCCGGCTTCCGGCAAAGACACCCCTGCAAAAAATGTCACCATAGACATGAAAAACAATACTGTTTTATATGAAGAAGCCATATCTGCCATCCGGGGCCAGGATATTGATGTCATCCTCAACATGGGAAACAGCATCAGCTGGACCATCAACGGGAGCAACATCGTTGCGGATGAAGCCAACGGCATCGATATGGGCATTATGCCGGAATCCAAAAATATCCCGGAAGCGTTGATGTCGCAGGCTTCCGCTCTCAGCGCGACAGGAACCGTCATCGGACTTTCCCTTGCCCACGACGGTCCGCTCGATTTCCATCCGGTATTGACCATAAGCACGGCCCCTGAAAATGCAGGCTTGACCGCTAACCTTTATTACTATAACCCGGATAATGAGCAGCTGGAATTCGTGGACGCAACGGAAATCGATGCCGATGGCAGCATCCGTTTTACCTTTTCCCACGCTTCCGATTACGTGATTATTATCAGCGAAACGGTGATGACCGATACCAGCATCCTTACCTCCGAAAATTCCGCCGGCAGCGAGTCCGCGCAGGAGTCCTCTGAAGATTCCGAAGATATTGCAGAGAGCCACCCGGAAAGTCCTCTTCCGGAAGAAGAAAATTCCGGCTTAAAACCGGCAGCGATTTTCCTTATTGCCGCCATACTCCTTATTGCTGCCGCCATCGGATTTACAGCCTTTTTCCTCCTCCGCTCCAAAAAGGAGACGGAAGATGAATGGGAGGATGACGAGGAGGATGACGAAGACGACGAAGAGGTTTGGGAAGAAATGGAAGACTCCTCTTTGGATGACGGCGATCCCGATGACTACCGGGAACCGGAAAAACCAAAACCGGTCGGAAACCGCTCCAAAACCGAACGGGATCCCTTCGACGACGATGAATTCGACGGATTCGAATAAAAAAAGATTATAAAACAGCAGCGTTTGCAAAGAACCAAAAACCTCTTGCAAACGCTGCTGTTCTTCCTTTTCCGCAAAAGTCATTAAACCCTCGTTACAATCACTTCGCATTCCCCTTCCACCCGGTACACCTTCTCCGATTTCGGCAGGAAGACGCTCTCGCCTGCCCGGAATTCCATACTTTCCGCCTCTTCATCCTTCACGGAAAGACAGCCGGCTCCCCCGATACAGACTATGGAAGTAAAAGATTCCTCCGAAAAAGCCAATTCCGCTTCCCCCTTGATCTTATAAAGCACAGAAATAAAATATTTACAGCAGCAGAGCTGTCGGGATTCGTACTGCTCCCCTTTCTCCGTCTCCGCTTCCAGCTTCTGCGGCATATATGGACTACAGTCCATCACATCCAACGCTTTTCGGATATGAAGCTCCCTGAAATTCCCAAAACGATCCTTCCGCCCATAATCATACAAACGGTAGGTACATGCAGAACTCTGCTGTATCTCGCAGATCAATATCCCTCCGCCGATGGCATGTACTGTTCCGGACGGGATAAAGTAAACATCCCCGCTGCTTACCGGAATTTTATTCAAAACCTCTGTAACCGTATTCTCCCGGATTCTTTTTTCTACCTCATCCCTGGAGACCTCCCTGCAAAAGCCGCAATAAATATAAGAATCCGGCTTTGCATCCAGGATATACCACATCTCATTCTTCCCGTACTCATTTTCATTTTCCAAAGCATATTCATCGCCAGGATGCACCTGAACGGAAAGAGATTCCTTCGAATCGATAAATTTAATTAAAATAGGGAAATTCACCAACGAACGGCATTTCCATCCCCAGCTTTCCTTTCCGATTTTATCCAGATATTCGCCAAAAAGCATTCCTTTATGCCGCCCGCTCGCTACCATGCTCTGCCCTTCGGCATGGGCGGATAGTTCCCAGCTTTCCGCAACAATATCATACTCGCATTTTTTTCCGTATAACTCTTTCAGCCGGGTTCCGCCCCACAAATAATCTTTGAATGCCGGAAGGAGTTTTACATAAGGCTCAATCCGATACCCCAGATCCGCCTCCGTCAGATCCCTGCTTTCTGCCGGAATCATATCATCTTCCGTTACGTTTTCCCCTATGGACACTTCGATGATCAATAACGGCATCATGCCGATATTGGACACCTGATGCACCATATTTTCCTCTACGTTTATCGCATCCCCCATGCCATAGGTTCCGCCTTCTCCGTTCAGTTCGATCCTGGCAGTCCCGGATACCAGAGACCAATGCTCGCTCCGGTATCTATGGCTATGGGCGTAAATTGTTTTTCCAGGGTGAATCGTTATCCGCTTCACGCGGAAAGCCGGATCATCCACCAAAAGCTCGTAGCTTCCCCAGGCACGGTAGACGATGCGGCTGCTTTCCAGAAACGCGCTCATCTGCGGATTTTCCCGGACAATATTCTTCAGTGCGTCGGACTTGCCCTTCTGCCCCACATAAACGGCATCCTGCGTATTCACGATCAAAATATCCTTAAGCCCATTTGCAACCACTGTGCTGCGTCCGCCCTGGTTGATAATCTCCGTATTCTCACAGCGGTATGCAATCTGTTTCCCGATATCCGCCGGTTCCAGTTCCGTCGCTTTCAGATCCTCCAGGCTGCCGATGTCCTTCCATCCAAAACTGCAGTGGATCGCTTTCGCCTTCCGGGTATGCTCAAATACCGACTTTTCTATAGCAACGGCCGGCACCCCTTCCAAAACCTCTCTCGTATACAGGATCGCATTCTTTTCGCGTTTCCTTTTTTTATAAGCAGCCCTGCATGCCTGTTCCAAATCCGGGGAATATTGCTTCAACTCCCGGAGCATATCCCCCACCCGGAACATAAAAATGCCGCTGTTTACCAGATAATCACCGCTGGCCAAATAGGCGGCCGCCTCCTGCCTGTCCGGTTTTTCCGTAAACTTCAGCACATCCTCTCCCTTGCAGCGCAAATATCCAAAACGTTCCTCCGGCTCCTCAATATCCATGCCAAAAGTTACGAGATAGCCTTCCCGGCTCAATTCCTTCCCCCTCAGAACCGCATCTTTATATTCTTCCCCTTCCACCAGCTGGTCGGTAGGCACTACCATAACGATCTCCGACAAAGGAAACTGCATACAGGCAAGAATGATCGCCGCCGTCGTCTTGCGCCCTACCTCTTCCAAAATACAGCTATGTGTCAACCCTTGGAATACGCCCAGCTGGTTTTCCGCGATAAAATGATACTCCTTATTTGTCACTACCACAAACTCGTCGCAAAACGGCAGATTCCTGCTGATTGTTTCCTGAAACATGGAATGGTTCTTCTGCAATTTGATGAACTGTTTCGGATAACTTTTTCTGGACAAGGGCCACAAGCGGTCTCCCTTTCCTCCCGCCAATACAATACATTTCATGATTTCGTTCCTTTACTGGTTTTTATCCATATGCTTTTTCTATCTTAACATAAATGCAGGACAAGTCAACACTTCATGAAGCGGAGGCAAGAATCCATTTTTGCAAGCGGCAGGGCGTAGCAAGGGCAGCGTTCCGGCATTTGGGCCAAGGAACCGGCGGGGGATTTTCCTCCAAAGCTTGCCATTAGATTTCACTAATGAAATGGCTATATGTTCCCAAACCGACCGGGGCGGAAGCAACGGACATCCTGTCCTATGCTTCCTAAAATTGCCGTCCATGGCAATTTTCCCCTAGGTTTCGGCCATTTCATAAGTGAAATAACTAATGGTAAGCAATGGAAGGAAAATCCCCCGCCGGTTCCTTGGCCCAAATGCCGGAACGCTGCCCTTGCTACGCCCTGCCGCTTGCAAAGCTTGCAAAAATGGATTCCTGTCTCCGCTGCAGACATGAAAACTGCAAAAAATTAGAAAGGTGCCATTTTCTGCTTGGCAGAAAACACACCTTCCTAATTCGCGCTTTAAGAATAAATACAAAACCTAGCTTTTCATTATGTACTAACATATTGAAAACTGGAGATTATGTTAATTATTATAAACGAACCGGAGGATTTGTCCATACCTTCCCGTTAAACGTCATTGTTTTTCGACAAACGTCGCATTCTTTGCACATTCCAAAAATTTATCATCATCAGGGTCACGGCATATCTCAATGCGAGTAACTGTTTCAATGATTTCCATAGCTTTGATCAGCGGACTTAAAATTGATCTATCGATATGTCCCTGCTTCCTGTCAATCATTTCCTGTACAATTTCTTCATATTCATTGATAATTTCAGCTGTAGCGCAAGCCGTTATTTTCTGACCGACAACCGAGCTAAGAACCTTTCTGGGAAATCCGCCAAAAAAAACACCAGAAATCAACACATTGGTATCTATTACAATTCTCATACCCGTTTTTTCCTTCTAACTGATTTGACGATATCATCCACATCGCTTTCCTCATAACCTACAGACATTGCCCATTTTTGTGCTTCGTCCAATGAAGCTTCAAATTCTTCCGCAGAAGGAAGTTTTAATGTCTTGAGCATAATAACATCTCCTGAAGTATATGCTACCAACTTATCGCCAGTATCAATAGACAAAAGTTTGCGAATACTGACAGGTAAGGAAATCTGGCCTTTGGAAGAAACCGTTAATATCTGCGCACTCATTTGCTTCTACTCCTTTCAAGTAAGAATTTCTTACTTATATTATGCCATATCATGAAAATATATACAAGAAAGATTGGTCCATACCTTTCCGTTAAACGTCATTGTTTTTCGACAAACGTCGCATTCCTTCTTCATAGCGGTGATATATCTTCACCAGGCCCCCTCTGCGCCTGACCGATACCGGCACGCTCCTGGCATCCTTCAAAATCACGCTGTCGTTATCTATCCTTTGCACATAATCAAAATTTACAATATAAGACTTATGGCATCTGTAAAAAGCGTTGCCCAACTGCTCCAATAAGTAATCCATCGTCTTGCGCACTGTGGAATAGGTATCCTTTTTATAAATGATCGCTTCGTCGCCAAATGCCTCTATATAATAAATATCCTCAAACGGCACCCATTTGTCTTCACCCTTTATCGTCAGTCGCAGACCGCTGGCCGGTTCTATTTCCTGCAGCACTTCCCCGACGGCTTCTTCCAGATCTTCCGCCATATCCTTCCGAAACACATAGCGAAATACTCCTATCCGAAAAGCATCCTTTAAAAATCCCATCCCCTCCGCCACGCAGATGATCCTGGCGGAAGTATTTTTCAGCCTGCGCATTTCCTCCGGCTTCAAATCATCCCTGCCGTCCCCCTTTACGAATAAAATAATAAGATCAAAAATTTTCCGGCTGTTCATCATCCCGGCAATATTCTGATAAGAACTAAGCTGACAGCCAAACCTCCCGTCACTTTCCATAACTGCGGCGATTCCCTTTCCCGCCTCCTGCGGTACCCGGCTCCCACAACTCGAAGCCATGGCAACATGTATCATCCTCAGCCCTTTTTTACTGCTCTGTTTCTTCATACGCCCCCATTTTCCTAATACCGAAAAGCGGCGGTATTGTCTGCAATTCGCTTAACAATACCCGCCGCTTCATTACCTACATAAAATCAATACTCATTAAAAACTAATACCATCATATCACTAATGTTTATATATGTAAATAATTTTTTTAATAATTTCAGAATTCATGAAAATAATATTCAGAAAAAAAGTCCTTTTTTCTCCGCCGATAATGTTGACAAATCAACTTTTGTGAGATATATTCTTTTTGTTGATCAGTCAACAAACTCGCGGCAGTCGTGCCTGCTGGAATCAACCTTTTGCAGAAAACAATGAAAACAATCGATTCACGAGGAGACCATGATAAACCGATTTGAGAATTTTGCGACCACGATCGCGCAAATTTACAAAAGCATTCAAAAAATCAAAAAATACCATATGCAGTCGCTCGGCCTGAAAAGCACTTATGTCATGTGCCTCCACCATCTCAGCCGGGTTCCCGGCGGCCTTACCGCCGCAGAACTGTGCAGGCTGTGCAAGGAAAACAAAGCCGGCATTTCAAGAATCCTTTCCGACATGGTCCGGGAAGGCTTCATCTGCTACGCGGCCGGCAATGACAGCAAAAAATACCGCGCCAAAGCCGTTCTTACCAATACCGGCAGACAATACGCCCTCCAAATTAACGAGCGGATCGCGGATGCCGTTTCCAAAGGCAGCCGGGGAATTACCGAACAGGAACGGGACATCTTTTACCGCGTCCTGTTCCGCATTACAGAAAACTTAAACCAGCTTTGCGCAGAATTATCAGAAAGGACCTAACCCGAATGAATACATGGAAAAAAATTTATTGCAGGACATTTCAAACCGCGCTTAAAACAGCATTGCCTTTTCTTCCCTACCGGAAGCCAAAAATCATGGGCAGCGTTAAAAGCATCCCGGACGTTCTGATCAAAAATCACTGCAGCCGCGTCCTGATTGTCACGGATGAGGGCATTCGGAAAGCCGGGCTTACCAAACGGCTGCAAAAATCGCTTTCCGACAGCGGCATCCCCTATTCCATTTATGACAAAACGGTACCCAATCCAACGACGGCAAATGTGGCAGAAGCAAGAGACATGTACGTCTCCGAAGGATGCAGCGCCATCATCGGTTTTGGCGGCGGCTCCAGCATGGATTGCGCCAAAGCCCTAGGCGTATGCATCGCCCGGCCAAACGCTTCTCTCGCCAAAATGAAAGGCATATTAAAAGTACATAAAAAACTGCCGCTTCTCATCGCCGTCCCCACGACGGCCGGAACCGGAAGCGAAACCACCCTGGCCGCCGTCATCACAGATGCGGAAACGAGACATAAATACGCGATTAACGACTTTCCGCTCATCCCCCGGTATGCCGTCCTCGACCCAAAAGTCACAGTAAGTCTCCCGCCTTTTATCACAGCCACTACCGGCATGGATGCCCTTACCCACGCCATAGAGGCGTATATCGGCAGATCCACTACTCCCGGGACAAGGAAGGATGCCCTGGCCGCCGTTAAACTGATTTTTGAAAACCTGGACAACGCCTACCTAGACGGAAGCAATATAGAGGCCCGCCGGAATATGATGAAAGCTTCCTTTTACGCCGGATGCGCCTTTACTAAATCCTACGTCGGTTATGTCCATGCCGTGGCCCATTCCCTCGGCGGTGAATACAACGTCCCCCACGGCCTGGCCAACTCCATCCTTCTCCCTCTGGTACTGGAAGCTTACGGGGAGACTGTCCATAAAAAACTGGCCCGCCTTGCCGTCGAAATCGGAATCGCCGACAAAAACACTCCAGAGGAAGAAGCGGCTTCCGACTTTATCCAGGCAATCAAAGAAATGAAAAAACGTTTCCAGATCAGCGACGCGATCGGCGAAATCAAAGAAGAAGACATTCCCAAGCTTTCCCATTATGCAGACAAAGAAGCCAATCCGCTTTATCCCGTCCCCGTATTAATGGATGCGGAAGAATTAGAACAATTTTACTATATGCTTATGAAACCATAAAATCCCGGCCTCCAGCACGCCCCCGGCCTCCTGATTTGAGGAAATCAGCCGCCGCATCCATTGGCCGCCACCAGAAAGGAACACCACTATGAATGAAATGGACATCAAAAATATCGTAACAAAACAACGGGCTTTTTTTCATACCGGAGCTACGCTGGACGTGGATTTTCGGATACAGGCCTTAAAAAAATTGAAAATCTGCATCCAAAAGCACGAAGGCGCCATCGGCGAAGCGATCAAAAAGGACCTGGGCAAGAGCGGGTTTGAAAGCTATATGTGCGAAACAGGACTGACTCTCAGTGAAATCAGCTATATGACCAGGCACATCCGCTCCTTTTCCAGGGAAAAAACCGTGCATACCGCTCTGGCACAGTTCCATTCCAGAAGCTATACCAAGCCGTCCCCTTACGGCATCGTACTGATCATGAGTCCCTGGAACTATCCTTTCCTGCTCACTATGGAACCGTTAGTGGACGCAATCGCCGCCGGAAATACGGCAGTTTTAAAGCCAAGCGCCTATTCCCCCCATACCAGCGCGCTCATACAGGAAATCATCGCCGAATGTTTTAACGGAAAATATGTCTCCGTCGTCACAGGAGGCCGTGCGGAAAACGCATGCCTTTTAAACGAACAATTCGATTATATCTTCTTTACCGGAAGCCAGGCCGTAGGAAAAGAAGTGATGAAACAGGCTTCCGCCCGTCTCACCCCTGTTACGCTGGAATTAGGCGGCAAAAGCCCCTGTATCGTAGAAAAGAGCGCCAACATCAAACTGGCGGCCAAACGCATCGTGTTCGGCAAATTTTTAAACTGCGGCCAGACATGCGTCGCCCCTGATTATATTTACTGTGATATTTCGATCAAAGACCGGCTGCTGGCTGAAATAAAAAAACAGATACGTCTTCAATTCGGAAACAAACCCCTGGCTAATGAAAACTATGGGAAAATCATCAACGAAAAACATTTCCGCCGGATCCTGGGCCTGATCGACCAGAAGAAAATCGCCCATGGCGGAAACGCCGATCCTGCGGCCCTCCGCATCGAGCCGACCGTACTGGACTCCGTCGCGTTCGAAGACGCCGTCATGCAGGAAGAAATCTTCGGCCCCGTCCTTCCCATACTCACCTACGATTCCTTGGATGATGCCATACAAAAGATCAACTCCATGGCAAGCCCCCTTGCTCTTTATCTGTTTACCTCCGATAAACAGGCGGTCAAGCAAGTGACTTCCCGATGCGGTTTCGGCGGAGGCTGCATTAACGACACCGTCATCCATCTCGCCACCAGCGAAATGGGATTCGGCGGCTTCGGCGCGAGCGGAATGGGTTCCTATCATGGAAAAGACGGCTTTTTCACCTTTTCCCACCACAAAAGCATTGTGGATAAAAAAACCTGGCTGGATCTTCCCATGCGCTACCAGCCTTACCGGGATATTTATGATAAAGTTGTGCATTTGTTTTTGTCTTAAAAGCAAATGGATGGAGTTTTCGACTTTCCATTCTTCAAGTGTTGCTGCGGAAAGGTATAGATCGCATTTTATAGCTGTCAGATATCTGGTTAATTCATCATTCCATCATTCTCTTTAAAAGATCTTTGTACAACACTAACGTAACATTTCCCATCTTATCTGCAGCCTCCATACATCCCTTTGTAAATCCGTTTTTCGCGAATAGATACAACTGTATTTCACTATAATGGAATATCCGGCTTCGTCTTTCCAATGTTTCTAAAATACCAGCATCCACCTTTTCATTTGTCCATTTGCACTCTCCAAACAATGCAGTATCCTTATCCTGCTCGCCCATAATATCGATCTCTGTCTGACTGCGGGTGGATGGATCAGTCCCCCACCAACGACCCAGATCCTTGAACTCCACCAAAGATTCGCCGCTTAACAGCCGCTTCCAAAGATACTGCTTGCATATCTCCTCAAATACTTTCCCCATATAATCCGACAAATGCGGTTCGACCCGTTTATAAGCCAGGTCAGCCGCTCCCCGGGCAATGATGGAATTATTCTCCGGTACAAAACGATACCAAAATCGAAACATATTATCCGCAATGGCATAAATTGACTTTCGGGATTCCTTTTCGCCATAAGGCGTTTCCTTTTGAATCACCCCCAGCACAATTAAATTTTTTAAATAAGTGGCACAAACGCTCGTATCTTCACCAACTTTTGCAGAGATTTCCACCATACGGGAAGCGCCCGTTGCAATAGCGGTAATGATGGCATTATAAAGTGCAGGTTCCCGTACCTCTTGCTTCAGAAGATTTTCCGGTTCCTCAAAGAGAGAAGAGGTCGGATTCAAGAACGTATTCTTAATATTATCCTCAACGCTCAGCCTATCATCCATTTGCAATAAATACTGCGGCGTCCCTCCCAGCATACCGTAAACCATAGCTTTATCCCCGTCAGAAAAATTTTTGAAGTACCGGCATGTATCCGCAAAATCAAAGGGCAGTATCTTCATCTGGGATGTCCTTCTGCCATAAAGAGGCGCCTTATAAGACAATACCTGGTCTTCCATATAAGACATCGAAGATCCGCAAAGAATCAGCATTAGTTTAGATCCGTCTTTGTATTGATCAATTAAAAGCTGTAAAGTAGAAGCAAGGCTCTTGGAGGAACGCGCCACATACGGATACTCATCGATAGCTAAAATCACGCGTTCTTTTTCTGCCAATTGAAAAACATATTCCAATGCTGCCTGAAACGAAGCAAAAGTCATTTCAGCCTGAATACCCGCTCCAAATTCCATTATACTTCTGCTGAAATTTTCCAGATTTTGTTTGGCATTGCTCTCTACCCCCATAAAGTAAATTGCCTTTTTATCTCTGATAAATCGGTTGATAAGCGCGGTTTTTCCTACACGGCGGCGACCGTAGATGACCGCAAACTCAAATTTATCCGATGCATATAATTTATAAAGAACCGCCAACTCACGCTCCCTGCCGATAAACATACTCCTACCTCCATTCTATATGCTATACCATACCACGTTATTTCATTTTAGTCAATTACGATTTACTATTTTATGATTTACTATGTTGTTTTGAGGTTAAATTTCAGCTATCGAAGTACCTCGAATAAAAGGCGCGTATGCAGAAGCTATCAGCTGCAACAAGAAGGACCTTGAAAAGGAGCTTCCGAATGAGAGCCTGCAGCACAACAGGCAGCAAAGCAAGGCCAAACGGAGGGAGAAAGAAATTTAATGTGAATTTTATTGTAAAGACAGGTATTTTTTTGTATAATTGAAATGTAGCAGGAGTATGCTATATCGTATCTTTTGCTACAGATTTTTAGAAATTGAGGTGATAAATATGCAAAGAGAACTAAAGTTCTCTGATACAAAACAGACACAGGAAGCCAATGTAATACGCCGCATAGCGTAACGTACCGCAAAAAACAGCGTATTCCTTGACCTTTTTCAAAATAAAAGTTATCTGCTAAAACTATATAAAACCCTCCACCCAGAGGATACCACAGCGACAGAGGACTCATTGACTGATGTAACGATAGAAAATGTGTTGACCGACAATCTGTATAATGACTTAGGATTTATTGTCAACAATAAACTGATGATCCTCATAGAAGCACAGTCTACTTGGACAATGAATATTTTAGTAAGAGTTTTACTGTATTTGGCGCAAAGTTATCACGAATATTTTCAGCGCACCAGCCAAAACTATTACAAAAGCAGGAAAGTGAAAATGCCGAAACCCGAACTTTATATGATTTTTACAGGAAACAAAGGGCAGAAACCTGATAGGATATCTTTGGCTAAAGAATTTTTTGAGGATGCGAACATTGACATCGAAGTAAAAGCAAGGGTTATCTATGAAAGCGATAAGGACGACATCATCAATCAGTACATTATTTTCTGCAAAGTTTTTAACGAGCAGACAAAACAGCATGGAATGACACAAAAGGCAGTTACGGAAACAATCCGCATATGCAAGGACAGGAATGTTTTAAGGGAATATTTGCTTGAGAGAGAAAAGGAGGTTGTGACGATTATGATGAGTTTGTTTGATGAAGAACAGATTATGAAGTCGTTTATTAAGAGTGAAAGACATGATGAAGCGAGAGAAACAGCAGAAAGGCTTATAAAGAAAGGGAAGATGTCACTTGATGAAATTGCAGAGTGTGTTCCAACGTTATCATTTGACGAATTAAGGGAGCTTAAAGCCGAGGTTATGCAGTTAGCATAATCAATCAGACCAATTAAATATAATACAACGTTAGAGCATATAGAAACTCCAAATCTATAGGCTCTATTTTTTGCCATAAAGGAGGAACATTGGCAGCAATATTCAAACTGTTCTCCTACAATAGTTATTGGTTAATGAACTATTATTGTATACCACTGAACAGTTGGCATCAGACAAATGTAATAAAATTAATATTTTTTGGTATATCGTATAAAAATTACTTGGCCAAAAAGCAATGAATACACTGCACAAATAGCCATATGCTTGTAAAATTAGGAGGTTTATGATAGTATGGAACTACAAAAATGAAAGGAAAAACAGATGGGAAGATTGACAGCGACGGAACAGATAGACCAGAAACACCAGGAAGATTTGCAGAGGTTAAGGGGCTTCCGTCTGCTTGATGATGATTTCCTCACAAAGTGTTTTGAGGGAGATACGGCAGGCATAGAACTGGTATTACAGATTGTACTGGAAAAGCCGGATTTAAAAGTGCTGGACGTTCGTACACAGGTATTTGTTGAAAATCTGCTAAACCGTTCGGTGAAACTGGATATTCTGGCTACGGACAGTACATGGGCGAAACTGAATATAGAAGTACAACGCTCCGATAAAGGAGCCGGTAGAAGAAGAGCAAGATACAATAGCAGCATGATTGACGCAAACCTTTTGCCGAAAAGCGGGGACTTTGACAAGCTGCCGGAAACGTGGGTAATCTTTATCACAGAGAATGACGTAATGGGAAAAGGGCTGCTGCTCTATCCGATTGAACGGTGCTTTTTAAATAACGGGGAAAGATTTGAGGACGGTTCGCACATACTGTATGTAAACGGCGCTTATCGCGGAGATACGCCAGTCGGAAAGTTAATGCATGATTTCTCCTGCACAGACGCAGTGGATATGTATTATGGAATATTGGCAGACAGAGTGCGATTTTTCAAAGAGAGCAAGGAGGGAATCGAGATTATGTGCCGGGCTATGGAAGATATGAGGAACCAGACATTAAAAGAGGGGATGAAAGAGGTCGCGCTTCGTATGTTGGCGGCTGGCAAATACGCCTTAGAAGAAATCGTTAATATTTCAGGACTTTCTCTTGAGGAAGTCAAACAACTGAAAGCTGATAGAAGTGCATAGACAAAATTATAAAGCCGGGATCAGACGCATAGCGCCACGCATGTCAGAATCCCGGCTTCTTACCGTGATCGCTTTTTTATATCTGCCGTATGATCCTTCTAGATATAAAGTTTCTCTGATTCGTTCCCCGGATACATCTGCATGGCCAGAGGAACAAAGTTCGCATCCAGAAGAAGAGCCTGTCCGCTGATCGGATCATGCCTATTTTGGGGGAAGGGTCTTTTTGCTTGTCTTCGAATGGTAGGCCAAGGAGGGAATCGAGATTATGTGCCGGGCTATGGAAGATATGAGGAACCAAACATTAAAAGAGGGGATGATAAATGTTGCAAAGAAAATGCTGGAAGATGGATCAATAACGCTTGAAAAGATTGCAGAATTTGTTGGCCTTTCTGTCGACGAAGTGAGAAAATTGAAAAAAGACCAGAATATGTAAATGTCACTAATAAGCCGGAAATCTAAAAAAACAGGTTTTCGGCTCTGAAAGAAAAAAGAGAGAGTCCCGCAGAATTTCAAAGGTTTAAAAAGCCTAAATTTCATGGGATTCTCTCTTTCTTAAGAATCATGGGTACAATCAGTATTATAGACAGATAAAAAATCCTCTTTTTCGATAAGAATTGCCACATTCTAATTGTTGAATCGTTCCGCAAGATTTGATATTCTTGCCACTGACAGTACTGGCGCTAAAATAAATGTTGAAATCCAACGAGCCGATAAAGGAGCCGGGAGAAAAAAAGCAAGGTATAATTCCAGCATGATGGACGCAACTCTTTTGAAAAAAGGTGATGATTTTGACAATCTTCCAGAAACATGGGTAGTGTTCATCACGGAAAATGATGTGATAGGAAAAGGGCTGCCACTCTATCCCGTTGAGCGATGCTTTTTGGACACCGGAGAAAGATTTGAGGACGGTTCACATATACTGTATGTAAACAGCCCTTATCGCGGAGATACACCAATCGGAAAACTCATGCATGATTTTTCATGTACTAATGCGGCAGATATGTATTATGCGGCTCTGGCAGACAGAGTTCATTTTTTCAAGGAAAATAAGGAGGGCATTTTAATCATGTGCAAAGTCATGGAAGATATGAGAAAAGAATCTTTAAAAGAGGGTATAAAAGAAGGGGCAATAAATACTGCCAAAAGAATGTTGCAGATGGAATGTTGACACTTGAAAAAATTGTGGAATATGCCGGACTTTCTCTTGACGAAGCGAAAAAATTGAAAGCAGAACGAACAGCATAAACCAGAACTACAGGCCGGGAATCCCAAAACAGGTCCCGGCCTTATTTTTGGAGGCTGTAAAAAATCTTGTGTCTATGGATGAATAACCTCTATTGATAGGAATCAGATATGTAGAAATTTGTTGTCGAATAGCGTAACATCTATGTTGTCGAAATTTCTTTCTGATAATAGTATTACCAGCTGGTCCTTTTTTATACATCTGTTTTGATTTTTTTGCATACCAATCAGGCATTAGCAGCAGGAAGATTCTACGTGGGCTCTGCCCACACCCGGCCTCCAGAATAAGGATGGATATTTCTGGCAATACTGCTAATGCCGATAGAATAAGGCAGGGCTGGAACATTTTTCATAAAGTGTGATGTTCCAGCTTTTTCCTGTTACAGATACTGGGTGAACCGCTCCCCGTACAAAACGATCAGCTGGTTCAGCACCTGGTCCCAGTTCCTGTAACGCTGTGTCCATTTTTTGACCACGTTCCCGCTGGCAAGATACAGCATCTTTTCCAATGCACTGTCACTTGGGAATACGCTTTTTGTTTTTGTCACTTTCCGGTACTGGCGGTTGAGTCCCTCTATGATGTTTGTGGTATACATGATACGCCGGATATCATCTGAAAACTGGAAGAAGGAACTGACATCTTCCCAGTTATTCTCCCAATTACTTATTGCATACGGATATTTCTTCCCCCATTTTTCTTTGATCTTTTCCAGTTCTGAGAGAGCCGGTGTCTCATTCGGGGCATTGTATACCGCCTTAAAATCCGAAGAAAATTTTTTTAAGTCGCTGTAGTTCACATATTTAAAAGAGTTCCGCAGCATATGGATGACGCATCTTTGTATCTGAGCATCCGGATACACTGCCCCGATTGCTTCCTTAAAACCGGCAAGCCCGTCCACACAGAAGAACAGCACGTCCTGTACGCCCCTGTTCTTCAGGTCATTAAGCATCCCCAGCCAGAACTTACTGGTCTCATTAGCTCCTACAGTGATACTCAGGATATCCTTATAGCCGCCTGCTGTGATGCCCAGCACGATATAAGCCGCACGGCTTAAGATGCGCCCGTCCTCCCTTACTTTATAGTGGATGCAGTCCATAAATACAAACGGATAGACAGGGTTTAAGGGGCGGGACTGCCATTCTTTTATTTCCGGCAGTATCCTGTCAGTGATTTTGCTGACCATTTCGGCCGACAGTTCCATTCCGTAAAGTTCCTGTATCTGGTCATGGATATCCCTTGTGCTCATTCCCCTTGCATAAAGGGATGCCACTTTTTCTTCTATCCCGGAGACATCCCGCTGGTATTTGGGGATGAGTTTGGGCTCAAACTCGCCTTCCCGGTCTCTTGGGACACCAATCTGGAATTCCCCATACTGGCTCTTTAATGTTTTAGGGGAATGCCCGTTTCTCTTATTGGATGTCGGCACATCCCCTTTCCGGTTCTTTTCATAACCGAGAGAAGCATCCAGTTCTGCTTCCATAAGCTCCTGCAGGATGTCTTTGAAACTGTCCCTAAGCAGGGTATAGACATCCGCCACGCTGTTTAAGTTATTATCTGCAATAATCTGTCGAATTTGTTCCTTTGTTGCTGGCATAAAAATCCTCCTTTTCGATAAGAATTGTCATATCTTAATTCTTACCAAAAAAGAGGTATTTTTTTCCAAAGACACAAACTATTTTACACTACCTATTTTGCCCTGAAATGTGAATTTTCTGTGAATATGATTAAAAAGTCCTTTGCAAGACATTGCTGAAGTTATTTTTTTAATGATTGCATTTTTATCTCTGGTTCATCCCCATTGCTTCCTCCAGCGTATTATAGACTGGTATGTGTTCGTCGAATATTTCTATCGTTGTCTCATAATACTGATTCCCCACATATATATCATAAGTTCCATCTTTATTATCCAAATAGTAAATTTCTCCTTCCTTTCCTCCCAAGCTGCCATCCACATCTTCCGCATGTATTGCATATGGTTCAAAAGTCATTATATTTGGACATAACACGATCATGCCTAATATTCCTGCTGATAAAAGGAAACTGGCCGTTGTTTTCTTACCGCTTATTTCCTGGTTTTTGATCATCAGGCTGATCCTTTTATGTATCTCAGACGGGCTTTCCTTCCGAAAACTAATTTCCCAGTGGTTCTCCCGTTTTCTTTTTACCCTGTGCCTCGCTACTTTAACCAGACAGTCCACATATTCCAACTGTTCCATCTCCGACAATCCACGCACTACCCGGAAATCCACATTAACCTCCTGCATGCTGGACACCAGACTGCCCAGCATATATACAAACGGATTCCACCAATAGACTGCCTTCAAGGCTTCACACAGTATTTTAATAACCATATCGCCCCGATAATAATGAAGCATCTCATGCTTCATTACCAGATAGATCTCTTCCGGTCTCAGCTCTACTTCCGGTATTCCTATGTACGGCCTGAAAACGCCGAATATACAAGGCGTTCCCAATTCCTTCGATGTCACAAGGCGAAATCTCGTTTTTCTCCCAAGTTCTTCATTAATTCG
The DNA here is from genome assembly GCA_021772075.1 of Lachnospiraceae bacterium. Taxonomy (GTDB): domain Bacteria; phylum Bacillota; class Clostridia; order Lachnospirales; family Lachnospiraceae; genus Kineothrix. Next base: position 44,329 of record JAETNQ010000013.1, read on the forward strand.
CTTTACCGCTTCGGCAAATTCCGGTTTTTTCAGCCGCCTATAGCTTCTGATTCTCCTATGCGTCATAGCATATCCATGAATACGGTATAGGGCAGAGGCAATTCCGCCTGCCACCCATAGAATCTGCAGAAGCATCATAATACTGACAGATATCCCTCTCCAGTAAAAGAGAGCATCCCGCAAAAACCAGCATATTTCTGCATAGACGTTAAAAATAGGAATATTGCTTGCTACCGGAGAATCTGCCAGAATAAACAGCCGCAACACCATAACCATCATGCACCCGAGCAGAAGCCGGACATCCAGCCACAGAATAGCATTATTATTCCGGAATATAATTTCCAGCAAAACCACGGCGGCTCCCGTCAGAAGCACCATATTCACCAGTTCTGAAAACCTGATCATTTCTCGCCGTCCCCTTTTCTTTTGTGAATCTATCTTCCTTTTTCTTTTGCCTTTATCTTTTCTCTCTGCTGCTGTATCATTTTCTCCAACTCGTCCAGTTCTTCCATTGCCTCATCGCTTTCCTTCGCATCCAGAAGAGCGGCTACAAAATTAGACGTAGTAATATCCTTACAGCGTTTCCCATTAAAACTATTGGATAATCTTTCCATCTCAAATTCCTGCAAACCAAAAGTGGGCTGGTAACATCTTCCATATACATTTCCGCTCTTCGCAAAATCGACCACTTCGATCAGCCCCTTTTTCAGCATCCTCTTCAAAGTTGTATGCACCGTGGCCAGTTTCAGTTCTTCACCTTCATCCGCCATCTCGGATGCCAGCAAAGGCCTGCCCGCATCCCATAATGTGTAAAGGATCTCCACTTCGCGTTCCGGCAAATCATACTTGTTCTTTTTTCTTCCCATAATCCTTATCTCCATTTTCATCTTTTAATATTGTGGACTTTTCATTGGCCAAATACAATGATGAATTGTCATACTTGACCCATCCAGTTTCTAGTATACCACAAATAATGGTAAGAATTCCACTAATTTCTAAATTCTCTTTACCATTTTTGAAAATGAAAATTTCCCTTTTACCAACTCCCCCATTGTCCTCCCATTTTAGCATATTTACTTTTATGTGTAAATCCATCTTCTATAAACTTAAACTAAGCTTTTAAAAGATACATAATATATTATTAAAATCTTTATTTTTTATTCATCGTTTTAACAACAAATTATTTTGCACACAAAAAAAGCAGCATATAGCTTTTAAGATAAGCTGTATGCCGCCTTATATATTATAGTTAGCCAGTATCATTTATATCCTTTTCGCCAAACTTTTACGGTGTTTTAATAGGCACCGGTTCCCATTCACCAATCCAATATCCATCAGAATAATTATATAAACGCCAATGTAATACTCCATCAATCATTTTATATCTATACTCAATAATCGGCGAACGTGCCATGCCGTTCTCCGAAGATATATTTTGATCTTCCTCCACTATTTCCACTTCACAAGCTTGTGCAGTTATATTGCAAGTACCTGCCACCGAAAATGGTACTATCACCGCTGATGCTGCAAGCAAGATATTTTTCTTTATTGATCTTCTAATCACTGCTTATTACCTCCTCCAAAGTATCATAAACTGGTACATTTTTATCAAAAACTTCTATTGTTGTTTCATAATACTGGCCTTCTACATATATATCATAAGTTCCATCTTTATTATCTAAATAATAAATCCCCCCACCTTTTCCTCCCACGCTACCATCCACATGTTCCTCATGTATCGCATACGGCTCAAAAGTCAATATATTCGGACCAACTACTATCATGCATAATATTCCAGCCGACAACAAGAAACTGGCTGTTGTCTTCCTTCCGCTGATTTCCTGATTCTTTAACATCAGCCTGATCCGTTTATTTACTTCCGACGGACTCTCTTTCCGGAAACTGATCTCCCAACGATTTTCATGCTTTCTTCTCTCTCTGTTCCGCGCCACTTTTACCAGACAATCCACATACTCCAGCTGTCCCATTTCCGGCAATCCTCTCACAATCCGAAAGTCCACGTTGATCTCCTGCATGCCGGCAACCAGATCGCTCAACATATATACAAACGGATTCCACCAATAAACCGCCTTCAAAGCTTCGCAAAGTATTTTAACAATCATATCTCCCCGATAAAAATGGAGCATCTCATGTTTCATCACCAGATAAATTTCTTTCGGTGCCAACTCTATTTCGGGTATTCCTATGTACGGCCTGAAAACACCGAATATACACGGCGTACTCAGTTCTTTTGATACCACAAGGCGGAACTTTGCTTTTCTTCCCAGTTCCCCGTTAATCCGTTTCACCGTTTTAGCAAATTCCGGGTTTCTCAGCCTTCTGTAACATCTGATCCTCCTTTGCGTGGCAAAATATCCATGGATGCGGTATCCCCCGGAAACCACCGCCCCTGCTGCCCATAGAAGCTGCAAAAGCATCATAATACTGACAGGCATCCCTTCCCAATAGAATAGCGTATCCCGCAAGAACCAGCAAATTTCCGGATACACCCGAAAGATCGGAACATTATTCGACACCGGCGAATCTGCCAGAACGAACAAGCGCAATACCATAGCCATCATACATCCCAGCAACAGCCTGGCATCCAGCCACAAGATAGCGTTGTTATTCCTGAATATAATCTGTAGCAGAACCACAGCCGCTCCCGTCAGGAACACCAAGTTTACCAGTTCCGAAAACCTAATCATTTCTCACCATCATCCTTTATCTTCCGTTTTCTCCCCCTCTCCTCCATGTCTGCCGTCCTCTTGGCTCATAAAATAGCCTTTGGTTTTTAGTAAGATTATTTGAGCAAATACTCTATAAGAAAAAAAATAGTAGACATCTCCGCCAAAACTTCAACGTCTACTATTTCCCATGTAAAATTCCCCTCTTACATAACCACTTTATCGGTTGAGATTATATTACCATATTTTTCCTGCTTTGTAAATACAATTTTTACAAATACTCTTTAAAAAAATATATTTATCTCTTACCGCCATTATTAATGGTATAAGAAAAGTTTTCTCTGGTCAAATGAAAAAGATTTTCGGATAACACGTCATTGGATTTCCGAAAGTTCTATTTCGCATTCATCCATCACGGCATACAAAAGATCGAGTCCTTCTTGGATGAAAGTTTTATTCTTTGTTTTCCTCTGTGCCGGCTACAAGGCGATCAAAATCACTCTGATACAGACGATCTTGGATAACACGGTACTGCTCAAATTCACTTTCTGCAAATGCTTTTGCAATTGCTGCAGTAACCTTTCCTTTGTTTTGCAAGACATCCGCATCGTTAAACTGCAGGAATGCATCCAATTTGGATGCCCAATCTGCCATTGTCATAGGGATATGCCGTCTGGCTTGTCGTGTGGCATAATCCAGATACATCGTGACAATCTCATTCAATTCCTGTATTTCACTGATGGATAAGTAATTTTTGGCGATAGAAACATCTGTCTTTACAATTTTTCCATCGGGAGCATTACGCCAAGATGTTAAACCCATATGTTCTTTTGTGTGGTCTGCCCTTGCTACGATGACCTCCGCTGCGGTATTACCATGAACAGCATAGTGCATCTTGTTCTGTACCGTCGCAAAGAAATCTCTCGTAATCTGGCTATCAAGGGAATAATCAACAGCAGTCTCATAGATGTCTGTGATTTTCTGATAGAAACGGCGCTCACTGGCCCGAATTTCCTGTATCTCAGAAATCAAATGATCAAAATAGTCCTCATCGAAGATCTGGCCGTTCATCAATCTGCTCTTATCCAAAACGTATCCCTGCTTGGCAAAAGTATCCAGCACTTTTGTTGCCCACTGCCGGAATTGTGTTGCTCTGCCAGAGTTGATGCGATAACCAACGGCAATAATAGCAGATAGGGAATAAAATTTGTATTGATAGGTTTTTCCGTTATCCGCAACTTGTGCAAAATTTGCACAAGTTGAACCCTCAGACAATTCTCCACTTTCATAAATATTTTTCAGGTGCTTTGTGACAACACTTCTGTCCACATCAAAAAGCTGGCCAATCGCCTTTTGCGTCAACCAAACATCGTGATCCTGCACACGAACTTCAATGCCATCTTCATGGGCATCTCTTGTAAACACAAGGAAATCTACTGTGCTGTTTCGAATTTGCAATTTGTTATTTTTGCTTTCAGCCATTGCATATCACCATCCAATCATTCATCATCGGGATTATTTTTCATTGCCAGCACGCTAACGAAAATTAATATCCGATTTACGCACATTCAGCCCCCATGTTTTTCGTGCCGCGCCTTCCTCCCCGGCCTTCCTGATATTCAGGACATACGCGGCAAGCGAATCGTAGTTCTGCACCAGAGGGCCAAAACAGATTTCCTTATAGGCCAGTTCCTTTTCCATCTGGATATACAGCTTGGGAATCCCGTCATCCGTATCATCATATTCCGGCTCCGAGGAATATTGGATGATCCGGTATTCCCTTTCATCGCTATAGTAGTCGCTTTTGATCAGAAAGCGCACCAAATCCAGAATCACCATAATGGTATTGCACAATTCGCATTTCGTTTGTTCGCGCTGTTCCTCATGAAGCGCTTTGCTGATTTTTATGAAATCCTTTTCTATTTCTTTCAGTATGATGACTGTTTCCTCTTCCAGCTTTCCCAGCTTCCCGATCAGAGCTGCCTGCATTTCCCACCATTTGCTTTCTTTCTTGTCAGTATTCGCCCTTTTCTTGGCATATTTTTGTATTTCAGTAAAACTTTTTTCTTCTCCGGCAGGAAGATAAATCACCATGTAAAGCGGATATCTGCTGTCCTCCATTTTGAAAACATACTCGCTCTCATCGCCTGATACCTCTGCTAAAGATACGCTGGCGCTGGAATCAAAGGTTTTGGCAGCATCAATCTGCAGGGAACAGCCCCTCCCTCCGTCACCATATTGCGACCACATATTCAGCTGATCCAGCCTGCTGGTAAAGCTGCCCATATAAACGGAATTGCGGACTGTGCCGTTTTTCTCAAAGCTATACAGTTCCATGAGTTTTTTAATCAACGAGTCCTCCGCTGTTCTCTCTTCCTTTAATTTCTTTTGTAAAAAGTTAACAAATAATACCCCTTCCAGAGGATCGTTCAAATGATGCACGTTTTGGATCCGAAGCCTGGAGTCCGCGTTCTTATTAATCAGTTTCGGAAGCACGGACAGCCTGGTATAATGCCCGACAGTCAGGTTCATCCAATCGGGATGCGTAAAATCAATAATCGCGGCATTCATAAATTCGCTTGCTTTATTATGTAACAGGGTAAGATTCATCATGATGGACTTCTGTTCCTCAAGGCAGACTTCCCCTATCGCATTCCTCAAATCTTTAAACCGCCGTTTCAGGGAGGACTGCCTGAGAGCCGGATAATGCTTGCCTTCCTCCTTCTCCCTCTCCCCCTCTGCCAGCTCTACCTTAAGATTCAAAGCAAACATATTGTTATACTCGATTTCTAAAGTCCGGTCAAGAAAGGAATTGATAACCTCAGGTATGGTATTGCCAAAAAAACCCTTCGGTTTTTCAAAGCAGCCTTCCAGCAATGCGAACAGATAACCATCATCCTTCGTCTTATCATAGTAGTCATATAACAGAGCCGCTATATTCCCAAGGCAGATCGTATTCCCGCTTTCCTTCTTAAGAACCTCGGCAAACTGCCGGAATGCCGTTTCGAACTCCTGTTTTAAAGCAGAGGCATCAGCCAGCGAAAAATACAGTTTCTTATGATAATCTCCTTTTGTAGTAATCAGCGTAATCTCCTGCTTCTTCTCCCACTTAGGATCCGCATCCTCCTTTTTCCTGTCTGCCCGAATCTTTTCCAGCTCCTCTTCCGCTTCTTTTAACAGCCTGCTTGCCAGCTCCCTGTTAAAAAATTTTTTCTGCCCATACATATCCAGTTCCGCAATCGCCTGTTGCAGCCTTAATTCAAGAAACAGCCTCCGGTATCTCAAGTTTCCTCCCGACAGCTCCCTGTATTTATCCTCCAGCACCTCGCCGGCACAATGATGGCATTCGTCGATCACTTCCGCCGGGCTGTGCTTTTCTATATAGCATTTCGCCATTCCGATACAAGCCCCGGCATAACATTCGGTAAGAATATATTGGGCGGACTGTTCTTCGATAAGCGCCCTTACCCGTTTCAGATAAGAAAGCGCAACATCATAATCCCCCCTTTCTTTATAGACAATGCCCATGCAATACCCGGCAAGCGCTTTATAAGGCTCCATTTCCGCTTTCGATTCGCTCCATGCGCTTCTGTCAATTTCTGCCCAAAGCCTTCCGGCCTCCTTCCATTTTTTTCTATACTCTTCCTTGCTCATGCTCCTTTCATTATAGCTATGCTCCCGATATAAGCTGCCGCAGATTTCTTTGAGCCTTTCTACTTTCCCTTTCAGCAGGCGGATCCGTTCCCTTGTCCTGCTTTCCCTGTCCATTTCCATTCCTTCCACATCAAATACTTCCATATCTTTTTCTCCCCGGTTCCTTTGGACAACGGGCCAAAAGCAATGCATCCAGTGCCCGCATGTTAAAAATCCTTTAACTGAATCTCTACTTCCGCAGATTTTCCTGTCTTCTGCTCCACGGCCTCTAAGGACATCAGGCCGCTTTGGTCAATATTTATGGTCAAGCGAGTTTCGTCATCCTTTTTTCCGTCCACTATACCGGTTATACGGATATCCCCGATATAAGTTCCGTTTTCCGGAAGATACATATTATCCGTGCATTCTGACTCATAAACAGCAATATAAATGTCAGAACAGCCATCTTCAATTCTGCTGGAGCGAAAAGAACTCGATGCCGGAAGCTGGCTGCCTTTATATATAATATTAAAAATGCGCAGACGGTTCTTATCTTTATACTTATTATAATCTTCCACATATCTTGCTCCATAGGAAAATTTGCAAATATCTTTCAAATATTTCGGTTCCTTCAAATGTTCCGCATAGATTGCCGCGCCAAAAGCAATCGCCTTTTCCGGTTCAAACAGCTTCACCGTTATGCCAGGGTAATTCTTCTCGAACGCCTTCCGGATTTGCGGCATGTTGGAACTTCCGCCGACACAAACGATGTAATCCACCTTATTGCCTTGCTTTTTCATCAACGCTTCCACCATGTCCATCGTGGACCGCAGAACCCCCGCTGTCGCCGCTTCAAATTCTTCCACCGAGATAACGCAGGAATATGTTTTCCCCCTGACCATAACCGAGACCTTAGCCGTCGGCTGGTTGGAGAGAATATGTTTTGCCCGTATCGCCCGCTCCCTGATTTTGCTCTCTATCTCGGGATCAAAATCAAGATCCTGCGCTTTCTCCCGCAGCCTGCACTTGATCATATCAATGAGGATCCTGTCCCAATCCCGCCCGCCGATACGCTTCATATCGGAATCTATCACTTTATACCATTCATCCGAAACCTTGCTCGACCGGACGATAGCGACATCGCAAGTGCCTCCTCCCAAGTCATATACCAATATCGTTTTTTCATCCTCAGCGTTCGGCGCATTGAAATATGCGATAGCCGCCGCCACAGGTTCCCGGATAAAGCCTAATACATTCATCCCCGCGCCGCCCTCAGACTCAGGCATTTGCGCCGCCTCGCGGATAAAGTTCAATTCCCGAAGCGTAAAAGCTGCAGGAACGGATATCACGGCGCCGTCTATCCCCTGGGAAACCAGCTCCCTCCTCACGCTCTCCTGCTTTGCCACATGCGCTATTTCCCTGAAAATATATCCGATGATCTGCTTTTTGCTGAACGTTCTTCCATCTGCAGTAAATGCATCTGTACCGGTGCTGATTTCCATCTTGATATCGCGCTTGACATTCAGCGGCTGAAAATCAGCATTATCCTCAGCCGCGCCGCCAATCAAAACCCCTACATCCTCATCATAATAGAATACCGTAGGTATTCCATATTCCCCGTTCGGCAACAACGTCAATGGCATATCATTGATCATGCCGGCAGGCAATGAAAAACTTGTCCCAAAATCAATTCCTATTTTCATGGCATAGCCCCCCATTATAAATTATCTTTCGTTTCGGCCAGTTCAACCTCCGCTTTTTCTATTACCTTGTTTTTATAGGCAAATCCAATCTTTACAACCTTCGATACAATTCCATTCCGCATAGGCTTCTGCCCCGAAGCAACCCTGTGCCTTTCAGGGGCATAGGCAGCGCCGACATCATTAATTATCGTGACTCCCAGCATAGCAAGCGATTGTTTGATATTTTCAAGAAAATCCTCACAGCTTTCAATCAGATTATAGTAGCTGTCCTTATTTTTTTCATTCGGATGATACTGTAAAGTTTCACTGACTAAAGAGAACAGCAATATGAACTGACTAATTGCTTCCTGCGTTATGTTATAGTCTATTCCTTCCCTTATAGACATGATCTGCTTCAATTCATCCTGCAAAGACATCTGGAGCTGCTGGATCTGTTCTGACAAAGCAGAGTCATTTGCTCTTCTGTCTTTTGCTAATTGATTCAGTTTTTCCGTTAATTGGGAATCATGAATCCTAAGGACAATCTCAGGGGATTTCGCTTCCTTTGTTTTATCCGTTCCGCTTCCCCCCGGCAAATTCCCGACGCTTTCAACAGAGCCGGCCAACAAGCGTCCGATATTCTTATCAAGCTCTTTTAAGCCGTCTGTTACTTTGTCATATTCTGACTTGGCTCTAAACGGTTCCTTGCAAAAAATCGGCTTGATATAAGCGCACAGCACACTTTTACACTCCTCAAGGCTTTTTGTAAAAGCAATATTGATCCCATAAAGAATCGGCACTAAATCATAATTCCCAACTGTCAGGCACTTCACATTTTCAATCTTATAATTTTTCGTATCCACCCGGATCTTATTTGCAGAGCAAAGCTCTGATAACAGAACCGAACTTCTTTTCATCACCAGTTCATAAAACATCGTATTCATAATTTGAATATAATACGGTTCCAAGTCCATTTGCAGCATAGATCCAGAATGATCCATATGCGGATCCCTCGAATTCAAAATTTGCCGCCGTCGGTAGCAAGCCGCATCATACATTGTTTTGCTGTCCGTCATATACATTGCTATTCCCTCCCATTTCATCATCTTTCGTGGACGTTTTTTATCAGGAAAGCACCCATACGCAGTCCTTCCTGTAAAAAAATGGCAGATGCTTCGACATCTGCCATTTCCCATATAAAATTTCCCTTTTACATAACCACTTATCGGTTGAATTAATAATACCATGTTTTTCCATTTTTGTAAAGGGGATTTTTTGAAATATTATTTTTGAAAACTATTTTTGGAATAATGTCTGTATCTAGTTGCTGCAATTTTCAAAACCATATACTATAAAAAGGAACTTTTTCTGCTATGCCCCTATTTTCTCTTAATATCGATCCAGCCATACTTCCTCATTTCTTCCCGAAATGCACTCCTTCGCGGGTATGCATCCTTATATGATGTCATAAGCTTCTGTTTGGCACCCATCTCTCCCATGGATTCCCGCACCTCGCCCAAAGCAGCGATATACGCTGCGCATTCCCCATAATAGTTTCTGCGGTTTGCATCCATAATTCCTGCTGTCCGCTTTTCCAGCAATGCTGTGATTCTTTTTATGGCATGGTTCCTTATATCAGATGGCATTGGCACCATAGACTTCCATTGTATAAACACTTGGCAAAACAGATCATTTTCTCCTATTCCCTCAAGTCCGCGGGTGCCTTTTCGGTATTCTTCTGCGGAAAATCGCATTGCACTTTTTGCTATCTCTATCATAGCGGCAATTCCCTTACCATTCCATTGCCCTTCATGCAAATATAACAAATACAATGCAATTCCCTGTTTCATAAAGGTTCCCGTCCAGCCCAGCGCTTCTGATTTATGCAATCCTTTGTCCAACACCTCCGCAAACTGCCCGTCTAAGAACCTGAGTACTAAAACCATATTGTTATCCGGCTTGTTTACCTCTCTCTCAAAATGTGTATCACTCCCATACCGAAAGTGATTCCCTTCATACAGCGTATAAAACCCATCGTTCTTATCTCCAGGGAATGCCTTGAATAACTTTTGAAGTTCTTCCCTTTTCTCTCCGTTTCCATACCCGTTTAACAACGCACGGAGATAATTTTGTGCGGACGTATCCGACTCACATGCAGCAAAATAACACTTTTCCAATAAAGGCAGTCCCCCGTCTGCCGCAATAACATACTCAGCCGTTTCCAACGCTGCCCTGCTGCGCATAATATATTTCTTTGGTATCGTCTTCATCGCTTTGAGTCCTATGGATACCATATCATCTGCCGACATATGCTTACCCTTTTCCAATATATTCAAATATAATCCCGGATGGATGTCGGCATATTTTCCCGCGTACTGCACCTCCAAAGAAATATCATCGAACAAATCAACAGCTTCCAAAATAAGCCTGTCCGCATCATGCCCTGTCTTATCCCCAAGATATGTAGCCCAAGATGGAAGAAATTCTTCAAGTTCAGGCAATTCTTCATCTCCATGCTGCATAATCGCTTCTAATGTAACTGCATCCTCTTTCGCATTTACAATAACTCCATACAATGCCCCCGGACGTTTGGCAGACGGCACTGCATGATATGCACAATACGCTGTATCAAGAATAACCTGTTTCAGATCGCAGTGCAAAAGCTCGTGATGTGCCATATCCCCCAGTGAAAGTTCTTCATCGCCATACTCATTATCGCACAGAATCTCCATTTCCAGCATTTGCTTTCCAACCGCAAAGCCTTCCTTATATCTCCCCATGTCCATGCAGATATACACAAAATCACAGGCTTCCTCCAGCATATCCGAGATGCCGCTGTTGTCCTCATAATAAAATTCTTCATCACTGTTGTCATACCAGTCATCATATTCTTCGTTCAATACGGCGGTAATAGTGACCTCCTGGGAATCAATGCTCTTTAAATTATCCCTGATATGACTGTACATTTCATCGAAATCAGCATCATTTTTCACATTTTTGTTTACTTCTTTTTCTGCCTGTCGCCCGGCAGATTTCAGCATTTCCAGAAAGACATCTCTGCGATGCTCCGGGCAAGCTCTCCCGATATCATGGATAAAAGCAATAAGCTGTTCTGTTGAATATTTCGATGTCAGGACATCTGTCTGTTTTAAAAAATTAGTCAGGTTCATAGCCGGCCTCCATTTATCTGCGTGTCCTAAATCTATACTCCTTTTGTTAAATCCAATGCCCGTTGATATTTCGACTTTTTAACAGCCTCTAAGCAATCCAATTTCTGCTCTATTCTGTCTGTCAGCTGCTTCATGTTAATGCGGTTTTGATAAGATGACTTTAACTCTATTTCCAGCTGACATTCTGCAGCTTCATTACCATTTATTATATTCTCATACTTAACACAATCGATCGCCGCCTCATATTTTTCAGAAAGCATTGAATTATTGCCAGATCTGCGTTCAATAATGACTTTCGTACGCCTGTTTATCACTTTTATTTTTTCCTGCAATTCCTCTACTATATTAAAGCTATCCGGAATGCCTTTTAAAAACCTGCCTATGAGCTTCTGATTATCTCCCAAATCATCTGTCGATACCAATTCCTCGCTCTCTTCACGTTCCAGCTGCCCGCCCAGCCCATTCGATTTACTCTCAATCGGACGCTTACAGGTAAAATATATCTTGCCTTCCTTCTTTCTGACGCGCAGAGTATAATCCTTTTTGTTCAATTCCATATCCTGCGTATCATAATATATATCAGTTTGTAACTTTTCCGTATCGAATTCAACTGTATAAACACCCTCTGCGCCAATCTCCCGAATAACCTGTTCGACCTCTTCCTTCTTGTTTGCCGGAAAAACAAATTTCTTTTCTATCTCCATATTGCTGCCCACCAGATTTTTTTCCAGCTTCCTCTCAAATTCCTCTAATTCGTCTTCTTTCCTTCCATATACATTTTTTGCCATTTCCTTACTGTAATAAACGTAATTTTCCACCAACCGCTCTTTCGCCAAATTCGAACATTTTTCTAAATCCATTATTACACCATTTTGTTTTAGAATATAGACAGGGTTCTGTGCATTATACATCTCTATTTCTTTCTTTAGACAAATTAGAAAATGCATCTTAAAAACATCTTCCCCAAATATTTCTTTTGTTTCTTCCATAAAACGTTCAAAATTTAATATTTCAAGCCGCTCATAAGATTTTCGGTTTAACTTGGCATTGCAAAGAAATGCCAGCTCCGGCACGCCGCATCCCGCCCATGTCTGTATCGCTCCATCTACTACGCTGTCATCCAGTTTGCAATATTCTTCTTCTATAATTTCAGCCTGCGTAAAAATGCCCTCTACCGCTACCGGAATCATACTGCTTGATATTTGTCCATTTAGTACGCATTTCTGTGCTTCCTGTAATATCCTGCAGAACAATTCCTCCGAAAACATTTTATATGGATGGAAATAAATATTATCATACATTTGGTATCTGGCATAAAAATATCCTTCCACCGCCGAACGATACTGCTCCTTAATGCAGACACGATACCGCCCTGTATGATCTAATGAAACCGCCAGCCCCTCAATTACCTTTTCTAAATCAAACTGCCCATAAGACATCCCGGAAAATTTGGAATCCCTCAATAAATAATCCATCCTGTCCGCATCAATCTGTCCTGATACCAAAGATGCAAATATAAATTTCAAGTTCAGGTTATCATCTAATTTTTCTACATAAAGCGCCTCTTTCTCCTTTGCTTCTTTTTCGCATTTTATGTAACCCGCCACTTTTTGGGCAAAACCTTCTCCTGCGCTTTCAAGCACAGAATATATCTCCGTTTGAGGATTCGTAATAATGGCAACCGTCCATTCCTCATGACTTTTACATCCAAGCGAAAGTTCTGTCCGTTCAAACACATGGGAATATGGCCCATGCCCCAGATCGTGCAGTAATGCGGCTGCAAGTATTGCATTTTCTTCCTGCTCATCTATCTTTGTATTATAACGCAGTTCTGAAAAATACTCTTTAAAATGGCTTAAAATCCTGCGCATCACATAATAAGTCCCTATTGAATGGGAAAAACGTGTATGTACTGCGCCAGGAAATACTTGCCCGGCCATTGCCAGCTGCTTAATCCTGCGAAGCCTCTGGAACTCTTTCGTATCTATGATCGCTTTAAACAATGGCGGAAAAACGATATCCCCATGTACATTATCCCTGATAATCACATTCCCGTTTTCATCCATTCGAATTATTTCCCCATCCTTCTGTTCTTCCCCTGATTTTCTTTTATCTTTATCCAGTATTTTCCTGACTTCCTGCAAAAAATTATTGGGAGTAAATTCTGCCTTATTACAGCCATCAGCAAGTTCATAAAATATATAAAAAAACTCAACGTTACTCTGATGATCAGGATATAAACGAATATCTTCCATCCTGACAACCCGTTCACGGTTGCTAAGATATGTCTCATGGCGGGCTAATGATTTTGTCTTAATTCTTTGTTCTACATAGACCAGACGCGTTAATCCATACTGATTTTTCAACTCAGCCCATAAACTTTCCGCATTTTCAGAAAGCCTTACATAATCTGACAAGATTGCATAATTTAACTGCTTTTCCCCGCTGGCATTCCCCCACGGAGTACTTGTCCTCCGGAATAAGCGCTCCACTTCCTTCAATTCCGCTGCCGTCCAATCGCTAAAGTAAAAATTAAATTCAGGATAAGATTTCCATAAACACGGCATAGATGTCCTGGTAATCATATGGCGGTATGAAATTTGAAATTCCATATATTTATCCCGGTTGGAACCGGCAGATAATTGCCGATACAGTTTTTTATATTCTGCCAGTAAATCTTGGTCATCTGTCCGATAGAAATAGTGTCCTTGGATATCCCCCGGCTCAAACATTGCCATAATATCTGAAAAATACTGTATTTCCAATGCTCCCAGTCTTTTATAATGCTTATATATCTCGTTTCTGAACAGTTCCAGCAAAGGCCGGTGATAGAACTTTCCGTTCTTTCCATAATCAATAAACCTTTCCCGCATTTGTTCCGTGATCCGATCCAATTTTTTCTTATTGGCTTCATCCCTGCTGATCACAGGCCGTTCCCCTAATCTCTTCAAAATCTGATAAAGATCAAGAAATTCATACAAAAATTCTGCATCGTCCCTCAATCCCTTCTTTGCCAGACATTCTCTTAGAACATCATATCCCTCATCTTCCTCAGGAAAATAAGTCTCCAAAATTTTTTCTATTTTCGCATAGCTGCCTGCATCACCTTCCCCGCCCGATGCTGCCAAGATATCCTCTCCTGATTGGTGCTTCTGAAAGAATTTATCCATTGCTTCCAAAAAAGCGGCCACTTCACAATCTACCAGATACTCCGCATAACGCTCCAGCAAATATACGATCAAATAATTATTTTTAAACGTAGTCGTATGATGTGCATATACCCACTTACTTTCAAAATTACTCCCATCAATGGCGCTCATAAGCACACTCATACAGTTTTGCTTATAAGCAAAAAAGATTCTGCGTCTTGCCTTCGGATCTTCCTTTGCTTCCTTGCATGTATCGCCGAGAATAATCCCCTTGAAATCGCCCTCCAGATTTCCGCTAATGTTAAGGTATGCCTTTTGCCCTTCTTTCTTGGGTTTGATATTAATCACATTATTTTCTGCAGTAAGAGTAACCACGGCTGAAAACTCTTCTTTTGTACGAAAAATTTTTTTCTCCGACACAGGGGAAATGTCTTCCGTGTCCGTAATAATATTTCCTCTTACGTTCAGATTGTCGCGCACCGAGCTTATCATGCACTCCCCGGATACCTTTGCATTAATAAATTCCCCTTCAAAGCTATCCAAATTTACGCTCGCATCAAAAAGATTATTTTTTTCCAAATGTATTGGGGACGCAAATTCATAAGCATTGATTATGGTAAATGACGATAGAAGACGTTCCAAATCAATATTATTGCTGGCATATCCGGAATACTTGCTATCGCGCACTACATAATCCAGATTATCCACGTCCAGTTTAGAATTGAGCATGCTTATGATACAATTACGAATTTGCAATTCTATCTCCCAGTCCCCCGTCTGCT
This sequence comes from Lachnospiraceae bacterium, assembly GCA_021772075.1. Taxonomy (GTDB): domain Bacteria; phylum Bacillota; class Clostridia; order Lachnospirales; family Lachnospiraceae; genus Kineothrix. The sequence continues at coordinate 59,432 of JAETNQ010000013.1, forward strand.
CATGAAACTGCTTTTCCGCATAATTATCAGCATGATCCAGTTCATAAGAACAACCAATAATCATGCGTACCATAAACTCAATATCCTCATTAAAAATCTCTTTCCTTTTTGAGTATATGTTGAAAATACCATATGCGTCCATATATGACTCAAGCAGTCTTCTAATTCTGTTCTTAAAACCGCCCTTTAACTCTGCTCCTGGACATTCTCCCTCCGTCTCCTCTGTTGCAACAAATAAAGCACTCATTCTTTCATGCGGTTTTCCGACGAATTTCTGGCTGTTCCGCCCAGCCTGCTCATAGAAATCCTTCCCAAACTGATCCGAACATTTCGCTATCAGTTTATCACTCAATGTTTCCGGCTTCTCCACCAAATCGTATACAAACTCTAGCGTATGCGAAAAAGGCGAATGTCCGCTGTCATGCAAAAGGCTCGCCAGCTGGAACATCAACTCCCATCTGCGCCAAGTTTCTTCCACACTGCGGATTGATTCGCCGCCTTCTCTAAACTTTCGTTTTATTGCCCCATAAACATCAGGGTAATCTGTCTGCACATTATTTTTAAAATGCCGAAATGCTTTCTTTGACAGATGGTATACCCCCAACGAATGAGTGAACCTATTATGAGTAGCAGACGGGTACAGCACCTGCATACCCGTCTGCTCAATATTTTTTAATCTCTGGAATATATCCGTATCAATGATCTCTCTGGCAATGGGTTTAGGCACGTTAATATACCCATGTACCGAATCCTTTATTATAGTATTTTTCTCCCAGTCTGCTTTTGTATATTTTGTATACATAATACCCCTTTACATTTATGCCTGAACCTGCATTTGCCTTTCTATATCTTTATTATATAAGCCAAAGCGGAAAAAACCATCCACAATTTCACCAATTCTCTTTGATATAGATGGAACATACACTTTATTGTACTGCCTCCTGTCTATTCCCGGCCCCCGATAATACATCTTGCCATCGTTAAGCTCGAACTCCTTATTTTCTTTCACAAGCTCCGCTATTTTTTTGGAAGACAAATCATAAAATACATATCCCGGCAAATTATTTGCCAAAACTTTGGCGCACTTTTCAATCATCTCTAATTCTACGCCGTCCATCCCTGCCAATCCGCTTTCCGGACTTCCAAAAAAATTGGCAACCAGCACATCTGTTTCAATAGTAATGCAGCACATAGGTGTCCCCTGCCTTTCCTGATTTTAAAATGAAAAACTTATTTGCGTTCCTTCAATATCGTTTATATTCTCTTTCCTGTCGGGCTGCTCATACAAAAACCATTTGTCTGACAAGCCGCATAGTCTTTGCAATTCCCTCACCGGCAATCGCAATTCCCTAAGAAAGTTTTTAGCTGCTCCGACATCCTCTTCCATAAGATCCAATATCGGACGTATAGTACAGATTATGTCGCTTTCTTCCCTTATTATTCTTCGATTCAGTTTTTGGTATAAGCTCATTCTTTTGGCTTCATTTTCTTCTTCGTTCCTCCCCAGTAATTTCAGATTCCGGCAGCGCTCTACCAGCGCCTGAGGCGAAACCCGCCATTTCTTGGATAATTCCACAAAATAATCGGCATTATTCCTAACCAAATCCGCCTTGAGCGCCCGCTCCGGCATCAAAAAACAGCCGGCAAACTCATCCGCTTCCTTTTCCATCTCTTCGGTTACTTTCTCCGCATTCCGATGGAGTATCATATGGCCGAGTTCATGGGCAATGCTGAACTGCTGCCGCTCCTTTGTCCCTTTTTCTCCATTTAAAACAATAATGGGCCTTGAGCCAATCATCTGCGAATACCCGTCTATTTTCTCCTCTCCCCAATTCACAGTAAAAAGGCAGAAACCGTTCGCCTCTAAAAGAGAAACTATATCATCGATGACTTCTTCTCCCAAATTCCAAAATCCCCGCAGTAACTTCGCTTTTTCCCATATTGGCAAATATTGGGGAAACTCCGGCAGATTAAGCTGTTTCATCGGGCTTATTCCATCCATTACTGTTATTATTTCATAAAGCCATTTTACATTTACTTCTGCTACTTCTCTTTTCTTTATAGGGGTATTTTTTACCTTCCGATAAAATATAGCCGAACGATCATTTGGAAGTTCTCGCTTATTCGTCAAATAATCCGGCCTGATACCATACTGATCCAAAATACGTGCCAACGTATCCGTCGCCGGAACTGCTTGTCCGGCCTCATACTTGGAAACCGCCTGTTTGCTGACACCTATTTTTTCTGCCATCATTTCCATAGTGTGGCCATTTAATAGCCTGATTTCTCTCAATCGTTCCGGTGCAAAGTTCATTCCGTCTCCCCCCCTTCCACTTCTTTCCACTGCATCCCACTTCCATCATATGCAAAAGAAGGGAATTTGTCAACCAAATTTATCATTTTTTCAACAATGTCAACCAGTCCTTGTTCCTTCCTGCTGCTCCTACTTCACCCACTGCGCCCACTTCATTCGATATTCCTCAGCCGTCATTCCTTCTCCGTCCTGGAACAGCCGGCGGAACAAATCGTCGTTTCCTATGCCGGATTCCTCTATAATCTCTTTCACCGGCTTTATCGTAAACCGCAGCAGTTCCTTGGCCGCAGTAAACCTTCGGTTCAAGATATAATCCCTCAACGTAATGCCATATGACTTATGAAAGCAGCCATCCAGTTCATCCTCTTCCATTTCATATTTTTCCGCCAGCACCGCCACTAAGTTCGCCTGCCGGTATCTTTCATTTACGATTTCCCTTATCTCCCTGCATATCTCCTTATAACGGTCCTGCCGGCTGCCTTTCTGCCGCATCACCGACAGAATACTGCTATTGAGCAGATGGAGCAATAGTTCCCCGCTCTGAAGCTCCGCTTCCAGATCTTTTTTCTTCTGGCAGTCCATCAATTCCTGGATATATGCCTTCATATCTTTTATGCTCCCCGGCCGGAACACTCCTTTCTGCTCGTTCTGCTCCATAAACAAACGAAAATATTCCTCTGCCCCATGCCCGTTAAAATGAACCCAGATCAGTTCCCACGGTTTTTCTTCACTGCTTTCATGGGCGTAATAGTTAGAGCAGTTGATCAGCGCACAGTCCCCTTCCCTCACTTTATAACGGCTGTCGCCGCTGCTGTTGCCGCTGCTGTCGCCGACAAAAATAGTTCCTTCTCCGCTCGTTACGCCGATAAACAAAAAAGAATTCAAATTTTCCCTCTGCGATTTATGCGGCTGCAAGCTCTTCAGCTGCCCGACCTCCTGCACATACAGCAGATTTTTTCTGGCAAATTCGCCCGGCGTATGCAGCATTCTGACCGAATCCGTAATTCCCTTCGTAGAAAATAATGAATGAATATCTCCCATGATTTTTCTCCTCTTATATCGTCTCGCGCCAATAGTTTAAGGTTTCTTCTATCGTCTGCTTCAGCGGGATCTTCGGCTTCCATCCCGTCAGGCTATGGATTTTCGAAATATCCGCCTCGATAATCGGCACATCTACCGGCCGAAGCTTATTCTTGTCTATTTCAATTCTGATATCCCGGTCGGACAAAGCAATAATCATCTCCAGAATCTCCCTGATGCTTATGGCCTCCCCTCTCCCTACATTATAAGTTTCCCCCGGCTTTCCATACTCGGCCAGCAGCCCGTATGCTTCCACCACATCCCGGACATCGGTAAAATCCCTTCTCGCATCCAGATTGCCCACATACATCACAGGCTCCCGGATCCCTTTTTCGATCTCTGCCACCTGGCGGCAGAAATCGGAAACTACAAAGATTGGCGACTGCGTAGGGCCAATATGATTGAATGCTCTTACCATCATGACCTCCATATCATATGCCTGCGCATAAATGTTTCCTATCATATTCTGGCATGCCTTTGTAGCGGCATAAATATTCCCCGGGCGTATTCTGTTTTCTTCCCGGATCGGTATCTCCCCCTCTTCTATATACCCATATTCTTCCCCCGAACCGATCAACAGTATCCGCGGCTTATAATACAATTCCCGAACCGCATCCATCACGTTCACACTGCCTTTAATGTTAATATCAATCGTCAGCGAAGGATTTTTCCAAGCCACCCCTACCGAACTCTGAGCTGCCAGATGGAAAATATAATCCGGCCGCGCCTCAAATAATAAAGAGATAATCTCTTCTTTATCTAATATATTCAAATCATATACTCTGTCGCAGTTTCCCCGGAACTCTTCTGCCGAAAGTTTAGTAATATATACTTCCATCCCCCGGGTTTGGCAAAGATGTTCTGCCAAATAACCCCCGACAAATCCTGCCGCCCCGATAATCAATGCTTTCTTCATAGTTGTATACCCTATAAGGCAAACAGAGGGAATTCCATCTGAAATTCCCTTTCTGTCCCTTTGCTATCATACATTATAAGTTATTGAATGCAATCTCTTTTTTTACAAGCTCCATATCGTTTTTTACCATCCGTTCCACCAGTTCGTCAAAAGAGATTTCCCGTTTCCATCCAAGCTCCTTTTCCGCCTTTGACGGGTCTCCCAGCAGGATTTCCACTTCTGCGGGGCGGAAAAATTCTTTATTGACTTTCACTAATATCTTTCCATCCGCCTTGTTCTTTCCCACTTCATCCACGCCCTTACCGCTCCATTCCAGTTCAATTCCGATTTTGGAAAAAGCGATTTCCACGAATTCCCGGACGGTTCTCGTCTCGTTGGTTGCGATCACATAATCGTCCGCATGATCCTGCTGAAGCATCAACCACATCGCATATACATAGTCTTTGGAATGTCCCCAGTCACGCTTGGAATCCATGTTCCCCAACTCGATATGATCCTGTATCCCCAGCTTGATCCTAGCTGCGGAATCCGTGATCTTACGGGTGACAAATTCTTTGCCCCTCCGTTCACTCTCATGGTTGAACAGAATACCGCTGCAAGCATACAGCCCATAACTTTCTCTGTAATTCTTCGTAATCCAATGTCCGTATACTTTTGCCACGCCGTATGGGCTGCGGGGATAAAACGGGGTGGTTTCGCGCTGGGGAGTCTCCTGCACCAGGCCGAACATCTCGGACGTAGATGCCTGGTAAAAACGGCAGGAAGGCTTTACCATGCGGATCGCTTCCAGCATATTGGTAACGCCCAGCGCATCAATTTGGGCCGTCGCCAGCGGCTGCTCCCAGGAAGTCGCCACAAAAGACTGGGCAGCCAGATTATAAACTTCATCGGCCTCCGATATCCTCATGGCATTCACCAGGGACACCAGATCCGTCATATCCGCATAAATAAAATGTATCTTATCCTTAATATGCTCTACATTGCCATAATCCACCACGGATTTACGGCGCATAATACCATATACTTCATACCCCTTGTCCAATAACAATTCTGCCAAATAGGAGCCATCCTGACCGGTCACGCCGGTAATCAACGCTTTTTTCATTTTCCAGTTCCTTTCTTATCTCTGATTGGTAAACCATTTGTTTTCTTTTATATATTGATACTTTATCACAAATCTATTCATTAAGCAACGTCTGGCTGATTTCCTTTCGTTCCCTTTTTCCTTCCTATCATGCTTTCAAAAAAATTTTACATATTTTTGATGTATTTTAGTGCATATTTGTTGTTTATGTGTTATGATTCTATCATCCGATAAACAACAATAAAAAGTGGGGAGGGATAAAATTGACAAGTATTCATGTTAAAATCAAGAATTTACGGGACGAAAACAACTACAAACAAAGGCAAGTCGCCGATTATCTCGGCATATCCCAGCAAGCCTATTCCTATTACGAGCTGGACAGACGGGAACTTCCTTCCAGACACGCGGTAGGGCTGGCCAAGCTGTACCATGTGAGCACCGATTACCTGTTCGGCATAGAACCGGAACGCGCGGGAGCCTATGATCTAAATGCGTCCTTTGTCCAAGGCACTACGTTAAAAGATGTCCTTATCAGCCTGAAAAAATTAAATAACGATAACAAAGCGGAAATGATGCGCTTCTTATCCTATCTGATTCATTCCCAATCCAATGAGAAAAAGAAGCAGTAAGCCTTATCGCTAAAATGGCAGATGCTTTGGCCCGGCCCGGCTTTGGCACCTGCCATTTCTTTATGTTTACCCTTTTACATCCTCTATATCATACCACATATTCTTATTTGAGTAAATATTATTCTATAAAATATTTATATGTTTATGCCATTTTCTCCTGTACGTCGTTATGCCCGGACACACAATCCAGTACTCAAAGGCTGACGCTATTCATATACGCCTTGTCTTCATAATACTCAAGATGGAATCTCCTGTTGATCTGCCTCAACTTTCCATTCAACAACCGACACCTCAAAAATTTTTCCTATTTCTTGTCATACCCAAACCAGATCAGACTGACCGATATCGTACGGAACAAAACCAATTCTGTTCTAATATTCTGTTTCTTTACTTTTAATATCTCAAACTTTGCACTCAAATCAGTACCCATACACATTGAAAATTCCATAAATTCTGGCGTTAGGGTATGATTATAATTGGTGGAAAAAGAAAAGATAAGAGGCTGTGAAAAAAATAAGAGTTGAAAACTCCAGCTTTCACGGCCTCTTTATATTACAGAAAAATTTAAATAGAAGATCTGAAAAAGGGCATAAATCCCCTTACCCCATAGGAAATGCTTCCTTTCCGGACTGCGGGCTGTGTGTAATCGAACTACTTTCCTTTCAGGATGGCATCGATCAGGCATCTGCGTATGTGTGCCCCGCAGGCCAGACGCTTTGCAGTCTTTGCCTTATTGTAACCGCTATACCCGTCGCACATCAGATATCCCTGGAATCCATCCAGAAAATCTACTGCACAATCTCCGGCACGCGTCTCCGAGTATTTATATAAGATAATTGGAACCCCGTCATCTTCCCCGCTCCGAAACAGCCACATATAAAATTTTGTCTGGGCGCGGCGTCCCGGTTCGTGCAGTACCTGATCCGGAGTTTCGTCTGCCATTACAAAATCCCTGCACAGGAGTTTCCGGCGAAAAAAATCATACATAGGTGTAAAAAAGGCTTCTGTATTTTTGATCACCTAGTTTACAAGCGTGGCGCGGCTGATCTTTGCCCCAAGCCGGTCAAGATCCTACCCTATCCGGTAAGGGGCATCCCGTTACAGTACTTCTGGCAAACGACCCAGACAACGGTGGAAGCAGATGCCATACCGTACATCATATGTGCTTTCCCATCCTTGCCCTTAACGATGTCTGTCAGCGCTGCATTCCGGCGGCAGTTTTTGCATCCATAGTTTACACTGTAGTATTCGACCACCCTGGCACGGGCCGGGATGATCTCCAGTTCACGGCGTACGAATTCTGTCCCGATCTTTTCCATCCGGGCACCGCATTCACTGCAGATACACTCATCAGCCGATGGCTCCAGATACACCTTTTTTACAGGGATACCTTTAAAACGTTCCTCATTCGTGGAACGTTTCTTCCTTGGTCTGGATTCCGGCTTTGTCTGTTCTGTTTGTTCAGCAGCTGCAAGTATATCATCTGCCTCTACGGATGGATCCATCTCTAATTCTGCTTCATTGAACAGGTTCATCTGCCCCGGTATCTCACAGGCACCTTTTTCACTGGAAGAACCGGAGAGTTTTTTCGTCAGGTAAAGGTAATCCACCTGTTTCTTGAAGTTGTCACGCTCCTGCCGGAGTACTGCCTTCTCTTTTTGGGTCTCTGGTTGATCCCACGGAGTTCACTGGACAGATCTTTAAGTTCCCCCAGATGGATGTCTTTTTGGCATTTCCACCTCGTATGTGATAAACTTTTACTGTCCATTTGGACTGCCTTCTATTCTTGAGATTGGCTTGCGACACCTTTCTCATTTTAACATAGGAGGCTTTTCATAATATCCTCTTCGCTACAGCTTACTCTATTCTCCCCAGCATAGCTGGGGGATTGGCGATTTCATTCGCAGGACTGCTATACTCCGTCTTTCAATAAATCGATAAATTGTATCATATATCTATTTTTGCAAACTTTTACTACTGATCCGATTCACAACGTCCGCAATCGTATAATCATCCAGAGTCTTTAGTATTTGCGGAATATTTAAATCTACACCCTTCTCCTTCTCTATCCGAAATAAAAAGCGTACGACATTTGTCACTTCTAAATAGTTGAAAATCTCATTGAGACTACTCCGCCTGTTGTATCGCTCCGCCGCCTGATAGCCCACCAAAGAATTGATGATCTCTGCCATCTCCTCCGGTATCATGTACAATTTTCTTATTATTTCCAGAAATTCCACAAGTCCCTCATTCCTTTTATTGTCGGGGCAGGCCAGAACGATCGGCTTAATACCATACAACGATATCAATCGGCTAGTTGTACTATTGACATCACTGTCATTTCCGATCTGAAGAAAATATTTATTACACTTTGCATTATTGTGACACTGATAAAGTATTTTTGACACGTTCCAGTCCGATATAGAATATCCCAAGAATAGAACATCATATTGCTGCATCACTCTGTTTACCAGATTGTACATGTTTTTATACTTTGTCTCATAATTCAAATAATCTGATTCTCCGATCACAATGTCCTGACAGTTTCCCCGAGTACATCCATGCATTTTAATTACCCAGATGCAGTCATTATTTCTTACAGAATCATATTTATATGCATTGCCATCCGAAGAAATCACATTTACAATTTCGCCTGTCCGAACCTTTTCCAATGCATCCTCCATACGCGTATCATAATTGGTAGTTATGTACATTTTGCACGGCAACTTTGCCAGCAAAAGGTGTGGATCATTCTTCTCCCATCCGGGCTTACGTTCAAATTCCCTTCTCACAAAATCATAAAAATTACCGTCTCCCATGATCCTTCTACAATAATCCGCACATTGCAAATATCCACCATAATCCATATTCATATTCAAGCCAGCACTTTTCCTCATTTTCTGGATCAGACTCTCCCAGCTGGGAAAACCTGCCGCCAGCGATACGCCTGCGCCAAGGAAAATCGCACAATTTTTGTTCATCACACTTTCTGCAAGAACGAGTACATCCGGATCAGTCTCAAAATTTTGTGCCATCATAAAAACATCCTCACTTTTTTCTGTTCTCATAGGCATCCTGTATAATCTTCGATACCCAGACACAGCGTTCCAGCGTATGTTCAAACTGATTGCTGTCAGGATTTTCCAGGATCGCCTGAATCCACTTCGCCTGTGCATGATACGGCGAAATTGGCAGAAGCTTTATACTGTTTCTTCCCGCCTCCTCCTGTATTTCGCTATTGCTCCCTGCAGTAATACTCAGCTTTCCGTCTGTGGTAAGACACAAAAAACCTTTGCTTCCCATCACCGACACAAGCTCTATTCCATTTGCCTGATTCCAGCCGCTTTCAATACTTGCGATCAACGGTACATTATTCTGTCGTTTATTAGGACGCAGGATCAATACAGCACTATCTTCAAGTTTACCGCCCGATAAGGCGCAGGATTCCAGCTTTGCCTCCCCAAACAAATAATGATACAATGACAGCGAATACACTCCCATATCGGAAAGACAACCCCTGTTATCCGCATAGACATCCTTGGAATATACGCTTTTTCTTGTCGTTTCCTCATAAAATTTTTTTACATCATCGTAGTAATCCTCCGGACCCACGATCGATGTCCGAATTCTGACAAACTGAATCTGCCCAAGCTTCTCCTCTGCAATACTCTCTTTTATTCTTCGAAATATATCCAGAGATTCCACATAAGGAAGCGCCATAATCTGCTGTTTGGTCTTCCCCTGAACCAACTCTTTTTTCATTCCATCATGATACATAAGCGGCTTCTGGATCAGAACATGAACACCTCTTTTTATGATTTCCTTTGCGATAGCCGCTGTACTCATCGGGTAGGTCGCTATAATCACCGCGCTAATATCCGGATTTTCATCAAACATCATGTCCACTTTCTGATAAATCTTTGCTTCAAGTTTATATTTTTCTTTTAGTTTCATGGCACGGGATCTTTTCCCATCACACAATGCAGTAATTTCCACATCGCTTTCATTTATCAACTCCGGTACATGAGCAAACGCACTAATCCCGCCGCATCCAATAATTGCTATTTTCAACATTCCACTCATACGAGTCCTCCATGCCAAAACTATATCTTCTCTTCTTCCTTCAACAAATGATTGATATATTTATTGTAGATGCCTATATCGAAATAAAAAAATTCTTGCCCATATTCGATACACCTTATCTTTTCCGCATCCCTACAAGTATTGGAAAACGCGGCTGTAGTGGCCAACTCTCCCTTGGAATCAAGAAAATATTCTTGCCCCTTTTCCACCAGCGCTCTGGACAAAACATAACACCCCATCTTGGCCAACGCCCCGAATTCCATACCCTCATAGGGCTTCTCAATAATATCAATCAAATACCCTCTCGAAGACACTTTGCAGTTCGCATACCATCTGATATCCGGCACCTTACGAACCCCGGTAACTGCTATTGCATGATCTGAAAAATATGCGTTGAGCAACGTAACAAAAAAATAGTCATCCGTAAGATAATTATCCCCATCCAGCACCAGCATCGGCAATGGATCCGGCGGCAGAAGAAACAAACCTCCTGCTTCACCATTTAACGGCTCTTGTAAGATAAATTCTATCTCACACTTCTGAAATTCCTGCATATTTTTAACAAATTTCCTGATATACTCACCCAGATAATTGATTATGATATAAATTTTATGTATCTGATAACCTTCCTTCTGAACTGCCAGTACCTGTCGCAACAGACGAAAAAGAAGGGGTTCCAGTTCAACTGTATTTTTCCACACAGGCAATAACACTTTAGGAATCCGTTCTCCAAGCTGCTCCATCCGTTCACCTTTCCCAGCCGCAAAAATAACAACATTAATATTTTTATCCATGTTATCCTCCTTCTTTTCCTCGTCATTCATAATTATCCTTACAATACTTTTTATCTGTCATTATGATAAATTTCTTTGAATCCTGAAATTTTTGCCCTAAAAACCACATACGGAAGCACAATTTAATACTTTTGTAACTTTATCCTGCCAGTGAATAAAGATACCCAGCATTGCATATGCATCCTGATCAGGCCTTTACTTGATTAACTTTTGCAAGAACGTCGCCGCTTCTGCCGGGCGCTGCACAGAAATGAGTTCTCCTGCAAACTGCCAGTTCGATTCATAACGCCCCATCTGTTCTTCCCTACTTCCCATTATTAGATTTTTTTCCTGTCATTACCAGCGACCGCCCTAGCTTTTGGGGGTACACATCTTATTATCATAAATTCCAACAGCTGTAATCGCAATACTTTCTGTTTCACTGTAATACGCCGTCCAATGTCCGGTTCATAGTACATCTGAATGCTATTCTTGTTGCCATATTCATCGGTTTCCCAAAATATTTTGAAATTTATCCTGATATCATTTCTTATATAAATTTTACTACTTTACGATAAATTATATACTGTATCTACATTTTTTGTCAATAATGCTTTTATTATGATGTATTCTTCTATTTTTGATATATTGTTTTTTTAAAATATATTAAAATCAAAAAAATATAATCATAACGTACCCATCTTTAGGATTTATAATAAACAACGTTAATTTTTTCTGTTTTGTTTTAAGAAAAAAGAACACAAAGAAGCAAGTTTGTCATTTGGCTTCTGAAAAAATGAAAACCAATTATCAAGAACATCAGCCAACTTTTCAAGAATCTCCCAGAATCGATTATGGGTTTTCTCGCGCCGGGTAACCCGCCATATCTGCTCAATCGGATTGAGGTCAGGTGAATATGGCGGAAGCGAGATGATGGTCGCAGTTTCCCTAATACCGGCATACTGCCCGTCCTTACTGATAAGGCGTTTTGCTTCTTTGTGCCAGGGAGCATTATCCATCACGATGTAAAGGTGTTTGCCATTCTCTACAGGATGTAATGTAAGGAATTGGCGTATGCATGTTATCGTAGTCTCGTACTGAACCAGTCCGGTTTCGTTGTAAAGAACTCGCCCGTTTCCGGGATTGCAAAGCCGCTGTAAGCAACGGATTTGTGTCCGGGATATGACTTGACTTTTGGGCTACTGCCCTTCGGATACCAGTAAACGGTAGATAGTGCGTACCTCGACTGCGAGGGCAAAATGTGTGACAATAGACTATATTTCTATCATGGGTATTAAAAGTTGAGACCCAACTTTTGATACCGCTATACGAGGAGGTAAGTCTATGAGTTCAGAGGCAGCTGCAGCGGCTGTGCGATACCGTTTAAAGGAATGGGCCTTGCAGATCAGGGAATGCCAGAACCGTCCCGCAGGCATGAGTGTTGTCGATTGGTGTGCCAGCCACGGCATTACGAAAGCGAATTACTATTACCGGCTCCGTCGCGTGAGGGAAGCCTGTCTGGAAAACTTTCCGCCGGAGGCCCCTGCGCAGCAGATCATCCCGGTAAATCCCGGATTTCTACGGCAGGAAATACAAAGCGATGCCGATACGCAGCAGGGTCTTTCTGTTTCCGTGAATGGTTTTTCCATCCACGTGACGGAATCCACACCCATGCCGCTGCTTGCGGCAGTCCTGGAGGTGGTGCGGGATGCTGAATGACGCCGCCTGCTTCAAAGCTGTCTACATTGTCTGCGGCTACACCGACCTGCGCTCCGGCATGGACCGCCTTGCGGCGCCCATCGAAACGCAGACCGGGAATCGGCCATATATCCCGGATACACTTTATCTCTTCTGTGGAAGACGTACAGACCGCATCAAGGGGCTTGTATGGGAAGGGGACGGATGGCTCCTGTTATACAAGCGGCTCTCGGAAAGCCGGTTCCAGTGGCC
>JAETNQ010000102.1 GCA_021772075.1 Lachnospiraceae bacterium
AAAATGCAAGCGGTGGAAAGCGGCAGTCTGTATATGACGCTGGATGCTTTTTACCGCCCCGTTTATTTAAGTATGCGGGGACAGGGAGAAGAAGGATTCTCCCGATATATCAGCAATAACGTACGGTTTCATACCGCAAGCAGGGAATTTGTACCCGACCACTGAATGTTCCGTTTCGACTTCAGAGACAAAAGTCTGATTCCCCCCATATTCGGAACGGATAATGCGGATTATCTGGAACGGCTCACGCCGATATTGGAACGAGAAAGGATTCATCCTTCGGGTGTGGTAAGACTGAGGGATGCGGCATTCTGTGAGGAAAGGGGCATCGTACAACTGTCATCATCGGCAGAACATACGGCCTTATTGGAGAATGATGACTACAAGCGGTTGGGGCACCGTTTCGGAATGAACGGGGACGTGATAAGGAACGGACTGGCCGTTTTTCCTACTTGTACGGCAGTGGAATACGGACAGAAGGTGTTGCTGCTGGGAAAAACGGACAAAGGGGACAAGGCATTGGAAGAATTTCTGAACGATTTGACCGGACACTTTTTCGACGGAAAACGAAAGCCGGAGGAATTGAGATTCCATGAGGTGGCACCGTTGGATGCAGAATTTCGGGCGGAAATCGGGGATTGCAAGACTGCTTCACCGGATATACTCCGATACGGGATTTGCACGAAGCGGTGCGACATGGCACCTACACTGAGAAACTTTAACCGGCTAAGAAACTTGCAACTGATGCGTGCGCCACTCTCAAAGGAGCAGGAACGGATTGTCTCGCTGCTGGTTACACAACCGGATAATGCACGGTTCCCGGAGACGGAAGTGAAGACGAGGATACCGTTTAAAAAGAAAGGACAGATTATAAACATTTAATTCTTTGATTTATGGAAAATGAACAGAACGGAACGATAAAAGGCGGCAGCGTATATATAACTGTGGACAAATTTTTCAATCCCGTGCATATCAGCATGAAAGGTACGGGAGAGGAAGGTTTTCAGGAGTTCATGCAGGAGGATGTGGAAAAGGCATTGAAAAGCGAGGAAATGCCGGCTATGGGCCTGATGTATTATAATGTGCCCGATATGGGTATCGTACCTCCCTTGCAGGAAGGAAACAATGAGGATTAC
>JAETNQ010000014.1 GCA_021772075.1 Lachnospiraceae bacterium
TAGGGCTGTTTCACGAAAGGCTTTGGAAAAAGTAACGAGACGGCCATCTAAATTATTCTGGGCGTTTCGACTGAACACATACTCCTCCCATGACAAAAAGGGCATACTGCCCCCTTGGGTGTAAATCTGATCTTTTTCGACTGGTTCTTAATAATGGCTGGGGATTGGCTGGAATATCATCCGAAAGCCAATCTCCAGATCGTCACAGACATCGTCAATGACGTCCGGTATGTATTCCCTTCCGGCGAAAGACTCCATTTGGAGCAGCCTGGCTATGTTATACGCACATCTGCGCAGGACAGACATTGTATTCTTCCCCTTTTTTATCGTACTTTTATCCTCCCCGAATACTTCGTCCAATACATAATGGAGGCCGTTCTCCACCGCCCAGTGCTGTCTTTTGTATTCCATCAGCTCTTCTGCACTGAGTACCCTGCTTGAGACCAGACCTGCCATCTGTATGTCATCATCCAGGCTGTCCCCGGATGCCGGTCTGGGCTGCTTTCTGCTCCCTTCTTTCAAAAAGTTTTCAAGGCTAGGAGTGATGTCGTTTCCCTGGCTGTCCTGTACCTGCAGGATACGCACCTGCTTTGTCCTGCCGACACATGCGATGTGGGGGCGCTCTTCCTGTAGTGCCCTGATCCCATCCGCCTTACTGTAGGACTGGCATTCCCTGTATTCGTATCTCTCACGGTTCTTTTCGGAGGTCCTTGCCTCGCTGTAGGAAGCTCCGTACTTGTTTTGGAAAGCTTCCCCTTCCGCTTCCTGTTCCTTCGCCAGCCCGTTGAACAATGCCATCAGTTCATCATACAGCGCGGGGCAGTTCTTTTTTACCTGTAGCACAAAGTCCCCTCCGTTGTTACAGACCGCATCCATGATGTTCTGCGTCGCCCCGACCGCATCGATGGTCACCACGCTCCCTTCCATCTCGATCAGGTCCATAAGGGCGGGGATCGTCGCAGCCTCATTTGTCTTTTCCTGAATGGTCAGCTGCGCTATCACCAGCCTGGATGCCACATCGATGGCATTCAGAATATAGGGTGTCCTTTCATCACGCACCTTATGCGCGGCAGCCCTCAGCCCTTTCCCATCTATTGCGATATGGATCCCCCTTGTGTCTGAGATCTCCCCTGTCCAGTTTATGATGGCCAGCGATACCATATCCGCGTCCACCTCCCCCAGCATCCTTGACATGGTCGATAAGGATGGCACACCGTTCGGAAACGGCATATGTCTGCGCAGCTCATCCAGGTGGCTCCTGCACCACCTGACGATGCGGCGCAGCTTTGTCCTCCCTGCCAGGAGCCCCATGATGATGCAGATGAAGATTTCTGCCAGTTCATGCGGCTTTTTGCGGCTGCACCTGGGATCCGGGATATCCCCCAGCCATTCGGCCAGCGGCCGGGTCCGGTAAGCAGCCTCAGCCCACCTCCAGTTTCAGACCCAGTTTTTCCAGGATCTCTTTCTGGCTGTCTGATATCACTGATAGGATACTCCTGCCCGCAATACGGACGATATATATGGTCATGAGCGGCCTGATATCCCTCATTTCGACACCGTACCCTTTCCGCATCCTTCTGAGCAGCGAGCTTTTCTGGGCACCCAGCTGGATGTGCGGATCCAGCTGCTGCGGCACTTCCCGGATCTGTGGGATATAGGATTCCGGGGATTCACGGACGATGATGAAGTCGAGCACCTTCTGCCAGTTTTTCCCTAACGGCTCTTTCCATCCGGCAGGGCAGAGCGACTCCATTGCCATCGAAAACCCGTATTCCTTTACAATGACTTCCGGGGTATCCATATCCACCTTTTTCGAGCCGCTCCGTTCTATCCCATCCGGGGTGATCTTTCCGATATAGGTGTCTGCCGGGACTGGGTTCTTCTTTCCCGGCACACGTTTTGAGGAATGTTTATAAAGGTAATAATTGTTGCCGACTTTTTTCACCGTTGTTCCAGTTGTTTTTTGTTTCTGTACCCAATCAGGATATACTTTTTCTGCCATAAAAATGCTCCTTTCATTGTATGAATATAATATACTCCTACTGATGAATATATTATACTCTACCAGAAAGAAAAAAGCCAGTTCTTGGGAATGTATGAGTATAAATCCCAAACTGGCTCTTGATCAATACCGTATTCAATTCTTTATTTCTTCGTGAAACAGCCCTAGGCGAAAGAACCGTTTGGAGCGCAAGTCCTGCGCACAATCCGCATTTTTTATTTCTTCAATATATTCTTTTTATAAAACTCGTAAGCCTTATCCCACTCTGCCCCGTTTTCCGGTTCATAAACCGTGGGCGCTTCCGAATTGGCAATCACTTCCCTCGCTTCTTTCAGGTCTTTGATCACTCCCCTGGACATAAGCTGGATCGCGATATTGCCGAATACGGTAGCCTCCACCGGCCCCGCTATTACCGGGATGCCGCTTGCATAGGCCGTAAACCGGCAGAGCAGCTTGCTCTGGATACCGCCGCCTACCATATGAATCGCATGGTAATCCTTCCCTGTGCATGCCTTAATCTCTTCCAAAGCATAACGGTATTTCAGCGCCAGGCTCTCGTTGATGCAGC
Source organism: Lachnospiraceae bacterium (assembly GCA_021772075.1). Classification (GTDB taxonomy): domain Bacteria; phylum Bacillota; class Clostridia; order Lachnospirales; family Lachnospiraceae; genus Kineothrix. Next base: position 2,571 of record JAETNQ010000014.1, read on the forward strand.
GGACGATTTCCCCTTCCGTTTGAGGAACCTTCTGTCCGGTGCGCTCGCAATACTCCCTGATCCGCTTCGGCACATTGCCGGCAGGGCTGAATTCCGGCGCGTCCGGGTCAATAAAGCTCTGGAACGGTTCCGCCGCCTCAGCCAGCTTCTCCAGCTCGGAAAAGCTGTATTCTTTTCCTTCCCGGATCCACTGCCTCCTGCTTTCCTGAATCAGCCAAAGACCGATAATATTCTTCAGGAAAGAAGTCTTGCCGTCCGTTCCCGTTTCGTTTGTTATGTTCAGCTCTTCCGACTGTTTCGTCAAAACCGGTTTCTCCAGTTCTGTTCCGAATAAAGACCATGTTCCGCAGCTGACAAAGATAAAATCGTCTTCCTTCGAAGGTACCGCCGTCAATGCGCACTGTGTATCGTGTCCCGCTACAGCAACCACGTCCATATCCCCGATACCGAGTTCTTCCTGGATCTCTTTCCGGATCGGTCCAAGAAGCGTTCCCGTAGGAACCACTTCCGTCAGAATCTTCTCCGGAATGCCGAACTTCTCCGCTACTTCCATTACCCAGCCCGGGGTCAGCGGATCGCTCATCTGAGTAGTAGATACGATGGATCTTTCGCTTTTCTTTACACCGGATAAAAAGTAGTTAAACAAATCGGGCATTAACAGCAGGCAGTCCGCCCGGTCAAGAAGCTCCGGGCGCTGCTCTTTTAAGGCCAACAGCTGGAATGCCGTATTAATCTCCATAAACTGATTGCCGGTCAATTCATAAAAGCGTTCCCTGGGAATGAGGGTAAAACCTTTTTCCACCATTCCTTCCGTCCTGCTGTCACGGTAATGCACCGGGTTTTCCAGCAAATACCCCTTTTCGTCCAAAAGGCCGAAATCCACGCCCCAGGTATCCACGCCGATGCTGTCCACGCTTCCATAAGCCTTTGCCTTAATCAGACCCTGTTTAATCTCATGGAAGAGACGCAGCACATCCCAGTACATCGTACCGTTTACAATAACCGGATCATTGGAAAAACGGTGTATCTCCTTTGCCGTAATTTTATTTCCGTCAAAGGTTCCCAGCATGACCCTGCCGCTGGAAGCGCCAAAGTCCACCGCAAGGACTTTCGTTTCTTTTTTGGCTACATCCATTCTGTTTCCTCCGTCTCTTATTTATACAGCGGTCCGTATGTCTGGCATGCCCTGAAGTCCTGACCCTCTTTGTCCATGCCGAAAGCGTTCCATGCTGCCGGGCGGAAGATCTTTTCTTCCGGAACATTGTGCATAGCAACCGGAATTCTTAACATAGAACACATAGTAATCAAGTCTGCGCCGATATGGCCGTAGCTGATTGCGCCATGGTTAGCGCCCCAGTTATTCATAACGTCATATGCTGTCTTAAACGCGCCTTCTCCTGTAGTTCTCGGTGCAAACCATGTGCAAGGCCATGTATAGTCTGTTCTCTTCCAAAGCACGTCTGTCACTTCCTCGGGAAGTTTTACCGTCCAGCCTTCTGCGATCTGAAGCATGGGCCCGAGTCCCTTTACAAGGTTCAGACGGATCATTGTTACCGGCATTTCCGCTTCCGTTACAAAACGGGAAGAGAATCCGCCGCCTCTGAAATAACCGAAGTCTGCCGCATTCCATGTGGTCGCCTTCAGGATCGCTTCCTGGTCTTCTTCCGTCACTTCATACCAAGGCTTCATCACGCCATTGCCGTCCGCATCCTTTGCCTGTCCGCAAGCGTCCAGACATGCCGCGCCCGAATTGATCAGGTGGATAAATCCGCCCGCTTCTTTTGCAACGCCTTCCACGTCATATCCCGTTGCTTTCTTTACCGCTTCCGGACTCCAGTATGTACGCACGTCCGCAAAGATCTGCGCGCGGTTGGTGAGCAGTTTCATGAACATCATGCCGAGGCCGTTCAGAACGTCGTTTTCCGTCGCCAGAACATAAGGCTCCCTTGCGCCGTTCCAGTCGAAAGAAGTATTAAGCAGCGCTTCGGGGAAATCGCAGTTCGGATAGAAATCCGTCCACTGTCTCTGTCCCTGGAATCCGGCCGCAATCGCATTGTGGCCGACCATTTCTTCTTCTCTTCCTTCCGGCAGATTTTTGTTGCCGTTCATCAGGTCTTTGATGATGATCATCATCTTTACGACAAATTCCCAATCCTTCTCTTTTTCCTCTGCGGATTTCTGCACTTCTTCCGGATTCTTGTCGAAACCTTCTTTGCATTTTTCCTTTGTCCATGCCAAAGCTTTTTCAAACTCAGCCTTGTCATAAATCTCTTCTGTCATACGGCGGATGATTTCTACCTCATCTACCGATTCCACGCGCATGCCAAGATATTCCTCAATAAATGCAGGGTCAATAATGGAACCGCCGATGCCCATGCAGATAGAACCAATCTGTAAATAGGATTTTCCTCTCATTGTTGCTGCCGCTACTGCAGCGCGTCCGAAACGAAGCAGCTTCTCTTCCACATCCGCAGGAATATCGGTAGCGTCCGCATCCTGCACGTCATGGCCGTAAATGCCGAATGCAGGAAGTCCCTTCTGTGCATGGGTTGCCAGAACGCTTGCCAGATAAACCGCGCCCGGCCTCTCTGTTCCGTTAAATCCCCATACGCCTTTGATCGTCATGGGATCCATATCCATCGTCTCCGCGCCATAGCACCAGCAGGGAGTCACGGTTAAAGTAATGGAAACCCCTTCTTTTTTAAACTTTTCCGCACATGCTGCCGTCTCGCCTACGCGTCCGATCGTGGTATCCGCAATCACTACCTTTACCGGCTCGCCGTTGGAATATTTCAGGTTTTCGGTAAACAGCTTCGCTGCCGCTTTCGCCATGTTCATCGTCTGGTCTTCCAACGATTCCCTTACCTTCAGATAACCCCTTCTTCCATCGATCGTCGGCCGGATGCCGATTACCGGATAATCCCCAATCATTCTGTTTTCTGCCATTTAATAATACCTCCTTTTCAAAAGACATCCTTTGGTTACTATTAATATAATAATATCACTCGTTTTATGAAACGCATTGTGATATAATAGCATAAAATATAACAATATTCACTTTTTCAGAAGCAGACAGGGAGATAAAAACTATTGCCGCCCTTTTGCTTTCAAAAACAAGGAGAAACTTATGCTTTATCTGGATTATAACGAAAAAAAAATGCATGGAACTAAGGAATTCCCCATTGCCTTTTACCATGTGGATAACAGCCATCCCCGGTATGAAATGCCTTTCCACTGGCATAAAGAATATGAAATCGTAAGAATCTTAGAGGGAGAGTTCTGCCTTATGCTGGCAGACCAGGAGATCATCGCCCGCGGCGGGGAAAGTTTTCTTATTCCCAGCGGCGCAATCCATGGAGGAATGCCGGAAAACTGCATCTATGAATGCCTCGTTTTCGATTTGGACATGCTGTTCCTCCACGCGGACTCCTGCAGGCAATATTTAAAGAAAATAAAGCATCAGGATATCATCATCCATCCGATCATCACCGCCCAGTCTCCGTCCTTGTGCCTTGCTGTCGACAAGTTATTCGCTTCCATATCCGAAACAGCTCCCGGCTTTGAACTTACCGTCATCGGCTCTCTTTTCGCGCTGTTCGGCCTTATCTTCCGGGAAAAATATTATACTTGCAGCACGCCCGGCTTTGAATCCCCTTTCCGGCACATGGAACAGTTGAAACCGGTCTTTGAATATATTGAAAGCCATTATTCTTCCAGCATCAGCCTGCAGCAGCTTTCACAGATTTCCGGGATGTCCCCGAAATATTTTTGCAGATATTTCCAGGCGATTGCCCATAGGACGCCGATGGATTATTTGAATTACTACCGTATAGAACACGCCTGTACCATGCTTTGCACTACCGACTCCCCTATCACTTCCATCGCTTATGACTGCGGCTTTAACGATTGCAGCTACTTCATAAAACTTTTTAAAAGGTATAAGCACATTACTCCAAAGCAATACCAAATGCAGATGAAAAGATAATAAAGAGGCAGAGAAAATCTCTGCCTCCCTTTTGATAACCAAATTTTATTTTTTATTACATTATAAATTCATTATGTCATTTCCAAAACACTTTGCGTGTCAACACAATATGTTTCTATGATTAGTCATAAAGGTTAGGAGCGATAGAAGCATCTTCCATGTTCGTGCTGTCATACCAGTAACCTTCTGTCGGGATATCGCTAACTGTTTCGCCATTAGCGATTGCCGTCAATGTTTCTACTGTCTTAATACCCATTGCAAGAGGAGACTGTGTAACTGCACCAAACATTGTGCCGTCTTTGATTGCGCCCTTGATTACGGAACCTGCATCGAAACCTGCTGCCAAGATGTCGCCAGCAGCTGCATCTGTTCCTAATACGCCTAAGTTGCCGTTTGCTGTCAGAATTCCTTCAGCCGCAACCTGGTTGGAGCCAAATACGCCGATGGTATCTGCTTTATTCAAGATAACAGAAGCTTCTGTTGCGCAAAGTTCAACGGTTGTCTGAGCGGGAACTGCTACTTCGATAATGATGTCAGCGCTTGCTTCGTCGCCAGCGTCTTTACAGTTGTTTACATAATATTCATTACCGATAACTGCAACTGTCTTTCCGTCAGCTGCTGCTAACTCGCTGAATCTATCGATGAAACCAAGGCCACGGCTTGTGATGGACTCAGAAGTTGCTTCCTGGTTTACTTCGCCAATTCTTACAGGAGCTGTTGCATTTGCGATTGTCTCTTTCAGAGCAGGGTAAAGATTATCTGCTGCTGTTGCGCCAGCGCCATAGTTGTCTGTTGCGATCGTAGAAAGAACGGAACCAGCGGGAGCCTTCGGAATACCGGAGTCAAAACATACTACCGGGATGCCTTTGTCCATAGCTGTCTGCAATGCGTCAAGGCATGCATCCTGGTCACAAGCTGCAAGACCGATTCCATCAGGATCGTTGTTGATTGCGCTGTTCAGCATGTTAACCTGGTCTGCGATATCGGATTCCGCATTAGGACCTGTACAGTTTGCTGTAACGCCCAGATCCGCTGCTGCCTGATTAACGCCGGTAACAGCTGCCTGCCAATAAGAAGACTGATAGCTCTTTACAATGATTTCAAACTTATAGTCGCCGCCAGCTGCTGTTTCTGCCGGAGCTGCTTCTTCTGCGGGAGCTGCTTCCTCTGCGGGAGCTGCTTCCTCTGCCGGAGCCGCTTCCTCTGCCGCCGGAGCTGCTTCTTCTTTTGCAGGAGCTGCCGCTTCCTGTGTGCTGTTGCCGCAGCCAACGAAAACAGTCGCTGTCATAGCTGCACACATCAATACTGCCAAAATTTTCTTTTTCATTTTCTTTCCTCCTAAAATATTTGGTTATCTCTATATGATGTCATTTTCATGACTTCATACCATCGTGAAATTATACGGCCTCTGCCCTTTTCTTTTTCAGTATATCAACCATTACCGCCCCAATCAATACCATACCGGTAATAATCTGCTGCCAGTTTGCCTGCAGTCCGATATACGGAAGCCCTGTCTTCAACAAACAGATAACAAACACGCCCAAAAGCGAACCCGTAACGCTCCCAACGCCTCCGGAAGCGGAAACCCCTCCAATAATTGCTCCGCCGATCGCTTCCAGCTCAAATCCGGCTCCCGTACCAGGCTGCACAGTCGAAAATACTGCGGAATATGCGATGGATGCCAAGCCTGCAAAAAGCCCGGAAATCACATATGCCATAATATGATAAAATTTTACGTTAATACCCGATAAAATCGTCGCTTCTTTATTACTTCCGATCGCAATGGTATACCGTCCGATCTTCGTATGATTAAGCACAAAGGACATCAGCAGTACAAGGAGCAATACCCAGAGGAATCCCAACGGATATTTGGTATCCCCGATCGTAATCTTAAAAATATCCCTGAACCAGCTTCCTTCCGTTCCGCTCGTAGGCCAGGAAATGCCAAAGTTATTGGAACAGATGGAGCCAAGCCCCCTCGTCATCATGCACGTACATAAAGTAGCCAGGAACGGCGGCAGACTCATAAGGGATACCAAAGCGCCGTTTAATGTGCCGATTAATATACCGAACAAAACGGAAACCAGCATCCCTGCCCATGTAGGCCATCCGCAATGGATCACCAGATAGCCGCCGGCCAGCGAATAACAGATAAGCCCTGTCCCGATCGACAGATCAACCCCGCCCGTGATCAACGGGAAAGTTACGCCGATCGCCATCAATGCTATATAATAGGAATAATCCATAATACTGAGTACCGTCGTATACCTTCTGAAATTAGCACTGAATATGCTAAAAAATGCAAACAATACAATTACAACCAGAAGAACGATTATTTTTTGACTTCCTGCCCCGGAAAAAATTGATTTTTTCTTTTCTGCCGGTGCATTTCCAACCGATTTACCCATTTTTCCATCCTCCATCCTATATCTCTCGCGTCGCCATATTCATGATTATTTCCTGAGATGCTTCGGAGATGTCAATTTCTCCTGTCTTCCTGCCTTCACACATAACAACGATACGGTCGCTCATTCTCAATATCTCCGTCATTTCAGAGGAAATCATAATGATTGATTTTCCCTCTTCCGCCAGCCGGTTCATCAATTTATATATTTCGTTCTTTGCACCGACATCGATACCTCTGGTAGGCTCGTCGAAAATCAGGATATCGCAGTTCCTGATCAGCCACTTCGCTATAACCACCTTCTGCTGGTTGCCGCCTGACAGATTCACTACCAACTGATCCACGCTGGGCGTTTTCGTCGCCAAGGAATCCACATAATCCTGTGCCGCCTTGTTTTCCGCCTTTTTATTAATAAACAAGCCCTTTACGAAGTTTTCCATCGTCGCCATGGTCGAATTTTCCGCTACCGACTTCTGCACAACGATACCGTAACGCTTGCGGTCCTCCGACAAATAACCGATGCCGCATTTTACAGCGTCCTCTGGGGAATTGATCTCTACTTTCTTTCCATTAATCGTGATGGTTCCGCCCGTTTTGGGATCCGCCCCGAAGATTGCGCGGGCCGTCTCCGTTCTTCCCGCTCCCATCAAGCCCGAGAAGCCAAGGATTTCTCCTTTACGAAGCTCGAAGCTGACATCCTGAACCATTTTTCCTGCATTTAAGTTTTCTACCTTAAGCACTATGGGAGCGTCTTTTGCCACCGAGCTTTCCGTCTTCGGATCTTCATAGATAACACGCCCCACCATCATATTGATGATATCGTCCTTTGTACAATCATTGGTGATCAGCGTACCGACATAAGTTCCGTCCCTCATGACCGTTACCCTGTCCGTAATAACCTTAATTTCATCCATACGATGTGATATGTATACGATTCCAAGCTGCTGCTTGCGCAGATCCCGGATAATCTTAAAGAGTTCTTCGATCTCCGCCTCTGTCAGCGCTGCTGAAGGCTCATCGAAAATGATGACCTTTGCTTCATGTGAAATAGCTTTTGCAATTTCACACATCTGCTGTTTGCCGACCGTCAGGTTTCCCATCATTTCCGTAGGATCGATATCGATGTTGAGCTTTTTAAACAGCTTTTCCGCTTCTTCGTTCATTTTCTTGTCATCGATACGGATGCCCTTCTTAAACTCCCTGCCGATGAAAATATTCTGCGCCACCGTCAGATGCCCAAGCATATTCAGCTCCTGGTGCACGATAACAATACCGGCATCCTGCGCATCCCTTGTGTTATGGAATTCCACTTCCTTGCCTTCATATACGATGCTGCCTGAATCCTTTGTATAGATTCCTGTAAGAACCTTCATCAAAGTTGACTTGCCCGCGCCGTTTTCTCCCATCAGAGCGTGTACTTCGCCTTTTTTTACTTCAAAATTTACATGATCCAATGCATGTACGCCCGGGAAAGATTTGTCTATATCTTTCATTGTTAAGATTATATCGCCCATTCTTTTACCTTCGCCTTTCCAGATTTCTCATAATCATTTTTCGCCGCATAAACGTTAATTCTTTCTGCGCCTCGTGGCAACATCCGTATAAACCGCTACGATAACGATAATACCCGTAATAATGAGCTGATAGTCCTTGCTAAAGCCAATCGCCAGAATACCTTCCTGCAAAAGCGCTATAATAAACACGCCGATCACCGTGCCGCTGATGGAAGCAAGACCGCCGGCCATAGAAGTTCCGCCCATTACGCAGCCGGCAATGGCCTCATTATTATACGAATCGCCATACCCAGGCTGAACGGTAGTGTACGCCGCTACATAGAAAATAGCCGCAATGCCGACCAATATGCCGCATATTATATATGCCAGCATCTCCCATTTCTTTACATTAACGCCGGAAAGCCTTACCGCCTCTTTGTTGCTTCCAAGGCTCAATATGTAACGTCCGGCCTTCGTCTGATTCAAAATAATGGAACAAATGACCGCGAATACGAGAAATATGACAAGCCCTACCGGGAAATTCCCCATCTTTACAAAATTCCTGTACCATCCGTTCGCATCCACCGACTGCGGCCAGCTTACGGACTGCGTCTTTGTAAATACGGATGCAAGGCCTTTTGCTATATTCATGCTCGCCATCGAAATAATAAACGGCGGAACCGTCCAATACGCTACAAAATACCCGTTAAACACGCCGAACAGGCAGCCTACCAAAACACTGATCAGCAGACTGAGTACAAGCGGAACGCCATATTTTGTCAGGCAGTAGCCTGAAACCAGCGCGGAGCAGAACATGACAGGCCCGATGGAAAAATCGATGCCGCCGGTAGCGATAACAAACGTTACGCCTAACGACAAAAAGCCAAGAAAATACGCATAGTTCAATGCGCTCATAATTCTTTGTATGCCGGCGAATTTAGGACTCAGCATGCAAAAAATTGCATACATCAGTATAAGCACGCCACATAATACAATTCTGTTAATCCCAATTTTCTTCACGATTGGATTCTGTTTAATCTTTTCCAACTCTCTTCCTCCCAACTATATTTCGTTTGTCAACATAACCCTGCTTCTGCATCGGTAAATGCGCAGAACTGCTATAAATATTGATATTTATAATATTCCGATGCGTTCCGCACCGGATTATGTCCGTTGTAATAACCGGCCTGCTGCTTTCCATCCGGCAAAAGCCGCCCCATATTTTTCTTCCGCCTCTTGCCAATGTATAAGAATATCTTTATAATATCATTGATTCTACATTCATAAGGAGATAATATATGAACGATTTCAATGGAAAATTTTCAAAACGATTTTATCTTTTCTTTCCGGCTCTGCTCGCCCTTGTCCTCTGCGCCTGCGGAAAAGAAGAAAACCCTGCCGCGCCCGTCTCGCCTTTTTCGGATTCCACCTGGGAATACACGGTGGAAGACATCCTGGCCTATGAAGGTTCCGAACCCGCAACCTACGACTCCGTATACGGCGGCATCTGTTATACTTATCCGAAACCCTATCAGAACCGCCAGGGAACGATCAAATATATGTTTGACGACGAAGAGCGCCTGATGTGCGTCGCCTGGACCTGCGCCGCCGATGAAGAACAGGAACTTTATGATTTTTACGACCTCATTGAAAAGGATATCAATTCACAGACCGGTGAAACGGGCAGTTCATCCCACGCCGGCCGCGTCTGGTACCGGGAGAACGGAAATATCATTTTAAGCCTTATGATAACTTCCGATTTAAAAGCCATGCAATATGCCTATCTCCACCCCGATGTATCGAGTCCCCCAAAGGAATAGCTATGCCTACTAACGTATTTATTATATAAATTATAGCTCTTCTTTTAAATTGAATTTCTTACAAAAAAGGGTTAAAAATTTACTACCCCCAAATTTAGATATGGAATACCCGCCCCTGATACGGGCCGGGTATTCCATTTTCTTTTTTATTTTTTCTGCCTTACGCTTTTGTTATGCTTCCGTCCGGATCCCATAAGTCTTCCCAGCCGGAGGCGCCTTGCCATAAAAATACCTGTCCTTTGATCAGCCGGCAGTTTTTATCCGCTTTCTGTATTTTTTCCATTTCCTCTGTTGTCAGCGGATCTTCCGTCACGCACCTGAGATTGCTCAGATACTGCGGCTCTTTCACGGAAAACGGTATCGGTATCTGCCCTCTTTGCGCCGCCCATTTCAGGCAGATGACTGCCGGATGCACATGATGGGCTTCTGCTATTTCAACAATCTCCGCCATCTGCGTGTCGGCCACATCCTCGCTCGTCCTGTCCCTCTCCGGCCTCGAAGGAGAGCCGATCGGGCAATACCCTATCGGTTGTATGCCATGGTCCAGGGCATATGCAAAAAGCTCTTCCTGCTGGAAACTGGGATGGCATTCCATCTCCAGCGCGGCCGGCCGGATCCTGCACAACGGCAGCACCGCTTCCAGCTTCGGAATCGTCATATTAGACATTCCTATATAACGCACCAGCCCTTTGTCCGCCAATTCCTCGCACTGTCTCCATGTATCCATAAATTCATCGATGGAAAAAGGCTTGGAATCGGGATTCCTGGAATCGCCGCTGCAGCCGGGCGCATGATAGTTCGGGAAAGGCCAATGCACAAAATACAAATCGATATGGTCCAGCCGCAGGTCCTGCAGGCTCTTCTCGCAGGAACGCAGTACCTCCCGGTGCATATCGTTCCATACTTTTGAAGTAATGAACAGCTCTTCCCTTTTAATATCAGACTCCGCAAAAACTCTTTGAAGCACCTCGCCGATCCTGTCTTCGTTCTGATATACCGACGCGCAGTCGATCAGCCGGTAACCGCTTAAAATCGCTCCAAATACCGCATTACTCACCTGTTCCGGCGTATATTTATCTGATCCGAAAGTCCCAAGCCCGACGGCGGGTATTTCTTCTCCTGTATACAATTTCCTTTTTGGAACATCGGCAGGATTAATTTTATGATCCATTTATACTTTCCTCCCCGTTTTCTCAGCGTTTCCCAACGTACTCTCAGTCTTCAAAAGTTACGGCCACTTTACCGCACTGTCCCCCGGCCATAAGAGCGTACGCCTCGCCCGCCTTTTCCAACGGGAATTCGTGGGTAATCAGATCTTCCGGATGGATTCCCCATCTGACCAGACGTTCCACCAGTTCTTCCATTCTCCACAATGATGTTACCCAAGAACCGAAAATCGTCTTCTGTCCATGGATGATATCCGGACTCGGATTAAAAGTACAGGTTCCGCCTTCTCCTACAAACGCGATCTTTCCCCATTCCCTTGTCGCCCTGATGGCAAGCTGCCTTCCTGCATCGTTCGCGCTGGCATCGATTGCCCGCTCCACGCCTTTGCCGCCTGTTACCGCAAGGATCTGATCCAAAGTATCTTCTCCAGGCTTAAACACATGATCCACAAGACCCAGTCTCTTTGCCAGGTCGATACGGTAATCGTTCATTTCCACGCCGATCAGCTGATTCGCCCCCATGCATTTTGCCAGCATCAATGCCGCAAGCCCCACCGGGCCAAGCCCCGTTACAAGCACCGCGTCGTTGCCGCAAATGCCGATTTTCTCGATCGCTTCATACACGGTGCCGAACCCGCACGCCACCTGCGCGCCGTCCTTATAACTCAGTTCATCCGGCAATGCGATCAAATCCTTCTCTTCTGCCAGTATGTAAGGAGCCATTCCTCCGTTCCTCTGCCATCCGTAAGCCTGCCTGTGTTCGCTCGTACAAGAAATATAATACCCCCTCCGGCAGTCATTGCATACGCCGCATCCCGAAATATGGTAAACAATGACCCGGTCGCCTTTCTTAAAGCGTTTCAGGCCTTCTCCTTCTTCTACAATCACGCCGCAAGGCTCATGCCCTGCAACCGTGCCGGGTATATATCCTTCCGGCCCTTTTCCTACATGCTCCCTGTAAATACAGCGGATATCGCTCCCGCAGATCGTCGTCGCCTTCGTCTGCACCAGAACCTGTCCGTGCCCCGGCTTCGGCACATCAAACTCCTTCAACTCTACCGTGCTGTTTCCGGGCAGTATAGCCCCCATCATTTTGCTCATACCTCTTTTTCCTCCTTTTTATATTTTGCTTTTTCTGTCTCGTTTCTTATAATTTTATTATACTTTATTCCTTTTCTTGCGTAAGAGCTTCTTTTGACATTTTGCGCTTTTTTATGTCGTGTTGGCGAAGGTTTTTGGAAATCAATTTTGGGGGAGGGGCGGAGGGAAGGAGGGAAGATCGGGGCGGGAAGCGGCGGGCAGGCGGCAGGGGGGGATTTTGACTGGAGCTTCCAATCAGATTTTACTAATGAAATGGGTAAATGTTATGGCGCCGATCGGGGCGGAAGCAAAGGGCATCCATGCCCATGCTTCCTGAAATCGCCATCCATGGCGATTTCCCCCTGGGCTTTCGACCATTTCACAAGTAAAATGCTGATTGTACGCAACAGTCAAAATCCCCCCCCTGCCGCCTGCCCGCCGCTTCCCGCCCCGATCTTCCCTCCTTCCCTCCGCCCCTCCCCCAAAATTGATCCCCATACATCCCGGTACCTCTTGCATCCCTCCATAAACTAACGTATAGTATATTAAAGTGCAGGAAAACAAAATATATAAGCGGAACGCCTACGCCCCTGCTGTATATATAACCAACAGGGTACAGGTATGCGAAAGTTCTTTCGATAACTGTTGCTGGCAGAATGCGCACAAATTTCTTTGCCTCCATTTTTGGGCGCCCTCCGCCTCCACAGCCTCCCGAAAGCCCTTCCATACATGCCCCTGTCCCCGCTTCCAAGGAGGCTCCTTTATGCTAAAACGCTTAGACCATTTCGACCTTCATTTCTCCCTTGGAGAATATGATTTCCATATTTCCAATATTGTCCTGGAGCGCTTCGAGCGCTCTATCCCGCTCCACAGCCACAGCAAAAACAGCTATGAGATCCATTATATCCCCTTTGGCTATGGAAACGCTTCCATCGAAGGAAAACCCTATGATATCGTTCCTAATACGCTTTTTATTACCGGCCCTTTTATCGAGCATTCCCAGATCCCTGATCCGGAGGATCCTATGTGCGAATATTGTATTTACTTAAAAATAGGACGCTGCCCTTCCCCATCCCCTTCTTCCGCAGAAAAAAGCCTTGCCAGGGCTTTCCGGCAGACCGGTTTCTGGTTCGGGCAGGATAACCAGGATATCCATTCGCTGATGAAGCAGCTTTTTTTCGAGCTGGAACACCGCTATACCGGCTACTCCATCCAGGCGGAGATTCTTTTGAAGCAGCTGATCATCAAGCTGGTGAGAAATTATGAGGGAAGGATGGAAACAAATTCCTATACCGATGCCCCTAATTTATTTGACAACAAATACTTGATTATTGAGGAATGTTTCCTCTATGAATACCGGACGCTTACTCTCGACACACTGTCCGCCCGCCTCGGACTGGGCATCCGCCAGACGGAGCGTCTGCTGAAGCTTCATTATGGCAAGACTTTTTTGCAGAAAAAAACAGAAGCACGCATGTCTGCCGCTTCCATTCTTTTGCAAAATCCTTCCCTGTCGATTACACAAATTGCAGAAGATACCGGTTACTCCTGCGTCGAGCATTTTTCCGCCTCGTTCAAGCGCTATTATGGCCAAAGCGCCACCGCTTACCGGAAACAATTTTCCGCCTCCCCTTAAAAAATGCCCAGTATTTTCTCGCGGAATCCGCTGTGGATCGTATCATAATCGGCATAGTTGATCCGGCTGTTCCTAAAGCGGTCCCCCCATTCGCCGCAGACAGCATCCGCCACCATTTTGGCATGGCCGCTGCCTGTCATTAAAATAGCCGGGAAAGTATAATATATCATAAAGAAATTCAAATCGGCCTGCACCCTGCCGTTTATCTTTCCTTTTACCGTATAATTCCGCTCCACCCTGTCCACGAAATCCGAAGCGATTTCCTTCGCCGCTCTTTCTTTATCTTCTGCCGCTTCCATATGCTCCATCATCTCCGAAAAGTAATGCCCATGCTCCTCCCGGAAACCGATCATATTTTTTTCATAGGATGCCTTTTTCAGCTTTTTCATCATTGTCTGCATATTCTCGAATATTTTCTCCACGCCTTCCAACATTTTACTATCCATCCTTTCTATTCCTCTCTAAAAGGAAATAATAATTTCTGATTTTCTTCCGTATATACGCTGTCATTGCTGATCAATTCGCAGCCGGAATCGATATGTTTTGCCACTTTTTCCCCGTTCAGGAGCCTTGCTGCGGCCTCTACGCCCAGATAACCCATTTTGAAGGGATTCTGGATCACAATAATTTCAAAGATGCCTTCTTCTAAAAACTGTATTTCCTCCAGGGAACTGTCGATGCCGACTACCCGGATATCCTGCCTCCCTTTTTCCTTGATCGCCCTGGCGGCCCCGACTGCAGAATATTCGTTCAATCCGGCCACCAGGTCGATATCCGGATATTTTTCCATCAGCTCCATCATCAGCAAATATGCTTTATCATAATCGGAATCGCAAAACACCACGTCCACGATCTTGTCCTCGTATTCCCCGAGTCCTTTTCTCACTCCCTCTTCCCGCTCTATGGCGGTGGAAGACCCCTCCACATGGCCGATAATGGCGATCTGGGATTCTTCCGTGGCGTACTGCCTCATATAATCCCCTTCCACTTCTCCCAGTTTTACGTTATCCGTCGTGATAACCGTATCCGCAATATCCTCGTCGATCTCCGAATCCACCAATATCAGCGGAATTCCGCTTTCCACTATTTTTTTCGCATAAGGAGTCGTCTCCGTAAAACTGGAAGGCGTCAGCAGAATGGCGGACGGATTCTGTTCGACCGCCCATTCAATCAAGGCATTCTGTTCTGCATAATCATCTTCTGTTTCCGGCGCCACTATGGTGAGATCCATATTGTTTTCAGCGGCTGCCATTTCCACCCCTTCAATCAGCAGCTTCCAGAAGTCGTTGTCTTCATCGATTACCTTCGGAATAAAAATAATGCTGTTTTTCCCATCATCCCTTCTTCTGTTATTCCAAAAGAAAATGCCCAAAAGCGCCAGCGCTGTAATGGCCGCCGCCCATAACAGCGCAGTCTTCCTATGTACTTTCATCCTGCTCCCCCTCTCTGAAATTCCTTGGGATAACGATCGTTACCGTAGTTCCTTCCCCCAAAGTGCTTTCAAAATGAAGGCCGTATTCCGCCCCGTAATATAAGCGTATCCGCGTCTGTACATTATGGACGCCCACGCCGTTATTTCCTTCGCTGGCCCGCGATTTATCAAATATGCCTTTCAGGGCAGCCTCGTCCATGCCGATCCCGTTATCGATCACCTTCAGAATGATGTGATCTCCTTCCCCATATCCCACAATGCGGATCAGCCCCTTGGAGCCTTTATATTTAATGCCATGGTAAATGGCATTTTCCACCAAGGGCTGCAGGATCAGGTTAATGATCTCTTCTTTCTTAATGTCCTCCGCCACTTCTATTTCATATTCCAGCTTGTCCCTATAGCGCATTTTCTGGATCGTCAGGTAGCTTCCTGCGTAATCCACTTCTTTTTCCAAGGGAATTCTTTCGTTATCGTTACTGATGCTTTGGCGGAGAAGCCTTGCCAGCGCGGAAGTCATACGCACCACTTCCTTATTTTTTCCTCCCTCCGCCATCCAGATTATGGAGTCCAGCGTATTATACAGAAAATGGGGATTGATCTGGGAGCGGAGAGCCTTCATCTCGCTTTTGCGCTTTTCCTCCTGCTCATAGATGTTCTGCTCCATCAGCTGGCGTATTTTTGCGGTCATAAGGTTAAAGGAGTTTCCCAGGCTGTCGATTTCGCTGTCCGACCGGATCACTACGTCCGTATTTTCAAAATTCCCTTTTTCCACCTCTTTCATGGAATCCTTTAATTCTTTGATCGGCCTCGTAATGGCCGTGGCAAAAAATATGGCAAGAACCATGGCAATTCCCAGAAGAACCGCTGCTGTCAATACATAGACCGACTCGGTTTCTTTCTTATTCTTCATCAATTCGGAAATATCCGCCACGCCGACCACTCTCCATCCGGTTTTCTCGGATACCGATACGGTATAGAGCTTTCCTTCCCCTTCCCCTCTTTCATCGGTGATAAAATAGCTGTCGGAAGCGCATTCCAGCACCTCTTCGATCCTTTCTTCCTTCAGCCCGTTATAAAGAAGCTGCTGTTTCGGATGGTAAATAATTTTCCCCGCTTCATCCACAATAAATACATAGCTGTTCGTGGCAAGGCTGTTATTCTCGCACAAATCTTTTAAGAGCTTATAGTTCAGGTCGATAAAAAAAACGCCGCCGTTTTTCCCCGTCTGCGGATTTTCGATTCCCTTTCCCAGAGTCACTACCCACTTATAATTATTGCGTATCACATGCTGGACATGGGAAGCCGTCAATATGCTCCCATCCCCCTTCAGCGCCTCTTCGAACCATTCCACATCCTGCAGGGATACGTTTTCATTCAGTTTGTCCGCGCCCCCGTTGATAATAAAATCCCGCTCCGGCGTCACTACCGCAATATTGGAAATATCCTGCCTCGCTTCCACGACCGTATTAAACTGGGTCACGATGCGCCCGTAGACTTCCTCGGTCTCCTCCTTCGGCATTTTCATAAACAAATACTTTTGTACATCCCCTCCCTGAATGATCATAGAAGAAATATTTTCCATGTAATCGATATAAGAATCAATATCCCTGTTTACCTGGCGCACCAGGCGCGAAGTATAATCCGTCGAATTTTCCAAAACAGTCTTTTTGGTATAATCTACGGATATCAAAAGGAAGATAGCCATCGTAATGACGATCAGCAGGGAAAACAAACATAGCATTGTGGTTTTCACGCTTTTAAACAGCGATAAAACCGTAAAGCGATTCTTTTTTCCAGACATTTACTTCCTCATTTCCTTTGCGTATTCCGTAGGCGTTTTCCCCGTAATTTTCTTAAAAGCGATGCTGAAATAATGGGAATCGTTAAAGCCCACCCGCTCCGCAATCTCATAATTTTTCATATCCGTATGTTCCAGCAGTTCTTTCGCCTTCTGCATCCTAAGCCCGATCAGCACATCCATGAAGGTCGTCCCTGTCACCTGTTTGAAAATGGCGCTGAACCGGCTGGTGCTGATATTCAGATAAGAACAGACCGAATGAAGGCTCAGATCGCAGTCGCTGTAATTTCTTTCAATATAGTCCATAGCCATTACCGCATATTTTTTGCCTCCTATATTTTTCTGGCTGTCCATCCACTCGCCGGTCTCCTTGCAGTAAGAAGCCAGAATATCCAGCGCCTCCTTCAGCTGTCCGGCCGCCAGCGCCCTGTCCAGCACATCTTCTCCGGAAGCCGTCCTCTGGCATCCCTCTGTTTCCGACAGCCGACAAAGCTCGTCCATCATATCCACTACCCGCTGCAGGACGACTCCCGCGCTCCTCCTGTCATAACGGCATTCGCACAGTTCTTTTTCCATATCTTCAAAGTCATGCTCTATCTTCCGGCTTTCATTTCCTTTCACATGATTGGCTATCCTGTCCAGAAACCCATCCACATCCGCCTGGCGTTTTCCTTCCCGTATTTCTTCTATTTCCATCACATGGTTTCCGCCCATGATATAATGGTACTCCAAGGCTTCTTCCGCTTCTTCGTAAGATTTATATATATTTTCCGTCTCCGTCACGTAACTTCCCAAGCCGATATTGACCGCAAGCTGCATAATCCGGTTCATCTGCCCGATGATCTCCCGGCAGATGTTTTTTACTTTCTGCCGGAACTCCGCCGAACGGTTTGAATGCAGAAGAATATAAGTGCGGTGGTCCTTTCCCTGGCAGACTTCCCCGGCTTTGCTTTTTTCCACGATCTCCTGACTGATATTATGCAATACGAAAGCCATAAGGGCGCTCTCCCTTTTTCGTTCCTCATCCAGCTTATAGCCGGAACGCGCATAGATATCCAGCTCGACCACAGCCACACGGTATACGGCGGAGTCCAGGTTCAGGCCGACTTTCGCCAGTTCCCTGCGTATTTCCTCATCCGACTTGCTGCCTCTGATCAGATGAAGCAGCGCATCGGAATAAAGGAGCTGCTGCCCCTTCCGATAAGCAGATTCCAATTCCGATATTTTCTTTTCCGCTTTTCGTTCCTTATCCAGTTCTGTTTTCAGATCCAGCAGCACATCGCCCATTTCCTCAGCCGTAATAGGCTTTAATAAATATTCCTTTACTCCATAGCGAATCGCTTTCTTCGCATAGTCAAAATCATCGTATCCGCTTAAAATAATAATTTTTATGGCAGGATGATCTTCGCTCAGCTTTTCGCTTAACTGCATTCCGTCCATATATGGCATGCAAATATCCGTAAGAACAACATCCACAGGATTTTTCTCTATAAATTCCAAAGCCTCTTTTCCGTTTTCGCAGCTGCCGGCCAGTTCATATCCATACTTCTCCCATTGCACATTATCGCTGACAGCCTCCCGGATCAGCGCTTCATCATCCACAAGTAATATCCGATACATCCCCTGCCCCGCTCCTTTCTCTCCGCCGGACCCTGAAATCTAAAATGCAGTATTCCCCTTTATAAGCATTCCTAAAAGGAAAATACTGCATTTCTTTACAAAAAGTGCATAAATAATTGTTCAGGGATTTTACTACTTATCGACTACAACGCCTTTTTGCAGCATAATATTCGCGTAAAGCGCTGTTTCCCCTGTAGCGATGATCGCATATACTTTCTTTGCTTCCTCGTAAAAAGCAAAACGTTCGATCTGTCCGATCGCATCCGCTCCCCGTTCATCATGGCAGGCCGTGATTTTTTCATAAGTCTTCCAGATCGGCGTCTCCACCGTATCCCCGGGCATCACTTCCATCAGGTTTACCGGCTTCTCCACATAAGTATCCAGGGGAAATACCTGCAGGATAGCGTCCAGTATCTCAGGAATACCATGTCCGTCCATACGGATGACAATCGCATCCTTTCCCATGGACTCCGCCGGGAAATTGCCGTCGGCGATTACCAGCCTGTCGCTGTGGCCCATTTCACACAATACCTTCAATAATTCGGGGGATAAGATCCCCGGAACTCCTTTTAACATCGCAAACCCTCCAATCCATCAACATTCCTATGCTTTTGCAGACAGCATACTTTTACAAAATCCTACTAAAATAGTATCATGTCGTCCGCGCAAAAAATCGAAAAATAATGGCATAATATATAACATTTTTCACTTCCTGCGATTATATCCTCTTACCATAAGCTCCGTCACAATCATTGACAGCAGCGCAAGAAGCCAGCATTGATAGCTCTTAAAGCTCTCATAACCATGGATTCCCAAAGCAATAAAATATACCGTTACATGCAAAGCATAATACTTGGATATATGCCTGCTATAATATAGAAGCTGCTTTGCAGCAGGATTCTTTGGTTCGCTCGTTTTGCCGTCCTTTCTGCCGGTTCTTCCGATAAAGAAAAAGATTATGGCAAAAACAAAGATGTGTGCCATGCTTGCCATGACATGCCAGAAGTCCGGCTGTGTATACCCATCCACCAGCACAGCCCGCATTTCTGATATATCCGAACCATATTTTCCGAATATCAGTACCCACCATATGATGACAGCCACGGTACTGGGGATAGCCAATATCTTGTAAAATCCCGCTTTATCCTTAACATGCCGCAGGATTTTGCCAAAAGCAACTCCGAACAATGCATAGGACAGAAAATAAAGCGGCGTAAAAGAAACAAAATCCGCTTCTCCAATCAAAAGCTTTATCATATATCCAAGTACCGGCACATTCACAGGTTTTCCATAAAGAAACGGCGCAGCTATACTGACTGCCACACCGGCTGTCACATACCCTGCAATTTCCGTCCATAAGCCGGCTTTCGGGGCGTGACCGCGTTTGATATCCAGTTTTTTAAACAATGCCAATACAAGATATATGATTCCGGTAATAAAAAAGATATTGGTGTATTGAATGTATATCTCTATCAAAAATTTGAAATTCCCCATCCCGGTTTCCGACAGGTTTCCGCGTACGAAAGGATAAGGTATCAGCAGCGCGGCCACATAAGCCATATTATTCAGATACTGATAGAATACCATGCGGATACCGCTCTTTGCCAATTCCGCCGGCGCCGCATTCCTGCTGTAAACAGTTCCGATTCCCATAACAAAGATGAAAATAGCTGCACCGGACATGGTGGCAAACATATAAATCCCCTGGGTAATGGAGTCCTCCATGGACAAGGTTGCCTGAAACGCATGAATCAGGTAAATAAACAGCATAAAAACACCCTTCAGATAATCGAACTCCCTCTGTCTTCCGGTATTGATTTCTTCCTGTGAAAAAACATTGTTCATCTTCTTCCTCCTTATGTTCTTTTCCGGCATAAAACGGCTTAACATACCGCAGGAGGCGCTTTTTTCTTCCGCCATGAGCCGTATACGGAGAACGTCCCTTTTTCCCCCATGGGCGCGCTCAAAAAATATCTCAACGGCATGGCACGCCATATCCATATTTTGATTTGTCAAGTATAATCCGGCATCTCAGACTCTCCTTAAAGATGAAAACCGTTCATGCTGTACTGCCTAATCTTGTTTTTCATTTCTTCCGTTCTCTTCTTATTAATATCCTGCTTTTCGTAAATATCGTCCAGCAGAAGGTCAATATTTTTCTGCATCAGCATATTGGTATGCACCATGTTCTGCATGATATCAATTGCATTTCTGGGATTATTTCTAATAAACTCTTCCAAAGAATCCTTTGTAATACGCATCAGCAGTACATCGTCATAGGCGACTACCGTATAAATGCTGGGCTGGCCGGAAAGCACATGAATTTCGCCGAAACACTTCGACTTGGAATAAATCCCAATCAGATGCTCTTCCTTTTCCCCATACCGGATATAAACCGCCACAGAACCGGATATGATTTTGTACATTTCCTCATAAGTCCCGCCCTCTTTTATAATAATATCGTCTGCATGAAATTTCAGCATTGCTGCATTTTCCATTTACATCCCGTCCCTTCCTCTTGCAACATATGTATTTTTCTTTTGCCTCAGCCTTTCCGCATCCAGCATGTCAAGATCTGCGGCCAGTTCCACAAGCTCCGTCTGCAGACAGAACAGATTCACCGCGGTAGCGGCAAATTCCAGTATCACATTGAGGGCAATGGTAACCGCTATGGCCTCCATGGGAATTTTAAGCTGGACAAACAAAATAGTATAGCAGGTCAGCGCGCCGCCGGGAATAGGAGGCGCCGCCACCGCCAGCACAATGGCGATGAGAAAAGCCGTAGCCAGCCATACCGGAGAAACCGTCACACCGTAAATTTCCGCCATACAAAATCCTACTGCCAGGAACATAACAGAAACTCCCGGCATAAAGATAACCTGCCCTAAAGGGACACCGAAATTGACGATTCTTTTGTCAATCCCAAGGTCTTTCTCACAGCACTCCATATTCACCCCGAAAGCGGCGGAGGACGATGCCGTGGTCAGCGCAATGAAAAAGGTGGGCATCATCTTTTCCAGCAATATCCCGGGGGAAACCTTTCTCCTTACGCATACCAGCACCAGATATGCCGCCAGAAGAATAACATCTCCCATTCCCTGAAGGTAAAATGCCCGCACCGAAAGGCTTCTGCCCCGTCACGCTTCCATCCGACGGCAATTTTTCCCTGTGGTGAAATGGTTATCCCAAAAGCATCCAGCGAAAGGCTAAGTCCTGTCCCCACTGCTTTCAAAAGGCTTTCTTTTAACGTCCACAGCCGGAAAAATGCTTCGTTCTGCTGTTCGCTTCCCTGCTGCCCGGCAATAAAATCATACTCCTTCCGGGTGAAAAAACGTTGTGCAAGAGCCAGATCCGCCTGCTGTACCTGCTCAATATCACAGCCGGTCTCTACACCTGCAAACGCCGCCAGAACCCTGCTGCCGGAATGGGACAGGTTAAAATGAATATGCGGATACCCGGGCAGATAAGGCTTTCCATTTTCCCGGTAAGACACCGCGGTCTCCCGCTCACACAGGTCATACGCGGACAGTCCCTTGTCCATCAGAATCCCCGCTCCAAGAGAAAGCCTTTTGTCCTTTACAAAAAGACAGGAATCCACCTTCCGCCTCCGTTCATGGGACATCATTTTATAGTATTCGGAAAAATAAACCTCATTCTCCAACTCCCGCGTATCCAGCCAGTACAGGACTGCTCCGGTTTCTTCGCAGACACGGGTGCGCAGGCTGTACAGCGTGGGCAAAGGCTTCTCCCTTCTCATCTTCCCTGCGTCCTTTCTATTTTCAGTTCCATAATCGTGTTATTCATATTCAACACTCTCATATACTGAAAATCCGACATGATTTTCCGGATCAGGGCAATTCCTCCTAAGGCGATCTTTTCGGTTTCCTTTTCTTTTGCCTGATATTCCAAAGGATTAAAAGGTACACCGTCATCCCGTACCCGCAGAATATAGCTGCCGTCCTGAATGGTAAAGCTGATATCAATAAAATTCCTTTTATTAAAATTTCTTTTATTAAAATTTCTTTTATTAAAATTCCTTTTATCCCCCTGATATCCATAGCGGACAATATTCGCACAAATTTCCTCAAGGGCAAGTCCAATCAGCTTTGCATCCTTTTCCCTGATATTGTTTTCTCCGCAAAAGGCAAACAAAACATCCCTGAGCTTTATGACATCTTCCATATGATTTTCTATAGAAAAATCCAGATAAGTTTCCTCCACTATTTCAGGAAGCATATATCTGCCGCCGGAAGGGAATCTGCCGGTTTTCTGTCCCCCCATCCGGTAAAGGACGCATAACAGAATCGTAAAAGCCTCGCTTACCACTGCCGCCGCGCACACCCCAGGAAGCCCCATCCAGAAGATTCCTGCCAGCGTAAAAGGCACAACCACCCCAAAGCCCTGCAACACCGTAATCACTGTAGAAAGTCCCGGCTGCAGGATTGTCTGATAATAGGACATTAAAAATTTATTATAAACATAAAAGGGAAAACTAAGTGCAAAGATACGCAGTGCCAGCCTGCACATTTCCAGCATGTCGCCTCCCCTGATGCCAAACATCCCGGCAATCCACTGGGGGAACAAAAGAAACAAAACCATTAAAGCCGCAATGGTAAGGTAGCTATAGGCAAGCACCCTTTTGCACAGTGCACGAATCCCGTAATAATCCCTTTCTCCATAAAGAATCCCTGCAATATTGGGAATCAGGCCAATCACCCCTCCTACGCACAGTTCCGCGATCAGCACCGCGTTCGCACACACAGAATAGATTGCCATAGAGTCATTTCCCAGAAACCGCACAATAGCCGAATTGATAATCACAGATTTGAAAGCGGACATCAACGTAAATGCCGCGCTGGGAATCCCTGCCCCTATGGCCATTTTCACATATGTTAACATGCCTGCCTTTTTTCTGTCGGACTTTGCCCGGCCTTCATAAGCCGTAAGCTCTGAGGATTCCAGTATCTTTGTATGCCTTGAAAGCTTCAGCATCCTGTTTTTTGACCGGAAATAAAAAAGCACCGTCGCCATTCCTGCCAGATAGCCAATTACGGTGGACAGGGCGCTTCCTGCCATTCCCATATGGAAAACTTTAAGGAACAGAATGTCCAGCGCCAGATTCACCCCGTTGGCAATCAGAAAAAGAGCTCTCCCCAATTGGGGATGATTGTCCGAATTCATAAAATAACAGAAAATAATTGCAATGGTCAGAATCGGGATTCCGCCGAAGTTTACCGCGATATACGGCTCCACCAGCGCCGCCATCCGGTCATTTCCGGCAAGGGCATAAGCCAGCGTTTCCGGCAGGAAAGGGGTAAGCAGGGCAAAGAGGCAGGATATGGCGGCTCCCGCCGCCAGGGAAGCTGTAAACACGCCTCCCGCTTCCTCCATTTTACGCTTTCCCAAAAGCACCGCCGCTTCCGCAGCGCCTCCCATAGCCAGCGTCAGCGCCGGCATCTGGAGGAGCAGCAGCACAGGCATGGAAAGCTCGATAGCCGCCATGGCGTCCGGTCCCAAAATATTGCCCACAATCATGCCGTCCACCACATTGCCAAGCTGCATGGCGACAGTCATCAGCACCCCCGGCAGAATATACTGGTGAATTTTTTTATGAATTAAAAACGCATTTCTTTCCATAGGCTTCCCCGTTCCCCCAATTATATTTTTCCGTCAAAAAATCCCAAGGTTTCCAGCGCCTTTAGGGCATTGCGCAGATAATCCTTATCCGACATAGGCCATTTGAATCCCAGCCTGTAAAGTATTTTGGTAGTAAAGCTGTTGTCCGCGTCAATATAAACGCCTCCTGCCTCCTTATCCCCCGGCAGATAGGCAATCAGCCCGGATATCAGTTCATTTTTATTCTCATCCTCCAAGGCTTTTTGCAGACTCGCCCCAAACTCCTCATCGCTCACCGTCTCTATAGCAATTCCCAGACTGTTCATCTGCTCTATCACATCCGCCATCTGAATCATATAACTGCTGTAGGCATGGAACACACTGAAATAATCAAGGCTCTGTCCCTGTCCGCCGCTGTATATTTCCCAGCCGGCTCATACTGCCCGATATCCTCCATCCATAGGGCATCAATCGTACACACTGCCCCGCAGTCTTTCCGGATATAAGCAATTCTTTCCTGCGGATATTCAGGAAGCAGCGGCACATAAGCTCCTCCTGCCATCATGATTCCGATTTCCGCCGCCACATACTCCATCCGTCTGTCCATACACACTAAAACCGCCTGTCCGGCTATATCTTCCGTCTCTAAAAGCTTAGCCGCAATCCGGCCGCTCAAGACGGCAAGTTCCTGATATGTAGTACTCCTTGCACCGCCCAAATCAACAATGGCCTCTTTGTTTGGCTGTTCCCCCGCAATTTTCTTAAACCTGTCCAGAAATTCCATCCCTGTCTCCTCCATATAAAATCCGTCCGCTGACAACTGACAATATAATGAATATAATAAAACAGTCTACCAGAATATTTCCTTATTTTTTCTGTTTAAGAATACATCGCATCTTTTTCGGCATAATTTGCTTCCTGTTTCTCCAGAAACAGTCGATTGCGAGCTTTTCTCATACTTTTATTTCTTCCTTCCTTCTGCTATAATCTGTTATAATAATGGGAATTTCCTAAGAAAGGACAGAAGCATAATGAGCGAAATGAAAGAAAAAATGCACACCGGCGAGCTTTATCTTCCCGGCGACGAAGAAATTATGAGCGAGCAGGTCATTTATCAGGACAAGCTCTGCGACTACAACATGACGAAACCGTCAGAATCAAAAAAAAGAATGGAAATGTTAAAAGACATGCTTGCCGACTGCGGCGAAGGAGTCTATATCGAAGCGCCTTTCTATGCGAATTTCGGCGGTCACCACTGCCATTTCGGCAAGATGGTCTATGCCAATTATCACCTGACCTGCGTGGACGATACCCATATCTATGTGGGAGACTATACCATGATCGGGCCGAACGTGACAATCGCCACCGCAGGGCATCCCATCCTGCCGGAACTCCGCGAACGGCTCTATCAATATAATATGCCGGTCCATATCGGCAGAAACTGCTGGATCGGCGCAGGGGCCATTCTTATGCCCGGAGTCACGATCGGAGACAACACCGTGATCGGCGCAGGAAGCATCGTGACAAAAGACATCCCCGCCAACGTCGTTGCCGTCGGAAACCCATGCCGGGTTATGCGCGCTATCAACGAACATGACAGGGAATATTATTATAAAAACAGGAAGATCCCACCCCTTTAAACCACAGAAATCCATGTTCGCAAACACCATAGCATGCCGGCTGGGACTGCGGAGATAGATGCCGGGGCTGTGGGGATGCTGCGGCCGGGAAAGGGGGACTGCCAAGGGCAGGAATTTTCTGCTGTTACTTCCAATCAGCCATTTCACTTATGAAATGGTCAAAAATCTAAGGGAAAATTGCCATGGATGGCAATTTTAGAAAAAAGGGGCACGGATGCCCCTTTTTTTCGCCCTGTTCGGTTTCATACCATATATCCATTTCATTAGTGAAATCTGATTGGAAGTTCCAGCAGAAAATTCCAGCCCCTGGCAGCTCCCTTTCCCGGCCGCAGCATCCCCACAGCCCCGGCGTCTATCTCCGCAGCCCCAGCCGGCATGCTATGGCGTTTGCAAACATGGATCTCTATCCCTTTAAACGATACCCTCTTCCCAGACGCACTTTACATTATACTTTTCAAAGAGCTGCAGCCATCTCTCTTCCGGCTCCTCATCCGTGACAATCATTGAAATATTTTCAAGCCCTCCGATGCTGGTAAAGGCCGTATATCCGAATTTGGAGCTGTCTACTGCCAAAATGCTGCAATTCGCCCGCTCCAGCATTGTTTTTTTGTTTCTGGCATGAAGCTCGTTGGAGTCAGTAATGCCATTTTCCATATCGAAGCCTTTGCAGGAAATGATCGTCTTATCCACATAATAGGAACGCAGCATATGATCCGTCTGCGGCCCCACCAAGGCCAAAGACCCTTCCATCGCCAGACCGCCTGTGGAAAGCACATGCCAGTCCTGGGCATCGAAAAGTTCGATAATGATCTCTATGGAATTTGTAATAATAGTTAAATTTCTTTTTTCTTCTTTCAGCGCTTTCGCAATGAATACAGCGGTAGAACTGGAATCCAGGATGAGCCGCTCCCCGTCTTTTACCATGCTTTTTATGATCTCAGCAATCTTCTGCTTTCCGGACACATTCGTATTTTTTCGGATATTAAACGGCATATCGATATTCATATTTTCGTTCAGAACCGCTCCGCCGTAGCTTTTGATCACATATCCGTCTTTTTCCAGCTTTTCCAGATCTCTTCGTATGGTTTCTTCCGTGACGCCATATAATTTGCTCAGTTCGCTGACGACCACCCTTTTTTCCTTCTGCAGCTTCTCAAGTATTTCATTTCTTCTTTCTATCGCTAACATATATTTTCTGTCTCACCTTCCAAGCTTATAATATTGCTCGGCATATTTTTTCGTCGGGATGGGCAATAACTGTAGAATCCAGATACATGCCGTCAGCGCCGATTTCATTTCTTGCCTTTTCTATGGCTGCGCCCACAGCGGCCACTTCACCGGTCAGCATCATATATGATTTTCCGCACATCCCGCGCGCAATGCGCAGTTCGATCAGCGATACGATCGCCGTTTTCGCCGCAATATCCGCCGCTACTATGATCGACGCCGCATCGTAGGTTTCCAATATGCCAAGGGCGCTGACGCCCTCTATCTGCGTTGCTCCATAAATGGCAGGAAATATGGACTCATGCGGATTCCCAAGTACAAAACTGTTGATCAGATGCAGCCCATAATTTTTCTTCGCCGTATCCACCGCAGCCTTTACCGCGCTCAGGCTTCCGCTGATGACCGCGATATATTTGCCCGGGCATACAGTCTGCGCCTCTATAATATCGACTTCCGAAGTCTTTACCATGGCATCCGCCGCCGTTACCCCTGCTGAAACTGTTTTGTATTCCACCATTCCGATCGCCTTGCTCATATTATGTACAACCTTCCTACTTTTGAATGATAATATATTTTTCCGTTACTTCGGTTACTTTTCCTTCGATAGAAGCATGCACGGCAACGCTCAACCCCTTTGCCGGTTCCGCTACCATCTGTCCCTTTTCTACCTTATCCCCTTCCTTTACGGCAGGAACAGCAGGCGCTCCGATATGCTGGCTGCACATCAGCTTTACTTTCCTGATCTCCCCTGACAGTTCCGTAATGGGAGCGGGTTTATCGTATCTCGTCAAATCCAGCCTTGCCATCAGGCGTTCCATCGGCGCTTTCCGGTACTGGCGCTCCTCAGCCACAGGAGCTGCCTCTGCCTTCGGCGGCTTTATTCCATGGGCTCTTAAGCCAGCCTTATAATCCGCGATCAATGAACGGGGGGACAGGCCTTGCATACAGGAATAATTCTCGCATAACCCGCAGGAGGAACAAAACATCGTATTCAGGAAAATATCCGTATCCTGGATATCCTTGCATGTCGCCGCCCGCATGAATTTATGCGGTTCTATGGGATGCCCCAGCAGATGCCTCGGGCATAAATCGGTACACATCGTGCATTGGCAGCAGGCAGCAGCAGCCCGTTTCAAATCTATGGAAGATTTTCTTCTTTTTCTTTGTATCAATAAATGCTCTTCCGGCAATACCAGTATCGCATTCGTTGTTTTCGTTACAGGGAGCGCGCCGCTTCCTTCAAACCCCATCATCGGCCCGCCGATAAAAAACACAGGATTTTTTACCGTGATTTCTCCGGCTTCCCGCACCGCTTCTTCTATGGTGCATCCCAAAGGCAGCCTTACTGTAAGGGGATGCTCCACTTCTCCTACGATGGACACCAGTTTATCCTCCACCGGACGCCCCAGCGCCATAGCCCGGTATGCGTTATATACCGTCTCCACATTGAACACCGCAACGCCGCTTTCAATCGGAAGCCCTCCCGGCGGAACCACTTTTCCGGTCGTTTCATAAATCAGGACGACTTCATCCCCTGCGGGATAAACCTCATCCAGCAGCCCCAGCCTGATCTCAGGGTATTCCCCGATATATGCGAGCAATGCGTTTATTGTCTTCTTATATGCTTTCTTAATGCCGATCACGGCTTCCTTTGCGCCTACACATCCGGCAAGCAGATGAAAAGTTTTTACTATTTCCTTGGCGTTCTGCTCCAAAAGCTGCCTGTGCAGCTTTAAAAGGGGTTCGCATTCCGCGCAGTTCATAATAATCGTATCTGCCCGTTTATCCAATTTAGCATAAGTGGGAAAGCCGGCTCCTCCCGCGCCTACAATTCCGTTCCGGCGCAGTATGGCGCTCACTTCCTCCATGCTCATGTTTTCCCATCCGGTTTTGCCCGTACTTCCTACTTCGCTCATTTCTGCATCCATTGCCTTCCATCATCAATGATTCCTACGATCGCCGCGTCCACCGGCACGTTTTCCATATCGCAGCCGATTCTCGCCGCGCTTCCTGTAGCGACCAGTACAAATTCGCCGATTCCTGCGCCGATATTATCGATGGCAATCATCTGGCTGCCGCCGCTTCCCATTTTTTCCGCCAGTTCGACGACCATGAATTTATTACCTATCAACTTTTCGCTTTTCCTCGTGGAAACTACGCTTCCAACTACTTTCCCTATAAGCATATGTAAACCATGCCTTTCTGTTATCTTTGACCCGGCATTACTCGCCGTTTATAATCCTCACGGTATCTCCCGTAGCAATTTTCGCCGCATTCGCCTCGTCCGTGTCGATATGCATCTCCAGCGTAAAGCTTTCGTCCACCCTGATCTGTACGTGGTTGAAAACCGTGCCTCTTTCGTTATCGGCTTTTACCGATACGACATCGCCGTCATGAAGCCCCGTTGCCGCCGCATCCTTCGGGGACATATGGATATGCCTCTTGGCAACGATGCATCCTTCCTTCAAATACAATGCGCCTTTCGGCCCGACCAGCGCGATAGGCGCGCTGCCCGCTACGTTCCCCGACTCCCGGATAGGAGCTTTTACCCCTAATTTAATCGCATCCGTCGAAGAGATCTCCACCTGAGATTTCTTTCTTACCGGTCCCAATATTCTTACATTCTCTATCGCTCTAAGCTTTAAACCGACAATTGTCACCAATTCATTCGATGCAAACTGTCCGCCCATCAGCTCTTTTTTCTTCGTCAAATGATATCCTTCTCCAAAAAGGACTTCCACATGCTCCTGTGTCAAATGCACATGCCTCGCCGATACTCCGACCGGAACCATATATCCCTTGTCCGTACCCTTTCCCTGGTTCATGGCTTCCATTACCATTCTGGCAACCAATTCTATCTGGCTGTTTGTCATACTGTTATTCTCCATGGTCCGTTCCCTCCAGAACTTCCTAAAAAGATTTAAGGGCGGGCATCGCCCGCCCATCATCATTGCACGAAACTATCCGTTTTTTATTTTAAAACGGGAAGAATCTTCTCAACATCCGTATGAGGTCTGGGAATTACATGTGTTGCCACTAATTCGCCAAGCCTTGACGCGCTCGTGCTTCCTGCTTCTACCGCAGCGTTTACAGCGCCTACGTCGCCGCGCACCATAACGCTTACCAGCCCGGAACCGATCTTCTCTGTTCCGACTAATGTTACGTTTGCCGCCTTTAACATTGCATCCGCTGCTTCAATCGATGCTACCAAACCTCTTGTTTCTACCATACCTAATGCTTCCTGTGCCATCCTTTTTTCCTCCTTTGGCTCTGATTTTACTGTTTTCGCTTCTATTTTAGTTTCTATTGCTTCTGCTTTTACTTCTTCTGCTTTTTTTATCTCGGCTCTTGCCGGGGTTTTTTTCGCCGAATTTTTCTGCTCCGCCATACGTCACTCCATTTCGTCGTTCCAGGCGGTTGATATATTCGTCAACCGGCTGGCGCTCTTCTTCACCAGTTTAATGATCTCTTCATGGGGATTGGCAATTACCACGGTAGCCGCCGGTTTCTTGATCGCGCTATGCGTGGCTGCCTCTATCGCCTGTTTTACATCCGATACGCTTCCCCGTATAATGATCGTAACCAGTCTGCCGCCCAGTTTTTTCTCCCATGTGATAAATTCCACATCTGCCGTTTTGCACATAATATCGAGGGCATCTATCGCTGCCGTCGTACTTGGAATCTCAAAGAACCCATATGCGTTTCCCATGATTCACCTCATTTCTGCGCTGTCTTCCGCGTTTCTTTTTCTTCAAATAAGCGGTAAAATCTTTTCTACATCGCTGTGGGGTCTCGGTATAACATGTGTCGCTACCAGTTCGCCAAGGCTTGCCGCCCTTACGCTGCCCGCTTCCACCGCTGCCTTTACGGCTCCTACGTCGCCGCGTACCATTACCGTTACCAGCCCGGAACCGATCTTTTCCGTCCCGATCAGAGTAACTTCCGCCGCTTTGATCATCGCATCCGATGCTTCGATCGCCGCTGTAAGGCCTCTTGTCTCTATCATGCCTAACGCTAATTGTGCCATTCTGTATATCCTCCTGAATATTTCTGTTTTCTTTTTCTATTATACCTTATCCATACCGCTAAGTCTAAGCATTTTTTCTGTATCTTCCTCGGGGCTTGCGATCTCATGGGTCGCTACGACTCCGGCAAGCTCTTCCGCCCTTTGTTTTGCCGCCGCAACGG
The DNA here is from genome assembly GCA_021772075.1 of Lachnospiraceae bacterium. GTDB lineage: Bacteria > Bacillota > Clostridia > Lachnospirales > Lachnospiraceae > Kineothrix. The sequence goes on from JAETNQ010000014.1 coordinate 33,676, forward strand.
CCGCCCTGACGTCCGATATGGTTCCGCGGAATTTTATCATTACGATAAGCGGCACGGGAAGGGCATCCGCATTGGCCGGTTTATTCTTATCGAAATTCTCAATCGTTACCTGTGCGGCTTTGCATCCCGCGTCTGCCGCCGCAAATGCTGTTGCAAGTCCGAATACCTCTATGATACCTACTGCTTCTCCCATACCTTAACTCCACTTCCTATTTGTTGATAATCGCTATCTTCAAGCCTTCCATTTTCAGGTTCGTGATATGCGCCTCGTTAATCTGGTCCAGAGGGAACTCATGGGTAATCAGCTTATCGATCGGAAGCCCGATTCCCTTAGCTCTCTTTAAGAAATCAAAGGTGGTCGCATAATCCCTCAAGGTATATACCCAGGATCCTACCGTAGTAATTTCTTTGGAGCAGATATCGAAATGAGGATTGATCGTCGCATCTCCGCCGTTGATAAAGAATCCTAACTCACACAAACCGCCGCCGTTGCGGATAAATTTATAAATATTGGAATGCGCCGCCGGGGATCCCGTACACTGGAATGCAAAATCTGCCGGATATCCGCCGAATGCATTCTCCACTGCTTTCGCCAGCGCCTCGATTCCCTTATGATCCTTAAAGTTGACGGATTTCTCCGCGCCCATCTCTTTTGCAAAATCAAGGCGTTTCTGTTCCCCGTCCACCGCTACGATGTTCTCGATGCCCATCGTGCGCAGAACCGCGATACAGATCAGTCCGATCGGCCCGCATCCCTGTACGACTACCCTGCTGTTGAAACGGAGGATTCCTGTCGTTTTCGCCCGTTCTACCGCATGGATCAATACCGCGCAGGGCTCGATCAGGATTCTTGACTTCAGATCCAAGTCGCTGACATTGAAAACGGTGGAACCTTCCCTGATCAATATGTAGTCGGAAAACCATCCGTTCAAATGAATATCATCGTCGGGAAGAAGCCCGTATACATCCGCTCCCCCCACGTTCTGCTTATTCAGGTCGAACATGGTGATATCCGGGTTGTCCTTGAATATCATGCAGGTAACTACTTTGTCCCCAACCTTCAGGGGCTTCCCTGCACTGTCTTTTTTTACGTTTTTGCCCATTTTCACGATTTCGCCGGTTCCTTCATGGCCTAATGCCACCGGAATCAATCCGAAGGGATCCCTTTTGAACTCATGGGCATCGGTGCCGCAAATGCCGCAGCCTTCTACTTTTACGAGAATATCCCCGTCCCCTACTTCCGGTATGGGGAATTCCTTTACTTCATATTTCTCTAATGCGGTCAGCATGGCAACTCTTGCCGTTTTCGGTATCTGTCCTGCCGGCGATGCCGCAGCCGGACTGTCCATGCTGCGTCCTGCCATACTTTCCAGCACCTGCTTTACCACCGCTTCCACATCGATCGTATTTATATTGCTCATAGCCGCCTCCTTCTTTTTTATGCCTATTGCTACCTGATGCAAAGACTGTCCGACATCACGCAGCGTCTTCTCTTCGTAAAGGCGCTGGCGCTTGTCAGGCCTTCGCCCGTCCGGCTGGCGATCGTAAAAGTGCAGTAACCTTCTCCGCCAAAGCCCAATGCCGCATAGGAAGGCGCGTTCTTTACAAGGATCGCTGTGTCGATGGCTTTCGCATATTTCGTGATATTATCCACATTCTTTGAATGGATATGCGCCGAATGCCTGTTGCCGTGTTCCAGCCAAACCGCTTTTTCCACCGCATCATCAAAGTCTTTCGCCCTTACCACGCCGAGAATCGGCATCATCAGTTCTTCCGAAATAAGAGGATGTTCTTTCTCTCCTTCAAACACGATGCAGCGGATATTATCCGGCACTTCGATCCCTATCATGGAAAGCAATGCCTTTGCGCTTCTGCCCACGCATTTCCTGTTCAATCCCTTCGGCGTAAGGACTACGCCGGTCAGCTTATCCTGTTCTTCCTTGCTGATCCTATAGCAGCCCTGCTCGCTGATCATATAATGCATCAACTCGTCTGCCACGCTGTCCACCGCCACGATTTCTTTTTCGGCGATGCAGGGAAGATTGTTGTCAAAAGTACATCCGTTTACGATATCTTCCGCCGCTTTCCGTATATCCGCCGTTTCGTCCACCAGCGCCGGGGGATTGCCTGCCCCTGCCCCTATGCCTCTCTTGCCGGAGGAAAGAACCGCCGTTACTACTCCAGGGCCTCCTGTTGCCACAAGCAGGGAAATATCTTTATGCTTCATCATAATGTTGCTTGTTTCCAATGTGGGTTTTTCCACCGTGCATGCGATCGCATCCGGCCCTCCCGCTTCCAGGGAAGCCTCGTTCAGCATATTTACCGCAAATATGGAGGTCTTGATCGCCGCCGGATGGGGATTGAATACTACTGTATTGCCTCCCGCCAGCATACCGATCGTATTGCAGATAATCGTCTCTGTAGGGTTCGTGCAGGGGGTAATCGCGCCGATCACGCCGAAAGGCCCCATTTCCACCAGAGTAAGCCCTCTGTCGCCGGACCACGCCGTCGTCGTAATGTCTTCCGTGCCCGGCGTCCTCTCCGCTACCAGATGGTGCTTTAATATTTTATGTCCCACGTTTCCCATGCCTGTCTCCTGTACGCCCATCCGCGCCAGGATTTCGGCATTTTCCTTCGTTTTTCTTCTTATAACCGTAATAATCTTTTCCCTTTGGTCCATGGACATCGTCCGCACTTTTTTCTGCGCCTGCTTTGCCGCCTCGATCGCCGTATTCATATCGGCGAATACGCCTTTGCTTCCGCATACGTCGGCGTTGATCTGAAGCTTGGCAACCACTTCTTTTACTACATCCTGCACCAATTGTTCACTTACTGCCACCGCTTTATCATCCCTTCCTTTTATGACTTATATGGCTTGTTTCCATGACCGGATCCATTTATTTGATTCGGCCGAACACTTCCCGTCCGTACGCGGCAAGAAAAGTATCCTGCTCCAGCGTTCCGCCGCTTACGCCTAATGCCCCTGCTATCCGTCCGTTCGCCTCCAGCACTTCCCCGCCGCCAAAAACTACGATTTTCCCTCCGTTAGTATACTGTATACCGTAAAGAGGCTGGCCCGACCCGCTGAGCCTGGAAAGTTCTGCTGTCGACATTTTCAATCCTGCAGACGTATACGCCTTGTTCAGAGCGATGTCAAAGCTGGCTATGTACGCGTCGTCCATACAATGGATGGCGACGGGCCTCGCGGCTTTATCGGCGACCGCAATGATTACGGCGACGCCCATTTCTTCCGCTTTTCGCTCCACCTCGTCGATCAGCTTTTTTGCCGTTTCCAGCGTCATGACAGCCTTGCCCGCTTCCCTGACCGCTTTCTCCACCGCCCGACAGATCAGTTCTTCATTCATGGCTTGTGTTCCTTTCTATAATCCTAACTGTTCCATCACTTTCTTCGTGATCGAAGCTACCAGATCCGCATCCGCTTTGCTGTCGGAAGGCGCGCTTCCACAGGAACCGCTGCAGCTATGGCAGCTCGGTTTGCCGGCTTTCTTATTCGGACACAGATCCGCCGGATGCTTTCCGGTCATGCCGAACTGTCTTCTGATTTCATATAATCTCTCAACCTGGGCAGGAGATAATTCCTTCGGCCCGCCGAGAACCTTTGACTGATACAACAAACGCGCATAGAATTCTACAGATTCCATCTTATGGTATGCCGCCAAAAGGGAATCGGCATATGTCAGCGCGCCGTGGTTTTCCAAAAGCACCGCGTCATAATACTGCAGATATTTGGAAACCGCATCGGGAATTTCGTTTGTAGAAGGTGTGCCGTATTCAGCGATCGGCACGCATCCCAAAGCGATAACCGCTTCCGGCATAATGGGCTGTGTCAGCGGAATCCCCGCGATCGCAAAGCTGGTAGCATACAACGGATGGGCATGCACCACCGACTGCACGTCCGGCCTCTCCTTATACACCCTCATATGCATCTTGATCTCGGAAGAGGGCTTAAAGCCTTTGTTCGCCTGGATTACTTTGCCTTCTGCATCCACTTTGCAGATATATTCAGGCGTCATGAATCCTTTGCTCACGCCGGTCGGCGTACAAAGAAATTCATTGTCATTCAGTTTCACGGAAAAGTTACCGTCATTGGCTGCAACCATGCCCCGGTTATAAACTCTTCTGCCAATTTCACACATTTCTTTTTTGATTTCATACTCATTCAGCATAATTCCCTTATCCTCCTTAGATTTATATGCAGATATTGGTTTCTTGTTGTTTGTGCTTTTATAATACCACCAAAAACAACATAAGTCAACTTGTTTTTATGTGGAATTTTATTTTGTAACAAAGTTTTTATTGTATTGGGGAATTAATGGATGTACAATAAATTAAGAAAAATCATACACAGGGGGGTTGAATATGAATCAACAAAGGAAAGAAAGCAAATCAAAGAAAAAAATTACAGATGAAATCCTGCGCCAGATCGGCGGAAGCGTCATCTTTGTGCTGCTGCTCATAGCCGCAGTAGCCATCTGCATGGTAGGGTGGCTCAGCCTTGCCTCAAAAAAATCCGAACTGATACAAGAGTCCAATGCCGCTGCCAACCAACTGACCGGATTTTTGGAGCAATATACCAAAAGCGTGGAACAGCTGGCCGGCAATCCCGAGATACAGGACATGATGCTGGGGGCAAAGTCCTTCGATGATTTCTGGCAGTCTCCCGAAATGGATACGGTCATGGAAAACCTTGTAAACATTGCAAAGACAGATACTGAAAACGTCATGGCCGTATGGGTTTCCGATCTGGACGCAAGCACGCTGGCGCAGTCCGATGGTTTTAAAAGCGGAGAAGACTGGGATATTACCGGGCGGGGATGGTACGGATGCATCACGGAAAAGAAAACGCTCCTGACCGAACCATATATCGATTCTTCTACCGGAAAGATGATTTTAAGCGCGGCAGCCCCGGTATATGACAGCTCCACAGGCTCTATCCTCGGCGCGGTCGGCATGGATATCTCGCTGGACCATATGACAGAAGTCATGAAAAAATATAAGATCGGCCGCAACGGATATACCCTGTTATTATCGGAAAGCGGCATCTTCCTATATCATCCCCAAAGCGATATCATACAGAAAAACATCAAAGATGCAGGCGCATCCCAAAATATTGCCGACGCAATCGCGTCAAACAGCGATGAATTCTTAAAATATAAAATTGGCGGCTCTGCAAAATACGGATTTCTGCAGCATGCCGGCGACACCGGATATGTTGTTCTGAGCAGCCTTCCGGTATCAGAGTATTACTCCACGCTGACAGCCATGATTATCGCATTGGTTGTTATTTTTGCAGCCGGTATTATACTGATAGCGTTCAGCATTAAAAAAAGCGCCACAAATATAACCAAACCGATTTTAGCGCTGAACCATACCGCCCAGCAGCTTGCCGCCGGGGATTTGGATGTCGATCTCCAAATAACAAGCGAAAACGAGATCGGCGAATTGGGCGCATCGATACAAAAAACGGTCAACCGCTTAAAAGAATATATCGCATACATTGACGAAACGGCAGAAACACTGTCCAAAATTGCCGATGGAAAACTAAGCATCCGCCTGAAATATGAATATGCCGGGGAATTCCAGAAAATAAAAACCGCCCTGCTTAATATTTCCGATTCCATGAACCAGGTTATGGTAGGAATCCATGACAGTTCGGAAAAGGTTTCCGTCGGAGCCGCCGAGCTGGCCAGCGCCTCCCAGATTCTGGCTGAGGGCGCGGAAGAACAGGCTGCCGCCATCGAGCAGCTGACAGCGACAACCACCACCGTTGCGGAACAAGTAGATAACAGCCGGTCAGGAGCTGAAGTATCCGCCAAAGCAACCTCCCAGGCCGCCGCAATGATTGAACAGAACCAAGAACAAATGAAACAAATGATGGATGCCATGAGTGAAATACATGCCACTTCCCGGAAAGTCGTCGGAATCATCCAGACGATCGAAGATATCGCATCCCAGACCAATCTTTTGTCACTAAACGCTTCCATTGAAGCTGCACGCGCCGGAGAAGCCGGGAAAGGATTTGCCGTGGTTGCAGATGAAATAGGAAAACTCGCATTGGAAAGCTCCAAAGCGGCGAATACGACAAAAGAACTGATCGAAATCTCCATCAGGGAGATCAATAAAGGAACTACGATTGCCGCCGATACCATGGACTCCCTCAAAGAATCCGTAAATGCCATAAACCATGTGAATGAAATGATCCAAGACACGGCAGCAGATGCGGCTGTCCAGGCAGAAAACATGAAGCAGCTCCAGATCGGGATTGAAGAGATCGCCCACGGAATCCAGGATAATTCCGCCGCTTCCCAGGAAACTTCCGCCACTTCGGAAGAACTGGCTTCACAGGCTGAAATACTGAACCAAATGGTAAAGAAATTTGAACTTTGTTAGCGTGGAAAGAACTTCTCAATCCCAAGGCATCCGATCCCCTTCTTCCCTGAGATATTCCAGGATCTCAGGGATGCCTTCCTGCTTTTTGGAATCCACAAAAAATATTTTTTTACATCCCGTTATCCTCAACCACCGTTCCGCTCTTTTGGGATCGGCGCCTTTTTCATTTATCTTCGTCACGATCCCCACCACTTCCCGGTTGACCATGCACGTAATATTGGGCGGATACAGCGAATACTGCTCCGTCGCCGCCAAAAGCAGCCCGACAATATCCGCCTCATAAGCATAAAGCGCCAGCGCGTAGCCGAGCTGCTTCGTCTGTATATATTCCCCCGGAGTATCGATCACCACATCGAAATAATTAATATACTGGGTCTTGCGGTATTCGATGCGCTCCCCCTTCAATGCCTGTGTCAAAGTGGTTTTGCCGCTCTCGCTCCTGCCCATTAAAATGATTTTCTTCATTTCTTCACGCCGTCCCTCCCCGTCCGCTTATCGCAAACTGCCGCATCAGGTGCGGGTAAACGGGCATACGGCAAATCCCATTTTCTCTTTCGTGTATTCCAACACCGCTTTCAGGGAAGCCTCCGTCTCGGACACGGTTCCTGTAATAATGAGCGTTCCGCTGAACCGATCCACAAAGCCGAGTTCGATACCCGCCGCTTTTACCGCGATATCGGCCGCAATCACAGCCGTCTCCGCCGGACTTATCGTCAATACCCCGATGGCCGACCTGGAATAATCCACGCTCGGATCCAAGCCCAGTTTTTCATATAAAATCTTATCCGGGTTGGCGATCAAATGGGCGATCGTAATCTGTTTTCCCGGCACCAGCTCTTGGACGATTCTCGTCTTTCCTTCCGTTGATAAATTATCCGATACTCCGTTTAGATTGTCCTGCATTCCCATAGCTCTCTCCATTTCTTAGCCGCCGATCTGGCATACCAGGCCGGATTCGGATTCCGCCGCCCGCTTCAGCATCTCCATATGCTCCGCCTTAGGGGGGACGATATCCTTCATCAAATATTCCCTGCCAAGGCCGTCGTACTTATCCTGCCCTAATCTATGGTAAGGCAGAAGATGTATTTTTTCTACATTATGTAATTCTTTTGAAAAGCGGGCAATCGCCCGGATCTCCTCTTCGCTGTCATTAAAAGTAGGAATAACCGGTATCCGTATGCTCAGCCTCGTCTGCCCGGAACCCGCGATCTTTCTGGCGTTTTCCAGCATCAGTTCATTGCTTCTTCCTGTAAATTCCTTATGCTTTGCAGGATTCATATGCTTGATATCCAGCAGATAATGGTCCAGATAAGGCAGAATGCTTTCGATCACTTCATATTTCGCACAGCCCATGCTCTCCATAGCCGTGTTGATTCCGTCTTCCTTCGCCGCCCGCAGCAGATCCCTGGCGAATTCCGGCTGGCAAAGGCTCTCGCCGCCGGACAACGTCAATCCGCCGCCGGAACGGTAATAATACGGCCGGTCCTGCTCCACCGTTTTCATTACCTCGTCCACCGTCACATCCCGCCCGATGATCTTCTCTTCCCCGGCCACGACCATTGTCTGGATCGGATACTCCTGTGACTCGGGGTTGCAGCACCATCTGCACCGAAGCACGCAGCCTTTTAAAAATACGATGGTGCGGATGCCGTCCCCGTCATGGATAGAAAATTTCTGAATATCAAAAATACGTCCTTTCGTCTGCCTGTAAGCTTCCATCCTCTTTCCTTTCCGCTTATGCGCCGAAGCCCTGTTCCGTCCTGTTGATAATATCATCCTGCAGCGAACGGGACAACGTGGTAAACAATGCGCTGTATCCGGCCACCCTTACCACCAGATGTTTATATTTTTCCGGATTCTTCTGCGCATCCAGCAGAGTCTCCCGGCTGACTACGTTAAACTGCATATGGCTTCCCTTCTGATCGAAATATGCACGGATCAGCGCCACGAACTTTTCCAAACCTTCCTTTCCGCTCAAAGCCGACGGATGGAACTTCTGATTAAACAACGTACCGTTGGAAGCGATATAGTGATCCAGTCTTGCCACGGAATTTGCCGCAGCCGTAGGGCCGTTTACATCCTTTCCCGCCGAAGGGGATACCCCGTCCGCCACCGGCGTGCCCGCCAGCCTTCCGTCCGGCGTAGCTCCGGTCTGCGCCCCCAGCGGTACATTGGCCGATACCGGATATAAGCCTGCCTGGAAAATACCGCCCCTCGGATTCCTGTATTCCTGCAGCGGTCTTGTATAAGTATAGGCCACATCCCTTGCAAAAGCGTCCACTTCCGGAATATCGTTGCCGAACTTCGGAACCTGGTCGATCAGTTTCAGCAGACGCTCCCCGTTTTCTTTTACCGACGGCATTTCGGAAGTCTCGATCACCGTCTTCATGATTGCCGCGATCTCCTTTTCCCCGATCTCCTGTCCGGCCTCTTTCAAGCTCGTTGCAATCTGCGTCGTCATGTCTTGGACCATTTCTTTTGTCAGCCCTTTTCCGTAGTTAGTGGCCAACGCTTCTTTAAACTCTTTGAGAGTCGCCTTATGCTCGTCGAATACGAGCGTCTTTACCGCATAGAGCGCGTCCGCCATATTGGCTACGCCAAAGCCCTGAGGACCTGTAAAGTTGTATACGGCCCCGCCTTCCTGGACGGAAAGGCCCCGCTCCATACAATCGTCCACCATGCAGGAAAGGAACGGCAGGGGACATCTCTCGGCATGGGCAACGTCGATGGCATTGTCCGCGTTTACCAACAGCTTGATCATATAATTCATCTGCTCTTTATAAGCACCGTAAAATTCTTCAAAATCTTTCATTTCCTCGACCGGCTTGGTAACTACTCCCACCTGCACGCCTTTGTCCCTGCCCTGGGAGAATACCAGTTCCATAGGACGGCACATATTGAAGAACGCCGCATCATGCCAGCCTTCCGTCTTGCCGGCCTTCTGAGGTTCCACGCAGCCGATAATATTATATTCCCTTGCATCCTTCAGCGTAAGCCCGCGGTTCACCAGAGCCGGAATGATCACTTCGTCATTGTAATATGCCGGAAGCCCGACTCCCGTCCTCGTCAATTCCGCCGCCTTCACCAAAAATTCATGAGGGGTGCCGTTCCAGACTCTTACCGAGAAAGAAGGCTGGGGCAGCTGCACATGCATGGATGCCTGGATCGTCATAAAAGACAAGTCGTTCGTCACATCCACTCCGTCTCCGTTCTGTCCGCCCGCGATCAGGTTCTGGAACAGGCTGTAGCCCGCAAAGCCTTCTGCGGAAGCGGCGTCCCTGCATTTATTCAAATCATTTAATTTTACCCAGATACAATCGATCAATTCCTGTGCAAATTCCTTGCTCAGCGTCCCCTTCTTCCTGTCCGCTTCATAATACGGGTACATATACTGGTCAAAACGCCCCGGAGAAATGGAATGCCCGCTGGATTCCAGCTGCAGGAGCTGCTGCACGAACCAGAAAGACTGGCATGCTTCATAAAAAGACTCCGCCCCTTTCGCCGGCACTTTTTCACAGTTTGCCCCGATCTGCAAAAGTTCCGCCCGCCTTGCCGCATCCTTGCATTCCGCCGCCATTTCCTTCGCCAGCTTTGCATAACGGCGCGCATAGGCGATCACTGCGTCACAGCTTATAATAACCGCCTGGAGGAAACGCGCTTTCCTTGCATAATCCCCGTCGCCGAAATCGCACTCCGCAAGCCGTTTTTCCGCTTCGGCGCGGATTCCTTCATATCCTATCGCTAATACTTTTTCATACTGCACGGTCACATGGCCCACGCCGTTATAAAAATAATTTCCCGGCGTAAACATATTATGTTCCATGGCGATTAACGTTTCCGGCTCCATATAAGAGGTCGCCAGTTCGCTGGTCGTCTTTCCCTTCCAGTAACTGTCCGCTTCCTTGATCTCGCGTTTTGCCTCTTCCGATATGTAAAAAGGATCGGCGCTGCGGCCCGCCACCGTATCAAACTCCGCCTCCAGCCATTCGTAAGAAAATTCAGGATAAGTCTGGCATCCCCTCGGCGCAATGGTGCTGCTTCCCACCACCAGTTCGTCATCCCTTATAATAATCGGGATATTCTCCAGAATATGGGCAAACGCCTTTGCACGGCGCATAATAATCGGTTCATTTTCCGTTTGTTTGTAAGATTCCGTAATCAGCCTGGCCCTGGCCGATTCAATCTCCGGCATTTTGGCAAACAAATTGGCAATCAGCCTGTCAATCCTTGCCGTTTTCTTTATATCGCTAATTTCATATTGATACAGTCCCATAATATCTCTCCTTCCGCCGCTCTTCGCCATCTGATAACCTATGTTTTATTATAAGCATGTTTTTTTCAAAAGTCAACTAATCCAACACATTTTTTATTGTTTTTATGTTGTTTTTATGCTATTATAATCTTGCGATGATTTTGACTTTTGCATTTTTACATAGCAACCATCATAGAAACGGAGGAATTCCATGCTTCCTTATGAATTAGACATACATACCCATACCGTCTCCAGCGGGCATTATACCCATGACACAATTACGGATATGGTTAAATATGCGGCGCGGACAGGAATCCGGCTGCTGGGAATCAGCGAACACGGACCGGCCATTCCCCATTCCTGCACCGCATCCTATTTCAGAGGCCAGACCTTGGCGCCCCGCCGCCGCATGGGCATTCATGTGCTGTACGGCGCGGAAGTTAATATCACGGATCTTTCCGGCAGCCTGGATCTGCCACAGGAAATTATGAAAAACCTGGACTACTGCATGGCCGGCATGCACCTTCCCTGCCTGGCTCCGGGTACAGAACAGGAGAACACGGATGCCTATATCCATGCCATGGAAAATCCTTACATCCGCATGATCGCCCATCCTGACGATGTCAAATACCCGGTAGATTACCATCGACTGATGGAGGCCGCTATGGACTGCCGCGTTCTTTTGGAGATCAACAACAGCTCCCTTGCCCCGGACGGCTATCGCGGAGACCATAAAAAGACAAAAGAAAATGACCGCGCCATACTGGAACTTTGCCGGAAATACCGCTATCCGGTACTCCTTTCCAGCGACAGCCACGGCCACTCCCATATCGGGGACTTCACTTATGCGCTCGCCCTGGTCCGGGAAATCAACTTCCCGGAAGAACTGATTTTAAATCGCAGCGCGGAAAAATTTCTTCGCTTTCTATCATGAATGACACCCGAATTTTTCTCAATGGCTATTCCACAAAAACACTGTTATAACGGTCAACACACTTACTAAACACTTCGGTAAAATGCCCGATGGAACCCAAAGGCGCTCCGGAACCGCTCAGGTCGAGGGGCTGTCCGCTTTCCACCTGTTTGATCATCCACTCCAGCGCCTGGATCAAGGAATCGTAAAGCCCGTCAAAAGGACGCGAATTGCTCAGAGATTCTTTGATCAGCTGGTTATTGTCGGCCGTAGCAGCATCCAGATCGGCAACCACTTCCACTAGTTCATCATGGAGGATCTTGATTTCCGTCAGATCCAGATCCGTAATCGTTTCATCCGTGATCCCCTGCCCATAGATCTCATTCAATATCTTCCTGCCGATGGAAAGCCCGCGGCTGGCATTATAAGCGATCAGCTCCCCATCCTCCTTCATCTGCTCCTCTTCCAGAGCGACCCTCTCCTCCCCCATTTCGGAAATGGCATCAATATATTCATAGCCGAGAGGCGCAAAAGCATTGGCCGCTTCATAAATAACCGCATGATATTCCTTTGCCTTCTGGTACTGGTTATCGGCATAGTCATAACTCCCGCTGATGGCAAGAAAAGTATCCATCAATTCCCTTAACGGATCCGCCATTTCCTTTACCAGCTCGTCCAATTCCCCATAGGACGGATCCATATCGGCAAGAAGCAGGCAATCTTCTATAATATCGCTGTTCTTCCCAGAAACCCGGTATCCATAAGTATATCCGCTGTCCGGCAGCAGAGAGAACTCCTCCGTATAATCCACAACCGTAAAATAATAACCGATATCATCCATAATATCAATAATATCATTATTGAGCTCCACATAATAATTATATTTAACCAGATCCATCTCTTCCGGGGAAAGCCCGGAATCCTCATCACCGCTGTATTCTTCCCCTGCGGCATATGCCCCGCTTTCCGCATCTTCTTCGCCGGCCCCGTTCCCTGCAGTTCCCTCATCTTCCTCCGTTTCCGGCGTTTCTTCTCCGGCCGCCTTTTTTGGCGGCGCTGCCCCTGGCTCCGCATTCCCGCAGCCCGGCAGAACCAGCCCCAATACCAAAAGAGCCGCCAGCCATTTTTGCAAGTTCTTCTTCATTCTTCCCTTCCTCCTTCATCCTCGGTTTCCAATCTTTTCTTACAGTATACCACATTTCTCTATACCATGCCTTGATAATCGAATAGACTTTACACTTTTTTATTGGGAAGATATGGAGACGGCCAAAGCAGTATACCGGACACACGCCGTATAGCCCTCTCACTCCTCAGCAACCCTCTGAATATGCATCGCCAGATACCCCACCTCCACCTCATCCAACGGCTTTTTCAGATATTTTTCCAAATGCCCGCATACCGTCGATGCCAGCCGGAAAGCATCCGGAAATTTTTCCGACATATAGTCATTCATATTCAATTTCAGCTTTTCCCCCTTTACCGCCCGCGCCGCCATATAGCGGACATGGTTCATCAGCCGGTTATAGGAAAGGGAGACCGTATCGATCTTCATGCCCGTCTCCTCCTCCACCAGTTGGATGCATTCCCTGACCGTCCTGGCGATCTGCATGGACAGCGCCACATTTTCATCCTCGATCGCCGAATGGATGTGCAGGGCAATATATCCGATCTCATGCTCATCGATCTCCACGCCCAGCCTTTCTTTTAAAATCGGCCCGATGCGCTGCGCCGTCTTATACTCCATATGAAACAGCGCCCGGATATCTTCCGTTAAGGGATTGCTGATCTGCTCCTGGTTCCGTATCCGCTTTACCGCATATGCGATATGGTCCGCCATGGGGAAGAGAATCGCCCAGTCGATTTTTCCGAAAATTCTCTCGCTCTCTTTTAATATTTGTTCCGATATCTCCAGGAAGACCGGATCGACGCTTTTTACCAGCTCCGCCGCCGGCCCCCGCTGGGTCTGTTCATGAAGGGAATATACCGTGCATTCCTCCGGCGCTTCAATCCTTTCACTCACTTTTTTCCCAAAGCCGATTCCCTTCCCGATTAAAAGATATTCCTGGTTATCCTCCATTCCTATGCCAATCAACGTATTATGATTCAACACCTTCTTTACTCTGAACATACTTCTCCATCCCCCGCAGACCATTTTTCCATCAGGATCTATTCTTCATAAGTATCGATTGCCAGCAAGGCTTCCCCCGCTTCTATGCTGCCGCTCTTCAACAGGCGGACTTTCTGGTTTTCGGCAAGCTCCGTACACAATACGGGAGATGCCAGCGAAGGCGCATTGACCTCCAGATATTCCAGATCCAGCTTCATCAGCGCGTCGCCTTTCTTTACCTCGTCCTCGTCCTTCACAAATACTTCAAAGCCTTTTCCTCCCAGATTCACCGTATCGATGCCCATATGGAGCAGCAGGGCGGTTCCTTCCGCCGTTTCAAAGCCGATGGCATGTTTCGTATCGAATACAAAGCTGACTTTGCCGTCTTCCGGCGCGTATACCGTCGCTTCTTCCGGAACCACCATCGCTCCGTCTCCCATCATCCGTCCTGCAAATGCTTCGTCCGGAGCCTCAGAAATATCCGCCGCCCTTCCTTTTACAGGACTGTATACCGTTTCTGTCTTCACGACTTTGCCCGCCGGTGTTTCTTCCTCCGCCGGAGCTTCCTCTCCTTTGCCGCTCCCTCCATTACCGGGAAGATACTCTTCCTCCGGCGCGGTTTCCAAGTAATCCTCCAGATTCGACTTAATTACTGTAACTCTCGGGCCGTAGATCACCTGTACGCCGTTCCCTTTATGGACTACGCCGGACGCACCGGTGGATTTTAAAAGATTATCGTCTACTAACTCGGATTTATGGACAGTACAGCGCAACCTTGTGGCACAGCAGTCCACATCTGAAATATTTTTCTTTCCTCCAAGCCCTCTGCAGATGGAAGCCGACAATGCGTCTTCCTCTGAAATCGCATTACCCGAAGCCGCGCCTTTTTTACGGGCATCCACATCGCTCCTGCGGTAAAGCTTCACTTCCTCGCTGTCATCCCTCCCCGGCGTCTTCAGATCCATCTTCTTAATCAGGAAAGCAAACAAGAAATAATAAACGACAAAATATACCGCTCCCACGACAACAATCCAGAGCCAGCTCGTTTTTGCATTCCCCTGCAGGATGCCGAACAGGAACATATCGATCAGCCCTCCTGAAAAAGTCATGCCGACGCCGACGCCGCATATATGCATCAGCATATACGCCGCTCCGGCAAAAATACAATGAACCACATAAAGAACGGGCGCTACGAATAAAAAGGTAAATTCCAGAGGCTCGGTAATACCGGTCAGCATGGAAGTCAGCGCCGCCGACAGCAAAAGCCCCGCTGCTGCTTTTTTCTTTTCCGGTTTCGCCACTTTATACATTGCCAGGGCAGCTCCCGGAAGACCGAAGATCATAAGCGGGAATTTACCCGACATAAACCGGGTCGCCGATACCGCAAAATGCTCCACGGAAGGATCGGCAAGCTGGGCGAAAAAGATATTCTGCGCGCCTTCCACCACGCGTCCGCCGACCTCCATCGTGCCTCCCAGCGCGGTCTGCCAGAACGGAAGATAAAATACATGATGCAGGCCAAACGGGATCAGGGCGCGTTCCATCAATCCATAGATCCACGTTCCTACATACCCGGACTGCAGCACCACGCCGCCGATCGCATAAATCCCCTGCTGGATCACCGGCCATATAAAGAACATCAGAATGCCGACTACCGTATAGGCAAGCCCGCAGACAATCGGTACAAACCTCGTTCCCCCAAAAAAGGAAAGCACCTGGGGAAGCTCGATCTTATAAAACCGGTTATGCAGCGCCGCTACGCCAAGCCCTACGATAATACCGCCAAATACCCCCATTTGCAGGGAAGTAATACCCACTACCGATGTAGTCGCCCCTTCGAGCATGGCTTCCGTTCCCCCATGGTTTGCAATCATCGCTCCTATCGACGCATGCATAATGAAAAACGCGATCGCCGCTGACAAAGCCGCCACTTCTTTTTCCTTCTTAGCCATGCCGATCGCGACGCCCATGGCAAAAATAATCGGCAGATTGGCAAAAACAATATCCCCGGCAGCGCTCATGACCTGCAAAATGGCGTTCAAAAACGTTCCCGGCCCCATAACCCCCATCAATCCATAAGTTTCCAGCATCGTTTCGTTGGTAAACGAACCTCCCACGCCGAGCAGCAAGCCCGCTACCGGCAGAATCGCGATCGGCAGCATAAAGGACCGGCCCACACGCTGCAACACGCCAAAAATTTTGTCTTTCATAACGATATTCCTCCTGCTTTCTTTATATTTTAATAAAAAAAGCATTAACATGCATAAACATTCTTAGAATTTATGCATAGTTAATGCCTGCTTACCAGTTACATACTATGTAATACGTTATCCGCTTCGCTTCCAAAGCCGATCCTGTATTCATATGGAATTCATTTCTTATCCCGGCTTTTTGACTACAAAACCAGATTATATAAAAATTAACATTATACCAATCATTTGTCAAGATATCCCAACAAAAAAACCGCAAAAAGGAATCGCGCTTTTCGGCAGATCAACGAATCAGCCTAAAAACTGCCGCAGCACCGATATAAAAATATCCATATCCAGCGGTTTTGCAATATGCGCATTCATACCATTCTTTAACGCCGCTTCCTTATCTTCTTCCAGGGCGTTAGCCGTCATAGCAATAATCGGCAGATCCTTCACATCCTTCCTCGGCAGCGCCCGAATCGTCCTGGTAGCTTCATAGCCGTCCATGATCGGCATCTGCACATCCATTAAAACGGCATCGTAATAGTATTCTTCCGAGTTTTTGACCATCGCCACCGCATCGGTTCCGTCCGGCGCAGTTTCTACGACAAACCCCGACTCCGTTAGGATCACTTCTGCAATCTCGCGGTTCAATTCGATATCCTCCACCAGCAGGACTCTCTTGCCGCTAAAATCAGCCAGCGTCCATGCCGCAGCCTCCTCTTCTTTATCGAGCATATTATTGGCCGCCAACAGCGCCGACTTCAGATCCGACATAAAGAGCGGCTTTGCGCAAAATGCAGTAACTCCCGCCTCTCTCGCTTCTTCCTCGATATCCGACCAATCGTAGGCTGTCAGGATAATGATCGGCGCTTCATCCCCGACTACGCTCCTGATCTTTCTTGCCGTCTCTATCCCGCTCGTTTCCGGCATCTGCCAGTCTATAATATAAGTATGGTAGGAATCCCCTTCTTCATAGGCCAGTTTGGCGCGGTATGCTGCCTCCCTGCCGGACGTCGTCCATTCGGAACGCATGCCGATCTGCTTCAGCATCTTGCTCACGCTGTCACAGACATTAAAATCATCATCCACCACCAACGCCCTGAGTCCTTCCAGCTCTTTGATCTGTTCCGCATTCTTTTCGATATCCTGCAGTTTCAGGCCGAGTTCCACTGTAAATACGCTGCCTTTGCCAACCTCGCTTTCCACAGAAATCGTACCATTCATCATTTCCACGATATTTTTTGTAATCGCCATGCCCAGGCCTGTTCCCTGGATACCCGACTGAGTCGCGGTCGTCTCCCTCTCAAATGGTTCAAAAATATGCTCTACAAAGTCCCGGGACATGCCAACGCCGTTATCTTTAATAATAAAAATATAATCTCCATACCCGTGCCGGAACGTGGTTTTCTGCATAATGCGGAAAGTGATGGTTCCTCCTGCAGGCGTATACTTGACCGCATTGCTCAACAAATTGATAAACACCTGGTTCAGCTTCAGGGCATCCGCTACCACATCTTCATTCGCAACCTCAAAGGTATCGATAAACAGCTCCAGTTGTTTCGCCTTCACCTGAGGCTGGATAATATTGACCAGATTATGCATCAGCTCGGAAATATTGCAGTCCTGCTCCTTGATCTGCACCTTTCCGCTTTCGATCCTGCTCATATCAAGAATATCGTTAATCAGGCTGAGCAGATGGTTGCTGGAGGAAAGAACCTTCTGCAGGCAATCCCTGACTTGTTCTTTATTATCGATATGGCTGGCCGCAATCGTGGCGAATCCTATAATTGCATTCATAGGCGTACGGATATCGTGGGACATATTGGACAGGAAAGTAGTTTTTGCCCTGTTCGCATGCTGCGCCTGCATCAGCGCATCCTGCAAGGCCTGGGTCTGTTCCTTCTGCCTTCTTACGCTGTCCGTAATTTCCTTTGACACTACCATGACCATAATATCATCGGTATCATCATCCCATGTCATGACAAAGGACTGGCGGACGCACATCTGCCCTCCGCTGGAATCATTTCCCCAAAACTCCACCGTGACTTCCGTATCCCCTTGTTCAAAATGCTTCCTCAAATATTCTATATTGACTTGTCTGCCATACTCCTCTATGGATTCTTCCAATACATACTGCTTGCTCCGCTCCATCCATTCAGAAGCTTTGCAAGGCGCTTGCAGTCCCACTTTTTCCAGCAGAGAGATCCTTTTCCCATCGACCATCTGGAAAATGTCTGCCTCCACCAAATCCTTTGTCAGATTAAATTCATAAGTGCAGATAGCATTGGAAGAAATCGCGATCCGGTACTGTCTCTCCTTGCGGTTTGCCAGGGACATCTCCGATTGGATACGAAGTTCTTTCTCCTTGAGTTCCGTAATATTCTGCCGGATAAACAGCGCTTTGTTCGCCCGTCCGTCCTTTCTTTCCAGGCAGATCACATTCACATGCTCCCAATCCGTCTGTCCGTCCCTCTTCACATAACACTCAAAGCGCAAGTCGTTCTGATCATCCAGTTCTCTGACAATGGACTCTTTCGTCATCTGCCCGGCCAGTTCCTCTCTGTCTTCTTCCTCTACCAGCACCGAACAGAGATGCTCTACAAAGTCCTCATAGCTTCCCCTTACGTCCAAACCGGCGCCTTCCGGCTTGGTTCCTGCCAGATATTGGTAACTGCCCGCTTCAAAATCAACCATGACAAAACGGTTAAACAACGTGTTGACGCCGCCGATGATATAACCCATTTCTCTGTTTTCCTGCTCCAGCTGCTTCTTTTCCCGTCCTGCCCGGATCAGCAGAATAACGATATAAACCGCAAATGAAACGATCAGCATAGTCTCCAGCTGCATTCCCGCCATGTTTCCCGCCTTTATCATATTCTGGGTTATGCTTTTCGGGAAAACCTGCACGAGGACATATTGGCTTTCGGGAAGATACATGACGCATATATTATCCGTTTTGCTGTCGGGGCTGCATATAAAAGCGCCTTCTCCCCCATTCTCAAAAATCTTCCTGGCTCCGGCCTCCGTATCCGCATCGATCATTCCCGACGACAGCAGCATGCCCAGCAAATCCTCTTCATATTCCCTGCCGCTCGAACTAGCGATCATTCTTCCGTCCGGCATACACAAATACACATCCGCCGCTTCCCCGAAGTAAGTAGTGGAAAGCATATTCTTCAAATATTCTTCTGCCAGATAGGTTCCCCGGATCACGCCGATCACTTCCTCCCGGTAATGCACCGGCGCATAAAAACTTATCATCGTTTCGTCAAAAAACTTCGAATCAAAGACTACGGTAACCCCCTTTTCCCCCCGCATTCCATTGAGATAATAGTCCCGCGCGGAAGCGTCGGCCGTCCGCCCGTCGGAAGAATAGTTCATCCCTTCCATATCCGTAAACAGGCAGGCATCAAACCATGTATTTTTCTCTATTTCTTCCAACAGCCCGACACTCACTTCCGGCCCCGTCAGGCTTTCTTCCACAAAATAGGTATATGTATCGATCAGATTCAGCGCATTTTTCAGCTCGTCATTAATCCTGACTGCCATCTGCCGGGCGGAATCCACCGCATAATTTTTATTTTGCTCGCTGATCCGTTTCCTGTTCTGTACGGAATACCATTGAAACAAAACGATAACTGCCGCTAAAAGCACTACGACATAACCGATCTGCTGCAGCGATCTCTTCTTTCCTTTCATCAAACCCTTCACCAAACGCTTCCTCCTCCTCTGTTTTATCCAATCATACTACGAGTGCTTATGCAAGTCAACATATCAGACAGCCTAATCTGTTTTCTCTCCCTTGCGCCTGACAATTTTCTCCATATATTTCCTCTCCATTTCATGCCGGCTCCAAGGTTCCCTGGAATTGGACGAAAAAAAACCATGGCTCTCCCGAAAGAAATTCCATGGTTCCTATCTATATTTTTTCACGAAGCGCCCGCAAGGCGAAAAGGCCGCCGGGTTTGTCAGGCCTTATTCATCCCTGTACTTTTCCACGATCGCTTCAAAGGCTTCCCTCACCTCGGTAAAAGCTTTTAAGAGTTTGGAAGAGAATGCGCCGCTCTGCCCGTTTATAATTATCTGATAAGCTTTGTCCGTTTTATAAGCCGCCTTATAAACCCGTTTGGATGTCAGCGCGTCATATACATCCACCAGCGAAACTATCTGCGCCGCAATGCTGATCTCCTCTCCTTTTAAGCCATCCGGATAACCATTCCCGTCATATTTTTCATGGTGGTGCCTGGCTATATCATAAGCGTATTCGCAAAAGATTCTGCTGTCCAAGCGGAGCTGTTTTTCAATAATTTCTGCTCCTTTCGTCGTATGTGATTTTATGACCTCATACTCGTCCTCATTCAGCTTTCCGGCCTTTAATATAATATGATCCGGAATCACTATCTTTCCAATATCGTGCAGCGAAGACGCCCACTCGATAATATCCAGCTTTTCTTCCGTCAGTTCGTACTCCGGATAAAGCTTCATCACGCTCGTTCCAAGGCACCGGGTAAACGCACGCGTCCTTTTTATGTGCTGCTCCGATTCCAGATTCCTGAATTCTACAATATTGCTCAGGGAATCGACCAGCACTTCGTTCATATGCCTTTGTTTCTCCGCCATCATCTTCAGCATGGCATTTTGTTTTTTAAGCCTTTCCGTCTGATTCTTTATCGTTACCTCAAGCTGCATTTTATATTGGAATACTTCTACTACATTATCCACGAGCTGCCTTATGATGCCCGGATGAAACGGCTTTTTAATATAACTTACGATACCGCATTCATATCCTTTTTTCTCATATTGCGCCGCTTTTTCGCTTGTAATCATAATAAACGGAATACGGTTTACAAACTTCTTTTCACATAACCATTCCAGCACCTGGAAATTATCCTTGGCCGGTATAAGGAGGTTCACAAGGACGACGGCAAGCGAAGCCGCCTGCTTCCTTAATATATTGATTCCTTCCTTTTCATCCGTTACCGCCTGTATTTTATATTTATCCTGGAATATCTCCGTCAACTGCTGGCGGCATGACTCATCATATTCCAAAATCAAAATTGTATCACGTACCATTCTCTGCCCGACTCCCTTTTCTTTTTATAGTTTCGCCATCACAACGCTGTTATTACGAAGCTTGAAGACTACCCTGCTGACTTTTGAAGGCAGCATATATTTCACCGTATTAATCTCGATAAAACTTCCCTCATACGCAAATCCCCTGACGATGACTGCCTTCATTTCTTGGCCGGTCATATTCGCCAGCTTGGATACCTCGGCATCCAAATCGGCCAGTTCATGATCCTTTGCCACAATCGTGGCATTCAGTTTCTTAATAAGCTGTACCGCTGCTTCCTTGTTGGGCGGAAGAGCCTTCAGAATGCGGTGCCACCGATCCTCCAGCATCCTCATTTCTTCCAGGATACGCTCCCTTTCCTCCGCAAGTTTTGCCTGCATTTTTTCATAAAGCGCATTTTTTCCGATCTCCAGAAATGTTTTAATGTGGGATTTATTCCCAAGGTTATAAGTATCCACTCCCATTACCGCGCAGACCCTTCCGCCCAGAAGCATTCCCTTGCTGCCGGACACAATGACCTTTCCCATCGTATTGATATTACTGTTCATAATATAATTCGCCTTCACATTGCCTTCGGCATTGATATTGGCCGCTTCAAAAAAGCTGCCGGAAACCTCCCCCTTTGCCTCGATAAAGCAATCATACTTGGAGCAGCTTCCTTTCTTTATCATTACATTGCCGCCGGCAATAAGCCTTCCGGCCTCTACATTATGCTCTACGATAATATCCCCTGTCGCCGCAATATATCCCCCCGAATATACGCTGCCGATCACATATACGGAGCCGTCCACTTCCAGCTTCCCGGTAACGGCTGTCACGTCTTCCTTTACAACAATCATATTGCTGATAATAATCTTTCCGTTTACATACTCAAACTTCCCGTTCATTCTGGAATAATATGTCACCCCGTCCGGAGCGATCAAAAACCCCTCCCCTTTCAGGGGTTTCTTTTCCATGCCGGCGTTGGCGTGAAGCACTTCGCCAAAAACATTCTCCCCGTCCAAGCCCTTTTCCGCAGGATGGTAAACGGCAATTTTTTCTCCCTCGTCCACCATTTCGAAAGCTTCTATGTTGACATAATCAACGCCTCCGTCCGGAAGCGGAGCCGGAATACGGGGCAGATCGAGACGGACAAAAAATTCAAACCAGCCATTCTTTCCATCCTCGGCAGGAGTTCCCTCGGCAATCAATATTTTTTCATTCATCCGCCTTTTCTTTATCATATCGGTTATAGCCTCATGTTTGATCCCGACTACGATGCCTCTTTTTTTCAGCGCGCTGTAAACGTCCTCTTCCGTCATCATCGTTCCGGTCGTCCATGGAATATAGCCAAAAGCCTTATTTCCATTATCCTCTACGAAAATGCTGAATTCCCTTTTAGCCAGGGACTTCAAATCGATCCCTAGTTTTTCCGCAATCGCCGGGTTGGGCGTCTTTTCCTTTAACAGCTTCTCCCGCTTTTCCTTCATATCCGTACCGGAAAAAATCAGTTTGGCATAGGAAGACACATCCAGTCCGGCCTCCAGCCCCAAACGGATTTCTTTCATCTGCCAATGGCTGAAAAGATAATTCGTATAAGCCGATACCCTCAATTTTTTCTCCAGCCCCAGGCGGATCTCTTTCATCTGCATCCAGTTATATTGGGAATTCGCGTATACGGAAACATTTAACCCCTCATAAAGCCCTATCCTGATCTCGTAAATCTGTTGCACATACATATCATCAGTCAGCCACGTATCGATGGGCAGCCCGTCCTCCAGCGCAAGCCGGATCTGTTCCAGCTCGTCATCCACAAACCCCCGGGCCAGATAATCGGTAAGATCATTGGAAGAATAGATAGAAAGCCGAATCTGCTTCATCGTTTCATAGCTGTAGGAAGGATCCGCATAGCAGGAGACATCGATCTTGTCCTTGATCCCCATCCTGATCTGCTCCATCTGGAGCCAGTTAAACTCAGGATTGGCATAAATCGAAACATCCAGCCCTTCTTCCTTCCCAAGAAGGATCTCCTGACTCTGTTCCTCCATATATTCCGCATTTTCCATCATTATAAATTCCGGATTTTTTGATATATTCCAATTCTCGCGCATCTCAAACACTAGCCTTTCATATTTATACTATGACCCCTAATATTATACTATGAACAACCGAAAAAATCCATGGAAAATATAAAGTTTCTTATTTTTTTTAATGAGGTTGGCCGCCCCGGCCAAATCCGCATTTTTGCTGTTATACACCGCCTTTATATCCGGAATTCCCGTCCCGTTCCTCCCAAAACACTCTTTTTCTATGAAAGAATGTATCTCTTCCAGCAAATATTCATTTTTACTGAATAAATTTCCACTAAGCAGAACCAGGTCCGGACGGAAAATATTCATAATATTTGTAATTCCCGTACAAAGGCTCCTAATATAACGATATACCACCTCTCCCGCCGCCTTCCGATCCACCGTCCCAGGCGGCCCGGCTCCGACCCCGATGCAGTTATCCGCCTTCAGGTCGTTTTTTTCCAGCAATTCTATAATGGACGTTCCAATATTTCTGACTGTCAGCCGGTAATCCTCTTCCCGCTCAATCTCCATTTACTTTTTTGCAAAGCATACATGATTCATATCGACCAGCCCGACCCGGATCTGCCTGCTCGTCATATCCACTGCAATCCGTATCGGATTTGCCTTTTCCCCGATCGTCGTTATCAGCGCTTCTCATTTCCCTTCCACTTGAAATTCTCCGGAACCTGCCGGCAGAAAAAGGCTGTCCCCCTTTTCAAAATCCACCTCCTCGCCGCCGCAGGCGATAGTCCCATTCCCCTCCACGACCAAAAAGTGCGCGAAGGAATCCTCCTGCTTTTTTCAGCATCCTTCCGTCCAGGTTCAACTTATCGACAGTAAAGTAGTCGCACTTCGCCAGATGCGGGGACACTGCTTTATTTCTTACCAGCGGAATACGGTTCGTCACGGCAAGCGCCTCTGAAACTCTTCCTTTTCCATTTCTTTCGCAAATCCGTAGTATAAAAACGCTCCTTCTTTGCAGTCCACGATATACCACATTTCCGTTTTCCCATACTGCCCTTCATTTTTCAGCGCGTAACTATTATCCGGATGCACCCGGACAGAAAGATCATCCTTTGCATCAATGAACTTGACCAGAATCGGAAACTCTTCGAATCTTCTGCAATTTCTCCCAAGCACCTCGATCCCGCAGGATTCCACATATTCCGCAAGAGCCGCTCCTGCCCAGGAACCGTTTGCAATTACCGACGGCCCGTCAGGATGGCAGGATAATTCCCAAGTCTCCGCCAGCTTTTCCCCTTCGAACTTTTTATGGAAATCATGGATTAATTTATTTTCTCCCCACAGGTATTCCTTACATGCCGGACGCAATTTCAAAACAGACATAACATTTCCCGTTTTTATTTTTTCTATATTATAAAACGGAGCCAAAGGAAAGACAACCGAACATCTGCCTTGGGAGCCGGCATACCGGCTGTCGACGCCGCATATACTATCTGCCGCGATCCGCCCTTGTTTGTCGGCCTGCCCTGCCAGAGAAATCAGGGCATCCTGTCCGTCAGGTTCTCGCCATTCCGTCTACGCTTAACACAACACCTGTAATATAGGATGCTTCATCGGAAGCAAGGAATACAAAAGCGTTGGCGATGTCTTCCGGCCGCCCGAGGCGGCGCAGGGGAATCTGCCGGATCAGCGGATCGATGACTTCCTTGGGAACCGCTTTCATCATATCAGTCTCCGTAATGCCCGGAGCCACCGCGTTGACACGAATGCCTTTCGGCCCAAGCTCCCTCGCCAGGGAAATAGTCAGACCGTTGACCGCAAACTTGGAAGCCGGATAAGCAAAGCCGCTTGGCTGACCCGAAATACTGACCATGGAAGATGTAGAAAGGATCACTCCCTTTCCCCTGGCAATCATGCATTCGCTGGCAACGCGGGTAGCATTGAATACTCCTTTCACATTCAGATCCATCACTTTGTCAAAAGTTTCTTCCGTGTATTCGGTAAACGGAGTGCTTTCCGACACTCCCGCATTATTGACCAGAATATCCACGCACCCGTATTTTTCCGTTGCTTCTTTGAAAGCGCCACGTACAGACTCCAAGCTTGCCAGATCGGGGCTGATGCCCGCGACCGTGGAACCCGGGTGCTTCTCCTTTAACTGCCCTACCGCCCTTTCCGCAGTCGCCGGAGAACTGGCGGCAATGATAACGACCGCCCCTTCGTCCAAAAATTTATCTGCGGTGGCAAATCCGATGCCCCGGCTGCCTCCGGTAATGATAGCTACTTTATCTTTCAATCTCATCATGCATACCTCCTATTATATGATTTATCCTATATGAGCATTTCTTTTAATACCAGTATAACAGACTCTCTCCGGAACTTCCATGACATTATCACCAATCGTCCAAATCAGGAGAACGATCTTTTTGTCCTTCCCCTGTCAAATGCCCCCATACGGTTCAGGTCGATATTGGATGCATCCACCATGCAGGAAGGCTCCGCCTTCT
The DNA here is from genome assembly GCA_021772075.1 of Lachnospiraceae bacterium. Classification (GTDB taxonomy): domain Bacteria; phylum Bacillota; class Clostridia; order Lachnospirales; family Lachnospiraceae; genus Kineothrix. The sequence goes on from JAETNQ010000014.1 coordinate 59,150, forward strand.
GCCCTTCCTCTGTAGAAGGTATCGTTCCATCCAACTGGCCCTGTACGCTCTCCGCCCGCAGCATGACAGCCAGATACAACATATCGGCCGCCGTATCGTATTCTTCATAGGAATAAAATGCAGTAGGATCCGTTTCCACCAAGACATCAATCTGGTTTCGGATGCGGAGGAAAGTTTCCTCAAATTTTCCTCCTAAAACATATTCTTCCGCCAGGCGCCGCAAATATTCATGGTAAACGGCAAGATATTCCTCGTTTTCCAGCAAAGCATCAAAAAACTCCGTTCCCTGAAAAGGGGTATCGACCGCCTTGTTGACCATCTGGGAGGCACTGTCCATTCCCATCCCTCCAAAAGCCAGATTATAATCCCACGGAAGAATATTCAGCCTTCCGTTATATTCGTACAAATAATAGTTATGGGCCATATTTCCCGAAAGACTGTCCATATTGACAGAAAATGTATGTACCGCCATATACTTCAGCACATTATCCACATCGAGATATTCCTCCAGTTCCTTTCCTTCGCTTATATTTTTCAAGGCAGTAACGATCTTCCGGTGATCCTGTTGCCCGCTATCCCCGATTCCCCCTTCCCATATAGCGGAATAACTGTCAAGCTCATCGTCCGTATAATTCAGATCCGCACCGTCATTTTCCATCGACGGTCCTTTTCTTTTGTCTCCCTCCATGGGAAACCCCTTTTCGCCGCCGCCCCTAAAGTTCCCGGATGATCCGGCAGGCCCTTCTTCAGGGACAAATCCCCCGTTTCCGGGCATTCCCTTCCCTCCTCTTTCCGGCATTTCGCCCATATCCCCCGGAGGCTCCGGCATATCCCGGTTCCCGAAAGGTCCTCCTTCCATATCCATATTTTCCGGTTTATAAAGCCCGCCGTCCCCCGTGCCGTAATTCCGCAATAAAAAACTATCCTCTACGGCCTCCAGCGCCAGATATATGCCCCAATATTCCCCGTTCACCGATACCTCTGCATAATGGTACAAAGACGCGTCCGCGTCAAGATAACGGTACATATCATAAACAATAGCTTCTTTCATATTCGTGGCATCCGCATAGTTATTGTTCAAAATGAGTTTATCGAGTCCAAAGCATGTCTGTCCCTCCACATAATGGTCAAATTCCAGCTTCCAACTGAACCGGTCGGTTTCCGGATCCATGGCAATCGCGGAAAGGCTGGTATTCCCTTTTGGCCGGATACCTACATGATATATTTTTTCACCGTTAATTTCAATATCGCAGGAATAATATTCCTCCGCAGAGGCATTGGCGAGCATATCCTCCCAATCCCTTTCCTCCATCCGGATATCAATCTTTATCGTCTCACCGGCAGCAAACAATTCCGATTCATACTGCATTGACACGACGTTTCCCCCAAACGTCTCCGCCGGATTCCTTGAAAACACCATGGCCAGAAAGCAGACCGCTATAGCTGCCGCCATGGCCGCGCCGGTTATTTTTGTTATATGTTCATAAGCGATCACAACAAGCCTCCTTTTCCAAAGATCAGGACATATATTCGCCGTTGTAGCTTACAAGGGTGACTTCCCCTATGCCCTCGGTTCCTTCCAGCCTGTTGACAAAATCCGTCGCCGCATCTTTCAGGCGGATTTCTGCCGTCAGTTCGATGCCGTCACGGTTCACCGTCTTTGATTTGACCGCAAACCGTTTGACCTCTTTCCCAATCATCTCCATTGCCTCTTTTTCTGCCTTCTCACCGCTGCAGTTTAAAATCAGAATATAAGGATTCTCATGGATTTTACGGTTGGCAAAAAGAACCAATATGGCTCCTATGATCGCGGAACCGATCACCGCAAGGGGAACCATGCCCGCGCCGATTACGATGCCCGCCGCAATCGACCAGAACAAATAGACGATCTCCATCGGTTCCTTGATGGCAGCGCGGAAACGCACGATCGACAGGGCTCCGACCATGCCAAGGGAAAGAACTACATTAGATGTCACAGCCATGATAACCAGAGTCGTCACGAGGCAGAGCCCCACAAGGGAAAGTGAAAATCCTGAAGAATACATGACTCCTTGAAATGTCTTTTTATAAATGGTAAAAATAAACAATCCGATGACGGCGGCAAAGACCATTCCGATCAGCGTATCGACAGCGGAAAATTCCGTTACGTTCTCCAAAAAGCTCGATTGAAAAATATCGTTAAATGTCATTGATCCTCTCCTCCATTTTTTATCCGAACCGCCGGCAGATGGCATATTTGGAAAAAGCCTGCTGCCGCAGCCCGCTTGTTTGAATCATGCCCCGAACCACTTCCGGCAGAAATGCATCATATTTTATTTCCAATATCATATCCTGCGGCTGGTCGGCGGCATCGATATCCGCCACGCGGTCTTCCAGGAAAGCTCTGTGGTACAATGTCGTGCGGATATGGGAATCAAAAGTAATCCGTACATTTCCGGCGGGATAAACATAGGGTTCCCGCAGATAAGACACGAGTACCCTCGGGCGCAATACCTGATACCGCATTTTTGCATACAGTTCCCGCACCAGCGGCGAAGGATGCTTTTTCATCCAATGCCGGCTGCCTTCCAATAATTGCCGACATTCCCCTTCCGTGATTTGCGCATCCACTTTCATGCACAAATTGCGGTCCTTGATCTTTTTCTCCAGCACAATATAGGAAAAATCATCGTTATAATATCTGATCCTGAATTTTTCCCTCTGCGGGACGCCGTTAATTTTCTCCCGCAGCGCCTTATCCTCGTAATTGTCAAAATAAATGCTCCGTATCCGGTACCTGCCGTCGGCCTCCGCATGGGCATCCCCTTTCATAACGGCCTGTAAGCGGTTTCTCAGCTCCAGATACTGCAAATAGCCGATCCCGTATTTCAGTTCATGGCGGAATTTCTCTTGCTCCATATCATCGTCCTTTCCTTTTTTATCGCCGGCCCGCCGGAATCCTGCGGATATCCGTCCAAGCCATAGGGCAAGTATAATCGCGCTTCCTGAAATGTACTTAAAATGATCTGTGTATTTTTTCTGAACATTCCAAACAAACGCCGGGAATTTTTTTCAATTCCCGGCTTCCCGTTTTTTTATGCTGTTTATTTCACTGTTTGCCCCGCTTCCACTATATCGTCCCTGTCAAAACGACCTGAAAGCAAATACTTTTTCCCGCTTCGCTCTCCACGCCGATCCTTCCCCCATGGGCTTCCACAATCGCCCGGGCCATCGACAGCCCGATTCCTGTTCCTCCGGTATGGGCGGCCCGGGATTCATCCAAGCGATAAAAACGGTCGAATAATCTGTTCAAATCGGATCCATCCGGCAGACTGCATGTATTAAAAACTTCTATATATATTTTCCGTCGTCTGCGGTAAATATCCAGGCTGATCTCTCCGCCTTCCTCCGAATATTTTATCCCGTTATCAAGAAGAATGGATATCATCCGCTGGATAGCCTCCCGGTCCCCATATAATTTCAACCCTTCCTCTATCTTTTGTCTATATCTTTTGCCGTTTGCTTTTGCCAGAACGGCAAACGGTTCCGCCGTCTCCCACGCCGCATCGCTTAACGAAAACCCGGCTTTTTCCGGGAACGGCATCTCTTCATCCAGCCTCGATAATGCCACGAGATCACTTACCAGCCTGGTCAGGCGCGCCGTCTGCTTCCTGATATTGGAGATCCATTCGTCCCCTTCGTATTCCATGGCCGCGATGTCCGCGCTGGTAGCGATCGAAGTAATGGGCGTTTTCAGCTCATGCCCGGCATCCGTGATGAACCGTTTCTGCCTCTCTATATTTTTCACATAAGGCCTGATGGCATATCCCGAAAAAAATATAATCAAAATAAAAACTACCAGAATGCTGCCAATTCCTATCGCTATCGATAGGAAAAACAAGGATTTTATGGACTGAAGGGCATGGGATGCATTCAAAAACAAGACTGTCGCCCCCGCTTCCTCCCGGTTGACATGATAACGGTAATCCCCGTAATATCCTTTTTCCTTTCCTTTTTCCAATACTGCTTCCGTATATTCCCTGGCTGTTTCCTCATCGATGGAGGCAATATGGTCTCTCGAAACTGCCTTTATATTCCCGTCCGCCCCGCAGTACATCACAAAGAAGCGGGTGGTAAATTCTGCTTCCGGCCCTCCTCCAGGCATATCCGGAAACGGCGGCCGGGGCTTCTGCGGATCCGCAGCGGCTTTCCGTTCGTGCCTCAAAAGATTTCCTGCCAGATCATCCTGTCTGGACGTAGTCTGACAATAATTTACAATGTTGATGACTATTACCAAAACCGCCATAACCGTTCCAAAAGCAGTCATCGCCGCCGCGATAAACCGCCGCTGCATCTTTCTCAACATGCCGTTTCCTCCAGCGAATACCCCGCGCCGCGGACTGTCCTGATTTCAACACCGCTCCCGATCTGCCTGAGTTTCTTGCGCACAAATCCGATATATGTCCATACCACGCTTATATCCGCCTCCGAATCCTGCCCCCATATTTTGTCCATCAGATGATTCGTGGAGAAAACAAAATGCGGATGCCTCATAAACAATTCCGCTAACTGGAATTCCTTATTATTTAAGCGCACAGTTTCCGATTGGCATGCCAGTTCATATCTGTTGCAATCCAGCCGCACATCCCCGAAAGATAAAATAAGCTCTTCATATCCTGCATTCCTGCGGGAAAGCGCCTTTACCCTGGCGATGAACTCCCTGCCCGCAAAGGGCTTCGGAAGGTAATCGTCCGCTCCCGCTTCCAGCCCCGCCACCCGGTCTTCCACTTCCGCCATGGCCGACAGCATCAGAACCGGGACTTTTGATTTGCTCTTCCTGATATATCCCAGCACATCCAAACCGCTGATTTTCGGCATCATAATATCCAGCACGATCACATCATACCCGTAACAGCGGATGCTGTCCAAAGCCTCTGCCCCGTCATGAACCACATCGACAGAAAACTTATTTTTTTCCAGCAGAAACTTCAGCCCTTTGGCAAGTTCCACCTCATCCTCTGCGATTAAAATCCGCATGGCCGCGACCTCCTTATATTTTCAGGATATATTTTATTTCCTTTTCAACCTCTCTGCCCGTCCATTTTTCCAATTCCATATCTTCTCCATTCGTTATTTTCCTTCCTCCTTTACCAGATTCTGGATGCGCCCGCCCGCTTTTTCTAAAGCGCTTTCCGCTTCTTCCTTTCCGCATCCTAACAACAGCATCGCAATCGCCGTTCTTACTCCGCCTCCTGACTTGGCCAGCACCGCTTTCGCCTCATCCCTGGAGCATCCCGTTACCTCGGAAACGATGTTGGTTCCCCTTGTAACCAGCTTTTCATTCGACATTTTCACATCGACCATATAATTCTTATAAATCTTTCCGATACGGATCATGCTGATTGTGCTGATCATATTCAAAATCAGCTTTGTCGTCGTTCCTGCTTTTAAACGGGTCGATCCGGTCAATACCTCAGGCCCCGGCTCCGCCTCAGTGGTCAACGGGCAGATCCTGCTGATCTCGCTGTCCCTGTTACACACGACTGCGCAATACTTCGCCCCCACTTCCTTCGCATATTCCAGACCGCCGATCACATAAGGCGTCCTTCCGCTCGCCGCCAGCCCTATGACTACATCCTTTTCATTCAGGCCGATTTTCCTCAGGTCTTCTGCCCCAAGTTCTTTTGAGTCCTCCGCTCCTTCCATCGCTTCGTCGAATGCATTGTCCCCTCCTGCAATAAGGCCGATCACGGTGTCATAATCGACCCCGAACGTCGGCGGGCATTCCACAGCGTCCAATAAACCGAGCCTGCCGCTGGTTCCCGCTCCCGTATAAATGATCCTGCCTCCCTTTTCCAACGCTTCGCTTGTCGTTTCGATAACCCTTTCCAGCATATCAAACTGCTGCTCAATACATTTTACAGAATAATAGTTCTCCTGGTTCATCACCCTGATCGCCTCGCCGATACTCATGGAACTGAATTCCGTTGTATTGGGATTTACCTTTTCCGTTGACATTTTGCTTAAATCTACCATATTCTCTTACCTCCTGCTGACACTATAAACTTTTCTCTTATTATTGACAATATCCACCACCGCCAGCTGGGACACCCTGCCGGAACTGGCGCCGGTCCGCAGCGGCTTCTCCAGTGCGGGCGCGAAAAGGTTATAATCACTTATGGAAGAAAGCTTGCTCGTCCCATATTTCGTAATCGCAATGATTTTGCCGCCGCACATTTTTACGTTCTTTGCACATTCTTGCGGATGCCGCCCGAATCCCCGTATGCCTTTTTCTATTGCTTTATAGTCCAAAGCCCTGCCAGAATATCCTTCAATACGAGAAAAGAATCCAATTCATTATAACCATAATCCTGCTTCAGCTTCCGAAGCAATTCTTCTAACTTTCCCGCATATTCCTCTGTTTTTACCTCCTGTTTGTAGGAAGACAAAACCGGATATTTCTCCGCCCATAGCTTCGTCCAGTCCACCTTTTGCTGGATTTCTTCGCTTGTGTTCCTGACCATCTGTTCCAGTTCTTTTACATCGGCATCAAAATCGATCAATTCATCCAAAGTCAGGCCGTAGAGAACGGCAAGTTTTTTCGATTGGCAGATATCCGGCAGCGTCTCATCCGTTTCCCATTTGGAAATCGTCTGTCTGCTCACTCCCAATTTTTCCGCCACTGCTTCCTGGGACAACCCGCTCTTTTTCCGGGCATTAAATAAACTATTACCTAAACTCATATCCGTTACCTCCTGCTTTCTTTTTTATGGATTATAAACGGCATGAGATAAAAAATCTACCAGCGTTTCCTTCCATTTCCGCTCGCTTTTTTACCATTTCATCCTTTCTTGGCTATTATAGTCCGACACAATCCGGATGGCGATTTCCTTTGCCGCTGAACTGGATACATCCATACCGTCGGTTCTTCCAAGATGCACACAAAAATAGAGCGTCCCTTCTGTGCTTTCTGCAAATCCTGTAAACCACGCATCAACAACAATACCCCCGGCTTTGCCCATTCCCGTTTTCCCATATATGGAAAGATCTGATCTCTCCTGATCCGGTACCAGCATGACCTGTTTCAATTCATTCCGCGTTTCTTCCGAATAATCCGAACGGTCGCCAAAGATACGCTCCATTACCTCCGCCTGTTCTTTGGGAGAGATCATTAAAGACGATTCAATCCAAAAACCTGTCAACGCCCGGTTATTGTTGTTTGTATTCAGCCGTCCCTCCCAATCGGAAATATCACAGTTGCCATACTGAAGTTTTTCCAATTCCCTTTGCATCCTGTCTTTCCCGATATCATCTATGACCTGTCTGTAATACCATACGCAAGAAGTACGAAATGCTTCGCTAAAATCAATATCTTTATTCCAATCTTCATTCCAGAATATTTCACCGCTCCATGTCCGGGTGGAATCCTCCGGCTCAAGGATTCCATTTTCCAGGGCAATCAGGGAAGAAACGATCTTAAAAGTGGAACACGGCGATCTTCTGTCCAATGCACAGTCATTATTATATATGATATAACGTTTGTTAGAGGCATCATATACAACTGCTGCTCCATTCAGCCCATGAAAATAATTCGACCAGTCCGCATAGTCGGTCTCCGGTTCCATTGCCATGCCCTCAGCAGCCTCCTCTGTATCCGCCTCTATAGAAACACGATTTGCTTCTATCCCCGGCTCCTCCATTTTTTCATCTTCCGCTTCTTCCTTTTCAGCTTCCATCAAAAGCTTCTCTTCTGTATTGCGGTTATCAGAACAGCCTGTTAAAATCAATGCACACGCCACCCCCCATAATGCCAGCTTAAAGAAATCATTCCTTTTTTTCATCATTGCCTCCACTTTGTTCCGATACCTTCCTTTTTCCATAGCCCATGTACTTTTATATAAGATATCTTTTCCCTTGCTGCATACCGGCGGTTTCTATAATATCCATCAGATTGCCTCTCAGGATTTCATTCCCGCTTTCTAATAGCGGCATCAGCTTGTCTATAATAAACGGTTCATCGGCGATATACGCAAGAAAATGATGTTCCCAGCCATTCCAATATGTTTTTCGTTCCAGATCTTCCAGTATATACTTGATTGTGTCTTCTGAGAAATCATCCAAACATACTTTTAACCCAGGAATTATATACCTTAAGATCATTTTCCTATATGGATAGCCTGCGTCATTCATTTTTTCCAAAAACCTGTCCCTGGAATTCGCATCCATATACTCGGTCAAAAATCTCGATATTTGTGCCAACTGCCATCCGCTCTCATCATCTTCCCTGTTTTTTTCCAATTCCTCGATCCAGTTTAACCACCAATCTATATTTTCTATTTCCAAAGTCCCAAATTCCTTAATGTCTGGCGGCACGGAACCTCCCATCAGCCCCGATACCAGTTTCTGGTTTTTCAACATCAAAAGCCGAACAAACAATCCTTCCTTTCCCTTCCATTTTAGCTCTATTTCTTCAAGCAGCCGGAAGGGCTGGGCTTCCAGTTCATCCTCCTCCATGGAAAGCAGCGATTCCAATTCCTGAAAAACGGCTTCTTGGTTTTCCGGGTCTATGCAGACCGATATTGCTGCTTTGTTGATTCCACGGTATGATTTTGCTTTCGACTGCACATAATCCTTCAAATCCTCCCTGCCTCCCAGAATCTCCTGCAAAGTCTTAAACGCCCATACACCATGGTCCAGATCATCCAGCAGCCTGTCAATATGCTCTTTCTGAAAGAAATTCCACGGCATAACCTCTTTGGAAAAGCACACCAAAAAATATATGGTTATCGACGCTCTCCGATATCCCTTCATAAACAAATCCATCGCCATAACAAGACTTTTCGCCGTTTTTCTTTCCCGCAGGTAATCACAAAAAATCTCTTCCCGTATGGACAGCGCTTTCGCAACTTCAGAGCCCCCTATCAATATGCCATGGATACTCTCCTCGTCGAACTTTTGCATAATAAAAGCCATCGCGGAAATAAAACCTTGTATCTTCTCAAGATCCCCGTCCCCGGCCGACATAAACTGCCGGACTTCATCCACCATTTTTTGAAGCGTTCCCAAATCCTCCTCTTCCACAATCCTGCTCAAGATTTCGGCTGCCCCATTCCGGCAAAAATTATAATCGGATACATGTTCCAAAAGAAGCGGCAAGAATTCCTCCTTGACGGCGCTCCCTTTCCATCTCCAGAGGCAAAACAGCGCCGAGCCGCCAAGGCTGCCGCCGAATTCTGCCACTTTCCTTACGCTTTCTTCATTTTCCTCCGAATACTGCAGATCATACCGCAGATACTTCTCTATCTTCCATCGATAGCGATATCTTATCTCCCTATTTTCTATGATTTCCTTTAATATTTTTTTCTCCATTCCTGCCCTCTGGAACTCCATATACTGGACAGCCCAAAGCACAAGTCCGAAATCAATCCCGAATAAATAATCAATAAATTCTTCCGCCGAATCATCCGAAAGCAGATTGACCATAAAAGGCACAGTCTGATCCCAACGGTAAAATCTTATTTTCTCATCGATGATCTTTCTATCCTTCCGATAAAAACACATCAATTCTTTCGCAGCCAAATATTCCGTTATCGTCTGATGCACAAAAGCTACCTTCCCATTACTGTGCGGTATCAAAATTTCTTTATAAATCAGCCAGTTTATGGCCTCTTCCTTCTCCTCCGCCCTGCCAAAAACATTCTGTCCCTCCATTCCTTCATATACAAGTTCAACCGGAAATGCCTCTGCGCCCATGTCCAGCGCCCGGTAAGCCGCCCTGGATAAAATTTTTTCGATCTCCGCCGTCCCGGCAAAACGCTCTATAAAATCCTTCTGCAAATTTCCAAAAAACTCTCCATAAAAATGCTTTGGCTGCAAAATATTCCTTATATCTATTTCCCCGCTGATCATGCGCTGAAAGTAAAAGGGCTTACTGACAATTCCAAGCATGACCGCATTTAATTTTACCATCATTCCCCTTTTCGCCAATTCCGCAACGATCGTATCCCTGTCAATCTCATCCAGATAATAGACGGGAAACGAATATCCCTCCAACCCGTCCGAAGTCCTCGATCCAATCACGACCGCCGCATTCCTGAACTTATGAAAAATTGTTTCAAAATCCTGCCGGTACTTTCCTCCATCCCAATATTCTTTCGGCATTTCGTTAAAAGAATCAAGAAAAATTCTGCATCGGCATTCCCTCATAATCATTTCCAACGACAATGTCTTTGAAAACTCCTTTTCTATCATCCCTTCCAGATTACCGTCGTATAATTTCAAATCAATATATATCGGCACGTCCATTTGCTGGAAATGGATGCCTTTGCCAGCGGCCACGCTCTCCTCCAGGCATTTTTTATTCAGGTTCTGCGCCATGTCCGCAGCCGCCCGCCGCATCGCATAACTTTTTCCCGCGCCCGGCGCCCCGATCAATATTGCATGCTCTTTACCGCCTATCAAAAAATCTTTCACAAGGCTTCCATCATACTTATCCGCATAACGCATTTCCGTTCGATCAGACTTATTACTATGGACACGTATCCCGAACTCCGTCTCCGCCTTCCCGTATCCGGCAAACCGCGCCGCATATCTCATGAATGCAAGGATTATTTCCGCTTCATCCTGGCCTGCTCTCTTTTTCTTTTCCGTATCCGTTCTGGCAGAAGCATGCAATTCGGCATTTAAAGTTTCCAACAGCTCTAACAGGGGCGCATGGCTCCTGGAACCATCCGGCTCCATCCGGGTTTCATACCCGACCAGATGGATGCCGTAATTCCTTCTCCAATAATCAGCTTCCGCCTCTTCCACATCTGCCATAATCGCATAGTGATCCCTCACATTTCCCTGGTAAATATTGGAAAGGATATCCCTGATATATAAAAAATCAGGATCCCTCAGTCCAAACCCCATATATACGATGGGTCTGCTGACCATCAGGGTTTTCAAGGTTTCCAAGGCCATATGCCTTTCACCGTTCAATAACAGGGAACGGTATTGCTCCCTTGTTAAAATAATACTTTCCGCATCCCCTACATCCCCATGGGGCTTATAGATAAAATCCGTCGCCCTTGCCTGTGATATCCTCCCCATCTCGGATAACTGCCGGTTTGTGACAACCATAGCCGGCTCTTTTGCCCGCCATTTGGCAATTCCCATTTCTATCAGTTTATCGTAATTGGTCGTTATAAAACATTTCGCCCCCAGATCCAATATCTTCTTATGGATCTCTTGGGGTTCCGCTTCCCCATGGCGGCATGCACGGGTCATAAATGCCCCGATCTGCGGCTTCGTCAGCCGGTCGAATCCGTAGCTCGCCGCTTGTAATAAATCCCCGTTCGCGATTTCTCTTTTTACCAGGGAATTATCTTCCCCGCATTCCTCCATAAAATCGGCCAGCTCCTCCAATAACCCCGCCCAGGAAGGCAGCCCCGACCACATGGATATCCCCGATCCGATCAATATGACGCAGTCTTCCTGCTTTAATGCTGTTATTATGCCTTTCAGCCTGTCTTTTTTCATTGGTAAATTACCCCTTTTTTTCTGAGTACCGCCAAGGCTGCATAATGCAGCACCTCAAACTGATCCGGAGCTTGTTTTTCAAGCATTTGTAAATGGTCTGTTTCCCAAGCTCTGATCTCTTCTCCGGTTAAAGAAGCGCCTACCCCTCTGCACGCCTTCATTCTCCCATGCCAGCTTTCTTTTGTGAATGGAATCATTAAGTCATATTCTTCGTGGTCATCCAACTCAAAATATCGTAAAACAATATCAGGTATCTCTATCGGTTTTCTCGTTTCTCTTGCTCCCGACCATTTGGGACTGTATTTAAGCACAAGTTCTTCACTTGCGCCGGCAATCGTATCTTCAAACGGCAGCCAGGCCATGTAAAGAATCAACAGCTTTCCATTCGGCTTCAGCAAGTCTGCGAGTACAGGTACTACTTTTTCGTGGTCAAAATACCAGAAACACTGGCAAGCCGTTATTACATCAAATGATTCGGGAGGATAATCTATCCGTTCCGCAGATACAGCCTGAAAAGAAATATCCATTCCTGCTTCTGCCGACAATCTTTTTGCCTGTTCTATCTGCTCCGGAGAAATATCCGTACCTGTCCACTTTGCGCCATATCGGTACATATTGCGTGGAAGCACACCCGTCCCAGTGCCTAAATCAAGCACATTCTGGCCTTTCATGCATAATCCTTTATCAACAATCTTTTTATAAAAAATCTCAGGATAGATGTCCCTGTATTTAGCATATTCCTCTGACGTTCTCCCCCAGTCAAATGCCTTTCCATCATCTATCCTATTATCAACTATTTTCATCCCGCATTTCCAGTCCTCTCGTTTTATTCTGAGCCTTTTGGGCGCTATTACCAGATTCCCACGAACTTACACATCATAAATATATTTATTACTACTTATTTTTACTTAATAAAAGCGTTTGCATAGGGCATTCCTCCTTGTAATATATAAGCAGGGAAGCTGCCCCATGCAGAAACCTTAAAATACCTCCAAATCTTTGATGACTTGGAGGTATTTCATTATCTATTTTTACGCAAGTTCCAATTCTTTACCCTCAATAATAGCTTCTACCTCTTCTATATCCTTATTGATAGCAGACGCTATCTGTTCTGCCGTAAAGCCATTATGATACATCGTTATAATTATCTCTGCTTCAGCCGCAGCCTTTCCAATCGCAATTCCTTTTTCCTCAATACCCTGACTCAGATTACACATAAGGCTCACATCCTTTCTAAAATTCTCCTCAATAGGAATATCGTATTCATTTCCAATGATATTTAGTTTTTCATCTATCGTAAGTTCTTTTGACAGCAATGCACCAAGCAAGCGATGCAGTTCATATCTTTCATCATGCCCCGAAAGTTCCTCTGCTAATCCGATCATAATGATATTCAGTAGATCCAGTTTTCCCCTCCACTCATAAGAACCAATCACATTATCATTCATAAGGTGAATATGGTTCATGCTGTTTCCGTCCATATTCATACATACCCATATCGAATAAACACGCTTTATATCGTCATAACTGGAATTTTCAAAGTCCCGCTCCTTCTGGGAAGAAATCAGCCGACTCACATAAAAGATTGCCCTGTTCAGTATTTCGTATCCCTTCGGCTCATCCTTCTGTGCTTCTATATTAATGATGATCTGTGACAGTCCGTCTTTCATCCGAACATAAAAAACAATGTCAAACCTTACCAGTCCTTCATTCAGTTCTCCATTTTCAGAATTGAAGCCAACAATTCTCTGACCGTCTTTCGCGCCACTGATATTGGTAAGTCCCGGCTCTATCGATACTGTACTGATATAAGGCTGTCCCTCAATATAAGAAACCACTTCTTTAGACGCATTTTTCAATTCTGTATCCACGGTCTTCCTCCTTTTTGTATAGAATATAGTCATCAACAAAAAGGTATCCGACCACATTTATATTATAGCTTAGCGTTTTCCTTAAAACAACTAAATTCTATTTCAAATTTCTTCACTATTCTATAAAATTGGGATCTATATTATATTATAAAAGCGGACACGATTTATCATTCCTTGTTACCTGAATTGACATTTCTTTCTTTTCACACTATAATGGATATTACAACCGTAAGATTTAAGGAGGATGCAAAAGTGGATACATTACCACAAATTTCAGAAGCAGAATTTGAAGTGATGAAAATCATATGGAAATACGCACCAATCAGCACAAATGAAATCACAGAAAAATTAACACAAACCACCACATGGAGTCCCAAAACAATACAGACTTTGATAAAGCGGCTTGTAACAAAAAGAGTGCTTTCTTATGAAAAGCATAGCAGGGTATTTGTTTACACCCCTTTGGTAGAAGAAAAAGAGTATATCGTCCAAAAAAGCCATTCCTTTCTTGAACGATATTATAATGGAGATATTACAGCAATGCTTTCCGCCTATATCGAAGATGACAAGCTCTCAGAAGCAGAAATAGACACCCTGCGTTCACTTCTCATAAAGGATCCAAAAGACAGGAGGAATTAAAATGTCTGATTTTGGAATACGCTTTTTCCTATGCAATATTTTCATTTGCGCTGTCATAGGCATACTTCTTATAGCAAAACGTGCATTTAAAAACTATTTAACCAACCGTATGCAGTTTAATCTATGGTTTCTGCTGCTTGGACTTCTTGCAGTTCCGTTTATTCCCTTTCGCCCGGTTGGATTTGGGCAGATTTTTTCATGGCTTGGCACATTAAGAAACACCGCATCATCAAACATGAATAATATTACAAAAATTACTGAAAGCTGGAATATGTCCGATGCTGCAAAGCAAATGAATGATTTTGCACTGTCTGTCAGCAGCGAAACGCCCTCTATTGTCGGACTTATCTTATTCGGGATATGGATGATTGGCATCATTGCCATGCTTTTATTCGTGATGAAATGTAAGTAGGAAATAATCCGTATCTGTCAATTCATTTGTATTTCTGATACAATCACTTCAAATTATGGAGGTATTGCCTATGGATGAAAATGAACTTACAAAGACAGAACTCTGGACAAAACGCATCCAGGACTTTCACAAAAGCGGCTTATCCCGAAAAGAATGGTGTCAGGTGCATCAGCTCCCACAATCGACCTTTGGTTATTGGATCCGGAAACAAACAAAAGAACAGCCAAAACCAGAACAGCTAGATGCCCCGGTTTTTGCCAAGCTTCCTTCCGAACAAGAAATCTCATCTGACTTATCAGC
>JAETNQ010000015.1 GCA_021772075.1 Lachnospiraceae bacterium
GTTCAGCGCTGCCCATTCTTAACCCCAATCAGGTATAAAAAATAGGACTAAATTAGGCTTAACCCCTTGATTTTACTGGGTTTCTTCTAACTTGGTCCTATTATAACACGGGCATCGATATAATCTGTATCCAGTCTATCCAGTGTCTTTTCCACCGCATCTTCCTGCTCATAAAAAGAAGGCCTCAGCTTGGTTTCCAGAAAAATCTCTTCTCTGGCAACACCGGATTTCTTCATGCCACGTCCCACCGCCTTTTCATTGACATAGGCATTGGCGGTATCGATCAAACGATATCCCGTCTGCAATGCGCTGATCACAGAATTTTCCGCTTCATCCGGGCTGAGCATGAAAGTTCCGATCCCTGCCATGGGCATTTCCACACCATTATTTAGTTTTACATATGTCTGGTTACTCATTTTTCCATCTCCTTTATGCTTTTACTTTTATGGTTATATCATAGCCTGAAAGGCTTCCGAAAAGAAGTTTCTTTTTGTTCACCAATATATACCTTCAGGTTATAACTACCCGGTAATTCAGGCGCAGACCACCGTTTCCGATTTTTTCTATATCCTTCAATACAAATTCCACCGGTCTGCCTTCATTTAAAGAAGGGATCTGCGTGAAAACAGACGCTTCTCTCCTGCTCCCATCCGATACTGGCGTCAGAAAAAAACTCAGCTCATCGATCACGCCCGCCTGCAGGAAACTCCAGTTTACTACACCGCCTCCGCAGATCAGTACTTTTTCTATCCGGAAATATTCATATAACTTTTCCATTGCCAGTCTGCAGTCTAGATTTTTTTTGCCTGCCATAAGCTAAGACACGCCTCTATTTCTCAAATAACCCTTATAGGCTGCCGGCGTAGATTCCGTAAGAACTTCGATGACATGTGCCGGAGTTCTGCCTTTATTGCTGAAAGTTCCTGACTCCCACCCTATTTCTCCATCCACATCCAGCGAAACATAATATAATTCTGCCTGGTCATCCGCAACAAAATCCCCTTCCGGCACCTCGCATTTTTCTGCCAAAACCGGCTTGCGGAAATGGATAAATTCTTTTGTCGTAGCAGTTCCATACATCCATGCATCCGCTTTCATCTTTGTCCTGAATTTCCTATACTCCGTCCCCAGCATGCCGGCTGACTCCGTTCCCATAAAAGGACCGTTTATTTTTCCGTCCAAAGAACTTAAAGTTTGCCTGGGAACTGCCCATATCAAAGCGGATCCCAAACTTACTGCCAAATCCAGCATAATCCGTTATAGAAATATTCCAAGGCATACTCACCGCTGTGGGTGCCGCCTTCCTGCTCTAAGAAATACAAATTCCCTTCTGTTTCATTGTCTGCATAGCGGAATATTCCATCATCTGCATCAGCCATCGCCTGGATCTGAGATCGAAATGCCGAATAAGCAAAGTCATCCGTACCGGATGCCGCAAAGATGAAGAAATCATTCCATTCATGACCGGAATCCCGCACAATAGATGCCATATATTCCCCATCCGAAGTCAGGTTCCCGCTGGATGGCATAAAATAGCGGAAATAGTCCAGACAATATTGGAAAGTGCGCCATGTTGCAACTGACCCCATGGAAAAACCACAGAATGCCCGGTGGTCTCTTGATGCCCGTATCCCTTCTAAAGTAGTATTTTCTGCATAGGTGCTGTAAGTTCCTTCCACTGCCGGGATCAGGTCATTGACCAGCTCATTATGATAACGATCGGTCAACCGGATTGCCAATGAATAATCTGAGCTGTCTTTTCCGCTCTCATTGTTATAAGTCGGGCATACAATGATCATAGGCTGAATTTTTCCATCTTCTATTGCATGGTCCAATACATTTTTCAACCCGCCAGGGTTATCCGATGTTCCCAAATAAGCAGTCTCGTCGCTCCAGCCCCCGTGCATCAGATAGAACACATTATATTGCGTATCCTCTGAATACCCATATGGCAGATATACGATGGCCCGCTTATGCAGCACCTTGTTTTTCTGCTCATATGCCATGGATTCAAATGTGTCATACGCAAGCTCCACCAGCGTTCCCTGCCGCCCTGACTCTGCAAAATAATCCTGTGGGATCATGGCCAGCTTTTCCGGTAATCTCCCGGCTGTTATGGTTTCATGGGCCAGTATTTCCACTGTCCCTTCCGTATCCGCTGTTACCTCTTCCTGCTCCGGTACATTTTCCACTTCATTCATCCTGCTATCCACACCGGCCTCCCTCTGCCCGCAGCTGCACAATAAAAACTGCAAAAGCAGAAACGCTGCTATCACACTATTCTTATTCACGACATCCCCTCCTTTTTGTTGGAAAACACATCTGTCAAAAAATTATCATAATCACCGCAACACATAGGGCAACGGCTCAAAATCAATGATTTCCTATTAGTTAAAGTATAAAAAAACGAAACCTCATCAGAAGTCTCGTTTTGTTCATCAGTTTGTACTTAAAGGTTATAACTCATATCAATTTTACTGTACTGCTGCCTGCGCTGCCTCAAGAAAACGTTTTACAGTTTCCGACGGCCGGGGGGAATAAAGCAGTCCGTAAGGAATACTATGCTCCCATTCCACAGGAATTACTTTAAGAAGCGGATGCACATTCGCCCATCCCGGTATTGCCAGCAACACATCATTGCTGTTTTCACAGCGGTTAAAAATGTCCATATTATAAAATTCAAAATCCACAATATGTATCTGATTATGATTTTGCCAGAGGTCATCGCGCAGCCTGTCCACATAATGGTCCAGCCCCGACGCATCAACAGCAGATTTTCCTCATACAGATCCCCCACCTGCAGTTTATCCTTTGCAGCAAGCCGGTGATGTACGGAAACTGCACAGCATAAGGGTTCACAGGAAAGCTGCAATCCTGCGCAGCTCCGCAGGCTTAACATGGTTTCATCAAAAATCCCGCCCACCACATCAATATTTTTTCCCAGGTTTGCCAGAATCTCCCTTGCATTTTCTGGCGTGTTCTCAAACGGGATGATCTGGAATTTCATATCAGGACAATATTGCTGGATTTTAGGCCACAGCTGCATCAAAAGCTGTGCCGGGGTCATTGGCGAAGTTCCTATGCGAATGATATCTTTATCCTCCTGCATGGCATTCCTGGCTCGTATGACAGAATCCCTGCAATACTGGATGATATATTTCGTATCCTGATATAAGGATTTTCCAGCCCTTGTTAAAACCAGACCCCGATGTGTCCTTTCAAAAAGTTTTATATCCAGGGAAGCCTCCAGAAGGTTAATCTGTTTGATCACTGCAGTAGGCGTGATATAGGATTCTTCCGCGGCCTTATTAAAACTGCCTGCATCTGCCACCCGGATAAAAGTTTCCAGTTGAGGATTATACATCTTATCTATCTCCTTGTATCATATATTAAGTTGTATTACCTTATTATTATCTAACCCATCACCCATGCATCTTCTCCACGAACTCCGGCAGATCAAAATAGATTTTTTCATTACCTACAAACAAGGTACCGATCTCCTGCCCGTCCAGAATACGGTGCAGCACCTTAATATCCCTGCTGTTTGCAATTACCATGTCGATATTGGAACTCGTAGCGATTTTTGCCGCCACCAGTTTCGTATTCATTCCTCCGGTTCCCACATCGCTGCCGGTGGACGGTTTGCCCATTTCCATCAGCTCCTCGCTCAAATCCTCCACTACCCGAATAAACTCCGCGTCCTTATTTTTCCTCGGATCGTCCGTATAAAGGCCGTCAATATCCGAAAGCAGGATCAGAAGATCCGCCCCCACCAAGGCCGCCACAATAGCGGAAAGGCTGTCATTATCCCCGAATTCAATCTCATAAGTCGCAACGGTATCGTTTTCATTTACAATAGGAACAACACCAAGCTTAAACAACTCAGAGAACGTATTGTGCGCATTATATCGGTTCAAATTATCCAAAATAGTGTTCTTCGTCATTAATATCTGCGCCGCCACCTGGTTATATTCCGCAAAAATCTTTTGGTATATCATCATCAGCCTCGCCTGCCCCACCGCCGCGCAAGCCTGTTTTTCGGCAATCGTTTGCTCGCCGTGCCGGCCGCCTTCTTTCATATGCACCGCCTTTTTTCCGACAGCGATCGCCCCGGAAGTCACCAATACCACGTCCTTCCCTTTATTACGCATATCGCATATTTCCCTGACAAGGACATCTAATTTCGTATAATCCAGATCTCCCGTTTCCGGGTGCTGAAGCGAAGAGGAACCGATCTTCACTACGATCCTCTTCTTATCTTTCAAACGATTCCGAAATTTCTCCCCGACTTTCATTTTCTCCATGTATATCAAAACGCTCCTCTCTGTCCGGCATATCAAATATCATTATTCTGCGGGCAAGGCGACCCTTGTCTTTCCAATGCTTTATACTCTTTCGCAATCTGTTCTGCCATCCGAATGCCATCCATCGCGGCCGACATGATGCCTCCCGCATAGCCGGCGCCCTCCCCGCATGGATACAATCCGGCAATCTTTGATTCCCCTTTGCCGTCCCTATGGATGCGCACCGGGGAGGATGTCCTGCTTTCTATCCCCGATAAAATTACTTTCTCTGCGGCAAATCCGGGGATCTTTCTGTTAAAATCTTCCATCCCCTCCATAAAAGCCTGATTCAGGGCATCAGGCATCATATCATGGACTTTTCCAAACTTCCACATTCCCTTGATCCGGGGAGAAAATTGTCCATCAAAAGCCCCCTCCCCATCCTGTCCATTGCTATCATCTTCCCGCTTCCGGCTGTTTTCACTATCCCGTCTCACGACAGTGGGATTTTCCATTTTTTCCAGAACCGCCCTTTTAAAATCCCCATAATATTCTACAGGAATACATCCTTCCCCGATCTCATAAGCCTTCTTTTCCAGCATCCGCTGGAATTCGATTCCTCCCAGCGGGCCGGCGCTGCCGTAATCTTCCGCATTCACCGAAATAATAATCGCGCTGTTGGCATTTTCCCCTTCCCTGCCGCTATAACTCATGCCGTTTACCGCCAGTCTGCCTTCCTCCGAAGAGGCGTTTACCACATAGCCGCCCGGACACATGCAAAAAGAATAAACCCCCCTTCCTGCTTTTGTTTGTGCCGTTACTTTATAAGAAGCCGGAGGCAGACATTTCGAATATTCGGCTCCGTACTGGGAGCGGTTGATCAGGTTCTGCGGATGTTCTACCCGCAATCCGACCGCAAACGGCTTTGCCTCCATTGGCACCCCTTTCCTGTACAGCATCTCAAAAGTATCCCTGGCGCTATGCCCGATCGCTAATACTAGCATATCTGTTTCTATTCTTTCTTCCACGAAACATTCTTCTCTTCCCGTTTCGCCCAAAAGTCGTTTTCTTATTCCCAGCCCTTTGATCTTTCCCCCTTCTATGTATAAATCCGTCATTTTTGTATCAAAACGCATCTCTCCGCCGTTTTCCAGAATCACTTTCCGCATATTCTTTACTACCTTTGCTAAAATATCCGTGCCAATATGCGGCTTCCCATCATATAAAATATGTTCCGGCGCTCCTGCGGAGACAAAAATAGACAGCACTTCTTTGTTTCTTCCATCCTTGTCCTTCACCAGCGTATTCAGCTTGCCATCCGAAAAAGTACCGGCTCCCCCTTCCCCGAACTGCACGTTGCATTCCTCATCCAGCCGGCCCGTTTTCCAGAATTTTTCCACTTGCCTGCATCTTTGCCCTACTTCCATCCCCCGTTCCAGCAAAATGGGCCGATAGCCGTGAATAGCCAGCATATACCCGCAAAACAGCCCTGCGGGTCCTGTTCCCACGATGACCGGCCGGTACCGCATGCTTTTGGTTCCGTGAGCCGGAAAGCGGTATTGCACCGGTTCTGCAAGACTTATTTGCCCCCCTTTTATCCTCTTTACCACGTCCTTCTCTTTCAAACCACCCACATCCACCGTATAAGAATAAAAAATATCCGGTTTTTTCCTTGCATCGACGGAACGCTTCACGATTTCAAAAGCAAAGGTCTCATTTTCTTTCAACCGAAGCTGTTTTCTGATTTTATTTTCCAGCAGTTTTCTCTCCCGTCCCAAAGCATCGCCTTTTAAGGCGTTACACTCTGCTGCGGATTCTGCCTGTCCCGCTTTTATTCTGATTTGATTGATCCGAATCATTCCCTCTGCCCCCTGTTTCTCTTTCCCGGTTCCATGCCGCGCTGCCGGCAATGCCTCGCAGCCCCCAGGCCTGCAACATACCCGCTGGTCCACGCCCATTGCAAGTTATAGCCGCCGCACCTTCCGTCCACATCCAGCATCTCTCCTGCGAAAAATATACCCGGAATCTTTCTCGATTCTAGTTCCTGCGTCACCTCATCCAAGTCTACGCCCCCCGCCGTTACCTGGGCGTTCTCGAACGAATTAGCCGCATAAATATGTACCCGCAGTTCTTTATAAGAACGCAGCAGCTCCCCCAGCTTCTTTTCTCCAAGCCTTCCCGCCTCATCCCCCGGCTTATGCCCGGCTTCCTTTATCATCATCTGATTGATCTTTTTATTGGCAAGTCCGACTAAAAATTCCTCTAAAGTCCTGCCGGACGCATTCTCCATCCTGCGCATGCACATTTCCTCAAATTCCTTCCCATCCATCTGTGGAAGCAAATCGATGGATGCTGCCGCCCGTTTTCCTTCCTCCAGCAAATACGCCGCCTGGCGGCTCAACTGAAAAACCGGGATTCCTGATATCCCATAATCCGTAAACTGCAGTTCTCCTTCTTCTTCCTGCAGCAGTCTTCCCATGTTGCCCTTTTTTTCTTCATACAATCCGATCCTTGCCCAGCACCTGACTCCGGCCGTTATTTTTAAAAAGCTGTCCTGGCATCTTAACTGAACCAGCGCCGGAACCACCGGTACAATATGATGCCCCAGCTTCCCTGCCAGGGCAAATCCACTCCCGTCTGAACCCGTTTTCGGTGCCGCACAGCCACCGCATGCGAGTATAACCGTATCATATTTTTCCTTCTTCCCATCGGAGCATTTAACCAGGAAGCCTCTTTCCTCTCCCCCTGCAGCTCCCACTTCCTCCACTTGGGCGCAAAGCTCCGTCCCCACTCCGCTCCGCCTCATTTCTATCCGTAATATATCCAGCACTGCGGATGCCTGTTCCGGCCAAGGATACAGATATCCTCCTTTATCCTTTACCAGCATCCCCGCCTTCATAAAAAAATCCATCGTATCCTCTACTGAAAACCGGCTAAAAAAGCCTTTTAATTTTTCCCGGTTCCCATAATAATGCTGTTCGCCAAAATCCCGATTGGAAAAATTGCATTTTCCATTTCCGGTAGCTAATATCTTTTTCCCCACCCTGTCATTCTTTTCATATACCGTTACTTCTTCGCCGAGCCTGGCCGCCGTTATCGCCGCCATCATTCCTGACGCGCCCCCGCCGATTACTGCCACTCTTCCCACAATCCGTTCCTCCTGCCAAAACGCTGGTGTTATCATACCACACCCCATATTTCCTGGCAAGCTTTCCAATTTTTCAGTTATAACACATTGGGAATAAGGTTTGAATAAGAATCTACATTATATTGCTCTCTTTTTTACGATTGCAAATATAAGTTTGTAAAAAGTCTTCGACTTCTTTGTTGAATGTCATGTATCTCTTATTTGCAATAAAGTGATTCCCTTGAATAATCGATAATTTCGCATTCGGTATATTTTTTGCAATCTCTTTTGTATGGGATTCCCGAATCATATCATTTCTGCCGCAAATCACGAGCGTAGGGGCTGTTATTTTTGACAATTCATTTCGTTCGATATTCGGATCATTGACCATTAATCCAAGCATTTCTGCATTCTTTTTTGCTTCAGGCGATTTTGAAGCAAACCGTCTTGCTATTTTATATCCTATTTCGATTGGCAGTTGTGTCGTTATTTTTACCCCTCCCGGATTCAAATTTCCCCCATTTAATATCAATGCCTTTACCCTGTTTGGATATTTCATCGCAAATTTCATTGCTATATTTGCTCCGTCTGAAAATCCCAAAATAACTGCCTCTGAAATCTCAAGTCCTTCCATAAAATCGTATAAGTCACAGGAAAACTGCTCAATCGTAAAAGGTTTCGTACCTCTTGGCGATCTGCCATGTCCCCGCGTGTCTAAAGCAATCACTCTGTATTGATTGCTAAAATAATCGATTTGATTCTTGAAATAGGAACCATTCTCTCCGTTGCCGTGCAAAAGAATAAAAGGCTCTTTATTCCCTTTTTCTTGATAATATAAAGCGATATCCATTTATGCTTCCCCGCAAAATTCCGGTTTGTTAAATTGCCCAACGCCATTATTTTACCACAAACGCACACACAATTCCATTAAATCTTGCTTAAGCTTCCTTTGGCACGTCTGTGATTTTCCCCATTCTCCTCCTAACTGGAATAAGACTCCAAAAAATTATAAAGCTCCTCTTCCGTGGCAATATACTTATTCTGTATAATTTCCTGCTTTAACGCATCCGGCAGGGAGTCCAGCGTAATATTCGTGTTCATATATACCGTCTTCAAATCGTCGCAATATACCACCACGTAATTCTTCTCATTCACCAAGTAAAAACTCGTGCTTAATTCCTTAAAAATATAACTCTTGCGAATTACCACCCTCTCTTTGGAAAAAGAAACCACCTCTACGCTGACAAAACCAAGTTCCTGATCCTTCAGCGAAGGGGACTGCTGATATAGCTCCATTTCTTTTACAAACCGCTGCCGGTTCATGCCGATATATTTATCCGGCGTCTTCCATTTTGTTTCCACCGAAGTACCCTTTTGCAGATCTACTTCTTCAATAATATATTGGGTATCGGCTCCGATCACCTGTTCTTCCTCCAACGCCGTAGGAATAACTTGGGGAATCCCTTCTGCGGCGGTATTCCTCTCCTCCATCTGCCGGATTTTTCCCGGGTAAAATTCTTCTTCTAATTTCATATGGGAATAAAAACCTAAAGCATACATTCCCATAGGCATAATAAAAAAAAGACTGATACGTTTTACAAATCTCATAGCGCGCTCTCTCCTTTGTAAACAGTATCAGCCAAATTTTATGAAATTATTCGCCAAAACCTCCCAATTCGCCTTATAACAAGCGCATCCTTTCAGCCAGGCCAATAATGATCCTGCCGCCGGGCATGTCTTCCAGCTCGTCTTCCCTGATTCCCCGTAATACGATCATCAATACGAGGTAGATCAATATGCACACGATGATACACACAAAGAATGTAATAATCCCTCCGGCCCAGGAAATCATCACCTTGCTGAGGAGCATTCCCGCAAGGCCGGATACCCCCGATGCAACCGCCGTCACTCCGAACGTGCGTATCCATTCGGGAGAGTACTGCATGTACTGCACGATTCCGATAAAACCGGTAACACAAACCACCAGCCAGAATACCATCAATCCGAAAGCCACAGCCACAATCCCCAGCTCCGTGCTGCTTATCAGAATAAACAGAAATACAAGATGTATCAGAAAAGCAGCCAAGCCGCCCAGAATTACCATTCTGATCTTACGTATCCTCTGCATCAAAAGCATAAGGAAATATCCAAAAGTAAAAAATACGATCACCCCGGAACCCGCCTGCAGCAGCTTCACCGCCGTATCCTGGTCTCCTTTAAACAACATGCCCACGATCGGTTCTGCCAGCACTGCCACCCATACAGCGCAAGGAATTGTCAAAACGGCCAGATTATGCACCGCGCTTCCTATCCGGTATTTCACTTCCCCGTATTCCTGCTTGTCATACATCTGTGCGATTCTCGGTATGGCGGAAATAACCGCCATCGTACAGACAATAGCAACAATTCCTGTCACCACGCTGTATTTCCCATAATATACGCCCCAATGGGCCACCCTGATGCTTCCTTTTTCCTGTTTGTTCATCGCATAATTAAAAACCCTTTGATCTACCAGATAATGGATATTATAAAGCAGGGCGCAAACCATATAAGGCAGGGCTGCGGAAAAAAATGTGGAAATTACCTGCCCGTTGGATTCCACATACTTTGCCGTATCCCCCATCATCTGTTGCTTAAAAGTCCCCGCATAGATCAGCCTGATCAATAACATGTGAAGAATGGCAACTCCGCATGCAATGGACACCCCGATAGAAGCCCCCATCGCTCCGTAAGCTGCCGCATACTCCGTATCCCTGAGCAGCGCGGCTACTTTTTCACCATAAGAAAACAACGCGGCAGCCAAAAGAAGCCCGGCCACAAACATGATAAATTTCTCCAACAGCCGGGAATGCACCGTAGGCATCATGGCGCCCATTCCCTGCAAATATCCCCGCATCACCCCCAACAGCCCTGACAGAAAAATAGCAGGCGCGATGGCGGCAATGGCCAGATATCCTCTATACTCCAATACGAACGTCTGGGCAATAAACTCCGAAAAGAAAAACACAAACAACGCCGCTAAAGCGCTGAGCAATACAGTAAAAACCAAGGCGCTTTGATAGATTTTCCTGGCGCTCTTATACATATCCCTCTTCGCCCTGTATTTCACCAAAATCGCTACGGCCTTTGAAATCCCATAACACATCACAGCGCTGGATACCGCGAATATTTCCATAGCTGCGGCAAAAAAACCGATTCCTTTATCCCCAATCATCCGCGACAAAGGAATACGGAACACAAGTCCAATCAGCCAGGCCATCAATCCGACGCCCAGCACCCATTCCCTTCTTCTTCCCCTGCCTGTCTTTTTTACTTTTGTATTCTGCACCATATCCTATTGTTCCTTATTTGTTTATTTCTCCCGGGTAATTCCCAGCTTGTCCAATATATTCCGCTGCTTCTCCTCCATCTCGCCGGCATCCGTTTCTTCCATATGGTCATATCCGCACAAATGCAGCATGCTGTGCGTCACCAGAAAAGCAAACTCCCGCAACTGGCTGTGTCCATAACATTCCGCCTGTTCTTTTACCTTATCTACGGACAAAATAATATCTCCCAGCAGCAATTCTCCGCTGTCCGGGTCAAAATAATCCGCTTCATCTTCCTCCACCTGCGAAAAATCCGAAGGCTGCCGATATGCAATATTCGGAAAAGAAAGCACATCCGTCGCCCGGTCTATTCCCCGATACTCCCTATTATACTCCCTGATCCCCTCGTCATCCGTCAAAAGAACATTGACCGTTGCCTCATAAGGGCATCCCTCCGCATCCAGTACAGCCTCCATTACCCGGCTGACCAGCCTCTGCCCATCGAAAGAAAAATCGGTATCCGTTTCATTTTCCACATAGGATGTCATGATCTATACCCCTTTCTCCGCCCTTCTTTCTCTTTTGTACGCCTCTGACTCTTCTTCTCCGCCGCCTTTTCATAATCCTCATATGCCATAACAATTTTCTGCACCAGCGGATGCCTTACCACATCCTTGCTGGTCAGGCTGCAAAAAGCAATATCCTCGATTCTTCCAAGTACCTGTATCGCTATATCCAGCCCGGACTTTGTTCCCGGCATTAAATCTTTCTGTGATCTGTCTCCGGTCACGACAACCTTGGAGCCAAAGCCGATGCGGGTTAAAAACATTTTCATCTGTGCCGGCGTAGTATTCTGCGCCTCGTCCAAAATAATAAAAGCATTGTCCAGCGTCCGCCCCCTCATATAAGCCAGAGGAGCCACCTCGATCAGCCCTTTTTCCATGTTCTTTGCAAAACTATCCGCTCCCATAATCTGGTACAGGGCATCATACAAAGGCCTTAAATAAGGATCTACCTTGCTCTGCAGATCACCGGGCAGAAAACCCAGCTTTTCCCCGGCTTCAATAGCAGGCCTTGTCAAAATAATCCTCCCGACCTCTTCCTGTTTAAAAGCGGTAATTGCCATCGCCATTGCGAGATAAGTTTTCCCTGTTCCAGCGGGACCCAGCCCGAAAACGATCATATGGTTCCTGATGGCATCCACATATTGTTTCTGTCCAAGCGTTTTCGGTTTGACCGGTTTTCCTAGAACCGTATGGCATATACAATCTTTGTCTATTTCGACCAGCGCGTCTTCTTTATGTTCCATTTCCATCATAATCGCATAATTTACATTCTGTTCCTGAATGATATTTCCTCTCTTTGATAATTCCGCCAGCTGGCGGACAATATTCCCCGCCCGTCCTACCGCCGCTGCCGCTCCGGTTATCTTCACCGCCCCGTCCCTGTTAACAATCGTTACCTTGCAATCGCTTTCTATCTTTCGGATATAATTGTCATGGGCTCCGAAAATATTCTGCATATGCTCCGCCGGAACATCGATCCGGCTTTCCACCCAATCTGCCACTGAAAAAATCCCTGCCTATTACTATTATTCTGCTGCAGCATGGCCTTCCGTTCCATGTACCGATGCTTCTTCCTCCATACTGCCGTCTTCTATTTCTTCCTTCACTATAATGGCAATGTTTTTTCCTGTTTTCTCCACAACCTGAAAATCCATATCCATCTGCCATTTTTTTTGATTCTTATTTATTGTAACATTTTTTTTCATTATTTGTACCCCTTTTTCCTCCAAACTTTCGATATATTTTATTAATTTTTCAGAAAATATCATTTTTGCTTCTTTTTCTGTATAAATATTATCCGTAACTATGTATTCCCGATTTACGCTTTTCCCATAATAAAACGGCAGATAAAAATTTTCCAGAAGCTTCACTTGTTTTTTATCCGTTATTTTATCATAATTTTCATATTTGATCTTTCCCAGGCGGAGAACCAGATCCTTATCCATAATGGACAAAACCATTTCCTCCTTTTCCTCCCCCGTGTACTCCTTTTTTTCATAGTGCAGGGGAAGTTCCTCTTTCTTTCGTAACTGCCTCCGAATATAAACATCCGCATCCGCTTCATAATACTGGTAAAATTTTACGGTGGCATCTTCATTATATACCGGTACGCTTCCTGAAACCAGAATATCCCCCTTTTTCACTTCCATACCCACGGATACTTGGGGAACCCCCTGCCTTGTGACCATACTTACAATCACTCCGTCCTCTTCCGCAACAAGATCGGAACCAAATTTATTTTCCACCGTTTTGGTTCCTGCCTGTTCTGCCCCGCTTCCCATATCCTTCCCGCCCGTATCCACTTCATTTTCCCTCACTTGTATCACCAGCCGGGTACCGTCGATCCGGGCGGAAGTCCATGTCACAATCTCAAAATCCTGCCTTATTTTTTTCTCCAATTCCTCTATATCCACCTTGCTTCTTTTCATGCCGACATAAATGTCATGGGTTTTCAGGAAATCCATAAAAATATCTTCGGAAATGGAATAATTTCCGACAATATCCACCGCCCATATAAAAGTGGACATCCACATCCAAAAAGCCAGGCTCCCGAATAAACCAATCAGGAAAATTTTTCTCTTTTTCATTCTTGGTACAAAAAAAGGTAGTCCACAACGTTCCTGTATGGCCACCTTAGTTCCTGTTTTTCTTACAATTCCTTTCAGTTTCTTAAAACCTTTGACAGTTATGCACATCGTGTCATATTCTCCATGGTTCTCGATGTCCCAAAGCAGAATATCATGATTACTGCACAGATTCATAAAGCGCTCCGGCGAATATCCCCATACCCTGATGCGGACATATCCCTTTAAATATTGTATAAACTGAAGCATATCCTATCCCCTTTACCTTCTATTGCGCATCCCGGCCCAGGCATATTTCTTTCCGGCATGCCTTACCCGTTATGATAGCGGACGCATTCGATACAGCCTGTAATCTTCATATCCTCGTTGGTATAATAATCAATGGTCATCCTTTTTCCCACGATGCTGATCTGGCAGGTCTTCCCTTGCAGCACGATCGCCTCCGGTGAATATTCCAGAATCCCTTTATAATTTTCTACAAAAACATCCTTATTTCCCGTCACTGTTACAATAGAAGCTCCCAACATAGAATCTTTTGGGAGCTTTAAGGATTCCACGATAATCTCTTTTCTTCTTTCCAGTTTTTGTTTCCCGGTCAATTTCTTGTTTCTCATCATGGAATAATATATGTTTTATTTTATGAAAGAATACTACTTTTCTTATCTGCTTTTTTTCAGGCGCTTGTCATATCTGCCAGTTCCACCAATTAACGACTTAAATATTTTTGTGGTTCCTCTTTTGTCAATAAAAATTTTTCCTGTATCTTTTGCAATAAATTCTTTACATAACTCCAAATTCTACATAATTTTTCCAAACAGAAAATCATTGGATATGCCTAATTCTTCCCAGTTATCCTGTTCTACTTTTATATTTCCCATTCACCCGCCTATATTCTTCCATTAAAACACTGTTAAAAAGCTTGTATTACATAATCCTTATCGACTTCTAACCTAATTATATATCTTCTTCCATATCATTCCTAAAAATTTCCCTCGCCCAGTCGGTTAATGCAAAATATCTTCTTTTAACTTTTCTATCCACTTTAATCAATTCACGATCAATTA
The DNA here is from genome assembly GCA_021772075.1 of Lachnospiraceae bacterium. Taxonomy (GTDB): domain Bacteria; phylum Bacillota; class Clostridia; order Lachnospirales; family Lachnospiraceae; genus Kineothrix. The sequence goes on from JAETNQ010000015.1 coordinate 14,433, forward strand.
GCTTATCTGCCCTTTTTGTAATAAGCTGATAGGTACAATCCAAATTTTCTGCAATCTCAGAAGCACTGTAAGATTGATTATCATTATGCCTAAGAAAATTTAAAATTCCATATTCTAAATCATCATTTAAACGTATTTGATTTTTAGAATATGTTTTTATCAATTCAATAATATTCCTATTTGTTATTTGAGTAATACATGTAACATATATGCCTTTCTGTGCGCATTGCGGACATATCATGCCAAAGCTGTTTAAACTGTCAAATTTTTCATACGGAAATATATGCCCATTTGGACATTCTAACACTTGACTTGAATTAAAATGTTCCTTTATAAGATTGTTAAAAGTAAACTTACGCTCTAAATAATATTTCCTACGTGAACTTTCCTTTGGACGCCCATATTCTATCATATATTTTTGACATAATCCATAATCTAAAGCATATAATGTCGATGGAATATTATCTTTATCATTCAACTTATTATAAGTACTTATATAACCATTTAACTCTAATGTATCTAATAGTCTGCACAAACTATTATCAATAACAAAATGGCTTGTAGGCAATCCTCGTTTTTCTTGCTGATTGACTAAAACATGATTCTCTTTCTCTTTCAAAACAATCTTTTCCATAAGGCATTTTAAATTTTCTATTGTTGCTAATTCGCCAAAAGCACGGACAACATATTTATTTGCTTCAAAATACGCTTCTGTTATTTCTTCATAATACCTTCTTGCAGCCGCATTTAAAGCAGCTTTTGTAATCTTTTTTCCCATTGTAATATGTGTTGTATAACAATATGAAAAGATAAATCCAATCTTTCTTGGAATATTTAAGGTCATATCAAATAAAAGCTCAAATAATTCCTCTTCTGACATATCAAAATAATCAGTTATAGATTTTCCTGGCAAAAATACATCAAATCTGTTTTTTATTAATCTTTTTATATAGTTTAATGTTATTTCTTCCATTTTTACAACATTTTTATAACTATACAAAGCACTATAAAAATCCAAATTAATCTCATCAATTTTTTGATTATCCAATTTCCCCATATAGAATCTATTAGGATATGTTGCAATTTTAAACTTAATAAAATCCTCTGATGTATTATTTAATGGTGCAACAAACCAATCCATAAAAATTTCTTGTGCTTCTTCATCCATTTCTGAATAATCATCCAAATAAATATAAATATACTTAACTTTTAAAATATCTCTAATCTTTAAAAATTGATTTATCAGGCATCCTTTTATATCAAAATACTGATGCATCACCGAAATAAACTCTTTTTTATATAAATTATCTTTTGCACTTTCATTTCCAAGCTTTATCTCTGGTGATTTTGATATTACTATCTCCGCATTTAATTTATCATTCTCATTTATTTCTTCTGAATTCTGAATTTTTTGATATAAAGACATATCAATCTGTTTTACTACATCATCTATATTATTTTTAATCTTTTCAAATTCTCTGTCTACTTCAACTGAAATTCCAGATACAAATCCCTTAAATCGTTTCATAAGAGACTGATTCTTAAGTGTTTGCTCAAAGTTTTCATTTGCTTTACTAATCACTTCAAACAGAAAATTTTTATAAATAAAGTATTTTTTAATTTCTAAATCTACTTGTTCAATATCTGAAGTAACATTTAATGTTGGTGTTGCATTATCATATAATGTTTTTACATCAATATATATTGTTACCACATCAGATCTTGTTAACATATCGTTTTGTGATTTCTGGAAAATAGTTGACTTTCCTGTTCCCTTTCGTCCCTTTAAAATAGATGTCCTTGGCAGATTAACAAAATTTAAAATCCCATTATTAGGGAGCAAATCCGTATAAACCTCATCAATAACACTTTTTCCCTGTGCTTCAATTTCAGCTTTTCTTACTAACTTTAATGAAGCAGCAAAATTTAAAAACTCTTCTGTACAATCCATCTTTTTCCCCCAATTTTAACTTCTGTTTTCTTTAATATTTTTCATACCGAGAACTTACCTAAGCGCGAAAAATCTCATAATACTATTTCAGGCAGAACACAGAAATGCTCTGCCTGTTATACTTACAAATACATTTTAGCTGTTTCTTCTGCCAAATGAAACTTTTCCTGGATTTTATTCAGAATAATACTATCTGCAATTTGTAAATCCTTTAATGCTGATACCATAGCTATTATTCCTTCCTGTCTTCCCTTTTCAATTCCTTTCTCTTCCACACCCTTACTTAAATTACACATAAGTGACACCTCACTTTCCAATGTCTGAGTCATTCTGATATGAAAATCTTCCTCCAGTATCTGACACTTATCCTGTGAACCCGTTTCTGTGGACAGAAGCACATTCAACAGTTTTAATAAATCCGTACCCGAATCTCCCTCTTTCCCAAGACAAATCATAACAGCCGCCATCAAATCATAATCTGCTTTTCGTTCCTTTACACTTCCCACCAGATTTTCTTCCGTAATGTAATAACGGGTAATGCTGTTTTCACGGTTCTTTGGCGGATTCATACAAATCCATATGCTGTATACCTTTTTGATATTCTCATAGTGGGAATTTGTAAACTCTGTTCCATATTGGGCAGAAATCATCCGACTGCAGTAATAGATTCCCCCTCTTTATTAACGGATAACCCGGATAAAAATCATTTTGGGCTTCTATATTGATAATTAAACGAATCAATTCCCCAGATACAGGAGCTGTTGCAAGAAACCGAATATCATAGGTAACTGTCCCCTCTGTCAAAGAAGTATCCTGACTTCCAACTCCCTGTATCATAGAAACACGATTGGATTCATCTGAGGCGACTGCCACTTCACCTATCTGAGGTGTACCCTCAATATATTTTCCGGCAATCTCATCTACATCACAATCACGGTATTCCTCCAGACAGTTCTTCATAATCCATGCTAAAATAATCTTTTCTGAAAGCAGCCGCTTACAGGCCGCATCATAGCTGGCTTTCTCATCAGCCACCCGGATATTTTTCGCTATGGTAGTATCTGTATTCATGGCCTCACCTCCTGCTTCTTGCTTATATTTTATCATATTCCAGGCTAACAAACCACCCATATTTTTCAGTCTTTCATACTCCCCATTGTCATCCACAATATCCACCACTTTTTCTTTACAGCTACTAAATATCTTCCTTAGATATTCCTTAAATTTATAGTAACAATCAGCCTCAAATGGTATAATTAAATTACCAACATCTATTAACCCCATGGAAGCCGCAAACTCCCATGGGGTTAAAATATAACTCTTATTCTCTTTTATTTCCAAAACATCCGTTCCTTTTCTCCCTTACTTATGATACGGCTCTCCACAAATAATACGGTATCCCCTGTATATCTGTTCTGCCAGCAAAATACGCGCCAGCTGATGGGGAAACGTCATATCCGAAAAACTGACTCTATCATCCGCCCGCTCTAATACCTTTTCATGGAGTCCCAAAGAGCCGCCGATAATAAACTGAATATGGCTCGTCCCATAAGTTGCCAGTTTCTCCAGCTTTTGGGAAAAAGCGATGGAGTCCATCTTGCGCCCGCTTATCTCAAGAGTCACCACATGGGCGTCTTCCCTGATATGCTTCAGCATACGCAAGGCCTCTTTCTCTTTGATCCGGTTCTCCAAAGCCTCCCCTGCTTTATCCGGCGTCTTTTCGTCTTCCACTTCTATCGTTTCAAAACGGCAGTATTTTCCAAGGCGTTTGGTATACTCTGCCATGGCTTCGCGGTAAAATTTCTCTTTTATTTTGCCTGCCGCTATAATGGTTATTCTCATATTACGGTTCGCTCCCCGTCATTTTCCCGGAAGCTCCTATCCTCTTCCTTTCTCCTGCTCAAAAACTACAGGGTAATAATCGTCTACAAAGGCATCCAAAAATCCTTCGTCCAGATTCAAAAACTGATGGGATATCATCGCCTTCATCTTGTCCGTTCTCCTGAAATACTTTATTTCCTCTCCGGTCTCTCCTTCCGGGAAAAGGCCGTCATCTACCATTTCCGCTGTGATACTGCTTTCACACCACTTCTTTATCTCACTCGTCAGGCTGCTTTCCGATTCTGCTTTCGCTTTTAAGGATTGGGAAGATCTGACGGAAAGGATCCCCATAACAAAAAACAGCAGGAACAGCGCCCCGGTTACGGAACATATCATATACTTATTAACCATGCCCGCCGGAAGCTTGATTATATCCGCCAATAGCAAACCGATGGCTGCCAGGCCGATACCTCCGACCACGATCAGCATATAGCCGGAAGAACGGTTTTCCTCCGCCTTTTTTGCGCTGTCCAGATAAACGCCTGTATACACAGGGGCATCCGCATCGCTGCCGTTGTTCCCTGCTTCACCGCCGTCCGCGCCTTCCAGCGCCTCTTCTGCTTTTCCTGCTTCCTGCTGCAAAAAAACTTTCACGGCCATAGACGCCTTTTGGCGCTCTTCATCCCCGATATACAGCTCGTATACCCCTTCCGCTTCATCTTTTTCCATTCTTACCGTTTTCAAGTGATTATAAATAAGGAATTTTTCCAGTTCTTCCATCTGTTCCTGACTGCCAAAAATCAACGGACTGCCTTCCCTCTTCTCCAGAGTCTCCACCAGTTCCATCCCGCAATCGGCACAGACCTTGATTCCTTCCCTATATTCGTTTTTGCATTTTGGACACCAAGGCATCTTTATCCCCCCGCACTGTTTATTTAGCAGCAGATATTAAACCATCCACTCCCTGATTCTTATTCGCTTTTTCCGCCATCCACTGGTAATTATCCAGATCCGTTAATTCCACGATAACCGGATACTGCCCCTTGCTGTCTTTTTCCCCCATTGCCTGCCATACTCCGTCTTTTGCCGTACCGCTCCATTCTTTGGTATTGTGGTCGCTGTAATAATTGGTAATATAAATTTCCCCATGATAAAGGCCGTTTTTAAAGTTTCCGATAAAATTACGGTTATAGCCTACATTCGCTTCCAGATTCTCATCAATAAAATCATAGTGTTCCGCGCCGTCTCCATTGGGCAGGTCGTTAGCCCATGTACCGGAATAGCTGTGCTGCAAATAAATGCTGTCCTTCGCTTTTGCATTCTGGTCATACACATAGAACTTGATCCACATGCCGTTTCCGCTTCTGACGCCATTTTTCCACTCGCCATAATAATATTGGTTATCCGTATACATCGCAAGGCCCATGCCGTTTGGCCGTTTGCTCCCATCCGTATCGCCATAATAATAATATTTTGTCGTTCCGCTTAATTTTTCGGAAGCCGCCCGGTATCTGGGCAAATATGCCAGATCCTCTACCGCTTCCATATTTCCCGCTTCCCAATAACCTTTCATTTCCGACATCTGCCGGGATAAATCGATTTCTACTGCCGCGAGATTTTCTCCCGCTTCCTTCTGCCATTTTGCCGTTGTTTTCTGTTCCCCGCCAGAATCCTGTTTGCCGGCTTCCTCTTCTATAATCGACTGTTCCTGCGGTTCTTCCTGCTCTTTTACGACTACGGCAGGCTCCTCTTGTTCAACTTCTTCTTTTTCCTGCTTTTCAGGCTCTTCCTGTTTTTCAGGTTCTTCTTCTTTTCCTGCTGCTTCCGAACCGCTATCCTTTTTTTCAATATCCTGGGCCGTCACGCTCTGCTCCTGGGAGTTATTGGCATATTCCATAATATCCTCCTGAAGCATCGTACTTGTGTCCTGGCTGTTTCTCTTATTCAAAGCATAAATAACCACACTGATGCCGCAGACGATCAGAATCAGAACGACAGCAATCCCTACCGTCAGCAGCCTCGCCTTATTATTGTCTTTCATATTGGTAGTTTCCTCATTCCTTCCCTTTATAATCAAGGCATGTCCTGCCTGCAGTGACGCTCTTTATATAATTTCCTGCTTCCACATGAGCCGGATGCGTCTGGTAAGCGTTCAGCGCCTCTTCCGATGCAAACACGGAAACCAGGCCGATATCTTTATTGCTGGAAGACAAACCGTCGGTAATGACTTCCAAAGACACCACACCTTCCGCCTGGTTCTTTACGCTTTCCAGCTTCTCCCTGATCTTCGCCGCCGCTTCCTTTTTTTCTTGCTCTCCCAAATCTTCTTTCCAATCCCATAATACGATATGATGTACCATAATTCATCCTCCATGCCTTATTATACCATGCCGCTGTTTAATTTAAAGATATAAAATTTATTAATTGTTTCTTAAAAATGCCTTTATATCCTAAGATACAAAGGCATTTTCCATCGCAAACCTGCAATTATTTATTCTTCAAGTATTCGTCGATCCCTTTCGCCCCGGCCTTTCCTGCGCCCATAGCAAGAATCACGGTAGCCGCCCCGGTAACGGCGTCTCCGCCGGCATAAACACCTTCTTTTGTCGTTTTGCCGAATTCTTCGTCCGCGACAATACATTTCCATTTATTTGTTTCCAATCCGCTGGTTGTAGCAGAGATCAATGGATTAGGAGAAGTCCCCAAGGACATGATGACTGTATCCACCTCGATGACAAATTCGGAATCCGGCTTTACCACCGGCCTTCTTCTTCCCGATTCATCCGGCTCGCCCAGTTCCATCCTGACGCATTTCATGCCGCATACCCATCCGTTTTCATCGGCAAGGATTTCCACCGGATTAGTCAGCAGATCAAAAATAATGCCTTCTTCTTTTGCATGGTGAACCTCTTCCACCCTCGCCGGAAGCTCTTCTTCGCTTCTCCTATATACAATATGCACCTCAGCGCCCAGGCGCAGCGCAGTTCTCGCCGCGTCCATCGCCACGTTGCCGCCGCCTACGACCGCTACTTTCTTCCCCCGCATAATCGGGGTGGGCGATTCCTCCTGAAACGCTTTCATCAAATTGCTTCTTGTCAAATATTCGTTGGCGGAAAATACGCCATTCGCCTGTTCGCCGGGAATTCCCATAAATTTTGGCAGTCCCGCCCCCGAACCGATAAATACCGCATCGAAGCCTTCTTCTTCCAGCAGTTCGTCAATCGTTACCGATTTGCCTACCACCACATTCGTCTCTATCGTTACTCCCAGGGATTTGACGTTTTCAATCTCTTTGGCCACCACATCCTCTTTCGGAAGGCGGAATTCCGGGATCCCGTAAACCAGTACGCCGCCCGGTTCATGTAAGGCTTCAAAGATTGTCACCTCATAGCCCATCTTTGCCAGATCCCCTGCACAGGTAAGGCCGGCCGGCCCGGAACCGATCACCGCTACTTTTTTGCCGTTTTTCTTCTCCGCGCCAACGGGTTTTATTCCCTTTTCCCTCGCCCAGTCCGCTACAAAACGTTCCAGCTTCCCGATGGAAACAGGCTCTCCTTTTATTCCCCGGATGCATTTTCCCTCGCATTGGCTTTCCTGGGGGCATACACGCCCGCACACTGCCGGAAGGGCGCTGGCCTCGCTGATTACCTGATATGCCGCCTCAATATCCCCTTCTTTTACTTTTTCAATAAACCCCGGGATATTGATCGCTACCGGGCAGCCCTTCACGCATTGCGCATTTTTACAGTTAATGCATCTGCCTGCTTCCTCCATCGCTTCTTCTTGATTGTATCCCAGGCACACTTCCTCAAAATTAGAAGCGCGCACCTTTGCATCCTGTTCACGCACAGGTACCTTCTTTAATACGTCCATCCTAATACCATGCCTTTCTCTCAATCGCAGTTACCGCATCCGCCATGATGGGTGCTGCCTTCTTTTTCTTTCAAAATTGCCCTTCCTTCTGCCGTCTTATACATCTGCTGGCGCTTCATCGCCTGGTCAAAATCCACCTTATGGCCGTCGAACTCCGGCCCGTCCACACAGGCGAACTTCACCTCCCCGTCCACCGTCACGCGGCAGGCGCCGCACATTCCCGTGCCATCCACCATAATGGGATTCAGGCTCACTACGGTAGGGATTCCCAGTTCTTTCGTCATTTTGCAGACAAATTTCATCATGATCATAGGGCCTATCGCCACACATACGTCATAATGTTTTCCTTCTTCTACCAGATCCTTGATCGTCTGCGTCACCATACCGCTTCTGCCGTAAGAACCATCGTCCGTGGTGATATAAAGATTTCCTGCCGCTTCCGACATTTCCTTTTCCAGAATCAGCAGATCCTTTGTTTTCGCTCCCACAATAACGTCCGCTTCTATTCCTTTTTCTTTCAGCCATTTTACCTGCGGATATACGGGGGCAGTACCTACTCCTCCCGCTACGAAAAGAATGCTTTTCTTCTTTAGCTCCTCCAATGGTTCCTTAATAAACTCGGAAGGGCAGCCCAAAGGTCCTACAAAATCCTGGAAATAATCCCCGGCTTTCAAATCCGCCATCCTTGTCGTTCCTGCTCCCACCGTCTGGAATACGATCGTCACCGTTCCTTTTTCCCTGTCATAATCACATATCGTCAGCGGAATCCTTTCCCCATCCTCATCCGTCCTGACAATAATGAACTGCCCCGGCTCGCATCGTTTCGCTATGCGCTTTGCCTCTACCTCCATCAGGTAAATATTTGCCGCCAGCTCTTTTGCCTCCAAAATCTTATACATTTTATTCCTCCTTCCTTAAATATCCACCAGTACGATTTTCCCCTCTTCGTCATATGTAATGCGGCAGGCTTTCCCATCCTGGATATTCACGCCATATATCCGCTCCGTCCTCGTCTGTATCCCGGTCGCGTCTTCATAATACTCATAAATAATATAATAATCCCCGTTTTCGCCTATTCTCATCACGGAATTCAGCTTATACACATTGTGTCCGCTCATTCCGCGCATATTGCCTTCCTCATCCAGCAAAACATCCGCCCGGACCAGCGCCTGCACCACATTGGAAACTGCCATATCCACCGTAATATCCGTATTCAGCCTTAACTGGTAATTACGGACAATAATATCGCTGGCAACCCCCTCCCCGCTTATGGCAATAAACTTATAAACTGATTTTCCAAGAGGCATCGGGATAGCGGATGTATATCGAATACTGCCTGCCGTAGGATCCGTTCCGTCCGCCGTATAATATATCGTGCAATCCTCCGGCGCTTGTGCCTCGATCATATATGGCTCGTAATAATCCCCGCTATATACGGATACTTCCGGCGCTGCCGGCACAAGTACATCGATTTGGTACGTATTCGTAACTACCTCGCTCTTAATGCCGTAATCATTGACAAAACATGCCTTTACCGTATACTCCCCCGTCTCCAGGAAAATAGGGGCTGTATAAACTTCGCTGTTTTCATCCGGCGTACTCCGATCCAAAGTATAATAAATCTTCCCGGAAGTATTCGCGCTCAGTTTTAAAGGAAGAACCTCTTCATAGCTTCCTCCTACAAAGCTGAATTCCGGTGGTTTTGCCATAAACTGCTGAAAAAGATTCACAATATTTTCATTATGGCATCCGAGCAGAAGCTCGTTAATCGCCTGATAATTCCCCTGTTTACTATAAATAGCTATTATTTTATCATAAGCCCTCTCCAGATCCTCCTCCGGATAATGCTCCTCTTCTTCCACGACTTCCATCAATGTATAGATCGCCGGCTCATCCTTCCCCTGGATATAGTAATAATCGGCCATAAGAAAAAGAATTTCCGCATCTCCCTGCTCCAGTTCATGCGCTCTTTCCAAATAAGCGATCGCCTGTACGTACTTTTCCGCTTTCGCACATTCCTTTGCTTTCCCTATCTGATAAGGCACCGAATAATTCCTGTACCAATGAATACCGCCAATCCCTGCCGCTGCCGCAAAAATACAAAATAGAAGGGCCGCTGCCACCCATCCGTTTCCCATCCTTCTTTTTCCTGTAAAGCGGACGGCTTTCTTTCTCTTCTTATTATCTTTTCCTGTTTCCTCCAGCTTCGGTATTTCTTCCTGGGCCAGTTCTACAAGAAGGGTAGATAATGTCTCATTCATTTCTTTCTCAATTTCGGGTTCAAAATCCGGCACAATCCGAAATTCTTCCCCGCAATTGTCGCAATACAAATGGCCTTCCGTCCATTCATATCCGCATTTTGGACATTTCATAAACACATCCCTTTCTCCGTCATGACCGAAGCCTTAGACCGGCCTGCCGCCTAAAAAACAGCTGTCCGCAGATTCCACGCAATTATTCATTAACATCGCTATCGTCATAGGCCCGACTCCGCCCGGCACCGGCGTAATCGCGCTGCATATCGGTGCTACATCCTCATAATCCACATCGCCGCATAATTTGTTCTCCGCGTTACGGTGGATGCCCACATCAATCACAACGGCTCCCTCTTTTACATATTCCTTCGTAATCATTTTCGGCTTTCCAACAGCAACAACCAAAATGTCCGCCCGTTTCGTCACTTCCTTCAAATTCTTCGTTTTGGAGTGGGCGATCGTGACCGTTCCGTTTTCGCGTAAAAGCAACAGCGCCATCGGCTTGCCGACAATATTGCTCCTTCCGATTACCACGCATTCCTTTCCGGCAATCCCGATGCCGGAACGTTTCAACAGCTGTATGATTCCTGCCGGCGTGCAGGATACAAACCCCGGCTGGCCGGTACATAACTTTCCCACGCTTTCCGGATGGAAACCGTCCACATCCTTTTCCGGCCGAATGGCTTCCGTCACCTTGCCCTCGTCAATATGGGGAGGAAGCGGCAGCTGGACTAATATGCCATTCACATCTTTTCTTCCGTTCAGCTCTTCGATCAAGGCAAGCAGTTCCTCCTGCGTCGTTTCTTCCTCCAGTTCATAGGACAAGGAATGGATCCCGATATAAGCACATGCTTTCTTCTTGTTTCCCACATATACGCTGGAAGCCGGATCCTTTCCTACTTGTATGACAGCAAGCGTCACCTTTCTGCCTTCTGCCTGCATTGCCGTTACTTTCTCCTTCAGTTCTTCCTTTATCTGCGCCGATATTGTCTTCCCATCTATTATATTCGCCATCTTTCACCTCATTTAGAATAATCCCGTAATCACTCCATCGCTGCCCACATCGATCCTTACCGCCGCCGGTTCTTTCGGCAGCCCCGGCATCGTCATAACCGCTCCCGTCAGTACCACGACAAACCCAGCCCCTGCCGACACATACATTTCTCTCACATTTATGGTAAATCCTTCCGGCCGGCCCAGCAGATCAGGATCATCCGATAAGGAATACTGGGTTTTGGCCATACATACCGGAAGCTTCCCGAAGCCGAGGGATTCCAGCTGTTTCATCTGCTTTTGCGCCAGCGCCCCATAATTTACTCCGTCCGCTCCGTAAATCTCTTTGGCCACGGTCTCTATTTTTTCTTTCAAAGAAAGATCATCTTCATATAATACATGAAAATCGCTTTCCTTCTTTTCCAGCGTTGCCAGCACCTTTTCGGCCAAGGCGGTTCCTCCCTCCCCGCCTTTTTCCCAGACTTGGGAAACTGCAAACTCACAGCCGCGTTTTTCACAGAAATCCCTTACGAACCCAATCTCCTCTTCTGTGTCCGTCAGGAAAGAATTTAACGTCACCACAACGGGTACGCCATATTTTTGCAAATTTTCTATATGCTTTTCCAGATTGGCAATGCCCTTTTCCAAAGCCTCCGGATTCTCATTGCCCAAATCCTGCTTCGGCACGCCGCCATTATATTTCAAAGCCCGCACCGTAGCGACCAAAACGGCGGCATCCACTTTCAACCCGCCGATGCGGCATTTAATATCAAAAAATTTCTCAGCGCCGAGATCCGCGCCGAATCCCGCTTCTGTCACGACATAATCCGCCATTTTCAGAGCCGCTTTCGTCGCCCTGATAGAGTTGCAGCCATGGGCGATATTGGCAAAAGGCCCTCCATGCACTAAGACAGGGGTATGCTCTAGAGTCTGTATCAGATTGGGCTTCAAAGCGTCTTTTAAAAGCGCTGCCATAGCGCCTACCGCCTGCAGATCATCTGCGGTCACCGGCTTTCCTTCATAATTATAAGCAACAACCATTTTCCCCAGACGTTTTTTCATATCTTCCATATCTTCAGACAAACAAAGCACTGCCATAATCTCCGATGCGACAGTAATGACAAAATGATCTTCCCTCACGGTTCCGTCCATTTTGCTTCCAAGCCCTACAACTACATTGCGGAGTACCCTGTCATTCATATCCAGACACCTTTTCCATACGACTTGGCGCGTATCTATGCCAAGGGCGTTCCCCTGCTGGATATGATTATCCAACAAGGCAGCCAACAGATTATTCGCGGAAGTAATCGCATGAAAATCTCCGGTAAAATGAAGATTCAAATCCTCCATCGGCACTGCTTGGGCATAGCCGCCCCCTGCCGCGCCTCCCTTCACTCCAAAGCAGGGGCCGAGAGAAGGTTCCCTCAAAGCGATGATCGCTCTTTTCCCCATCTTTCCAAGCGCCTGGCCAAGCCCCACGCTGGTCGTCGTCTTTCCTTCCCCCGCCGGGGTAGGATTGATCGCGGTTACGAGAATCAGCTTTCCTTTCGGTCCATCTTTTATTTTTTCCAAATATGGCTCCGAAATCTTTGCCTTATATTTTCCATACAACTCCAAATCATCCGCTTCGATCCCAAGCCTTGCCGCCACTTCTATAATCGGCTCCATCACTGCTTCCTGGGCAATCTGAATGTCTGTTTTCATAATCTATTCCCTTTCCTCTGTCAGCTGTTCGAATTCTTCCATACTCATCAGCACTTTTCTCGGCTTCGTTCCTTCCTCTTCGCCGACGACCCCTGCCTCGCATAACTGGTCCATAATACGGGCCGCCCGGTTAAAGCCGATCTTAAGCACTCTTTGCAGCATACCGATGGATGCCTTATCCTTTTCGATGATGATCTTCCCCGCTTCCGCAAAATACTGGTCCCGTCCGCTTCCTTCCCCATTTCCCCCGGAAACAGGCGACGTTCCTGCATCGATTGTCTGTATTTTCTCTTGTACATCCTCGCTGTAGACATTTCCAATGGCTTGATTCTTCAGAAAATCCACCACGTCGGATACTTCTGAATCGGAAACAAATGCTCCCTGTATCCTGGCCGGTTTCGGATATCCCTGTGGATAAAAAAGCATATCCCCCTTCCCGAGCAGCTTTTCCGCCCCGTTCATATCCAGTATCGTACGGGAATCCACGCCGCTGGACACGGCAAAGGCTACACGGCTCGGCATATTCGCTTTGATCAGGCCGGTGATAACATCCACCGAAGGCCGCTGGGTAGCAATGATCAGATGGATTCCGGCCGCCCTGGCCAGCTGGGCCAGGCGACAGATGGATTCCTCCACCTCTCCCGGGGACACCATCATAAGATCAGCCAGTTCGTCCACAATAATCACGATCTGCGGCATCTTTTTCGGAGCATCCTCCCCTTTCATGGATTCCACTGCTTTATTATATCCCTTCAGATCCCTTACGTTAAAATCTGCGAATTTTTTGTACCGCTCCGTCATCTCGGCTACGCCCCAATGGAGGGCAGCAGCCGCTTTCTTCGGATCTGTCACTACCGGAATCAGCAGATGGGGAATTCCATTATATACACTCAGTTCCACCACTTTGGGATCCACCATGATCAGCTTCACGTCATCCGGATGGGCCTTATATAAAATACTCATAATCAGCGTATTGATGCATACGGACTTTCCTGATCCCGTAGAACCGGCAATCAGCATATGGGGCATCTTGGCAATATCCGCCACCACTGTTTTCCCTCCGATATCCTTTCCTACGGCGAAGGACAGATTAGAAGGAAATGACTGGAATTCCCCGGATTCCAATAAATCCCTGAGAGGCACCGCCGAATTCTCTTTATTCGGCACCTCGATCCCCACCGCCGCTTTTCCCGGTATGGGCGCTTCAATCCTGATATCCGTAGCCGCCAGATTCAGTTTGATATCGTCCGCCAGCCCTACAATCTTGCTGACTTTTACTCCCTGTTCCGGCTGCAGCTCATACCTCGTAACCGTAGGTCCCTGGCTGATATCCGTAATCGTCACTTTGACCCCGAACGTGGCAAGGGTCTTCTGCAAATGAATGGCCGTTTCCTTTAATTGCATGGAAGAAGCGGCATTCCCTTTGTTTGCGCCCTTCTTCAGCAAATTCAAAGGAGGAAGCATATATTTTTTCGGTGCAGGCTCTATCCTTCTCTGCATTTCCCTTTCGATATCCGCCGGCGCCTTTTTTTCATTCTCCGTCCTGCCGCCGCCCTGCGGCAGCTTTGCTTCCGGCCTGATCCTCTCATTCTTATCCGTACTCCGGTCTTTTCTTTCCTCTTCCGGCATTTCTATCCTGTCCGCTTCCGGCTTTCTTTCTTCCTCCATGCCCTCGGTCCGCCCATTAGCCGTAATATGTATCCTGTCATATTCGCTGGAATGGAATCCGCCGCTGCCTTCCGCGCTTTCCATGCTTTTACTGCTGCTGACACTGCCCGCTGCGCCCCCTGTCTGTACGGCATCCCCGTTCCAATCGTTCAGAATAATTTCATGGATATCGTCCCGGACAGCCGCAGCCTCTGCTTCCGCTATCATTACCGCGCCTTTTTCCACTTCCTTGTTCGATTTTTCTTTTCCTGCAGACAATGTGGTATCCAGCATGACGCCGGATACTTTTTTATCCATCCGGAGAATCTTCGCATCCTCCTTTTCCTCTTCCATAATGCGCCTGTCCTCTTCCCGTTTCCGGCGCATTTCCTGCTGTTCCTGCCTCCTTTGCTGCGCCCGTTCCCTCCGGGCATAGGTCTCCTCCCTCGTCCTCTCATAAACTTTCTGCCCGCCGGATTTCATCCCTTTTACTAGCGATTTCTCCGTCAAAATAACGAGGCAGATGACCGTCAGCACGATCAACAGAAGCGCCGTGCCGACCATGGACAAGGAACGGAAACTGAGGAATGCCAGCGTTCCCGCCAACACCCCGCCTCCGCTGTGGTTTTGGCTGCATCGCTCATAAATTTCCTTTACCTGATAAACGGAATTCTCGTTCCAGGCGCCGGATGCCAGATCGCATACCATTCCAATGATCAGGAATAAAATCGCTGCTGCCGCCAGCTTTCCGGCGGCGATCATGCTTCCCCTGTTGGAAATGCCGAAAGCCACCGCTAAAAACAATACAACAGGGGCTATATAGGCAGGAATGCCCAATAAACCGAACATGACATCGCTCACCATATTGCCTGCCGTTCCTACCACTCCAAAATTACATAAGAATAAAAAAACTGCCAGCGCCAATACGCCAATCAGTATCGCTTCGTTTTTAATCGCGCTGTCTATAGGCTTCGCCCGCCTGGAAGTTCTGCTGCTTCTGCCAGCGCCGGATCTTCCCTGCGTTTTTTTCCGCCCGGAAGCGCTTCTTTTTCTCTGTCCGGATGCCATATCTCATCCTCCGTTTCTGAATCCGCCTGTTTTAACTTATATAGTATAGCATCTGAAAGATTAATTGTCACCAATCATTTCATGCAGATGCTGCATTGCCTCTTTAATTCCTCCCACCTCGTTGATGATCCCTTCATTTACCGCTTCCTGCCCTACCAATATCGTTCCTACGTCCTTCGTCAGCACTCCCGTCTCCATCATCAGCTCTTCCAGCCTTGTCTTGCTTATCTTGCAATGGCTGCATACAAATCCCGTAATCCGGTTCTGTATCTGTTTAAAATAATCGAACGTCTGCGGCACGCCGATCACCATGCCGTTCATCCTTACCGGATGGATCACCATCGTCCCCGTAGGCACAATATAAGAGTAATCCGTACTCGCCGCAATCGGCACCCCGATGGAATGGCTCCCTCCCAGCACCAGGGATACCGTAGGCTTGCTCAAGGAAGCGATCATCTCCGCGATGGCCAGCCCGGCCTCCACGTCGCCCCCCATTGTATTGAGCAGGATCAGAAGGCCGTCCACCTCGCAGCTGTCTTCGATTGCCGCCAGTTCCGGCAGTATATGCTCATATTTCGTCGTTTTGGAAGTTCCGTTCAAATTATCGTGTCCTTCCACTTCCCCGATAATCGTAATAAGATGGATTTTATGTTTTTTATCGTTCTTATCCAGCGTAACCTGGCCGGTATTTTCAATCCTGTCCTCCCGGTGTTTTTCCTCCTCTGTCTTTTTCCCTTCGTTTTTCTCCTTGGTATCCGTATTCTTTGTATTTTTTGATTTCTGATTTCCCATACAAACCTCCATATCAAAATTATAGGATTATGATTTCAGTCTTTAGTTTGCATGGTAATACAGTTTTTATACGAACGAACGCAAGATTAAATATCAAAATCATCCGATTCATCCACGGGAATATCAAACTTCATTTTTTCCCATTCCACCAGCCTGTCAAAATCCATTTCCCGCCGCACATGCTTTTTAGGAAGCGGAAGCGGATTCTCGATCAGTTTTACCCCCGATTCCTCTTTCTCTTCTTCCTCATCCTCCTGATCCATATCCTCCAGCACAAGCTCCGGCACCTTCGTCTTCCCCTTTTCCCCCGCCTCCCGGCTGATGCCCATAGACGCTATGCCAAGCCCTGCCAAAGCCGCCCATGCGAAAGCAAAAAGGATCCGATATCCAAACGAACCGGCCGCCCCCGCATAGTACGCGGCCGCAACCAGCCAAAGCAGGATCCACACATCCTGTTTCTGCTCCTTATGAAACCAAAAGCCTATTGCCAGCAGTATATTTCCAAAACAAAGGGCAGCTCCGGCAATCGGATCGCTTTCCGGCCCTTGCAGGATCCATGCGCTTCCTTTCCAGGAAAGCAGGCCTGACCATGTATTCCATATGCTTCCGAAAGAAGAGCCTGACAATGCCGCATCTCCTGCAAGAGAACAGAACATACCGATTACAGCCCCCAACAGGCAGAAAAGAAAGACAAGGCCTCCGTCCCTACAGTTCTCCCCCCATGCCGCTTTTTTCCCGTCTCCTTCCATGGCTCTCTTTATGCAGATTCCTCCGGCAACCAACAGCAGAAGCCAGCCTGACCTGTCCAGAAAACCCATGACCCCGATATAAGCCCCCGCCAGAAAAAAAACAGTGCAGGAAGCCTTTTTTTCTTCCGCCATTCCACATTGTCCGATGAGTAAAATACCCAATGACCACAAAGCAAAATAAAAGGTTTCCGGCTCCAGCTCATATATTTTTCCAGCATAGGACGGCAAAAATGACAAAA
Organism: Lachnospiraceae bacterium; assembly: GCA_021772075.1. GTDB lineage: Bacteria > Bacillota > Clostridia > Lachnospirales > Lachnospiraceae > Kineothrix. The sequence continues at coordinate 31,525 of JAETNQ010000015.1, forward strand.
TTGCCACAACCCAAAAAGCTTCCGCTTTTCCGGCCAGCCGCCTGATACCCAAATAAAGCACCAGAAGCGTCACTATCTGCAGCACCGCCTGCAATGCCAATCCTGCCGCTATTTTATTTCCGCTGAAAGAAAACACCGCCGAAAGAACTAATGCATAACAATAAGAAGCGCCATGAGCAAGATTTGGCACTCCTCCCGCATTGTCTATAAAAGCCATGTCATAATATATACTGTCCAACGGCGCATCCAGATGTTCCAGCATCTGGATCCGGTAAAAAGCGGCTGCGGCCAATAAGCAAAAGACAAGGAAAGCTTCCACGGCCTGCCGGAAGAGAAGGCTTTTCCACAGCCTTCTTCCCGAAGTTTTTTCGGATGCTCCTGACGAAGCTCTTGCCAACATGTCTGCGAATGCACTGGCCGTCTTATGCCCGACGAACCAGCACGCCGCTGCCAGAACCGCCATTGCAAAGACAAGCTTCACAGCTGTGTATTGATTTCCCTTAAACAGCATTTCCATGGCAGCCGGCAGGTAATCTGCGGCGAACGCCGCTGTGATTACCACAAAGGACATCCACAGCAGATAACTGAACCATGTTTTTTTCATTTTCATGTTAATATTCATTCCTTATGGTTTATATTTTATCCAACGCCTGTTCCAAATCCGCTATGATGTCGTTTTTATTTTCAATTCCCACGGAGAGCCGGATCATATCGGGAGCAACGCCCGCCTCCATAAGCTGCTGGTCGTTCATCTGCCTGTGCGTATGGCTTGCCGGATGCAGGATACTGGTGCGGGCATCCGCTACATGCGTCACGATGGCGGCAAGTTCCAAATGATCCATCATGCCGGCCGCCGCTTCCCTTCCGCCCTTTAAGCCGAAAGAAATAACGCCGCATGTTCCATCCGGCATATATTTTTTCACCCGTTCATAATACTTGTTTCCTTCCAGCCCCGGATAATTGACCCAGGCCACCTTTTCATGCTTTTCCAGGTAAGCAGCCACGGCCAGGGCATTTTCACAATGCCTCGGCATCCGCAAATGCAAGGTTTCCAATCCTATGTTGAGCAAAAACGCATTCTGCGGCGACTGGATCGCCCCGAGGTCCCGCATCAGCTGAGTGGTCGCCTTCGTAATATAAGCCAGCTTTCCAAATTTTTCCGTGTAAATGATTCCATGGTAGGATTCATCCGGCGTACAAAGCCCCGGGTATTTATCGGGATATTTTCCCCAGTCAAAATTACCGGAATCCACAATAGCCCCTCCTACGCACATGGCATGTCCGTCCATATATTTCGTTGTAGAATGGGTGACGATGTCCGCCCCCCATTCAAAAGGCCGGCAGTTGATCGGCGTCGCAAACGTATTATCTACAATAAGGGGAACCCCATGGCTATGCGCAATTTTGGCGAATTTTTCAATATCCAGCACGACCAGCGCCGGATTGGCAATCGTCTCCGCCAGCACACACTTCGTATTTTCCTGAAATGCCTTATTCAACTCTTCTTCCGGCGCATCCGGATCCACCACCGTACAGTCGATTCCCATTTTTTTCATTGTCACTGTCAGAAGGTTAAAAGTTCCTCCATACATTGTCGAAGACATAACGACATGGGAACCGGCTTCGCAAATATTGAAAACGGCATAGTAATTCGCCGCCTGTCCCGAAGAAGTCAGCATAGCGGCCGCCCCTCCCTCCAGTTCGCATATCTTTTGCGCGACAAATTCATTGGTCGGATTCTGCAGCCGGGTATAGAAAAATCCGCTCTCCTCCAAGTCAAACAATCTGCCCATCTGCTCCGATGTTTCATATTTAAATGTCGTACTCTGATAGATCGGAAGCACTCTGGGTTCCCCGTTCTTTGGTTTCCATCCTGACTGGATGCATATCGTTTCCCTTCCATACTCTTTGCTCATTCCATGCCCTCCGTTCCCGTTTCCTTCCGCCTATGGCGCATTATTCGTTCCAATTATGGTAGACAGCCTGTACGTCGTCGTCGTCATCGAGCATATCCAGCGTTTTCTGTAAATTTTTCACCGCTGTTTCGTCCGTCAGATCTACATAATTCTGGGGGATCATCGTTACTTCCGCAGAGATCATGGCAATGCCCGCCTCTTCCAGCGCCTTATTCACTCCGTCAAAACTATCCGGGTCAGTCAAGATTTCAAAACTGTCCTCCTCTTCTGAAAAATCTTCCGCCCCGGCATCCAGCGCTATCATCATCAGATCGTCGGCTTCCATGGAACATTCTTCTTTATCGATGATAATCTGCCCCTTCTTATCGAACATGAAAGACACGCATCCCGGCGTGCCGATGCTCCCCTGCCCCTTCGTAAAGGCATTCCTTATATTCGCCGCCGTACGGTTCTGGTTATCGGTCAGGGCATCCACGATAATTGCAATGCCTCCCGGCCCGTATCCTTCATAAGTTACATATTTATAGTTAACATTCCCTACATCTCCGGCTGCTTTCTTGATTCCCCTCTCTATCGTATCGTTCGGCATATTATTCGCTTTCGCCTTTGTAATAACCTGGGCAAGCTTAAAGTTATTGGCCGGATCCGGGCCTCCCTCCTTTACCGCGACAGCAATCTCCCTGCCGATGATCGTAAAAATCTTCCCTTTGGCCGCGTCATTTTTTTCTTTCTTATGTTTAATATTTGCAAATTTTGAATGTCCAGACATAACTCAACTCTCCTTTTTATTGTTGTTTTCCTCCGCCTCGTCCTCTTCCGGTTCCGGCTGCTTTATTTTGGTGACTAAAACGCTTTGTATCATTTTATTTTCTACCGATAAAATCTTGAAGTTATAACCATCCACATCAATGTCAAAATCTTCATCTTCTTCAGGAATCTTATCCAGTTTGGAAATCAGAAAACCGTTTAACGTTTCAAACTCTTCTTCCTCAAAAGAGATATCAAAGCGTTCTTCCAATTCTTCCAGCGGGGTTTTTCCTTCTATAATATATTCGTCCGCATTGTCCGTAGCCTCGATATGTTCCTCATCTTCATCATACTCATCCATAATATTTCCCACGATCTCCTCAAGAATATCCTCCATGGCAAGCAATCCGGAAGTTTGTCCATATTCATCCACCACGATCACCATCTGCGTCTTCGTAGACTGCATCATCTGGAATAAAGCATCGATGTTCTTCGTTTCCGGAATAAACACCGCCTCCCGCAACAGACCCTCTATCTCTTTTACCGGAAGATTTTTATTCTCCCCGCCTTCCCCAAGGGCATGCATGCGCATCGCATCCCTCAAATGAAGAATTCCGATGATATGATCCAAATTTTCCTCGTATACGGGAAATCTGCTGTTATTATTATCCAGCATGAATTCTACCGCTTCTTTCAGCGGCATATTCCCCTCCACAGCTACGACCTGGTTTCTGTGAGTCATGATATCATGGGCTTCCTTATCCCCGAATTCAAAAATATTGGTAATCATTTCTGCCTCGGTAGCCAGAAGCACTCCTTGTTCATGGCCTTCGTTTACCATCGATATGATCTCTTCCTCCGTTACGTCCGACAAGTTGTCGTCCAGCTTCATTCCAAACAGGCGCAGTATCCCGTTTACGCTTACCGACACAAGCCCCGTAAAGGGAGAAAGCGCTTTCATGACATAATAAACCGGATTGATGCACAGATATGCCCATTTCTCCGGATATCTGGCCGCCAGCTTCTTCGGAAGCAGCACCCCGAAAGTCAATAATATGTAAGTAAGTACCGCTACTGCACAGATAAGGGTAAACGCGCCCGTTACTCCCGCTCCTATGGCTATCGCTTCCGGTAAATCCGGCTTCACATAAATCTCTAACAGCCTCCGCATTCCTCTGATCCAAAAGCCGAGATAAAAACTGCCCATGACAATGTTTATCAAAGTCACGATCAGCTGCACCATATTCACGTACTTCGCCGGTTCTTCTATAATTGCCGCCAGCCGACGGGATTTCTTATCGTTTTCTTCCCTGGCCTTTTTTTCAATATCCTTGATATTCAAGTTATTGATCGCCGACCCGAATCCGTAGAAAAACATATCGGTCAGAATAAGCGCTAAAAATAAAATCATACTGGCAGTAGGCCCGCCATCGTCCATAATCCCATCTCCTTTTATCCTTTAAAATATATAGACCTAAAGAATCACAGTAAACTATACCATTTAAAGCCCCGGCAGTCAAGCGCAGGGCAGGACATCGGGGCATTTTCTTATGTATTCTGGCAAAACACGCCCAATTCCAGGCTGATCAGCAATCCTTCGTTTACTCTGTCCATAATTTCGCTGTCCAAATGGCATACTTTATCCTTCAGCCTTTTTTTATCGATTGTCCGCAACTGCTCCAGCAAGATGACCGAGTCTTTGACCATATCATATTCATCCGCATTCAATTCGATATGGGTGGGAAGCTTCGCCTTATTCAGCTTTGAGGTAATGGCGGCGCAGATCACGGTGGGGCTATGCTTATTTCCCACGTCGTTCTGTATAATCAATACCGGCCTCACGCCTCCCTGTTCCGATCCGATCACAGGCCTTAAATCCGCATAATAAATATCTCCACGTTTCATTTTCTATCACCCTTCATTTAAACTTTTATGGCTAAATTATTGCCAGTTTATCTGAGGATATTCAATTTCTATTCAAAATCCTGAAAATAATCCTTTACTGCTATTGCTTTCCCGGATTTCAAATAGACGCGGGGAACTCTCTTCCCTATGCAGCAGGCAAGTTCGTAATTGAACCGCCCTGACAGTTCCCCCAGTTCTTCCATCGTAATCTGTTCTTTTCCTTCTTTTCCAATCAAAGTCACGGCATCCCCCTCCGATACGCCGAGAATATCTGTCACATCTATCATAAACTGATCCATGCATATCTTTCCTGCCACCGGAGCTTTTTTCCCATGAACCAGGACATAGCCTTTATTCGAAAGCCCCCGTGGATATCCATCCGCATAGCCCACAGGGACAGTAGCGATCTTCATTCTTCTTCCTGCCGTAAAAGTGCCTCCATATCCTATCTCCGTTCCCGGTTCCACTTCCTTCAGATAAACAATCTGGCTCTTCAGCTCCATAACGGGTTTTAAATCCATGATATCTTTTGCCGTTTCTACAGAAGGCCACAGGCCGTAAAGAGCGATTCCTGCCCGGACGGCATCCATATCCGCCTCCCGGAGTTCCAAAGCCGCCGCGCTGTTGGCGCAATGGTGAAAAGGGATACGGCATCCATTTTCCTTTTCCGCTTTCCGCACAAAATCCCGGAACACCGCCAGTTGGTGCCTGGCCGGCGCTTTATCTTCTTCATCCGCTTTTGCAAAATGAGTAAATATCCCTTCTATTTCAATTCCCGGCATCCGGGCTGCCTTCCTGATGAACGCCATCCCTTCTTCATCCGGGAAAATTCCGATCCGCGACATTCCTGTGTCCACTTTTATATGGATCTTCGCCGGTTGCCCCGTTTCTTTTGCCGCTCTTGCCAGCTGTTCCAGCGTATCCTGGCGAAACGCGGTAATTCTTATGTCATTTTCAATCATTTCTTTATAATGGTACGGAAATGCATAGCCCAAAGATAAGATCGGCTTGCGGATCCCTGACTTCCTCAAGATAACAGCCTCTTCTTCCGTCGCAGTAGCGAATCCGTAAATACCGTCCAGCGCTTCCAATTCCTTTGCCGCCGGAACGGCTCCGTGTCCATAACCGTCCGCTTTGATTACGCCGATCATTTTCGTCCCCGCGCTTAACCGGGAGATCATCCCTTCTGCATTCGCGCGAAGCATATCCAAATCAACTGTTGCATAAACTCTGCTGTATTTCTCTGTCATTCCACTCCCATACCTTTCTGTCTTGTAACGCTTCCCAGACATTCGGCCACATCCCCTGCCATCAATGCGTATCTTCCTTTTTCCTCCGCCGCCTTGTCTCCTGCCGCCCCGTGGATATATACGCCGAGAACAGCCGCTTTTTCCGCTTCCATTCCCTGGGCCAGCAGGCCGCCGGTCACTCCGGCCAGCACGTCGCCCATACCGGCAGTTGCCATGCCGTCATTTCCTGAGGTATTCACATATATTTCTTCTTTCGCCGGAACAGCAACTGCCGTTCTGGCATCCTTACATACTACAATGCAGCCGTATCTGTCTGCCAACTCCTTCGGTTTATGCAGGATATCCCGCTTCGCTTCTTCCAGCGTGCAGCCGTGCAGTCTGGCAAATTCGGCAAGATGAGGCGTGAGAATGATCTGACGGCCTCCCTTCCCCTGCCTTTCGTTCTCCAGAAAGGATTGCAGTTCCGGGTTTTTTGCTATCAGGTTTAACCCATCGGCATCGATGACCAAAGGTTTCTTGTTTTCTTCCAGGATTTGTTTCAACATGGCATATGCTTTTATGCCCATTCCCATGCCCGGGCCTGCGATGATGCAGTCCGCCCATTTCATCCCTTCTTCCAATATGTTATGCAGTTCCACCGAAATCTCCCCTTTTGCCGGATAAGTGGAAAGAAGAGCCTCCGGCACGCCGGACTGGACGATGGTCCGGTTCTCCTCCGGCGTTATGACCTTTACCATCCCTGCGCCCGTCCGGTACGCAGCCTTGGCGCAAAGCTCACACGCGCCGCTCATATTTACGCTGCCTGCGACCACAAGAACTTTCCCGAACGTACCTTTATTCCCTCCCCCGTTCCTGCGGGGCATTCCGTATCCTGCATCCCCCGTATAAGTATATACTTTCGGAATCCTTCCTAAAAAACTTTCCCGCGTAATCCCAATATCCCTGCAGACAATTTCCCCCGAATAGGAATTCCCCGGATAAAAAACATGCCCTAATTTTTTCCATCCAAAAGTCACTGTCAAATCCGCATTTACCGCTTCCCCCATCACCTGGCCGCTATCCGTATGGACGCCGGAAGGAATATCGATAGAGCAGATAAAAGCCCCGCTTTCATTTATTTTACAAACAGTCTCCGCAAATTTGCCCTCCAGTTCCCTCGACAGCCCGATCCCGAACAATGCATCCACAATAATATCATATTCCTTATCTTCTATTTTGCTTTGCAGGGCATATCCATATTTCTCGATGATCTTTATTTGCGCCTCCGTCTCCTTGCTGCATTTTTTTCTCTCCCCTGCCAGATAAAAATCCACTGAAAACCCCCGCAGCTTTAATATCCTGCCGACGGCAATGCCGTCCCCGCCGTTATTTCCGCTGCCCGCCGCTATCCATACGCGTCCTCCGCAGGGAAACCTGGCTTCGATCTCCCCGGCCGCTGCCAGGGCGGCCCGTTCCATAAGAACCATCGAAGAAACGCCGAAATATTCGATCGTATTTTTATCGTATTCTTTCATTTCTCCTGCGGAAACAAGATATTCTTTTTCCAGCCATTCTTTCTTCTTCATCCCGTCCTCCATTCCATATCGCGTTGAAATGCGTTAAAAATGCGCCAAAAACACTGTTCTGACGCATTTTCCCTTATGCCTTCTTAACCTCAATTTTCTTTTTTTCAGAATCCGCCTTCCTTCTGGCCGCCCTTTCAGCCTGGGCTTTCTTCCGCTCTTCCGGGTTATATTTCATATCAAATATTTCTATCACTTCCGCGCCAAAAATATCATGCATATAGGAATACAGGTCAAAAACCGTCTTCTCATTTTCTCCTTTTCGGATCAGTTTTTTCTTGATTTCTACCCTGATCCCCTTGACCCATTCGTCGATCCCGTCGATCTCCCTTGTATTTTCAGCAATTCTCTGGTAACAGATATCCATTGTGATCAACATCAGCCTGTAGTTGATCTTATCGATCTCCTCCGGCAGCAGCTTCAGCTCCCTGGCATAATCCTCCAGTTTTTCGTTGCATTCACTGATCAGCCGCCTGTTTTCTTCCATCTTTTTTTCCGCAGCCGCACTCGGATTGCCCCCTGAGGAATCCGCCAATTCCATGATTTCCGCCATCAGCCTTTTCTTCAGTTTCCGTATTTCTTTTGATTCCGTGTTAAGCTTCCCCTGCCTCTTCAGGAGTTCGTTTAATCTCTCTTCTCCTCGCCGTACTTCTGCCGGTATCTCAGTCTGCGCCTGAGTAAAAAGCTGATGCCACTTATTATCCAGTGTCAACACCGGAATCTTCTTTCCGGCCAGCGCTTCCCTGAATGCATTTTCTGAACGTGCCATAACAACACCATGCCTTTCCGTCCGTCATTTTTCGTTCTGAAATCTGCTAATATTATAAGACAGCTTCATCAGGCTGTCGGACAGATGGACATTTTCTACCTGCACTCCCTCCGGCACCTTCAGATCCAGATGGGCAAAATTCCATATCCCTTTGATGCCGCACCGAATCAATTTTTCCGCAACTTCCGCCGCCTCGCTTTTCGGGATGGTAAGCACCGCAATATCAATATGATTATCCAGCACATACTGCTCCATGCACTCCATGGACTGCACTTCGATTCCTCGTATTTTCTTTCCGTAGAGTACCGGATTATTGTCAAAGATGCCCCGGAACAAAAAACCGCGCCGTTCAAAATTCATATAATTTGCCAGCGCCTGCCCCAGGTTGCCCGCCCCTATAATGATCAGATCGTATTTCCGGTCAAGTCCGAGGATTTTGCCGATTTCTTCATAGAGAAACTCTACATTATACCCATATCCCTGTTGCCCAAAACCGCCGAAATTATTCAGATCCTGCCTGATCTGCGAAGCAGTAACCTGCATAATATCGCTCAGCTCCTGTGAGGATACTCTTTCCGTCCCTTCATCCCTAAGCTCCCCCAGATATCTGAAATACCGAGGCAGACGGCCGATAACCGCCTGCGAAATTTCTTTCTCTTCCACAGCGCTGCCCCCTATATTAGTCATTTCTTATTTATTATATAAGACTGTTAAAATAATGTCAAATGAATGTTGACAGTATGTTTCCCGCTGGGTAAAATGGATGAGGGTCAATTCATATTATCGTTTCAGGAGGAATTCAGGATGATACTGTCATGCCAGAACATTTGTAAATCGTTTCATGAAAAAAAAATACTGCATAACGTTTCCTTCCATATAGAAGACCAGGACAAAGCCGCTATCGTCGGAATCAATGGAGCAGGAAAAACAACCCTGCTCCGTATTATCGTAGGCGAACTTTCCGCCGACGAGGGCAACGCCGTCCTCTCCCGGAACAAAAGCCTGGGATATCTCTCCCAAAACCAGTCCGTAGACAGCCGGAACTCCATCTATGACGAACTTCTTACGGTCAAACAGGATCTGATCCATCTGGAAAACCGCATCCGGGAAGCCGAACAGCGCATGAAGTCCGTCTCCGGCGGGGAACTGGAACGGCTGATGGAATCTTACGCCCTCCTCACCCACCAGTTTGAATCAAACGGAGGCTATAGTTACCGCAGCGAACTGACCGGCGTATTAAAAGGTCTTGGTTTCCCGGAGGAAGAATTCTCCAAATCCGTTTCCACCCTTTCCGGCGGACAGAAAACGCGGGTTGCCCTCGGCAAACTGCTGCTTCAAAAACCGGATCTGATCATATTGGACGAGCCTACGAACCACTTGGATATGTCTTCCATCACCTGGCTGGAAACCTATCTGCTGAATTACAAAGGAGCCGTTATCATCGTTTCCCATGACCGCTATTTTCTGGACCGCATCTCCAATAAAATTATCGAGATCGACCAGACAAAAGCTACCACATTCCTTGGAAACTACAGCGATTACGCCATAAAAAAAGAAGCGTTGCGCGCCGCTCAGATCAAGGCCTACATGAACCAGCAGCAGGAAATCAAGCACCAGGAAGAAGTGATCGCCAAGTTAAAATCCTTTAACCGGGAAAAATCCATCAAACGGGCGGAAAGCCGGGAAAAGATGCTGAATAAAATCGAACGCCTGGAAAAACCTTCCGAAGCCCGTACCGACATGCATATTTCCCTGGAACCAAAATATGTCAGCGGAAACGATGTCCTTTTTATCGAAAACCTGTCCAAATCCTTTGGCCCGCTGCATTTGTTCCAGGATATCGGCTTTGAGCTGAAAAGAGGGGAACATGTGGCAGTCATCGGCGATAACGGCACGGGAAAGACCACCATACTAAAGATCATCAATGGACTGCTCGACCCCGACAGCGGCACCATCCGCACAGGAACCAATGTCCATATCGGTTATTATGACCAGGAACACCATGTCCTCCATACAGAAAAAACACTGTTTGAGGAAATTTCCGACGACTATCCGACATTGACCAACACAGAGATCCGCAATACGCTGGCTGCTTTCCTGTTTACCGGGGAAGATGTTTTTAAACGCATCGGGGACATCAGCGGAGGGGAAAGGGGCAGGGTTTCCCTTGCCAAGCTCATGCTGTCGGAATCCAACTTCCTGATCCTCGACGAGCCTACGAATCATCTGGATATCCCTTCCAAAGAAATACTGGAAGACGCGCTCAATGGATATGCCGGCACCGTGCTTTATGTTTCCCATGACCGTTACTTTATCAACCGCACCGCCAGCCGCATTCTGGAATTATCCGGCGGCCGCCTGACGAATTATCTGGGAAACTATGATTATTACCTGGAAAAGAAACAGGAAAACGCTGCCGCCTCCGCCGGCCTCTCCCCAAGCGATGCATCCTCCTGCAATCATTCCGCCTCCTACAGCAATAATGCCGCTGGAAGCGGCAATGCCTCTGGAGGAGGCATTGAAAAAGAATCGTCCGCCAAATTAAGCTGGTTGGATCAGAAAGAACAGCAAGCCCGGCAGAGGAAAAGGGAAAATGAAATTAGAAAAATCGAGGAGAGGATCGAAACTCTGGAAAACAGGAATTCAGAAATTGACAGCCTGATGGCGCAGCCCGATATATGCACGAATGTGGCAAAGCTCCAGGAACTTTCGAACGAAAAAGACGGGATACAAAGCGAACTCGAAAGCCTGATGGAACGGTGGGAAGTCCTGGAATCGGAAATATAAAAAAGGAATGGCAAACAGCGGATTCCAGACTTCCACAGACATTTACACAGACTCGAAAGTTCTTCTGATCTCTTTAATAAAGTCTCCGCTGTTTAAAACCGTTACATTCCCCAGCGAAGTGATCAGAGCCAGATCCTTCGTCATTTTTCCTGCCTCGATCGTCGCTAACGTAGCTTTTTCCAGCTTGTCCGCAAACTCCATCAACTCATGGATCCCGTCCAGTTCGCCTCTTTTGCGCAGAGCGCCGGTCCATGCGAAAATCGTCGCCACCGAATTCGTGGAAGTCTCCTCCCCCTTCAAATGCTTATAATAATGCCTCTGCACGGTTCCGTGGGCTGCTTCGTACTCATAAACGCCTGTAGGCGACACGAGGACGGACGTCATCATCGCCAAAGAACCGAAAGCCGAAGAAACCATATCGCTCATCACATCTCCGTCATAGTTTTTGCATGCCCAGATGAACCCGCCTTTCGCTTTCATCACTCTTGCCACAATGTCGTCGATCAGGCTATAGAAATATTCAATTCCCGCTGCCTCAAATTTGTCTTTATATTCCTCATCATAAATTTCCTGGAAAATATCCTTAAAATCATGGTCATATTTCTTGGAGATCGTATCCTTCGCCCCAAACCAGAGATCCTGCTTCGTATCCAAAGCATAGTTAAAGCATGCCCGTGCAAAACTCCCAATCGAAGCATCCGTATTATGTACGCCCTGCAAAATACCGGCTCCCTGGAACACATGAATCGTTTCTTTTGTCACGGCGCCATCCTCCGCCGTAAAAACAAGCTCTGCCTTTCCCGCCCCCGGAACCTTGATTTCCACGTTTTTATAAATATCCCCATATGCATGGCGGGCAATCGTGATCGGCTTCTCCCAGTTCTTCACGCAAGGCTCGATTCCCTTGACTACGATAGGCGCGCGGAATACGGTTCCATCCAAAATCGCACGGATGGTCCCATTCGGGCTTTTCCACATTTCTTTCAGGTGATATTCCTCCATGCGGGCCGCGTTAGGAGTGATCGTTGCGCACTTCACGGCAACCCCGTATTTTTTCGTAGCCTCAGCGGAATCCACGGTCACCTGGTCATCCGTTTCATTGCGGTGTTCCAGGCCCAGGTCGTAATACTCCGTCTTTAAATCAATAAAAGGCAGAAGCAGTTCCTCCTTAATCATCTGCCAGAGAATTCTCGTCATCTCATCTCCGTCCATTTCTACCAATGGAGTTATCATTTTAATCTTGTCCATATTCCTATACTAATCTCCTTCCTGTATTTTTTATTATATTTTATTTATTCTTCTATGACAAGGGAAACAATTATCAAGGCTTGTCCCGCCCTTCCATTTCCAGACTTTCTTCCCCTTCCATCGGATAAATATGATACAAGCCGTTCTTTACCATATTGTCATAGGCATTAATCATATGTTCATGGGCCAGTTCCTCCGCCCTGCCTCCGTCCTTGTCCTTGATTGCTTCCATAATCTGGCGGTGTTCATCGTTGGATATTTTCCCCCTTCCGCCGTTCGACAATGTTTTTTTTCTGACCCGAAGCACATACTCATGAAAATCCACTAACAGTCTCTCCAACTGCCTGCTGTTACATGCTTCATATAAAATATGGTGAAAACGATTGTCTAAATCCGCCATCTGGTCCAAATGCCCTTTGGATGCATGGAAATCCGCCAGATATACATTCTCCTCCAACTCCTCCAGCTGCGCTTCCGTGATATGCTCCGTCGCCCATCTCGCACAAAGTCCTTCCAGCAAAGAGCGTATCATATAAATATCCTGCACATCTTTCGCGGTGATTCCCGTAACATATGCGCCTTTATTCGGAATGATCTGGATCAGTCCTTCCAATTCCAGCTGGCGGAAAGCTTCCCTCACAGGCGTCCTGCTCACCCCTAATTCTTCTCCAATGGCAACTTCCTTCAATTCTTCGTGATCCTTATATTTTCCGCTTAAAATATCCGCCCTGAGCTTGTTGAATACTCTTCCCCTTAAAGAATATTTATCCGTTACTTCCTGCTTCAAGTCATAATTACTCATTTTTCTCCACACTTCCAATCATATCAGCCTCTAAAACTTCTCCAATACATTGCTAGGTATAATTGTATGCAATCATACGATAAGTGTCAATATGATTTTTTATCAAATGCGGATCAGTCTGCCAACATTGATCATGCCCCATCCTTGTTTCGTCCACGGTTCATGCATATCTGTAGCGCTATAATTGATTTTTCGTTTTACTTGTTCGTTGGAAAACTCCGGGTATTTCTGCAGCAGCAAGGCTGCCGCCCCGGATACGATAGGCGTCGCCATGGAAGTACCGCTCTTTTTCAAGTAAGCATTCCGATATCCCCGGAAAGAAGGACGGCAAGCCGCATTGCATGATATAATATCCGTTCCTGGAGCCACCACATCCGGCTTTTTCACCGCATAAGGGGACGGACCCCTGCCCGAATAACTTTCACACAAAGAGCTTTTGCCGGAATAAAAACCGCCGTCATGGCAGCCTACCGTAATCACCCTTTTGCTGGAACCCAGGGGCGACAAGGTCATAGGATCAGGTCCCATATTCCCCGCCGCACATACCACCACAATGCCGCTCTTCCACGCTTCATCCACGATTTCCAGCAAATCCTGCATTTTTTCTTCATTTTCGATATGGCCGATCCCGATAGAAATGTTCAATACGCGGATATGGTATTTGTCCTTATTTTCCAATACCCATTCTACCCCCCGGTACATATCGTCCATATTGCCGTCACCGTTCCGGTCCAGCACCTTCCCGACGATCATCCGGCACCAAGGACATATTCCTTTATACATCCCGCCGGAAACTTTTCCGCTTCCCCCTATGCACCCGGCCACATGGGTTCCATGGCCGCTGTCGTCATATACGTTTCTTTCCCCCCGGAGAAAATCATAGAATGCATCCACTCTTCCGGCCAAGTCAGGATGGGGGCTGATTCCGGTATCAAGCAATGCCACCCGGATCGCATTTTCTTTTGAAAAATTTCTTTCCTTGCAAGAATCCATCACTTCGTCCGTACAACCGATCTGCTGTCTGACACGAAACATAAACCGCTCCCGGCTTTTTAATTAATTTATGCCGGGAGCGGTTATTCGTTACTGTTTAAAAATTGGGGAATTCTTAATTACAAATCCCGTAAACCGAAAAATGATTTGCCTGGAACTGTACGCACTGCTGCCCGTTCACCGTCACTACGCTGGATTCTACTCTCTCCAGCTGGCCGTCCCCGTCCAGACAGACGACTTTCAATCCTTCCGCCAGCACTCCGTTCGGCTTTGGAATCGTAATCGTCATCCGCTGTCTGCCCAGCTTTATGATCGGAATTCCTCTGACTGCATCATACAGTTTGATATCATATACCTGAAGGCTCTTTAGCTGTCCACCGGAAACCGCCCTCCGGTAAGCGCTGCTTATCGTCCCTCCCGCCTCGCTGTTGTCGCTGATACGGAGAATATAGTTTTCCTGGCTTCCCGCAATCTCCGCAGTAACTTCCGGCTGGCCGGGAAGAGTGCTGCTGTCCACTTCTACGGCAACCGTTCCTTCTCCTCCTCCGCTTTCTGTTCCGAGAAGATATTCCATTTCCTCCTGTCCTGCCAGATCATAAGGCTTCCCATATACCAATACCTGCTCCGGCAGAGTCCTGCTGTTGACATCTCCCGGCTGGAGCATACAATATTTCACTTTTAATATGCCCGGAGTATCGCCATCTGCCGTCTGTTCCACGCTGCACACCAGCCCCCGGTAGCCTCCCGCATCATAATCCAGCACCGTTCCTGCTATATCGGAAGCCGTAATGCCGCCGTCCACCACAGCGATCCTTACATCCTTTAATACGGCATCCCTATACTTATCGTTCACAAAATGGGTCGCCGTCTTTTCATAAGAAGCAGCGGGCAGTTTTGACCCAAGAAATACCGCATTTTTCGTTCTTTCTTCTTTTCCTGAATCCGTCATGTCAAAAGCCCTCAATCCCACTTTTTTTACATATGCCGGAATCTTAATGGTACTGAGCGGACATCCTTCAAACGCCCTGTCCCTGATCTCTTCCAAATAATCACCGCCGGATATGCTGGTCAGGCTGCTGCACCCTGCAAAGGCATCCTCGCCGATCACCGTAACGCTGGACGGCAGGATTACCCCCGTGATCCTGGTATTCCCTTTAAAAGCCTCCGCTCCGATCTGTTTTACACCGTCCGGTATCCTGATCTGGCTTCCCATTCCGCCATATGCGATCAAAATACCGTCTCCTACCACCGTAAATGGATTCGCCCTGTCGCTTCCACGGTTTTTCATCCATTTCGTTTCCGCAAAAGCGGAAGGTTCTATCTCTGTAACAGAAGAGGGAATCTCCACATCCTCCAGATCATCACAATGGTAAAACGCGCCATAACCGATGGAAGTCACGCCTTCGGGAATTCTAATCGACGTAAGCCCGGACCTGGCAAAGGAAAATTCCCCGATTTCTTTTATTCCTTCTGGAATCTGGTAGTCTTTCAGATCACTGTTTTTATAGTATGCCTGCGCGGCAATTTTTTCATTATCCACAATCGTATACTTGATGAAAGCGTTCTGCCCGTTTCCTCCCATAATCTCTGCTCCTGCAGATGTCTGCGCCGTTTCCTCACCGGTATCCGGCCGTTCATTTCCTGAAAGAACCTTAGATTGGCTGTTATCCATAAAAACAACTGCATTCCCGCCAACAATGGTACTTTGTCCCAGGATCTTCTCTCCTGTACCTTCCCCTTCAACAGATTCCCCGGATTCCCCGTTCTCTCCGGCATTGTCCTCCGCTCCTGCACCGACATCCTGGTATTCCGCGCTCGCTACATTGGATTTATCTCTCTGCGCCTCATATTCCGCCGCCACAGACCCCGCTTCCGCAATGATCTTCAGCTTCGGGCATCCATCAAAAGCCGTCTGATGGATACTTTCTACTGACATAGGAATTTCCGTTTCCCCTAAGTTGATGCAATCGGCAAAAGCCTTTATGCCGATACGCCGTAAAGAATAAGGAAAAGAAACTTTTTCCAGGCTTGTACAGCCCGTAAAACCATAATCTGGTATTGACGTTACATTACTTCCAAAATAAACCCTTTCCAGATTCCGGCATCCCCAGAACGCATTGTTTTTGATCGTTTTTACGGTAGAAGGCATCCGGTAAACGCTCCCCCCGTAGCCGGGAAGCATCGCGTATACAATAGTCTTATCCTTACTGTATACTACCCCGTCCTCATAGGACAAATCCTCATTATATATGCTGATACTCATGGTCGACAACAGATTGCAGTCCGCAAATATGCCCGTCCCCAATTTCCGTACCTTTTTGCCAAGTTTGATGGATTTTAAACTGCTGCACCCGCTGAATGCCCCGTTGCCGATCGTCGTCACCGTATCAGGAATCGAAATTCTCTCCAGGGAAGTACAGCCGCTAAAAGCATTGTAATCAATATCTTCCACATAACCGGGAATCTCCACCTTTACCAACTCCGTATGGCCTGCAAACGCTTCCTTTCCAATATGCTTCACAGACGTGGGAATAGACACGGCGCTGGCCGTGCCTGTATACTTTACCAATGTATCTCCCTTCATCTGGAAATCCGATGACGAAGCGGAAGCCGCCTCCACATTCGGCAGAGAAAACCAGGCGGCCGCCGCTGCCATACACAGCAGCAGCACGCCAGTCAGAATTCTTACTTTTTTAATCATAGGCTCCCCCTGTAAATAAATGCCACATCCTTTTCAGCCGCTCCGTCATGTTAAGCTGCCTTTACCTTGGGCTGTTTCTTATCTTTCTTGCAGAACAATATGATAGAAATACATGCCAGCCCCATCGCCAGGAACCATTTCGGATGAATCGGGTCGCCGGTCTTAGGCGTCGCATCGATCAAACCTTCTGTCAGGTTGCCTTTATCCACATAGATCGTATACGGTGAGAAATGGGTCGCAGTAAACTGTACGCACGGTACCCCGTCGATCGTCGTAAACTTCGTCGCCAAATCTTCCAGTCTGCCGTCCACCACGCTTGCCGCCCTGTTATTGCCGGCATATTGTATCAGTCCGTCCGGCAGAGGAAGCGTAATATCAACGCTGATGCCGGATACATCGGTAATCTTGTTCTGTCCCGTGGAATCATAAAGGCTGATATCCATAGGCAGATAAGCGATATTGCTCAAATTGCCGTATTTTCCTTCCAGAGCTGCAATCACTGCAGCAGTCGCCTGGGCATCATCCGTGATCCTGACCACATAATTGTCCGAAGAACCGTTTACATTCGCCGAAGCCAGGCCGGTATTGGAAATACCGCTCTTATTCACATCCACTGTCGTCGTCGAGTTTCTGCGCGTACTCCTGGAATTACCGCTTACCGAAGAAGTATCCGCCTTAAAGTTAGCCGTGATCTCGACATTATTGGCCGGCATCGTAAAGGTTGTCGATATCGCCGTCTGGTTCACGAAGCCTACTCCGTTGGAGGAACTGGTCCATTTGTCGAATACCGTGCCGTCCGCCCTTGCATAAGCGTTGATCGGTACAATCGTACCCGCCGTATAATCGCCGGAACCGCTTCCTCCGTTTACCGTTACTTTATATTTGGTAGCGTTTTCGGATACGGAGTCTTTATCCTTATCTTTATCTTTGTCGTTGTTATCCTCATCCCCGCCGGAATTATCAGGTTTATTCGGATTATTCGGGTCATCCGGTTTATTTGGATCATCTGGATTTGTACTGCCTCCCTGCGTATATACTGCAAAGATATCCCAATCCCTTGTTACATTCTTCCATCCGTCGGAAGACCATGCCGAGAAGGTATATCCCTCCTTTGTCGGATGCGCCGGTTCGATCGCGCTTTCTCCTTCTTTAACTTCCTGCGTCTTTCCTATCACAGTCTTCAAATCGGAATCCGTATAGAACGTTACATAATACATGCCTTCCGTTCTGTCCGCATACTGCGCGTAAATATCTACATTTCCTTTAATTTCAGTATAGGCTCTGTCCCATCCGGTAAATACTTTCCCTTCTACCTCCATCACATCACGGCTAGGCGGCACTGCGTTCTTGCCTTCCTCTACCTGCTGCGTATAATCCTTCATTTCCTCTTTATTGATGTCGAAGAAACGGACAGTATACACATTAGCTCCAATCGGCTCATACATTGCCATAATTTCCGTGGGGGCTACAATCGGGTTATAAATTTCTGCACTTGGCCACCATGTGGTAAAACGATATCCTTCATGCTCATTCACATCCAATATAGTCAACTCCAGATTTTCACCGTCTCTTACATGGAAAGTCTTATATATTTCCTTTGTCAAGCCATCGACCAATACGACTTCATGTACCCTCTTTAAAGATTCATCTCCTTTCACATCAATATAAGGATAGTCTTTCGCATAAATATCGGCTACGCTGCCCGGCAGGGTAATAAAGTCAAATCCCATCCCTTCCCCTCTGTCTTTTTCCGGTTCTCCGTATGTGCCGTCCGGATTCTTCGGTACTATGGCAAATGCATTCGGTGCAATGACCGATATACTGTCCGGAATTTTAACCGAACCCAATTCCAGCGTATTCCAAAATGCGCCATTCCTAATTGCCCTTATAGTATTGGGCAGTTCCACAGAATTCAGCTTATCGCATTCCGCAAACGTCTTTTCCGGTATTTCTGTTACAACAGATGAAGACAAATCCACCTGCCGGATAAAATCACAATCCATAAACGCCTCTGGAGCAATTTCTTTTATGCCAGCCAGTTCATCCGGCCCAACAACTCTGGAACCGACAATTTTCCCCCTGCCCTCCAAACATTCGACAATTTTAGTTTTTGTACCTCCTTCCAATCCATAAATCACCCCGTCCTCCGTCTTAAAATACGGGCTGTCTTTAAAATTCACATCCTTCAGATTTTCACATCCGCTGAAAGGCCGAAGTCCTAATGTGCCTGTTTCAGCCCCCACTTCTGCAGATTCCAAATTCAGGCACTGATCAAATGCATAATTACCTATTTCTAATGCACCGCTAATATATGCCGTCACCAACTCCGGCAATCTTGCAAAAGTATACGGTTCTATCACATCTATGCTCTTTGTCGTCAGCGTCTTAATATCCTTTGCTGGCGCTGTATAAGTTTCATCCGGCCAGGTTGACGGCGTTCCAACCGTATTCCCGCTGACCGTCAGCCCTGAAAACAGTCCCTCTTTGATGGACTGCACTCCCGCAGGAATTACAATATTTTCCACGCCGTTACGCATATTATTTTGATTTTCTGTGGAAGGGTTATCCGCCCCCGCTATCGCCTCCTTTGCCAAGTCCGCATTCATATAAGGGAAACGATAACTTACCCCTCCTGACTCGTAAGCTCCTACATAGCCAGCCGGTGCCTGAAATCCGTTTCTCAAATCAGCTTTTGTCGGGAAATATATCAACTCTGACTTTTTCGTATCCGGATTATATCTTACAGTCAAATTAGTAGGCATGCCGCTATAATATGTAATATACGAAAGCGGCTGTTGTCCGGCATTCACTTTGGAAGCCGCATCCATCGCATACTTAAATGGTGCCGTATTCTTCCCGTCTTCCTTTTCTATCGCACCGGTAAAACTCAAAAACGGAGTTTTCGTCAAAAATGCAGTATCATTACACGTATTCGGCATAGCTGCTGCATTCCCGTGCAGACGGTCTACCACTTGCGTAGCAAATGCATCCGTTCCAATCGTTTCAATCTTTGAAGCATCATTAAATATAATATGCTCTAAATTATGGCTTCCTTTGAATGCATTATCTCCAATCGTGGTCACCGACTTTGGTATTACTACTTTCCTGATAGCACAGTTATTATTAAAACTGCCCTCTACTAAAGAATAAATGCCATAAGGACCCACTTCATCCGGCATAAGGATTTCCGGTACTTTCACTCCCTGCAGCGGAAGACCATCCAAGTTTTCCACCTGGAACTTTATCAAATCCCCGTTTTCATTGACCTGATATACTAAACCCACCTTATTTCCTTTGTCGTCTTCACCCTCTTCTACAATTTCATACCTCTTATCATCCAAATATTTGAAACAGATATGCTGTACATTTGCCGTTTTATGTGAAGGAGTCTTATCACTGCTATTGCCCTTATAACCCGGACCTTCAAAGTAGAACTTATTTCCCACTTCGCCTTTGAACCTCTCAAATGTATAATCTCCGTCAACTGTTCCACCTTTACCGCTGTCCGTTACAAAATCCAGATTCTGACTATATGTCTTAATAAATTTCAACTTGCCGCAGCCTTCTACTGTGGAAAGATGGAATACATTTTCCCCACCCTTATCCTTACCATGATAGGACTGCGGAAATGTCAAAGATTCCAATGACTCGCACTTTTCAAATGCCTTATATCCAATCTCACGCAAATTATAACCCAAACCATTATTGGTACCTGTCATATCTATTGACTGCAAACTAAAACATTCCTTAAAGCAAAAGTCACCAATCCGCGCAATATTTGTCGGGATCGCAATTGAAGCTAATGATTCACAATTGGCAAATGCATATGCTCCCAGCGTATCCAGATTGGAATATAAATTCAAATCTGCAGAAGCCAAATTCCTGCAGTTGGCAAATGCATAATTGCCTAATGTATTCAGACCATTTCCCAGTTTAATACTCCTAATATTCGTACATCCGTAAAACGCATAATCGCCAATCCCGACCAAAGGCGAAGAATCCTGGCCGTTGACTTTTATCGTACCAAATGTCAGATTCGCAATATTAGCCGCTGCCTGCCCCTCATTCGTACCGCCAAAAACACTGTGCGTCGAGTCACAGAAGTCTGCTATCTCCCAGTTTTTTGTCGTTTCATTATATGCCGCATACTGCTTTCCGATGTATCTTACCGTAGCTCCGTCAATCCGATTGTCACTATCTCCCTTTGATCCTGCCTGTTTCCAATTTGGATCATCTTTAGTTATCAGCGCTTGCTGTGTTGGAATTCCATCATTAGCATCATAATAGTACAACGGCTTATCAACGCCATCCGGACTCCAAATATGTATTTGTTCTGCTGTACAAGGCAAATATCTCTCAAACTCTTCCCCCTCCCGCGTCTGGATATCCCTCACATAATCGTCAAACTTCCCGTTTCTGTTCAAATCTTCACTGGTAAGAACCATGTCACCTTCTACTTGCCTTGTCACCTTTTTCATTCCCATGTAATACAAAGGCATTCCTTCTTTGTTTGCCGCCGCATAACTGCCAGCATCTCCGCTGTCTGTATATTTCACATAAGCATCTACCGTAGCTGGGATTGTCAAATTACCTCCTGGCAAGTCCCTGTCCTGGTCATAATCTACAATGATAGCCGACTTGTTTTTATCGCCTCCCTGTCCAACTCCCTTTGCATCCACATATACGAAACGGAACATTGCTGTTTCATCCTGATATACCTTTACGGTACTCGTTTGTATTTCAGGTATTGCACTCCCCTCTGATTTTATCCAGCAATCAGCAGGGTTTGTTGCAGACCACCCCCCTGCCGCCGCTATTGGCTGCACCGGGATCGCCATCACTATCAATGCGGAAACCATAAACAAACAGCCAAACGTCTTGCGCAGCTGCCTTCTCAATTTCCAATTTTTCTTTTTTGTTTTCTTGCCCTTAGCCATTTTCGCTCTCCTCCATCGTAAAGCTAAACCTATTTATTACTGCACCCTCTTCGCCACCACCACGAACCTTCCATCCGTCTGTGAATGGTCGCAGGTCGATAATGTCAATAATTCATCGCCGTATCCAGCGGTCACCCCCGTATCATACAACGACATTTCTTCCATTTCCTTCATATAGGAACTGAACTCTTCCCCGGAATTCGCATCGATGAACTGATAGTATTTAAAAGCGATCTCGTTCTCTTTCAGCACCTTTGCCCGGAATACATACATGACCTGGTAAACGCCCTTCTCATATATAGTATCGAACTGGATGATACTATGTTCCTTATAATATGACTCCCTCGCATATTTTTCCAGATCGCCGAACATCTTGCCGGACCTCATATGATGCCCGTAGAGGATCAGGTTCTGGGACCTCGGCCAGGCCGCGCAGTCCTTATCCATGAAGATACTGCCGTTATTATCCTTCTCCTGGTTAAAGTTATGATCCAGATAATATTCATTGTTCGTCGTCTGCATCACAGGATAGTCTATTATTGTATCGTCAATTTTCAGCCATCCGATTAGCCTTCTGTTCTTATTATATAATGTTTTATATTCATCCAGAACATCAGGAAGCTCTATCTCCTCTTCCCGGCCGCGCACTACCAAGTTTTTTTCCTCAGATACATCCATATTGGCCAATGCGTCGCTGTTCTTCAAATCCGCCAGCTGACTGTAATCATTAGCATTTTTTTCTGCTAAATAATAATAAACACCAAAATATCCGAAGCATAAAACTGCCCCGGCTGTACAAAAAGCTACCAGCAGTTTCCGCCTCCGCTCCCTCGCTTTAAGCCGGGCGGCCACTTCCCGCTGCATATCCTTATCCAAGTCTTCCAGAGAAACACTGGTTTTTCCATCGGCTGCCGCATTTCCCTTCTTTTGAACTTTCTTCCCCTTTGCCCTTCCTTTTTCCTTCTGGCCTTCCTTGCCGCTTCCTTTTCCATCCTTCTGCCTTTCGGCCAGTTCATATATCTTATCGTCGAAGTCATTCCCCACCATCGTCTCAAAACGATAATCGCCCGCTTTCAGCTTTCCATACAGCTCCAGCACCGCTTTCGGGTTCTTCAGATCATATTCCGAACATATCTTGTCAATTTTTTTCTTGTCCCTTAGGGCAGCCTCATAATCTGTCTTAGTGCGGAATTGCCTCCCCGCTACTATATGACCCTCCGCCATCTGCAGACTCTCCTCCATAAATATATTCCATATACAACATATATTTTACTATACCTTGCAATTAATGCAAGTATTTTGTCTATATATTGTAGCAGATTTTTTTATTTTTTTCAAAAATTATTTCTCGCACCTTATCCGCCGAAAATATGTAAACGGAAAACAAATAAGCCCGCTATATTGCGCTTGGCCGTATAGGCAGGCTTATTGTTTTGTCAGATCAACCGCCTTGCAGACAGTTGTTTCCTCTTTTGTATGTTCTATATAAAGATACCATAATTTCTAAATAAATCAATGATAAATTAGTCCTAAGTCTTCTTTCGGACTAAGCATCCCAATCATTTCGCCTTGGAAATATTGCTGTCTCTGCTATGCCTCCGCGCATAAAATGCCTTCCGCCTCCGCAATCTCCTCCTCTGTATATCCAAATAATGCCATCTGCTCTTTTGCGGCTCCGGCTTTCATCATTCTTTCAATAGCATTGATCCGTTCTTTCTTTATGCCCTTTTCTATTCCTTTTTCTATTCCTCTTTCTATTCCTTTTTCCATGCCTTTCTCTATTCCTTCTTCAATCCCTATGGCTCTGATATTTTCCGACAGATTGCACATAGTCTGTATCCTCCCTTCCAGCTCTGTTGTCATTATCATTCCATATTGTTCCGCAAGTATGCGTTTCTTTTCGTCAACGCTTATTTGGGAGAGCAGCTTCTCCAGCATGGAAACCAGCGCATTCCTGGAATCCCCGGCATTTTTCCCGCTCCTTACATTGATAATGACACCCTGCATTAAATCTATATTATATGAATTATCTTTATTTCCAAAAACAATATCTCTATTCAGGTTAATCTCTTCTATGGAGTCCCCGTCCTCGCTGCTATCCATGCAAATCCAGATGCTTCGAACCTTTTTCAGGCTGTCATAGTCACTATGGTAAAACTCCGTCTGTTTTTGTGCCGAAATCATCCGTGACAGATAAAATATGATCCTGTTCTCTAAATGATATCCCAATTTACCGGGATCCGATGATTTTTGTGCTTCAATATTGACCAGAAACTTCATTTCCTTTTCTTTATGGTATGCGGTAAATCGGATGTCAAAGAAGATTTTTCCCTCGCCCGGAATATTGTCCTCCGTATTGGATACCTTTACGCGCCCCATATTTGACAGCCCGGCATCCACCGGTTTTGTTCCGACATCAATATCATCGCCGATACTGTCCATAATATCATCCACTGCCATGTCTTTGAATTCCCGAATGGCATACTTCAGAATCCGTGCCAGTATTTGCTTGTCGGCCAGCAAAAATTTTACATTGCTGTCATAAGCGAAACTGGAATCATCGATAGCTTCTATTGTCTGCGCTAAATTTGTCTCCGGCATTCTTCCCCTCTTTCTCTTCTTTTGCATTCTTCATATACATCTGCACTTTTTAAAACTGTCCAACTACATCTTTTACAATCTCGCCATTGCCCGGCATATTCATCTGCCTCCCCATTGCAAAAATTAGTTATTGTGTTATATTCAGTATAACATAATCAGGACATTATTCAAGCTTTACACAATATATATATTCTGCTATACTTATATCGTAGCAGTCAGTATCATTTATCTCATGAAAGTAGGTGATCATATGCTATCTGGTATTGAAGTAACAAAAACTGCACTTGATGATTTCAAAAAGATTCAAACATATATGTTATTAGCAAAGAAGGAAAATGCTACAGAAACATATGCTGAATTAAAAAAAGAATATCTGACCATAAAGGCATTATTAAATGTTTCCGGCATAAATATGACTGATATTGACATAATTAAAGAGTAGTCAACATTCCATATTCAGAACAGGATGCTAAGTTTATAGAACCTTTCAACTTTACATCCTGTTCCTTTTCTGAAATTCTCTTTTGGCAATCCCTGTTTTGTATTCTCCCCCAAACCAACAGCACAAAACACATGAATAAAACAAATTTTTCGAAAATCGATTTTTACCGGAAACACTGCCAAGCCATTACACATAGTATAAACCATAAATAAAATATTTTTGGAGGCAACACTATGAGTGATTTAACAGCAACAAACTGCGGTTGCGGCAATAGCAACAGATCCGGCGGCTGCGGATGCAATTCTATTCTTTGGATCCTTATCCTGCTCAGCTGCTGCAATGGCGGCGACAGCAGCGATGGCTGCGGATGCGGGTTCGGCGGCGGCTTCTTCGGCGGCGGCAACTCCGGCTGCGGATGCGACAGCATCATCTGGATTCTCCTTCTTCTCTGCTGCTGCGGCAACTCCTTCTAAGGATCCCGCCAGCTCACATCTTGAAAATAGGCTCTTCCGAGCCTATTTTCTCTTAAAATACACACGCGGGGAGAACTGCCAGGGATGCCCAACGAGTATATTTTATTTTTATCTTACATAAGATTTAAAAAGCATATGGGGTTAAAGGATTTCTATGGAGAAAAACGAACATGACAAAATTATTGCCTTTGATACATTATATACGAACAACCACATACAAATGATGAAAATTGTCATGCCCTATTTTGATGAACCGATGCGCGGAAAACTCGCCGTCTACATCAAATATCTGGAATTCCAGCATACCCTTGAACGTTACCGCTCTCATTCTTATGAACTAAGCGGCTGTTCTTTCAACAAAGAAGAATTTAATATAAAAAAGCTTTGTTCCGAACTGCTTCCCTTTTGTACCGGAGAAGAGAAAAAAAAGTTGGAGCAAATAGCCGGTATTTTTCATTCCATGGAAATGTATAAAGAAATGAGCCGCACCATGGAAATGATGAAAGATTTCGCCCCGGATCTTTTCTCCGGAGGCGGTGAAAGCAACGACTCGAACCAAAATAACGGAATGATGGAAATGCTCATGGGCATGCTTTCTCCCGAGCAGCAATCCATGTTTGAAATGTTTGGAGGTAATATCCCGCATGAACCAGAATGAATGGATGAACGACCCTTTGGTGGCCAATATCGACAAAGCCAAACTGCAATTCCTGCAGACGCTCGTCTTTGAAAGCCAGAACCTTACACGAGAACAAATGCTTCCTTTTCTGATGTCCATCGCCCAAAAAGGAAAATCCCGGAATATTTCTTTCGATGACCAGGAAATCGAAACGATCGTAACCGCCCTCCGCAAATATTCCACACCGGAGGAAATAGAGAAAATCAATAAGCTGATGGCGATGAAAAAAAAACGCTGACCGGCCATTTGGGAATATCAAAAAGCATGGAGCCGTTCCGAAAAAATCGGATCTGCCCCATGCTTTTTATTGGGTAGAATATGATGCCGAATCCCCTGTTATTTTACTACAAGATTCACCAGTCTGCCCGGCACATAGACTTCTTTTATGATATTCCCGTTTATCTTATCTTTTACCGCTTCTTTCCCGGCCGCAACCGCGTCCTCCTTGCTGATATCGCTGGCTACCCGGATAGCGGCTCTTACCTTTCCGTTGACCTGTACCGCGATCTCCACCGTCTCTTCTATGGTCTTCGCCTCTTCAAATTCCGGCCATGCCGCCTGATACACCTTTCCTTCAAAGCCGACCAGCTCCCAAAGTTCTTCCGTAATATGGGGAGCCACCGGGTTTAACAGTGTAAGCAGCGTCCGGAACTCGCCTCTTGTCACAGCGTTCTTTTTGTAAAAATCATTGATAAGCGCCATCATCGCTGCAATCGCGGTATTGTATTTCAAACTTTCAAAATCGCCGCTGACCTTTTTGATCGTCTGGTGCATCTTTGTCTCCAGACCGGCGCTGTATCCTTCTTCTTCCGTCAGGAGATCCTGAAGCTTCCATACTCTTTCCAGGAAGCGGCGGCATCCCTTTACGCCGTCCTCCGACCACGCCGCGCTTAATTCAAAAGCGCCGATAAACATCTCATAGGTACGGAGGGTATCCGCCCCGTAATCCCTTACGATATCGTCCGGGTTCACCACATTACCCCGGGACTTGCTCATTTTTTCCCCATTCGAGCCAAGGATCATGCCATGGGAGGTTCTCTTCTGATACGGCTCCGGACAAGGTACTATTTTCTCGTCATATAAAAATTTATGCCAGAACCGGGAATAAAGCAAATGCAGAGTCGTATGCTCCATCCCCCCGTTATACCAGTCCACGGGCATCCAGTATTCCAGCGCTTCCTTGCCGGCCAGCGCCGTTTCATTCTTTGGATCCGTATAACGCAGGAAATACCAGGAGGATCCGGCCCATTGGGGCATCGTATCCGTCTCCCTCTTTGCAGGGCCGCCGCAGCACGGACAAGTGGTATTCACCCAGTCCGTCATAGCGGCAAGGGGCGATTCCCCGTTATCCGTAGGCATATAGCTTTCCACCTCCGGCAGCTCTAACGGCAGCTCGCTCTCATCCAGCGGCACAAATCCGCATTTTTCACATTCCACGATCGGAATCGGTTCTCCCCAGTAACGCTGCCTGGAAAATACCCAATCCCTCAATTTATAATTTGTTTTTTTCGCCCCGATCCCTTTTTCGGTCAGGAATTCTATGATCTTTTTCTTGGCCTCCGCCACATGCAGCCCGTTGAGGAAATCCGAATTCACAAGAATGCCGTCCTCCACATCCGTATAAACGGCTTCCTCTACCCCTTCCGGGCTTCCTGCCACTACCTCGATGATCGGAAGGCCGAATTTTTTCGCAAACTCCCAGTCCCTTTCATCGTGGGCCGGCACCGCCATAATGGCTCCGGTTCCATAAGTCATTAATACATAATCGGAGATCCAGATAGGAATTTCTTTTCCGTTGACCGGATTCACCGCCGTCAGGCCGTCGATAGCCACGCCGGTCTTATCCTTTGCCAGCTCGGTACGTTCAAAATCCGATTTCCTCGCCGCCATTTCCCGGTATGCCACTACCTCGTCCCAATTCCCGATCTCGTCTTTATACTTGTCGATCATAGGATGCTCCGGGGATAATACCATATAGGTTACGCCGAACAGGGTATCCGGCCTCGTCGTGTAAATCCTTAAGGTTTCTTCCTTATCCTTTACCCGGAAATCCACCTCGGCGCCCTCTGATTTGCCGATCCAGTTTTTCTGGGAGACTTTGACACGCTCCACATAATCCACGCTGTCCAAATCTCTGATCAGCTTGTCCGCATATTCCGTAATTTTCAGCATCCACTGGCTTTTCACTTTGCGGACTACTTCCGAGCCGCATCTTTCGCACACGCCGTTTACCACTTCCTCGTTTGCCAGCCCTACTTTGCAGGAAGTACACCAGTTAATGGGCATCTCGCTCTTATAGGCAAGCCCAGCCTTGAACAGCTTCAAAAAAATCCACTGCGTCCATTTATAATATCCGGGATCCGTCGTATTGATTTCCCTTTCCCAATCGAAGGAATATCCAAGGGCATGCAGCTGCCCTTTAAAACGCTCCACGTTATTTTTTGTCACGATCTTCGGATGGATGTGATTCTGGATCGCATAATTCTCGGTAGGAAGCCCGAATGCATCCCAACCCATAGGATATAACACGTTATACCCCTGCATCCTCCTCTTTCTCGCCACGATATCCAGCGCCGTATAGGGCCTCGGATGCCCTACATGAAGTCCCTGTCCCGACGGATAAGGGAATTCCACCAACGCATAATATTTCGGTTTGGAATAATCATCGGAGGTCGCAAACGCCCTCTCTTCATCCCATATCCGCTGCCACTTCTGTTCCACTTCTCTGTGATTATACGGTTCTGCCATTTTTCTTCCGCTCCTTTATCTTGATACCATTTCCATGCTGACAATTTTAGCTTTTTTTCCAGCTCCTGTCAAGTTTGCCAAAACCCATTTTACGCCTAGTCCAAAGCCTTCACCAGATGAAGTCCGTAGCCTTCCGTATAGCGGAACTTCACGCTGTCTCCGGCCTGGTATCTCACAATGCCGATCAGGTCTCTTATTGACAGATCCACATCGAAAATATCCTCGTTATTTTCCAGACAAATATAGTAGTGGGTCGTCCCTTCCAGCACAACCGGGGATATCGTCTTTATTTTTCCCGAAACCTCTTTATATAAGTCCGTATTTTCCGATACAATGCCGTTAGTATTCAAAAGCTCCGTATAATTCCTCTCGCACTCCTGCACCGTATCTCCGATCGCTACCCACTGGTATTTCTGCACGTTCACCATAGCATATTTTTTCACCAGCCCTGCGGCATCCTTCAGCGCCATAAAATAAGTCGGTTCATCAGCGATATTGAGCAGCAGCGGGAAGGTCGCCCGGTATCCCAGGTTCTGCACCTGCCCCTCCGCCGAAGACATGGCCGAATCCTCAATCGCCCCCTCCACTTTATAATACCTCGTCTCCATCGTCCTCTGGTTCATCAGCACAAAGCCTACGTTCGACTGGTCGCCGCTTACGCTGGTAACGCCCGTATATACCCATACGTCATCCTCCAGGGCAATATAGTTATAACCGTTCGTGGACTGGAGGCAGTCCTTCTGGCCTAATATGGAATTCAGGAAACCATTTTTATAAATTCCCGAATAATCGTACAGATCCATCAGCAGTTCCGCCGAATAAACCTTATCGATCCACTGCGGCACATCCTCCACCGCATAATCGATGCACTCGCCCGTAACCGCATTGCAAAGAACCACCCTTCCTACGGTCTGCCCGCCAAAGAGGCCGATATTAAATTTCTTCACAGGGCATACCCAATAAGGCGTCCCTTCTTCATCGATCTCAAAAAAGAGCTGGTTATCGAAGATATAAGTGGGGAAACGGAAACGCAGATGCCGGTAAAGATTCCGGTTAAAATATTCCGATTTGGAATACTTGATTCCATTTTCCAGCTTTACGCATTCCGTGTCCTGCGTCGTCATATCGATCAAAATATAGGCCGGTATGCCATCGCTCTGATTGGTCAGCCATTTAATGGCGCTGGCATAGGAAAGAGGCGTCACCCGCACAGGAACCCCTTTGTAATTGATCTGGGAATAATCCCCCGCCACTTCGAACTGGGATACCATGTCCACCATGCTCCCCATCTTCCGGTTGCCAAGAAGCGCGGCCGACTCTTTATCCAGCAGCGGAATCGTGCGGTAATCCACTTCCTTGATATCCTCCGTGAATTCCCTCTCTTCGATCGTCAACAGCGCCTGGTATTTCTTTGCATTCACGATCGGCGACGAAAGAACGCTGCCGATCAGATAGACCGCCACCACAAGCAGCAGCAGAATGCCGAGTCCCTTTAATACCTTATCATCTTTCAGTCCATAGGTGCTGAACTTGAAGCCGAACTTTTCCGCCACTTCCGATTCCACGTACTCCCTTCCTGCCTTTCGGACAATATAAACTACTATGGCAACGATAACGATCGTCATAATAAACATCCAAAAGCCCGAAGAATGGATATTGATCGCCGGAAGGGAAATATAATAATATACAAAGGCAGCCGCAGCCGCCAGCAATATAAGCAGTAAATTCCGAACCCCTTTTTTCATACTTTTCCTCATCCTTTCCGTAATTATATATGTAAAGCATTATATCTTTTTCTTCCTGAAAACACAAGCAAAAAAGAAAACCCAGCACTTTCGTTTGAAAAACCCTCATTATTATTGACCATATAGTCAATAACTGGTATATTATAATTGACCATATGGTTAATATGGCATGGAGAGGAAAATTTTTAATGAAAAAAAGCGAAAAGACAAAGATTACAGTTTCAAAAATCACAGCGGCATCCATCAGCGAATTCGGCAAAAACGGATATGCCGGCGGCACAATCAATCATATTTGCAAATCGGGAATCAACAAAGGGCTGCTTTATCACAATTTTACCGGAAAAGATGAACTTTACTTATGCTGCCTGAACCTCAGCTGCCAAAGGCTGATACGGCATATCAGAGAACGGGACGGAACAAAAAACTTGGAAAGTTATCTCATTGCCCGCATGGACGCTTTCAGCGCTTATCCTGATGAGGCACATATTTTTTTTGAAGCGCTGCTCAGTCCTCCCGCGCATTTGGCTGAAAAAGTTGATTCAGCTCTTTCAGAATTCAATGCATTGAATGAGCAAATAAGCCAAAAAGTATTGGATACTATCGTTCTGAGAAACGGAATCTCGAAGGAAGACGCTGTTTCCTACTTCTGCTTGATCCAAACCATGCTAAATGGCTGTTTCAGCAGCCCGTCCTTCCGGAATATTGCTTTGCAGGAAAAAATGGAACTGCATGAAAAAATGCTTTCACAGCTGCTGGATTACATGTTATACGGAATTGCGAAAGAAGAAAATTAAATGATTATTTTTATTTTAAGATGGGTTATCGTTCTTATTCTTGCATACGGCGCCGGGCGGTTAATCACAAAAATCAGGATGCCCTCCATACTCGGCTGGATGATTGTGGGTATGCTGCTCGGTCCCCATGCCATGAAAATAATGCCTCAAAGCGTTTTGGACGCTGGCTGGTATCAAACCATTCTTATGTGGATGCAGTGTTCCTTTGGCATGATGCTCGGTTCCGAACTGATATGGAGCAAACTGAAGCATTCCGGAAAAGCCCTTGTTATTACGACGCTGGCGCAGTCTCTTGGCACCTTTGCGGTTGTTTCCCTGGCCTTTGGAATTATTTTTAGTTTTACAAAAACTCCGGTTTATCTTGGGTTTGTTTTTGGCGGAATCGCCCTTGCCACAGCACCGGCTCCCGCCCTATCCATTGTCAACGAATTCCATGCAAAAGGCGCTGTCACAGATACGCTTCTTCCCATGACGATACTGGATGATATTGTCGGAATCGTTGTCTTCTTTTCCGTGAACTCCCTGGTCGCGCGGGAAATTTCCGGCGGTTCGGTTCCGCTGTCCATGATTCTGGTTATGATTTTTCTTCCCGTCCTGACCGGAGCCGCCGTCGGATTTCCTGCCGGCCAGTTATTAAAAAAATCCGGTGGAAGAACCTGGAACCTGACAATCCTTCTTTGCGGAATCACCGTTACCACAATCATCGGATGGTTCTTCAATACCTATCTTTTTCCGGGCATTACGCTTAACTACATGTTGATGGGCGTTTCCTTTTCCGCCGTATTCTCCAACATGGTTACAGCAGAACAATTAAACGCGGTCAACCGTTACTTTGCTCCGATTCTGGCCGTTGCACTCCTGATTGCTATCGTTGACCTCGGCGCGCCCTTGGACTACCATCTGATTCTCGGATCCGGAATATACACCTTTGTCTATATTGCAGCCCGCGCTTTTGGAAAATACTTCGGCGCGCGGAGCGGCGCGAAACTTACCCATATGCCGGATACGGTCCAAAAATACCTGGGATTGACATTGCTTCCCCATTCCGGCGTCTCCCTTGTATTTACCGGAATTATCTGTTCCACACTGGCTCCTATGCCGGAATTGGTACAGATTGTGCAGGGCACGATCGCCGCAGCTGCCATCATCAATGAGTTTATTGCCGTGATTGCAGCAAAAAAAGGATTCGAGTTAGCCGGAGAACTTACGGAATAAGAACATTCCAATATATCACAACCGGCGCAGCTTATGCCGCGCCGGTTGAATAGAACTTGTCAATATTCCATTATGAGCCTCATTCATCGCTTCCTTCCGCAACTTTAGCCGCTCTGGCTGCCACTTCTTTCTCCTGTACATCGCTGGGAGCCTGCTCATATCTTGCAAACTCATAAGCAAAAGTACCACGGCCGCCTGTCATGGACCTCAGGTCCGTGCAGTATCCAAACAGCCCCGTCATAGGGATATCTGCTTCAATCACCTGTTTGCCGTTGACCGGATTCATGCCGAGCACCCTGCCTCTTCTCTTGTTCAAATCGCCCATAACATCACCCGTATAAGCGTCAGGCACCGTGACTTTAATGTTGGCGATCGGCTCTAAAAGCACCGGATGGGCATCCATAAAGCCTTTTTTGAAAGCCTGGATCGTCGCCATCTTAAATGCCATTTCTGAAGAGTCCACCGGATGATAGGAACCATCATATAAAACAGCTTTCACGCCGACTACCGGATATGCCGCCAAGGGGCCTTTCAGAACGGAGTCTTGAAGTCCCTTTTCCACTGCAGGGAAAAAGTTTTTCGGCACCGCGCCGCCTACCACTTCCTGCGTGAATTCAAAGGCTTTTTCCAAATCGCCCAGCGGGGAGAACCTCATCTTGACATGGCCGTACTGTCCGTGTCCGCCGGACTGTTTCTTATATTTATATTCCACATCGGAATTCTTTTTGATCGTTTCGCGGAACGCTACCTTTGGTTCCGCCAGCTCGATCTCTACCTTATATTCATTAGCAAGCCTGCTGGCAATCACTTCCAAATGCAGATCGCCCATGCCGTAAATCAAAGTCTGCCTGTTCTCCGCATCGTTTACCACTTTCATCGTCTGGTCTTCGTGCGCCATCTTCTGCAGCGACTGGGAAACTTTATCGATATCCCCTTTATTTTTCGCCTGGTACCTCATATATGTATAAGGCGTTGAAATTTCTGTCTTGCCAAAGCGGATCGCCGTTGCCTTCGTGGAAAGGGTATCCCCGGTTCTCGCTGCCGTCAGTTTTGCGATCGCTCCGATATCCCCTGCATGAAGTTCCTTGATCTCGATCGGCTTGCTGCCCTGCATCACATACAGCTTGCTCACCTTTTCTTCGATATCCTTATCGCTGTTATAGATCAGGTCGTCCGTTTTCAATACGCCGGAACATATCTTAACAAGCGAATATTTGCCGATAAAAGGATCCACGATCGTTTTAAAGATATATGCGGATTTTGTCTTGGCAAAATCATAATTGGCTTCAAATATTTCGTTCGTTTTCAGGCTTACTCCGGCAATCTCTTTATTTTCCGGGCTGGGCATATATTTTACAATGTCATCCAACAGCGTATAGATTCCCTGGCACAATATGCTGGAACCCATCGTCATCGGCACGATCGACCCGTCGATCACATTCGTCCGCAGAGCCGCCCTGATCTCCGCTTCCGAGAACGTCTCGCCGCCAAAATACCTCTCCATGAATTCTTCGCTTGTCTCCGCCACCGCTTCCATCAGCGTATCCTTGCAGAGCTGAAGGTTCGCCTTGCTGTATTCGGGCACCTCGCAGTCCGTTACTTCCTTGCCCTGCCATCTGTGGCCCGTTTCCGTGATGACATTGACATAGCCTACAAATCTTTCATTTTCCCTGATCGGCAGATGGAAGGGAGCCATCTTCTTGCCATATGCATTCGTCATATCTTCCACTACCTGACGGAAAGAAGCGTTATCCACATCCATATCCGTAACAAAAATAAAACGAGGCAGTTTATATTTTTCACAGATCTCCCATGCCTTTTCCGTTCCCACTTCCACGCCGGCTTTCCCGGAAACAACAATGATCGCGGCATCCGCCGCGCTGACCGCCTCTTCCACTTCTCCTACGAAATCAAAAAATCCGGGGGTATCCAAAATATTTATCTTAATCCCTTCCCATTCGATCGGTACCACCGACGTAGAAATGGAAATCTGTCTCTTCTGCTCTTCTTTTCCAAAATCGCTTACCGTATTGCCGTCGGATACCTTGCCCATCCTGGAAGTAATTCCGGCTAAATACGCCATTGCTTCTACCAGACTGGTCTTCCCGCTCCCGCCGTGGCCGAGCAATACTACGTTCCTAATCTTGTCAGTCGTATAAACATTCATATAAATTCCTCCGATTTTTGCTATTTTGGGGCATTTTGACGAGGCGGTAATAGAATTTTCCACTGCCTTTTTACTCCCATGTGTATATTTTACTAAAACTGCCCGCATATTACAAGCAAAATAAAACAATTTGAACAGTAAATTTGTTACTTTATTGACTTTCACGCGTTGAAGTGATATATTGTCCATGTGCCAAGCGCACATAATCCAACAAAATGAAAACAGAAACGGAGCAAAGCCATGATTATTGTAATGAAACCCAATGCCGCGCAAAAAAGCATCGATTCCGTGGTATCCTATATTGAAAATAACGGACTGTCCACCCACCTTTCCGCCGGGGAAGAAGTTACCATTATCGGTATCGTCGGCGATAAAACCAAGCTTCCTACCGAAAACCTTATCAGTTTCAAAGATGTGGACCGGATCGTTCCTGTCACGGAAACTTATAAACTTGCCAACCGCAAATTTCACCCCGAACCTTCCAGCATCCGGGTAGGCAATACTTGGATCGGCCCTGGGGCCATATCCATTATGGCCGGTCCTTGCGCCGTGGAATCGGAAGAACAGTTGATGAGCATCGCCCGCGCCGTAAAAAAATCCGGCGCTTCCATCCTGCGCGGAGGAGCCTATAAACCAAGAACCTCCCCTTACTCCTTCCAGGGACTCGAAGAAGAAGGGCTTCGTTACATGCAGGCAGCCGGCAGGGAAACCGGACTTGCAACCATTTGCGAAGTCGTATGCCAAGAGGCGATCGACGCTGCTGTCAAATATGTGGATATGATCCAGATCGGCGCAAGAAACATGCAGAATTTCATCCTTTTAAAAGAAGCCGGCCGTTCCGGCCTCCCTGTCCTTTTAAAGAGAGGGCTGTGCGCTACGATTGACGAATGGCTGAACGCCGCCGAATATATTATTGCCGAGGGAAACCCTAACGTGGTATTGTGCGAGAGGGGCATCCGTACTTTTGAAACGGCCACCAGAAATACGCTCGATCTGAGCGCCGTCCCCGTTCTTAAGGAAAAGACGCATCTCCCGGTCATCGCAGACCCTTCCCATTCCACCGGCTCTTATAAGTATGTAGCCCCCATGGCAAAAGCCGCGATCGCCTGCGGAGCGGACGGATTGATGATCGAAGTCCATGACAACCCGGCCTGCGCCCTTTCCGACGGCCCTCAGTCGCTTACTTTCCAAAAATTCGACCGGCTGACAAAGGAACTGGAACCTTTCTGCTCTCTTGCCGGACGCAGTTTCCAACGTTTTGAGGAATAAACTATGAATGCATTAAATATAGGATTTATCGGCCTTGGGCTGATCGGAGGCTCCATCGCCAGGGCGCTCAGGGCTTCTATGCCGGATCTTTGGATTACGGTATATGATATCGATGAAAATACTTTAATACGGGCTAAAAGCGACGGCATCGCCAGCCAGGCTGTCTCCGTGATCGATGCTTCTTTTTCCGCATGCGACTATATTTTCCTATGCGCTCCGGTATCCTGCAACACGGAAAACCTGACAGCCTTGAAGCAGTTTCTTTCCCCTTCCTGCATCCTTACCGATGTGGGAAGCGTAAAATCAGGCATCCACGAACGTATCGAGACTCTTGGGCTGGACGGACAGTTTATCGGGGGCCATCCCATGGCCGGAAGCGAACGTTATGGATATGCGAATTCCAAGGCCCGCCTTCTGGAAAATGCCTACTATATCCTGACACCCACGGGCAAAACGCGCCCGGACCAATTACAGGCTTACCAGGATCTGGTAACTTCCATGGGCGCTATCCCTCTTGTCCTGGATGCCAAACAACACGATTATGTTACGGCGGCCGTCAGCCATATTCCCCATATTATCGCTTCTTCCCTCGTCCATCTGGTCAGAGAAAGCGACTCTGAAGAAGGTACGATGAAAATGATTGCCGCCGGAGGTTTTAAGGATATTACCCGGATCGCTTCCTCTTCCCCCGATATGTGGCAGCAGATTTGCCTGACCAATACGGATAACATCATCCATCTGCTGGATCATTACATCGAAGGGTTATCCGATATCAGGGACAAGCTCTGCGGACAGGACGCCCGCATATTATACGACTTTTTCAATAACGCCCGCATGTACCGGGATTCTTTTATCGAAGCCTCCAGCGGGCCGATCAAAAAATCCTACTCCATTACCATTGACATCGCGGACGAAACCGGCGCGCTGGCCTCTATCGCAACTATGCTCGCTTTAAACAATATCAGTATTAAAAATATCGGCATCGCCCACAACCGGGAACTGGAAGAAGGAGCTTTGCGTATTGAATTCTATGAAGAAAAGGATATTGCAACCGCATCCCAAATCCTGCAAAGCCGGGGATATATAATTTATGCAAAAAAATAGAACGGAGGTTATCCATGAAATTCCACAATGCCAAATGCCTGAAAGGGGAAGTTACCGTTCCCGGCGATAAATCCATCTCCCACCGCGCCGTGATGTTCGGCGCGCTGGCCGAAGGGAAAACCGAAATTACCAATTTTCTTCAGGGGGCGGACTGTCTGTCCACCATCGGCTGCTTCCGCCGCCTCGGTATCGATATCGAAAACCAAGGCAGCGCCGTTACCATATACGGCAAAGGGCTGGACGGCCTTTCCGCTCCTTCCGGCATTCTGGACGCAGGGAACAGCGGCACTACTGCCCGGCTTATTTCCGGTATTCTTTCTGCCCAGCCGTTTCACACGACGCTTACCGGAGACGCTTCCATACAAAAACGCCCGATGAAACGGATCATCGAACCCCTTTCCATGATGGGAGCCCATATAGAAAGCCTGAACGGTAACGGATGCGCGCCGCTGCAAATAAAGGGCGCGCCGTTGCACGGAATCCACTATCGTTCCAAAGTGGCTTCCGCCCAGGTAAAATCCGCCATATTGCTTGCCGGACTGTATGCGGAGGGCGAAACCGCCGTCACCGAACCGGTTTTAAGCCGTAACCATTCGGAACTGATGCTGGGTACTTTTGGCGCGCATATCCGTTCCGAAGGCACTACCACCGTTATCACCCCCCGTCCCCGTCTTACTGGCCAGAAGATCCATGTTCCGGGGGATATTTCCTCCGCCGCCTATTTCATTGCCGCAGGACTTCTTGTTCCCGGCTCGGACATCCTCATCCGCAACGTAGGGATTAATCCTACCCGGAGCGGTATCCTAGAAGCGGCGAAAGCGATGGGCGGCCATATTTCCCTGCTCAATGAAAGCCGGGAAGGAGAACCCACTGCGGATCTGCACATCGTCTACAGCCCGCTTCACGGCACCGTGATCGAAGGAGATATGATTCCTACCCTGATCGACGAGCTTCCCATTGTCGCTGTTATGGCCGCCGCCGCCAGCGGAACTACGATCATCCGGGATGCGGCGGAACTAAAAGTCAAGGAATCCAACCGCATCGATGCCATGGTTCAAAACCTCTCCGCCATGGGATGTTCCATCACCGGAACAGAAGACGGCATGGTCATCGAAGGAAAAGGCTCCTCCGAACTGCCCTTGTCAGGCGCTGTCATTGACTCCTTTGCCGATCATAGAATCGCCATGAGCTTCGCTGTCGCTTCCCTCATTGCCGAAGGGGAAACTACGGTTAAAGGCAGCGAATGCGTATCCATCAGTTATCCGGATTTTTATTCCGACCTTCGGTCTTTATCCAAAATCGAGTAGGGGAGATTTATCTTCCCCTACTCGCCGCACGGCCTGTGCGTTGCATAAGCAACAATTTCATCTGTGCGCCCCTGCGCATAAAAAAAACTGCCGGAAGCATATTCCCTTCCGGCAGGCTTTTTTATTACAATAAGCTGGCTCGCGGAGCGCGACAGCGTTTGTTGCAATAAGCTGGTTTGCGGAGCGCAACAGCGTTTGTTTACATCATTTCCGATCTTTCCAGTTCTTCATATACTGAAATACGGAACATATCAATTTCGGATAATCCCATAAATTCCGCACCGTAAAACTTCTTCTCTCCGTGATCCACTTCCCTTACAATCTTCAGCAAAACGGGAATTTTTTCTTTGGTCCAGATGATAATCGACGACTGATAGATCGAACCGACTTCCAGCATTTCCGTGCAAAAGAAACCAATTCCTGATTTAGAGATGTCCTTGATTTCAATCGTAACCTCCTCATCCATGCCGCTGTCGATCCTGCTCACCGTTATCGTGGATTCCAGCTTCATTCTTCTCGCTCTCCTACGCTCTTCCATGACCCCTTGACACTCCTCTTAATGGTAAAATCTTTCCCCTCGCAATAAAGCGGCAGATACCCGCCTTATTAAACGCTCTTACTAATAAGAATATAACATTATTTATATTTTGTAAAGGATTCTGTCGGAAACATTCTATTTTTTTGAACAAAATTAAAACAGATCCGAATGCGTACCAACACGGTAAACCATCAATACTAAAACGTTATCCATCACTTCATATACCAGCAACCAATCCGGCTCCACATGGCATTCCCTGCATCCGGCATAAGCACCACTCAAATTATGGTCACGATATTTTTTATCCAATTTTTTGCCTTCTGCGATCGTGCTGATCACATCGAAAAGCTTATCAACATCTTTCCCTTGTTTTTTCGCTAATTTCAAGTCTCGCTTAAACTGACCGGTGAATTTAACTTCATATTTCATCCAGAGCCTCCTTCAAATCACTGAGGCTCTTATATCCTTTTACATTTGAATCAGCAGCAATCTGCCTTCCCTCTGCTATAGCCGCCCTTGTTATTTCATTTGGCGTATTCAGCTTTAAAGAAAAAGGTATGCCATTTTCACGAATTGTCTGCTTTAAGAACATATTTACTGCTGTAGTCATATTCAGGCCAAGTTCTGCGCCTCCACTTTTATATATAATGCATAACACTTCATCATTATTATTCATTATATACAAACTGCTTTATATCGTCAACATACTATGTGCATACTAAACGAATTTTTATCGAACGAACATGCAATCACCAAAACTAAAAAAGCGGTATTTTTCCTCTACCGCCTCCCTGTAGGCATCGAGAACATTCTCCCTTCCCGCCAATGCGGAAACAAGCATGACCAGCGTTGATTCCGGCAAATGGAAATTTGTAATCAATGCATCCATGACCTTAAAACGATACCCCGGATAAATAAAAATATCGGTATCGCCGCTGCATTCCTTTAACATGCCGCTTTTGTCCGCAGCGCTTTCCACCGTCCTGCAGCTGGTCGTTCCCACGCAGATCACTCTTTTTCCCTCACTTTTGGCCCGGTTGATCTTTTCCGCCGCCTCTTCCGGCACATGGTAAGATTCGGAATGCATATGATGTTCCAATATATTCTCCGCCTTTACCGGACGGAAAGTGCCAAGCCCCACATGCAGGGTCACATAGGCAATATCCACGCCTTTTTCCTCTATTTTTTTCAAAAGCTCCCCGGTAAAATGAAGGCCTGCCGTAGGCGCCGCCGCCGAGCCTTCGTATCTGGCATAAACGGTCTGGTATCGGTTTTTGTCTTCCAGCTTATGGGTAATATAAGGCGGCAAAGGCATCTCGCCCAGCCGGTCCAGCACTTCTTCAAATATCCCCTGATAAGAAAACCGCACCAGGCGGTTTCCCTCCTCCACCACTTCCAGAATCTCCCCTTTCAGAATACCGTCCCCAAAACAAATCACTGTTCCGGGCCTTGCTTTTTTTCCCGGCTTTACCAGCGTCTCCCATACATCCTTTTCCCGGCGCTTTAACAAAAGCAGCTCCACCGCCGCCCCGGTCGTTTCCTTGATGCCCGTCAGCCGGGCCGGGATCACTTTCGTATTATTCAGCACCAGGCAATCGCCCGGCGCTAAATAATCCGTTATTTCGCGGAAAAAATGATGCTCTCTTTCTCCTGTCTTCTTATCCAGTACAAGCATTCTGGAAGCGGAGCGGTCTTCCAGCGGATCCTGGGCGATCAATTCCTCAGGCAGATCAAAATAAAAATCGGATTTTTTCCATTCTTTCATTATATTTTCTCTGCTCTCTTCAAAAATGCCTGGTAACCTCTCTTCGCTTCATAAACATCGGCTTTGCTCGTAGCCTCCCATGGCGCATGCATGTTCAATACGGCAACCCCGCTGTCGATCACGTTCATCCCATAAAGCGCCAGTATATAAGCGATGGTTCCTCCTCCCCCCAGGTCTACCCTGCCCAGCTCGGCCGTCTGGAAATGCACCTTTTCCTTATCAAAAATATCCCGGATATGTCCCATATATTCCGCGTTTGCATCGTTGGAACCTGCTTTCCCCCTAGATCCGGTAAACTTATTAAACACCATGCCGTTTCCGAGATAAGCCACGTTTTTCTTGTCAAAGCTGGCCGCGAAGGAGGGATCAAAGGCACTGCTCACATCGGAAGAAAGCATGCTGGAAGAAGCCAGGCACCGGCGCAGCTTC
Organism: Lachnospiraceae bacterium; assembly: GCA_021772075.1. Classification (GTDB taxonomy): domain Bacteria; phylum Bacillota; class Clostridia; order Lachnospirales; family Lachnospiraceae; genus Kineothrix. The sequence continues at coordinate 72,418 of JAETNQ010000015.1, forward strand.
AACTCGCTGTATTCCCCGGCAAGGTTCATCACTTCCGCCACCATATTTTCAAAGAACTTGGACTCCATACCGGTCGCCCCTACGCTTCCGATCTCTTCCTTATCCACCAGAATGCAGCAGGCCGTCCTCTCCACCTCTTCTGTCTCCAGCATTGCTTTTAAGGAAGAGAACGCGCAGACTCTGTCATCCTGTCCATAGGCGAGGATCATGCTCCTGTCAAAACCGGCCTCTCTCGCCCTGCCTGCCGGCACTACCTCCAGCTCCGCAGAAATAAAATCTTCCTCTTCGATATCATAAGTTTCCTTCAAAATGGAGAGTATGCCTTTTTTCACTGCCTCTTTGGCATCCTTCTTGTCTTTCTCATCAGCGGAATCCTTATCTATGGCAAGAGGCTTATTGCCGATAATAATATCCAGCGCTTCTCCTTCGATCACCTTGGATGCCTTTTTCTCCAGCTGTTCCGCTGCCAAATGAATGAGAAGGTCCGAAACAAAAAATACCGGATCGTCTTCATTATCGCCGACGTTGATTTCTACGGTCGTGCCATCCTTTTTCATCACCACGCCATGGATCGCCAGAGGAATCGTCACCCACTGGTATTTTTTTACGCCTCCATAGTAATGAGTGTCCAGATAGGCAAACCCTCCTTCCTCATACATGGGATTCTGTTTCACATCCAGCCTAGGGGAATCGATATGGGCCCCCAAAATGTTCATGCCTTCTTCCATCGGTTTTTCCCCTATCTGGAACATAACAATAGATTTATTCATCCACACCGCATAGACCTTATCCCCCTTTTTCAAGGGCCGGTTCTCCTTAACCAGCATCTGGAGTTCCCGGTATCCCTCCTGTTCGATCTTATTGACGATCAGATCTATGCACTCCCTCTCTGTCTTGCCGTTATCCAGAAAATCCATATATTCTTTTGCGTGTCTTTCCAATTCCTGGAGCTGGCTTTCATCATAGGTCTCCCATACATTTTTCTTTTCCATCTTCTTCTTTCCTTTCTAATCCTGATATCTTTTCCTTTGGCTCTTACTGGCGAAGCTCGATCCCCAAGCCTTCCAGCCCGTTTAAAACCTTTTTCATGACTGACGTAATATCGCTCTCTTCCAGCGTCCTGTCCTTCGCACGGAAGGTAATGGAATACGCCATCGACTTGAATCCTTGTTTGATCTGCGCTCCCTCATAAATATCGAATAACTGATAACCCTCCAATATTTTTCCGCCGCGCTGGGCAATAACAGCCTCTATCTGCCCCGCTAAAATATCTTTTGGCACAACCATGCTGATATCGCGGGATACGGCGGGGTATTTTGCGATCCCCTCGTACTTTCTGTCAAAAGTGGCGAACGGAATCACTTCCGGCATATCCAGTACCGCCACATATACTTTTGTTCCGATACCATAATTATCGCATACTTCCGGATGAACCTCCCCAAGATAGCCCACCTTTTTTCCCTCGTAAACGATGTCCGCCTGTCTTCCCGGATGCAAAAACGGTTTAATGGACGCAGGGTCGTAAACGGCCTTTTTCTTCATTCCAATGCAATCAAAGAATTCCTCTACTACGCCCTTCATGGAATAAAAATCCCCTTCCCCGTACATGCCAAGGGTAAACTGCACCCTTTCTTCCGGCAGCTTCGTCAATGGAAGCTCATCCGCGATATAAATATTCCCCAATTCATAAAGCCGTACCTCTTTATTTCTTCTATTATAATTGGTCGCAAGACTGTTTAACATTCCGTTTAAAGAAACCGTCCTCATAATAGAGAAATCTTCCCCTAACGGATTGGCAATCGTAATCGCCCTGCGCAGCGCGTCCCCTTCCGGGATCAACAGCTTATCGAATACTTTGGGACTCTCAAAAGAGTAGCACATTCCCTGTGAAAATCCGCAATACTCAGCGATATCCCTCGCCTTTTGCTCGATCCTTAATTTAAAGGAAAGCTTTCCGGTCGTCGCTTCTCCATTGGGCAGAGAAACCGGTATCTTATCGTATCCATAAAACCTCGCCACTTCCTCTGCAATATCCGCCGCTCCCAGCAAGTCCTGGCGGAAGCTGGGAATTTCCAGCATCTGTGTCTCCTCGTCATACTTTAACTCGATCATGCGGAAAATGCCAAGCATTTCTTCCTCAGAAATCTCTGTTCCAAGCAGCCCGTTTACCTTCTTCGCGTCAAACTTGATTTTTACCGGCTCTTTCATCGGCTGGCACACATCGGCAATACCTCCCACCACTTCGCCGCAGCCCAGCTCCTGGATCAGCTGGCAGGCACGGTTGATCGCCGCCTCCGCATTGCGGGGATCCAGACCCTTTTCAAACTTGCCCGAAGCGTCGGTGCGCAGCCCGATCCTTTTCGCAGATTTTCGGATATTCGTACCATTGAAAGTCGCCGCTTCGAATAAAACTGTTTTTACGTCGTCCGTAATCTTGGAATTTTCACCGCCCATAATGCCCGCAATGCCGATTTCTTTTTCCGCATCGCAGATCATCAGAACTTCCGAGTCCAGTTTCCGAACCTGGCCGTCCAGCGTCTGGAATTCATCGCCGTCCTTGGCGCGGCGGACAATGATCTTATGCCCTGCGATCTGATCCAGATCGTAGGCATGCATGGGCTGGCCGTACTCCTCCATCACATAATTCGTAATATCCACCAGATTGTTGATCGGCCTGATACCGCTGGCCGCCAACCGCCTCTGCATCCATTTCGGAGACGGCGCAATCTTAATATTCGTACATACCCTTGCCGTATATCGCGGACACAAATCCGCATCCTTTACTTCTACGGAAATATAATCCTCCACTTTTTCCCCGTTTTCCTGTACCATTACTTCCGGCGCGCAAAACGGCTTGCGGAACGTGGCCGCCGCCTCCCTGGCGATCCCCAGCACACTGTAGCAGTCCACCCTGTTCGAAGTGATCTCATATTCAAACACCGTATCTTTCAGCCCCAGCGCTTCCACGGCATCGCTTCCCACTTCGGCATCTTCTCCGAAAATGTATATACCGTTTTCCGGCGCTTCGGGATACATTTCCCTTGTACTCCCCAATTCTTCAATGGAACACATCATTCCGTTGGAAGGAACCCCCCGAAGCTTCCCGGCCTTGATCGCGATCCCTTCTTCCGGCAGCGGCCCCCCGTCATGTCCGCCCGCTACTTTTCCGCCGTCCACGACTACCGGCACCTTGTCTCCTTCTTTTACGTTAGGCGCGCCTGTCACAATCTGAATCGTTTCCGCGCCGATATTGACCTGGCACACAATCAGCTTATCCGCATCGGGGTGCCTTTCAATCTTTTCGATCTGCCCTACTACTATCTTTTCCAGATTTTTGTCCAGTCTTTCATAACCTTCCACTTTCGTTCCGGACAATGTCATCGCATCGCAGTATTCCTGATCCGTGCATTCCAGCTCCGGCACATATGCTTTAATCCATGATAATGCTGTATTCATTTTCTTCAACCATTCCTTTCTTTGTGCTAAAACTGTTTTAAGAAGCGGATATCATTTTCATAAAGCAGCCGCATATCGTCGATTTCATATTTTAAAAGAGCAATTCTCTCCAGTCCTACCCCAAAAGCAAAACCCGTATACTCCTCCGGATCGATTCCGCTCATTTCCAATACATGAGGGTGTACCATGCCGCAGCCTAATATTTCGATCCAGCCGGATCCCTTGCAGAACCTGCAGCCGCTTCCGCCGCATTTAAAGCAGGAAACATCCACTTCCGCGCTCGGTTCCGTAAATGGGAAATGATGGGGGCGGAACTTCACTTTTGTCTTATCCCCGAACAGTTCTCTGGCAAATTCCGCCAGCGTACCTTTCAAATCCGCAAATGTGATATTTTTGTCGATCACCAGTCCCTCGATCTGATGGAAGGAGGGCGAATGGGTGGCATCCACTTCGTCGGAGCGAAATACCCTGCCCGGCGCGATCATTCGAATAGGAAGCTTTCCTTTTTCCATTTCATGCACCTGTGTAGAAGAAGTCTGCGTCCGAAGAAGGATATCGCCCGAAATATAAAAAGTGTCCTGTTCATCTTTCGCCGGATGCCCATCCGGTATATTCAACGCCTCAAAGTTATAATAATCCTTTTCCACCTCAGGCCCTTCTACCACCTCGTAGCCCATGCCGACAAAGATCCTCTCTACTTCCTCCAGCGCAATCGTATTCGGATGGCGGTGTCCCACGTTATTCTTTTTTGCCGGAAGGGTAACGTCGATTACCTCCGCTTTCATCCGGGCTTCCCTGAGCGCCCGTTCCATTTTTACTCTCGAAGCCTCTAACACTTTCTCGATTTCTTCCCTTGTTTCGTTCACCATCTGACCGATCTTCGGCCTGTCCTCCGGCGCTACGTCTTTCATTCCTTTCAGTACTGCGGTAAGCTGTCCCTTTTTCCCAAGATAATTGACGCGTATTTCGTTCAGCCGTTCCAGCTGTTCGCTGGCCTCAATTTGTTTTAATGCTTCCGCTTTGATCTGCGCTAATTTTTCTTTCATCTGCTTTTCCTTTCCTTTTCATTATTTCTATCTCATTGCCGGACAACCGGGCTGTGCATCAAACGCCGGCATGCTTTGCAAGCCAGCTTATTGCAACAAACGCTGTCACGCTCCGCGAGCCAGCTTATTGTAACAAAATCCCTGGCATTGCGCTATATAGCACAATGTCAGGGACGAAAATTCCGCGGTACCACCCATCTTCCCGCCGCAAAACGGCAGACGCTCTCTCCGCTTAACGCGCGGCCACGCCCCGCCTTACTTGCTTCATTACTTACGCGTTCCTGCGGGAAGCTCCGGTGGGAATTTCAAACTGCACCTGAACTTAAGGAAGCTTTCAGCCGACGACTCCCTCTCTCTGAAAGAAAATGCAATTCTGCTATAAGACATGCCCTGCCTTATATACACCTTCACAGCCTCTATTTTTTATTATATTCCAACGATCCTTCGCTGTTATTCTAAAACATGGGTTTGAAAATTGCAATACTTTTTTATATCTCCCCTAAAATTTCTTTCGGCTTTCCCAAATGATTACTCATAAAAATCCTTCAATTCCTGCGCTATATGTTCCGCATCAGGATAAATATTACTAAGAGTAATTCCTAATATTTTCAATTCCATCAAAATATTCTTTTTACAGCTTGCAGGAATGATCAATTGGAATAAAACATCTGATTTTTTCATATCTTCTATCCTTCTCTTCGTATTGTGGATAGTAAAAGCGGATTGCTGCGTATATACTCTCATATCATACTCAACAGGACGGCACGCAATAATCTTGTTTTTCACCTTTTTATTTACCTGATGCGCATGAAAAGCAGGACGAAGCATATCGATTACCCTTTGCTTATCCATCGGATAAATATAGGAATCAAATCCTTCTAATTCATTCAGTCTTCCCGGTCTTAATATCCATATACATCCATTATCATATTCATATTTTTTATAATCATTGGTTGCAAAAAACAACGCAACTAGCGGCGACGCTGACCAATCTAAAAGTCTCGTTGGAAGGCCATAATGTTGCATGAGCGTCATCCATCCCGTTATATATTCATCCGGACGGCTTTTCATAGATATGCTGGCTCTCATAAAAAAATCATTGACCAAATACTGTTCCACCTTTTCATTTTTAAAATTACCCCTTTGTACGGAAGGAACCAGTTCCCAGTCCATAACGGAATGCCCTCGATACCACAGTAACTCATTGTACTTTTTCACTAATTTCGTTATCTCATGGATCATGTCTGCCACACTTGTTATTTCTATCGACATCATTTGTATTCTCCCAGATGGCATGCAAAATATAAAAGCCCAGAATACTTGTATTTACAAGGTTTCTGGACTTCTATTGAATAGCGAGAGGGGGACTTGAACCCTCGACACTACGGGTATGAACCGTATGCTCTAGCCAGCTGAGCTATCTCGCCATATGAACCTTTACCGGCAAAGCCGATAAAGGATGGGACCTATAGGGCTCGAACCTATGACCCTCTGCTTGTAAGGCAGATGCTCTCCCAGCTGAGCTAAGATCCCATATTGACAAGTCGCTTCCGCAACCCGCTCTGCTATTATACAATTATATTCCAAGACTTGTCAATATTTTTTTTAAATTTTTTCAATTTTTTCATTTAATTTTATATCCTGCCCGAAGGATTTCTTACATCCGCTCCGGAGCCGAAAAACCCAGCAGGTCAATGCATGTTTCCAATACATTTTTCGTCAGCATCAGAAGCGCGATCCAGCCTTCTTTTTTCGCCGCATCCTCTTCTGCCAATATTTTTGTTTCGTGATAAAAATGATTGAACGCATTAGCGATATCATAAATATATGCGCATACCTTATGAGGCGCGGTTTCTTCATATGCATTTTCCATCATGCCAAGAAATCCTGCCAATTCCAGCATAAGAGACTTCTCCGGGCTTCCTTCTGCCGGCCGCAATGCCGGAGCTTCCGCTGCCCCTCCTGCCTCCGCATATTTAGAAAGAATCGATTTAATGCGTACCAGCGTATACAGAATATATGGTCCTGTATCGCCCTCCGAAGAGGTAAACCTGTCGATGTCAAAAATATAATCCTTGGATGCCTGGTTGGAAAGATCCCCATATTTTACAGCCGACAGCGCGACCACCCGGGCAGTCTCCTTTGCCTCTTCTTCTGGTACGGAACGATTCTGGATAATCTTTCCATACATGACTTCGTCGATCTCCGAAAGCAGGGATTCCAGCCGCATTACACCGCCCTCCCTTGTCTTGAAAGGCTTTCCGTCCTTACCGTTCATCGTGCCGAAACCAAGGTATTTCAACTTCGTTTCCGGCTTTACCAGCCCTGTCTTGCGGGCGCATCGGAAAACCTGTTCAAAATAAAGCTCTTGCCGCTTATCCACCACATAAATAATTTCATCCGGCCCGATTTTTTCCATCCGTTCCTTAATGGTCGCCAGATCCGTCGTATTATACAGGGAAGCACCATCGGATTTTAAAATCATGCAGGGCGGCACTTCCTTCGTATCGGTTTCTTCCTTCACATCCACTACCAGCGCGCCCTCGCTCAAGTAAGCATAGCCTCCCGCTTTCATCTCCTCTACCATTTGGGGGATCAGGTCATGGACATCGGATTCTCCCTTCCACAAATCGAATTCCACATTCAGCCTTTCATAATTTTTTTTCAAATCCGCCACCGACACACGGATAATATGATTCCACAGCGCCCTATATCCTCTGACGCCGTTTTGCAGCTTATAGGTGGCATCCATCGCTTTTTCTTTATAAGCATTGTCCTCCTTGGATTTTGCGCTGGCAGCGGGATAGATTTCTTCCAGTTCGGCAATCGTAAAAGGCGCTTCCTCCGGATAATCTCCGGTAAAACTGTCGTCAAAATATACCAGCCCAGGCTCCCTTTCCTGCAGTTCCGTGATAATCAGCCCCATCTGCAGCCCCCAGTCTCCCAGATGGATATCGCCGATCACTTCATGCCCTGCAAATCTTGCTATTCTTTTAATGCTCTCTCCAATAATCGCCGAGCGCAAATGCCCCACATGCAAAGGCTTCGCCACATTCGGCCCGCCGTAATCGATCAAAATTTTCTTTGCTTTTTCAGGAGCCTCCAGTCCGAATTTTGGCTTTTCCGCCATTTCTCTTAAATAATCCGCCAAGAAAACAGGACTCAGCTTCAAATTTAAAAAACCGGGATTCACTGCGCTTACCGACTCGAATACCTGGCTGCCCTCCAATTCCATGCTTACTTCCTGAGCAATCATAATGGGGGCTTTTTTATAACGTTTTGCTCCCGCCATCGCCCCATTGCATTGATATTCGCACAAATCAGGCCTGTTTGACGGAGTCACTTTCCCAAGCTCCCCATCGTATCCCGCCCGTTGGAATGCACTTTTCATTTCTTCCGATATCACATCCAGAAACTTTTTCATCTCTCTCTTTTTTCCTCTCTTTCCCTTTTGGAATATACACACCCGCAATAATCCTGCCGGTAGAGTCCGAACTGCGCCGACAGCTCGATGGACCTTTTATAACCGTTCTTTTTCTTAAAATCCGAAGGCAGGAAAAAAACACCGTATTCCCTTTCCAGCTTTTCTCCGATCTCATTCAGCTTCTTCGCATTTTTCAAAGGGCTTATCGTCAAAGTCGTAGTAAAACAGTCAAATTTCTTTTCTTCCGCCAGTTCTGCCGTCTTTCTCAACCGTAATTCATAGCACCTAAAGCAGCGCTCCCCGCCTTCCGGGCATTTTTCCAGGCCTTTTGCCACTTCATAAAAACAATCCGGTTCATAATCCCCTTCTATGATTTCTATCCGGCGGGCTTTCGCCATGCGGTTATATTCGCCGATCAGCCGCTTCTGCTCTTCCACTCTTTTTTTATATTCCCCGTCTTCCGTAATATTGGGGTTATAATAAAATACGGTAATATCAAAATATTCCCTCAGATATTCCAATACATAACTGCTGCAAGGCGCGCAGCAGCTGTGGAGAAGAAGCTTTCTTCCCGGCAGCCGGGCTTTTGAAACATCCGAAGGCAGCGGCTTCCCGTTCCCCTTCTCCGCCTTTTCCAGTCTGTCAATGATTTTGTCCAGCTCTTTTGCATAATTTTTCCCATTTTCCATCGTTTTTACCACAAATTAAATTTCTTTACAAAGATGCGATATCCACCAGCGTCAGCCTCTCTTCCTCCCCGATATGTTCCAGGCTGGTCGCAAGCGCCCTTGCCGTATCCAGGGATGTTAAGCAGTTTACGCCGGTTTCAATCGCGGTGCGTCGGATTAAAAAGCCGTCTCTTGATTTATCCCTCCCCTGGGTGGGCGTGTCGATTACCAGATCGATCTCATGTCCCAGGATCAGATCCATCACGGTAGGCGATTCCTGCTGGATCTTATTGACCTGACGCGCCTTGACTCCCGCTTCCTTCAAAGCGTTTGCCGTACTCCGGGTAGCATAGATCTTATATCCCAGCTTTTCAAAACGTCTGCCGATCTCAATCGCCTCCCCTTTATCTGCATCCTTTACCGTAATAATCATCCGCCGGTATTTGGGCAGATGAATCCCTGCCCCGAGAAAAGCTTTATACAAAGCTTCATAAAAGGTTCTGGAAATTCCGAGGCATTCTCCGGTGGATTTCATTTCCGGCCCCAGGCTGATCTCTGCCCCCCGTATTTTTTCAAAAGAAAATACCGGCATCTTGATCGCCACATATTCCGATTCCTTTTGCAGCCCCGGCTCATATCCCAGTTCCCTTATTGCTTTTCCCATAATGACCTGGGCCGCCAGATCCACGATGGGAATTCCCGTTACCTTGCTGATATAAGGCACTGTACGGGAAGAACGGGGATTGACCTCGATGACATACACTTCTTCGCCCACAACAATAAACTGAATATTAATTAATCCGATCACATGAAGGGCTTTTGCCAGCTTCTCCGTATATTCCGCAATGACGGCCTTTACCTTTTTACCGATGCTCTGCGCCGGATATACCGATATGCTGTCGCCGGAATGAACCCCGGCTCTTTCTATATGTTCCATAATACCTGGAATAAGTATATCCGTTCCATCGCAGACCGCATCCACCTCGATTTCCTTTCCCTGCAGATACTTGTCCACCAGAATCGGGTGGTCTTGGGCGATCCGGTTGATAATCGCCATAAATTCCTCCACTTCCTCATCGGAAATAGCGATCTGCATGCCCTGTCCGCCCAGGACATAGGAGGGTCTTACCAATACCGGGTATCCTAACTGGCCGGCCACTTTCTTCGCTTCCTCCGCCGTATATACCGTTCCGCCCGAAGGTCTTGGAATTCCACAGTCTTCCAAAATTTTATCGAATAATTCCCGATCCTCGGCCGCATCCACATTTTCCGCGCTCGTTCCAAGGATAGGAACGCCCATTTTCATCAGGCTTTCCGTCAGCTTGATCGCCGTCTGCCCGCCAAACTGCACGACCGCGCCATCCGGTTTTTCTATATTGACAATGTTCTCTACGTCCTCCGGCGTCAATGGTTCAAAATAGAGCTTGTCCGCGATATCAAAATCGGTGCTGACCGTTTCCGGATTATTATTGACAATCACCGTTTCATAACCCGCTTTCGCAAATGCCCAAGTGGCATGTACGGAGCAATAGTCGAATTCGATGCCTTGGCCGATGCGGATCGGGCCGGAACCAAGCACCAGCACTTTTTTTGGCGGATGTGTTTCCACGGCCTCATTCTCGCCGCCAAAGCAGGAATAATAGTAAGGAGTCGCCGCTTCAAATTCTGCAGCACAAGTATCTACCATCTTAAACACTGCCGTAATGCCGTTTTCGTAACGCATTTCTTTAATTTTTTCCTCCGGCAGCCCTGTCAGCCTTGCAATAACCGAATCAGGAAATTCCATACGCTTTGCTTCCTTCAGAAGCTCTATGGTAAGAGGTTCCTTTCTCAGAGCATTTTCCATTTCCACAATTATCGCTATTTTATCAATGAACCAGTTGTCAATCTTTGTAATATCATGTATCGCATCATAATCGACACCTTTTCGCAACGCTTCGGCAATCACATAGATCCTCTGGTCATCCACCTTTTTCATCCGGTCCAGCAGTTCTTCTACAGACAAATCCGAAAAATCATAACTGAGCAGGCAGTCCACATGCTGTTCCAGGGAACGGATTGCTTTCATGAGCGCGCCTTCAAAGCTGGTGCATATGCTCATGACTTCCCCCGTAGCCTTCATCTGCGTCGTCAGCGTCCTCTTGGCCGTAATAAATTTATCAAAAGGCAGCCTGGGGATTTTCACCACGCAATAATCCAGCGTCGGTTCAAAGCTGGCGTAAGTCTTGCCCGTAATCGCATTTTTAATCTCATCCAAAGTATACCCCAAAGCAATTTTCGCCGCCACCTTCGCGATGGGATATCCCGTCGCCTTGCTGGCCAAGGCGGAAGAACGGCTCACCCTGGGATTGACCTCTATAACGCAATACTCAAAGCTGTCGGGATGCAAAGCGAACTGCACATTGCAGCCTCCCGTGATTTCCAGTTCATCGATAATATTCAATGCAGCGCTTCTTAGCATCTGGTATTCCTTATCCATCAGCGTCTGGGAAGGAGCCACTACGATGCTGTCTCCGGTATGGACTCCCACCGGATCGATGTTTTCCATATTGCAGACGGTAATGCAGTTGCCCGCGCCATCCCGCATCACTTCATATTCGATTTCCTTCCATCCGGCGATGCATCTTTCCACCAGTACCTGTCCTACCCGGGAAAGGCGCAGCCCGTTCTCCAGGATCTCCTCCAGTTCGATCCGGTTATGGGCGATGCCGCCCCCGGAACCGCCCAGCGTATAAGCCGGACGGAGCACGACCGGATAGCCGATCTTTCCAGCGAACTCTACCCCGTCCTGCACGCTCTCCACCACCAGGGAGGCCGCGCAGGGTTCCCCGATCTTTTCCATCGTCTCCTTAAACTCCAGCCGGTCTTCCGCCTTTTTGATCGTTCTGGCAGTGGTTCCAAGAAGAACGACGTTATGCTTTTCCAAAAAGCCGGATTCAGCCAGCTCCATGCCCAGATTCAGCCCCGCCTGGCCGCCCAAAGTAGGAAGCACGCTGTCCGGTTTTTCCTTTTCGATAATCTGCTCTAAAACCTTTGCCGTCAAAGGCTCTATATACACTTTATCCGCAATGTCCCTGTCAGTCATGATCGTAGCCGGGTTAGAATTCACCAATATCACTTCGATTCCTTCTTCTTTCAGCGAACGGCATGCCTGGGTACCCGCATAATCGAATTCCGCCGCCTGCCCGATCACGATCGGCCCCGACCCGATCACCAGCACTTTTTTTACATTAGGATTTTTTGGCATCTTTTCTCCCTCTCCTCACATCAGTTTAACATCTCTATAAAGCGGTCAAATAAATAAGCCGAATCCTGCGGCCCCGGGCAGGCTTCCGGATGAAACTGCACCGTAAAAATTTTTTTGCCCGTATAAGCCAGACCTTCATTGGTACCGTCGTTTACATTGATAAAAGCCGGCACTGCCACATCCGGATCCAGCTTATCCATATCCACCACATAACCGTGGTTCTGGGAAGAAATGTATACCCTTCCGGTGCGCAGGTCTTTCACCGGATGATTTCCGCCCCGGTGCCCATACTTCATTTTAAAAGTGTCCGCCCCGGTAGCCAGCGCCATCAGTTGGTGTCCGAGGCAAATGGCAAACACCGGAATATCCGCCTCATATATTTTCCTTATTTCTTTTATAATCGATGTACATTCTTTCGGATCTCCGGGACCGTTGCTTAACATAATGCCGTCCGGCTCATCTGCCAATATTTCCTCCGCCTTAACAAACGCCGGATATACTGTCACATCACAGCCTCGCTTCGTCAGCGATCCTGCTATATTTTCTTTTGCTCCAAGATCCAGCAGCGCCACTTTCTTTCCCGCGCCTTTTCCTCTGCCGGAACCTTTCCGCACATATTTTTCCCCGCACGTCACTTTTTCCACTGCTTTGCCGGTCGTATACTCCTTTAACCGGGGAAGTATCTGTTCCAGGGAATATGCTTCATCCGTTGTGATCATACCGTTCATCGTTCCTTTTTCACGAAGTATCTTTGTCAGCGCCCTCGTATCGATTCCGGCGATTCCCGGCACATCATATTCCTCCAGGAACTGTTCCAAGTCCACGTCCTTGCGGAAATTGCTTCCTCTTCGGGCCAATTCCCTTACAATCAGCCCATCCACCCATGGTCTCGCCGATTCCATATCCTCTCTGCATACCCCGTAATTTCCAATCAGTGGATACGTCATGCAGACTGCCTGGCCCGCATAAGACGGATCTGTCAATACTTCTGGATAACCCGCCATGGAAGTATTAAAAACAATTTCGCTGATAACTTCTTTTTCAGCGCCGATATGTATTCCTTCCAATACAGTACCGTCTTCCAAAATTAAAAATGCCCGCATTTTTCTACTCCATTTCTGTTTTTCGGTTTATTCAAAACCGTTCCAAAACCAATTACCTAAAAAATAACCCAATACGCCGTATCCCCGATAATCACCAACTGTTCAGAAGCATCAAAATAATCCCAGTTCTGATCCCCAAAATACGTTTGGAATATAGTCTCATCCATCGGTACTTTTTCAAAATTCCTCCCGCTCACGATATTCACCATCGTATTCGATACCGTTCCCAACGCCCTTTCATTGATCTGGTCCGTCTTATAATATACATTATTATAACTGAAAGGACAATCGGTATCGTTGGCAACAGCAATTTTTTTCACTTCTTGTCCTGTTTCCTCTTCATATTCCACAATTTTTTCATATACCATCATGGCATAGGTTTTATCCAGCGTATTGCTTACCATATGATTGGAAACAATGATATTGCAAAAAAGAATTTGAACCAGCAAATAAAAGCCGCATATATAGCAAAGAACCTCTCTCCCTTTTTTCGACGCAAGCCAGAAAGCAATCAGGAAAAGCATCGCCTGCACCACATAGAATGTCCAGATAAATCTGGGATACGTCCTTGTATCGTACTGCGTCATGGATAAAATATAAACCATGGCAAGCATTCCCGCGACAAGCAGCAAATAATAGACAATCGCATGCCATTTCTTCTCTTTCCAGAATTTCCAGACTGCAAATCCGGCCGCAATGCCTAACATAATGAGAGGCAGATATAGTTTAGGGAGCAGTCCCCTGCTGTTTGCCAGTATCTGCCCGAGATCCCGCAGGCATACCGCCGCTTTTTCCCCAAGATTGCGGATATCGGCAGACCGCCCCGCCTCCATTACCAGCCCCAGCTTCGCCAGCAGGCTCAAACTCTTAATATTCAATACCCCTGATCCTACCGTGAGCAATCCGCAGACTATTTCCAAGACCACTGTCTTTGCTGTAATCCTGCACTCGCTGTCTATGAAAATCCACGCGGAAAGCACGATCGCCGCATAGATGACCGCTGCCTGGTACTCCATCGTCGAAAGAAAGAAAAACAGGAACGCCAACGGATATTTCTTTCTTGTAAACGCCCAAATCCCCACAGTTGCCAGCAAATATGCCATCCCGAACATAAGGGCGCACTCGCCGAACATAAAGGACTCCGCAAATAACACATTGGAAAAAACCAAGGAAGAAACGGATATCCACGCCAACTGCTCATAAATGCCGGAAGGTTTTATGATCTTATCCTCAAAACACTGCTGCAGAATACAGACTGCCAATGCCAGCAGAACCACTTCCGCCATCGCTGTTATCCCGGTATGGGTTGTCGTGGACAGCCCCGCCTGGTAAAGCAGCCAGTCCTGCAAGGCCACCAGATATCTTCCATGGGACATCATAATAGCCATATCTTTCTCTGTATTCAGCATATGCGCCAGCGTATCGCAATTAAAAGACCTCCGGAACATTCCTCCCCAAGCAATTACCAGGATCACCGCATTTACGATATACCGGTTGACAAATCCCTTCCATCTGCCAAAATTCATATTTTTCTACTCCTTATGCCTAACATTCTTTTTTCTCATGAAAGACCGCCTTATAGCCGCCCCGTTTTCCGGGGCCGGCTGATAAAGCGGCTTTGCTCATCCGATTCATAATCAACAACCCCGTTGCAAGCAGCGGGGTTGTTGACCCTCGCGGCAGTCGCCAAATGACTGCAAGCAGCCACTTGGCTCGTTGCCCGCGGGAATCATTCAAAATAACGGACGCCGGACCGGAACACGCCCATGTCCTGCTCTCCATAAATATTCATTGCCACAGATTCCCCGCGGCGCTCTACATGGGCCATCTTGCCAAAGCATCTGCCATCCAGGGAAGTAATGCCTTCAATAGCCGCATAGGAACCGTTTACATTCCATTCCTCATCCATCGAAACATTGCCGTCCATATCTGCGTACTGGGTAGCCACCTGGCCGTTGGCAAATAATCTGTCGATCCACTCCTTCGGCGCTACAAAGCGCCCTTCCCCATGGGAAGCCGGCGTCACATATACCCTTCCTAATTCCGCCTCCTGCAGCCATGGCGATTTATTGGAAACCACTTTCGTATAAACCATTCGGGATATATGGCGGTTAATCGTATTAAAGGTCAAGGTCGGGGAATTCCCATCCTGCCCGGTAATATTGCCGGAAGGCACCAGCCCCAGTTTGATCAGCGCCTGGAAACCGTTACAAATTCCAAGGGCGAGTCCGTCCCTTTCGGAAAGCAGCCGCATGACCGCCTCTTTTATTTTTTCGTTCTGAAAAGCGGTAGCAAAAAATTTAGCGCTGCCGTCCGGTTCGTCGCCGGCTGAAAAACCTCCGGGGAACATGATGATCTGCGCCCCGTTGATTTCCTTTTCAAACACATCCACCGACTCCCGGATATCTTCTGCCGTCCGGTTTTTAAATACTTTCGCAACTACTTTCGCTCCGGCCAGTTCAAATGCTTTCGCGCTGTCATATTCGCAGTTCGTGCCAGGGAATACCGGTATAAACACCGTAGGCTTCGCCACTTTTTCCCTGCATACATAAATCTTATCCGCACGATATAAGGGCGATTCCACAGGCGACGCATCCTTTGACGCCTTTGTCGGGAACACCTTCTCCAGTCTGGAAGTCCACGCTTCTAACGCTTCTTCCATAGAAATAAAAGTATCCTTATAGGAAAATCCTGCCCTTTCCGTCACTTCGCCTATGATCCTGCAGTTATCGATGCCTTCCAGCTTTTCCAGCTTATCCGCTTCCACTTCCGCAACGATATCCCCCAAACCATTTTCAAATAATTCTTTGGCTGCCAGTTCTCCCGAAATCTCTATCCCCATCCGGTTCCCAAATGCCATCTTGCTAAGCGCCGCCGCGATCCCTTTTGCATCCGCCGCATAAGCGGAAACAATCGTTCCGTCTTCGATCAACGCTGTTATCCGGCCGTATAATTCTAACACTTCTTCATATACCGGGATATCATATTCATCCTTTTCTATCCAGAACTGGACCAGCTTATTCCCGGCCTTCTTCAATTCGGGCGTAATCATATTGCTTCCTTTTGCCACATCCACCGCGAACGAAACAAGCGTAGGCGGAACATCGATATCATTAAAGGTTCCCGACATGCTGTCTTTGCCGCCGATAGACGGAAGGCCATATCCGATCTGGGCGTCGTATGCACCAAGAAGAGCCGCAAAAGGCTGGCTCCATCGTCCGGGATCCGCTGTCATCCGCCGGAAATATTCCTGGAATGTAAAGCGTATATTCCTGCAGTCACCTCCGCTGGCTACAATTTTCGCCATGGATTCCGTCACCGCATAGATCGCCCCGTGGTAGGGACTCCAGGAAGAAAGGAAAGGATCGAAACCATAACTCATCATCGTCACCGTATCCGTTTTTCCTTTCAGCACCGGAAGCTTTGCCGCCATCGCCTGCGTCTCCGTCATCTGGTATTTTCCGCCATACGGCATGAATACCGATGCCGCGCCGATCGATGAATCGAACATTTCCACAAGCCCCTTCTGAGAGCATACGTTCAGATCATGCAAAGCCGCAAGCCAAGCCGCCTTCACGTCTTCTTTTTCCAGCAGTGCCGCCACATCCCCTATCGCTGTCCGGTTGAAATAATTATCATCTTTTTCCGGGATATCCACCCTCACATCCGTTTCCTGATGCGCCCCATTGGTATCCAGGAACGAACGTTTGATATTGACGATCTCTTTCCCGCGCCATTTTAATATCAGCCTGGGGTCTTTCGTCACCTCTGCCACCGGCAGGGCTTCCAGATTCTCTTCTGCCGCATAATCCAGGAAAATATTCACATTTTCCGGTGAAACCACGACTGCCATCCTCTCCTGGGATTCGGAAATCGCCAGTTCCGTGCCATCCAAGCCTTCATACTTCTTCGGCACCTTATCCAGATCCACGACCAGCCCGTCCGCCAACTCGCCAATGGCAACTGACACGCCGCCGGCTCCGAAGTCGTTGCATTTCTTGATCAGGCGGCTGACTTCCTTTCGCCGGAAAAGCCTTTGTATCTTACGCTCTGTGGGCGCATTCCCCTTCTGTACCTCCGCGCCGCAAGTCTCGATCGAACTCTCCGTATGTACTTTCGAGGAACCGGTCGCTCCGCCGCAGCCGTCCCTTCCGGTTCTTCCGCCTAATAATATAATCATATCCCCCGGATCGGAACTTCCCCGGATTACGCTGCTTCTCGGAGCCGCTCCCATCACCGCGCCGATCTCCATCCGCTTCGCCACATAATCGGGATGATAGATTTCTTTTACATAACCGGTGGCCAGGCCGATCTGGTTTCCATAAGAAGAATACCCGCTGGCCGCCCCGCGCACCAATTTCTTCTGCGGCAGCTTTCCTTTCAGCGTATCTTTAATCGGCACGGTAGGATCGGCAGCCCCCGTCACGCGCATCGCCTGGTATACATAGCCTCTGCCGGAAAGCGGATCGCGGATCGCTCCGCCCAGGCAAGTCGCAGCACCGCCGAAAGGTTCGATTTCCGTCGGATGGTTATGGGTCTCGTTCTTAAAGAACACCAGCCACTCCTCCGTCACCGGCCCCTCTCCATAATCCATTTCTACCGGAACGACAATAGAACAAGCGTTAATCTCATCAGACTCTTCCATGTCATCCAGCTTGCCGTCTTTCTTTAATTTGCGCATCGCCATCAGAGCCAGATCCATCAGGCAGACAAATTTGTCCTTCCTTCCGCCGAATAATTCTTCTCTCGTATCGAGGTAACTCTGGTAAGTCGTCTCGATGGGAGACCTGTAATAGCCCTCTCCAAACTCCACATGCTTCAATTCCGTGGAAAAAGTCGTATGGCGGCAGTGATCCGACCAATAGGTATCCAATACCCTGATTTCTGTCACCGTAGGGTCTCTGTCTTCCTCCCCGCTAAAATAATTCTGAATATGCTGGAAATCCCGGAAGGTCATCGCCAGCCCCAGGGAATCATACAATCCTCTCAGCTTATCTTCTTCCATTTTCCGAAAGCCTTCGAAAACAGCCACATCCTCCGGCTCCTTAAATTCCGTCTCCAGCGTATCCGGCTTGTCCATTCCCGTCTCCCTTGAATCCACCGGATTGATGCAATATCCTTTTATCCTTTCAAATTCATCATCGGAAATATCCCCCATCACCAAATAAGTGACTGCCGTCCGGATCACCGGCTGCTCATCCTCCTTCAGGAACCGGACGCACTGTACGGCGGAATCCGCCCGCTGGTCGAACTGCCCGGGAAGAAATTCCACGCTGAATACTCTCCCTCCCCGGGGTATGTCAAACTTTTCCCTGTACAGAACATCCACCGGCGGTTCGGAAAAAACAATCCTGCAGGCCGCCTCAAACACATCTTCCGAAAGGTTTTCCACGTCATACCGGATCAATACCCTTACATCCTCCACGCCGGAAATATTCAGATAACTTTGGATCTCCTCTTTTAATTCCTTTGCTTTGACCGCAAACGGTTCTTTCTTTTCTACATAAATGCGCTTCACTCTATCCATAATGATCTATCATCCTCCATTTTTATGCCGTCTATTCTTCATCGATAACCAGCCCCTGCATAATATACAATACTTCGCGGTCCACCATTTCTTCCGTAATGCCGCGCGTCTGGGCGGCAATTTTAAGACCTTCCAGAACATACATAATATTCCTTGCCGCTCCTTTCGCATCCTCGCAGTAAAACTCTCCTGCTTCCACCCCGGCCTCTATCAGCTTTTCGATAATCCTTACTGCGGCATCAAACTGCTGCTTCAATGGGTTCTCCTTTTTGGGAACTTTATTTTGAAAAAAATATTCATAAACTGCCATCGACAGATTATTCCTGTTATGGAGCAGTTCTCTTTTCTGTTCCTTTAAAAACAGCGCGAGAATATCGGAAGGCGTCGCATCCTGCCCGACCTTTCCGGCAAATACGTCGTCCGCCTCCTCTGCCTCCATTTTCATGACATCCATAAACAATTCATCCGTACCTGAAAAGTATAAATACAACCCGCCCCGGCTGATCCCGCAGGCTTCCACAATATCTTTCATGGTAACGTCCTTATACCCCTTCTCAATAAAAACCCCTCTTGCCGTTTCCACTATATATTTTTTCTTCTGCGCTGATTTCTCGCTCATTTGTGCAACCCCTTAGCTTCTTCTTCCGTTCCTCCGTCCGGTCTTCTTACATCTGGAACCACAGCTTTTCCGGTTCCGCATGGATCGGCCTGTCCCAATATTCCAATATCTCCTTCATCTTAAGCAGCACTTTCAGGATAGATCCGTTGCTCACCCCGTCCGACCATATCTGCCCTTTTGTCATGCCCCCTAAGATATATTTGGAAAATATGCCCTTTAACGTATCCATATCCTGTATCGTCGCCCGTTCGATCACCCGTTGTTCGTCCTCAACCGTACGGATCCTGTTACGCGAATACACATATGCATAATTACGGTCCAAAAGCTGTGTTCTCTTCGCATCCTTCACAAGGCTCATCAAAGTGCCGTCATATACCGGAAAAGGTATGGAATGCTCCTCGATTCCGTTTCCCTGGTACAAATTGGATATGCTGCCCCCTACTTTTGACTCCAGCCATGGTATATACCGGATCAGCCTTTCCACATCCGGACGGTATCCGTTCGCAACCTCATGCATATATAGCGTGTCTCTTTCCATGCGTCTTCTCTCCCTTATAGTTCCTGCTAAAAGTTATATTAAAATTTGTTCTTTGATGTTAAGTATATCATAAAATGGAAAAATGTACAGCGGCACTTTCTCTATTGCCACGACAAACGCATGAATGTGTATCATAACTAAATCCCCACATCTATTTGAAAAATTACAGGTTCATAATCAGTTCCAGATGTTTTTCAGGATTTGTCCCTATTGCATACCTTT
>JAETNQ010000016.1 GCA_021772075.1 Lachnospiraceae bacterium
AACTGATTGATAGCATTTATGTGTATCAGGCAGAGGGAACCGGCAAAGATCGCAAGCAAAAAGTAGAAATTAACTATCGTTTTCTTGCGGGGTCTCAATGTGGTATTGCCTGATGGGAATGGTAGAACAGGCAGATTGATTCTTTTTAGGGAATGTCTGAAGGATGGTATTGTGCCAGTTGTAGTTGAAGATGTGAATAGAAATGAATATTTGGAAGCCCTGAAAGAATATAGAGAAGAAAAATTTTTGAATAAGTTGATCAGTCTGTTTGAAAAGGAGCAGAAGTGCTATTTAGAGAAGTGTAAGTATTTTATGTAAGATTCGGATGAATGTGAAATTTCAACTGGAGGACGATGCAGAAGATATGGCTGACTATCTTATGGAAACCATTGATGAATTGCATGTCAAAGCCCAGGATGTGATTCTGGATACATATAATAATTTAATGATTTGGGTAGTGTAAAATAGTTTGTGTCTTTGGAAAGAAATACCTCTTTTTTGGTAAGAATCAAAATATGATAATTCTTATCGAAAAGGAGGATTTTTATGCCAGCAACAAAACAGCAGATTTTAGAGGAGATGTTAAAGATTGCTGCGTGACAGAGGGTAATTGCGGTGAGGTATGAGAAGGATAAATAGGCGGTATGATATATACTGCATCATTCAGCGCGAAGGAATCTTGTTGTAAGAATAGCTGTTTTGTGTTACCATAAACACATGAACAAGTCTGCGGACAAAGAAAGGAAGAATTTGATATGACTTTGATGAAAGAAAGAGCAGTTGAAATGATACGCCGTATGCCGGAAGATAATATGACGTATGTGATCAATATTTTACAGAATCTGGAAGCAATGTCCATAGACAGAAATGAAGATAAAAAAAGAGCCCAAAATGCGCTTGCTGAAATCCTGAGTATGGAGAAACGGCTGCCGGATGATTTTGATCCTGAGAAAGAACTGAGGGAAGCGAGGGCACAAAAGTATGAAAATCTTGGTTGATACAAATATCATACTGGATGTCCTGTTAAAGAGAGAGCCTCATAATAAAGCGGCACAGATCATCATGACAAAGTGTGCGAGCCGGGAGATCACGGGGTATCTGGCGGCACATAGCATTCCAAATATATTTTATGTGTTACGGAAAGACTATTCTCGGGAAGAGAGACGGAAGTTTATCAGAAATCTCTGTGAGATATTTCGGATATCAGACCTGAACGCAGAAAAGATCATTTCGGCAATTGATAACGAGCAGTTTTTGGATTTTGAGGATTGCTTACAGGAAGAATGTGCGGCAGCGGAAACAGTAGATTACATTGTCACACGGAATCTGTCAGATTTTAAGCAGTCGAGAGTCCAAGTGATCGAGCTGGAAGAATTTGTGAAATTACTATGAGATGAGTTAGAAAGAAAGTAAAATAAAAAGGCATGAGGAGCAGGAAGTCTTATCAGAGATAGGGTGACCTGCTCCTTTTGTGCCTGTCTTGAATGAACAGGAGCGATTGGCTGTAACCACAGATGTAGAAAAACATAGGAAAGAGGCGGATAAAATGGCAAAAAAGAAACTATTGGGGATCATTGCACAGCATCGGACGGTTAGCGATCTGGATGATGCCGTTGTCAAGTGTGATTCAAAATGATTCAAAAATCACGGAGAACAAAAATACGGAAATGCCGATAAATACAGCATTTCCGCTTCATGAAAAAGAGCGCGAGACGGGACTCGAACCCGCGGCCTCGACCTTGGCAAGGTCGCGCTCCACCAACTGAGCCACTCGCGCATTTTATCGTTGGCATTTATTGCATCAACATCTGTTATTTTACATACATCTTCTGAATTTGTCAACTATTATTTTTGGGGGTATTTGACCGGAATCATCTTATTATAATTCCGCCTTGCTGATAGCGACCGTCAGCGTCCCGTTTTCCGCAGAAGAATCAATACGGATGGGATAATCGTAAGGATTTTTAAACCGGAGATCCTTTACGCCTTCCACGATGGCTGAATCCAATCCTTTTGGCACGTAGTCCACTGCCAGGGAATGGGCGTACCGTTCTGTGGCAGGGATAGAGGAGAGCATCATCGTCACGTATAAGGTGGAGGACACCTGGCAGATTCCTCCGCCCACGCTGGAAACGACTCTGCCCGATGCAAAGGAAGGAGCTACGACATATCCGTTTTCCGTGGTCCGGGACATGATCGAATTGCTGAAGGAAAAGGATGCTTCTGGCTGGATAATGATGCCGTTGATCCGCTGGGCAGCCAGTTCTACATTGATCGCCCTGTCCTCTGCCGCGTTGTATTGGGTGGAAAAAGAAGCGATCTCGCCCGCCGTGCGGGAAGGATATCCTGCGGGACGGCCTTCCGCTTTTCCTGATTGTATATAATGATAATAATAAGCGCTCAGATCTTTGGTACCGTAAACGGGCAGCAGATCCAGATTATTCTTCATATAGGAGCGTACGTCGAAGTCGGCTTTTCCCATGCGACCCTCTTTCATGCCGGAATGGATGAAATGTTCCAGCAGGCCTTCCTCATCGAAGCCGATTGCCTGCTGCACGTCCTGGTAAGTATTGTAATAGTATTCTGCATCGAAAACCGCTGAATAATCCATATTGCCGGAAGCCGGTTCGGCGGCCTGCGCTGCGGCGCCGGACAGGCAGCAAAGGCATAAAATGAATGCGGTTGTTTTTTTCCATTTGTTCATGAATCTTTCGTACCCTTCTATTTCTTGTCTGTTATATGTGAACCTTATTCAGAGTAACATAAACCGTGGCATTTTACCATATAAAAAAAGAAAAAACAGACTGTTAAAGAAAAATTAAGAAAATCTTAAAGCGGTCTACATTGACCCTGTTTTCGTGGATTGCTATGATGCAGATGGTTACAATGGATGGAAAGCCCGGCTAGGAGGTTGAGGACGTATGAAAAATGGCCAGCTCATGGAAAAACAGGAAACAAATTGGTTCAGGGGAGCTGCGGCGGTCATGGTGGTTTTATCCCATTATGCGGAGTGGTGGTCGTGGTTTGTTCCGGTGGAAGGAAATGCGGAAGTTTTCCGCCAGGCGCTGACAAAGCTCGGCGTATACGGCGTGGACATTTTTTTCCTGTTTTCGGGATATGCCATGGTAAAATCCTTGGGCAGGGAAAGGATGCACGGGGCGTTTATATGGAAAAGGATAAAGAATGTTTATATTCCATACCTGATCGTAGTCGGGATCATAGAACTGCTGGAGGGGGGATTTGCTTCCATGCAGGATTTTTTATATTTTGCCAGCGGATATGACCATTGGTATATGTTTGTCCTGTTTATCTTTTATATCGGGTTTATTGCCATATATACCGTGGTGGGAGGCAGGGCGCCGAGAGTCGCTGTGTTTTTTGTTTTTACTTATATTTTTTCCAGGATTCTTTATGAGAGAGGGATGCGGGATTTTTGGTATGTATCGAATATTGCTTTTGCTTTGGGGGTAGCGGCGGGCGAATACGAAGAGTGGATCAAAAAAACAGTGGATAAAATATGGATTCCGCTGGCACTGGTTTTGGCTGCGGGGATGGCTTTTGCGGCAAAATGGGGACTGGAGGGAGGCGCTGATGCCGGCGGAGGCTCGGAAGAATACTGGCTGCGGCTCCAAATCGGGGCGACGGTAGTATGGGTTCTGCTTGTGCTGGTTCTGGCTTCGAAATGCAGGATAAAAGAAAAAGGGATTGCCTTTCTCGGCAGACATTCCTTATATATTTATTTGACCCATACTTATATTTTTATGTGGTGCACGAACCATCTGGAACTGGATATCGCATGGAGATTTGCGGTCAGCGCCCTGGCCACCGTCGTAATTTCTTTTTTGTGCGGTATTCTGGTCAAAGCGCCGGAAATATTAATTTTCAGAAAATAATTTCCGGGAAAGAATTTCGGGGAAAGAATTTCCGGGAAAGAATTTCCCTAAGAAAGGTTTTGTGATATAATTTATCCCATAGAGCGTCAGGAAAGGTATGGGAGAATGGAAAAAGCTTATGAGCTGGAATTTTCCGGGGAAAAATCGGGAAGCTTGTATGTAAATTGCTGCGGCTGTGCGAAAACGGAGCCATTGCACAGTTTTGGGCCGGCTTGGAAGCCTCATTATCTAATCCATTATATTTTGAGCGGAAAAGGGAAATTTATGATAGGGGGCAGGACATATCCGCTGGAAGCGGGGGACGGTTTTTTGATCGTGCCGGAGGAACTTGCCTTTTACCAGGCGGACGAAGAGGATCCATGGGCATATGTATGGGTAGGCTTCAGCGGAACAAAGGCGCGGGAATATATGAAAGCGATCGGGCTTTCGGCGGAACGCCCGGTATTCGCATCGCCGCGGTCCGAGGAACTGTACCGGGCAGTAAAGGATATGATGGAACATAATACGTACGGAATCGCCAACGAGCTGCGCAGGACAGGGCAGCTTTCCCTTTTTCTTTCCGTTATTGCGGAGGGAGGGCCGGTAAAAGAGAAAAGCCAGGGCGATTGGGCGAATACTTATGTCAATAAAGCGGTGGAGTTTATTCAGGGCAATTACTGCAACCCGATCAAAGTGACGGATGTGGCGGATTATGTCTGCATTAACCGCAGTTACTTGTATACCTTATTCCGGCACTCTCTGGGAATGTCCCCCCAGCAGTTTCTAATGACTTTCCGTATCACTAAGGCGGCGGAGCTGCTGCAGCATACTGCCCTGTCGGTGGAAAGCATCGCTATTTCCTGCGGGTACCAGGATCCTCTCGTTTTTACAAAGGCATTCCGGCAGATGAAGGGCATATCCCCTTCTGCGTACCGGAAAGAGATGAAAACGGGGGAGGCAAGAAAGAACAAGAAGCATTTGGAACAGGTGGAAGAGTTTATCAGCAGGGTGAAGTGAGGGCGGCAAAGGCGGGTTGGCAATCAGGTGTCAACATTTTGACAGCTAATGGCAACAACGGGTCATGGAATTCCAGGCCGGGGCTATTATAATTGAAAATAACAAAAAACATGGGTGTCCGGCGGAAAACGGACAGAAAGGGATGGGTTATGGCAGAAAAAACAACGGTAGAAATGAAGGAAACGATTGTAAAGAAATTTGCGGAAGTATTCGGAGGAGAAGAGGGGGCAAAGGCATATTTTGCGCCGGGCCGCGTAAATATGATCGGCGAGCATACGGATTATAACGGCGGACATGTTTTTCCCTGCGCCCTGACAATCGGTACTTATGGGGTGGCGAGAAAAAGAGAGGATAAGAAGCTGCGTTTTTACTCCATGAATTTTGATCATTTGGGAGTGATCGAGTCCAGCCTTGACGATTTGAAACCGGCAAAAGAAGCGGGATGGACGAATTACCCGAAGGGTGTGATGTGGGCGTTTGGAGAGAGAGGGTATGAGATTCCTTGCGGCATGGATCTGCTGTTAAACGGAAATATTCCCAATGGGTCAGGGCTTTCTTCTTCTGCATCGGTAGAAGTGCTGACCGGGTTTATTCTGAGGGATTTCTTCGGGTTTGACGTCAGCAACCAGGATCTGGCGCTGATCGGGCAGTATTCGGAAAATAATTTTAACGGCGTAAACTGCGGTATTATGGATCAGTTCGCTATTGCGATGGGAAAAGAAGGCCATGCTATTTTCCTGGATACGGCGGATCTGTCTTTTGAGTATGCGCCGATTAAGCTGGAGAATGCGAAGATCGTCATCGCGTGCAGCAATAAGAAACGCGGGCTTGGCGATTCCAAATATAATGAGAGAAGAAGCGAATGCGAAACGGCCCTTGCCGAGCTTCAGGCGGTAGTTGGAATCAAAAGCCTGGGAGATTTGAGCGAGGAGCAGTTCGAGACATATAAATCCGCCATTAAAGACGAGACGCGCGTAAGAAGGGCAAAACATGCGGTATATGAGAACCAGAGGACGATAAAGGCAGTGGAGGCGCTGAAGAATAATGACGTGGAACTGTTTGGAAAGCTGATGAACGATTCCCATACATCGCTTCAGTATGATTATGAAGTGACCGGAGTAGAGCTGGATACATTGGTAGAAGAGGCATGGAAGGCGGACGGCGTGATCGGTTCCAGAATGACAGGGGCAGGCTTCGGCGGCTGTACGGTAAGCATTGTGAAAACGGATGCGATCGAATCCTTTATAGAGAAAGTTGGCCGGGCATATAAGGAAAAGATCGGATATGCTGCAGATTTTTATGTAGTGGAGATCGGAAGCGGCCCTATGGTGATAGGGTAGAAAGAAAGGAGAGGCTGGGAAATGGCGCAGCAGATAGGGCGGGATATAAAAAAGCTGACAGCATATGGACTGAAAACAGGACTGATTGAAAAAGAGGATAAGATTTATACGATCAACAGGCTGTTGGAGCTTTTTGGGTTGGACGAATTAGAGGACGAAGGCGAAGAAGTTTCCATGGAAGAAGAGGAACTGGAAGAAACGCTTGGGCGGATGATGGATTATGCCGTTGAAAGAGGGATTATGAAAGAGGACGGTATTGTTTACAGGGATTTGTTCGATACGAAAATTATGAGTATGCTGGTACCCAGGCCGGGCGAAGTCATCCGCAGATTCCGGAGTCTGTATGCGGAAAGCCCGGAGAAGGCGACGGATTTTTATTATAAGTTCAGCCAGGATACGGATTATATTCGGAGATACCGGATTAAGAAGGATCAGAAGTGGACGGCGGATACACAGTACGGGGAATTGGATATTACGATTAATCTGTCGAAGCCGGAAAAGGATCCGAAAGCGATCGCGGCGGCAAAAAATGCAAAGCAGGGAGGCTATCCTAAATGTCTGCTATGCGTGGAAAATGAAGGATATGCCGGGCGCGTGAATCATCCGGCGAGGCAGAACCACCGGGTGATCCCGGTGGAAATCAACGGGGCGAAATGGGGATTCCAGTATTCGCCGTATGTATATTACAATGAGCATTGCATCGTATTTAATTCGGAACATATTCCGATGAAGATCGAGCATGATACTTTCTGTAAATTGTTCGATTTCGTAAAGCAGTTTCCTCATTATTTTGTGGGGTCCAATGCGGATCTGCCTATCGTGGGGGGATCTATCCTGAGCCATGACCATTTCCAAGGCGGGCATTATGAGTTTGCCATGGCGAAAGCGGAAGTGGAAAAGGCCTTTACGGTAAAAGGGTTTGAGGACGTGGAAGCCGGGATCGTAAAATGGCCGATGTCGGTAATCCGTATTGCGTCAAAAGACAGCGGCAGACTGATCGCATTGGCTGATAAAATATTGGAAAAGTGGCGCGGATATACGGATGAGGATGCATTTATTTATGCTTATACGGACGGAGAGCCGCATAACACGATTACTCCTATTGCAAGGAAGCGCGGGGATAAGTATGAGCTGGATCTGGTGCTGCGCAATAACATTACGACGGAGGAACATCCTTTGGGCGTATATCATCCCCATGCAAAGCTTCACCACATTAAGAAAGAAAATATCGGCTTGATAGAGGTGATGGGGCTGGCGGTATTGCCGGCCAGGCTGAAAGGGGAGATGGATAAGCTGGCGGACGCTATTCTCGCCGGGGAGGATATCCGCAAGAACGAAATGCTGGAAAAGCATGCGGACTGGGTGGATGAATTCCTGCCGAAGTATGAGGCCGGGAGCAGGACAAAGGATGAAGTGATGCAGATCCTGCATAAGGAAATTGGATATGTATTTATGCAGGTATTGGAAGATTCCGGGGTTTATAAGCGTACGGAAGAGGGAAGAGCGGCTTTCGAAAGATTTTTAAATGTGATTGGGTAAAAGTAAGGCAATGGGCATGGAATTGCCGCATGAAATATTTAGTGCGGCAATTCCATGCCTTTTTAGATGCTTCCTGTCATGCTTTCCAAAAAATGATTTAAATGCGCTCTTTGGATCGGATTCAATCTTTGGAAGAGAGAAAGCTGTGCTTTTTGCCATGCGGCATTTCCCGTATTTTTTTCAGCAATGGAGCCGTGCCGGCCGTCGGGGCAGCGTTGATCGGATAAACAAAGGATATAGTCGGCGGATACGTGAAAAGCAGCGGAAAGTCTGACGATCAGATCGGCATCAGGGATGGCGAGCCCGCATTCGACCCGGCTTAACAGAGTCTGGTTTGTTTCCGCTTTTGCGGCAAGCAGTTCTTGTGTATACTTTTTTTCCTGCCGTAGTTCTTTGATTCTCGTTTTCATTGGAAGGTTTCCCCTTTCTATTTTCATAATATAAATGGTATAGTGACTGGTATTTGTAATTTCAATATGGCATAGATAGAGGAATCCGGCAAGGGAAAGTGGTAGGATGAAACAATAATATGTGTTATACTATCAAGGGGAAAAAGAGATTATGCAGAGGGTGGATGCATGAAATTTTTATTGGCGGCGGTGAACGCGAAATATATCCATTCCAACCCGGCGGTATATAGCCTGAAAGCCTATGCCGGGGCAGAATGCGAAAAGGAAATAGAAATTGCGGAGTATACGATCAATAACAGCATGGCATATATTTTGTCCGATATTTATAGGCGCAAGCCGGATGCGGCTGCATTTTCCTGCTATATATGGAATTGGAGGATCGTGCGGGAATTGACGGAGGAACTTCATAAGGTTATGCCGGAACTGCCTGTTTGGCTGGGAGGTCCCGAGGTATCTTTTGATGCGGAAGAGATTTTAACAGAATGCGGATGGATAACGGGAATTATGGTCGGCGAAGGGGAGGAAACATTTCGCAGGCTATTTCATTATTACCGGACAAAGACAGGGGGCGGCGGGGAGAACTATGAACGCCTGGAAGAGATAGCGGGGCTTGTCTGTCGGCTGGGAGAAGGGATCGCCCGGACCGGAGAGAGGGAAGCGGCGGATATGGACAGCCTTCCGTTTTTATATGATCAACTGGAAAATTTCCGGAACAGGATCATTTATTATGAGTCCAGCAGGGGCTGCCCTTTCCGCTGCAGCTATTGCTTATCCAGCGTGGATAAAAAGGTGCGGTTTAAAAATACGGAAACGGTAAAGAAGGAATTGCAGAAGCTGCTGGATGCAAAGGTTGCGCAGGTAAAGTTCGTGGACAGGACATTTAACTGCCTTCCGGCACATACGGCGGAAATATGGAAATATATCGATGCCCATGATAATGGGATTACGAATTTTCATTTTGAAATAGCGGCGGACAGAATGAGTGCAGAGGAACTGACAATATTGTCACAAATGCGGCCGGGGCTGGTACAGCTGGAGATCGGCGTGCAATCGGTCAATCCATATACCTTGCGGGAAATCAACAGGGATACGGATATGGAAAAATTGGAGAGGATCGTGGCACAAATCCGCAGCGGCAGAAACGTGCATGTGCATCTGGATTTGATTGCCGGGCTTCCGTATGAGGATTATGCCAGCTTCGGGCGGTCTTTTGACAGGGTGTACGCCATGAGGCCGGAACAGCTGCAGCTGGGATTTTTAAAGGTGCTGAAGGGAGCGCCCATGCATGAAAAGGCAGAAAGCTACGGGATCAGGTACGCTTCCCTGCCGCCTTATGAAGTGTTATGTACCAGATGGCTTTCTTATGGGGAAGTCTGCCGGCTGAAGCGGATCGAGGAGATGGTGGAGCTGTATTATAACAGCAATCAGTTTGTGCATACGCTGCCGGTTTTAGAGGAGAGCTTTGCCGGCCCCTTTGCCCTGTTTGAAAAACTGGCGGAATATTATGAAGAGAACGGATATATCCTGAACAGCCCCTCCAGAGTTTACCGTTATCATATATTTCTGGAATTTGCCCTCCGCTATGGAAAAAGGGAGGAAGGGCTTTATAAGGAGCTGCTGACTTACGATATATACCTCAGGGAGAATATGAAGAATCGTCCTGGTTTTGCCCGGGATCTGTCGCAATATAAAGAAGAATTCCGGGATTTTTATGAGAGGGAGGAAGGAAGCCGGGAGATTCTTCCGGGTTACAGAGGATATTCCGCAAAGCAGACGGCGAGGATGACCCATATGGAAGTGTTTGATTACCCGGTTTGGGAAACAGGCGGGAATATGGATAAGCTGGAGAAGAGGAAAAAGGTGCTTTTTGATTATGGAGAAAGGAACCCTTTGACCAAAGAGGCGCGGACAATCGTGCTTGAGGGAGGAGAGCGGAAGATATGACAAAGAAAACAAAAGCGATCCTGGATCTGCTGGATCAAAGATATGGAACAGAGTATCGGTGTTATCTGAACCATGAGAATGCATGGCAGCTGCTGATTGCAACGATTTTAAGCGCCCAGTGCACGGACGCGAGGGTAAATACCGTAACCGGAGAACTGTTCCGCAAATATCCGGGAGTAGAGGCATTTGCGGCGGCGGATCTGGAAGAACTGGAAAAGGATATTTATTCTACAGGGTTTTACCATAATAAGGCGAAAAATATTATTGCATGCTGTAAAGACCTGATGGAAAAGTTTGGCGGGGAGGTTCCAAGGAGCCTGGAGGATTTGACGTCTCTGGCAGGAGTCGGCAGGAAAACAGCCAATGTGATACGGGGGAATATATACCATGAGCCGAGTATCGTGGTGGATACCCATGTAAAGAGGATATCGAAAAAACTGGGATTGACAAAGGAGGATGATCCTGAAAAAGTGGAGCGGGATCTGATGAAAGCGCTTCCAAAGGATCGCTGGATCCTGTGGAATATCCATCTCATTACCTTCGGCCGGGAGATCTGCAAAGCGCCGACGCCGAAATGCGGGGAATGTTTTCTGACGGAATATTGTGCAGGCAATGCCAAGCGGGGGAAAAAATGATAAAGGCGTATACTTCATTGGATTTGGAAACCACCGGTTTGAATCCGAAGAGAGATAAAATCATAGAAATAGGAGCAGTGAAGGTAAGGGACGGAAAGGCTGCGGACAGGTTTCAAAGCTTTGTAAACCCGTGGAGAAAACTGGGGGAGGATGTGCGCCTCCTGACAGGGATAGACGATGGGATGCTTCAGGACGCGCCGGGAATAGAAGAAGTATTGGAGCCGCTGGTTGATTTTATCGGGGACGATATCCTGGTGGGACACAGAATACTTTTTGACTATTCTTTTCTAAAGAAGGCGGCGGTGAACCATTCTATAGTTTTTGAAAAAGAAGGGATCGATACGCTGAAACTGGCCAGAAAGCTGCTGCCGGATCTGGAAAGCCGGAACCTTGGATTTTTGTGCCGTTATTACGGGATAGAGCATAAAGCCCATAGGGCGCTTGGAGATGCGGAGGCCGCGTCAAAGCTGTACCAGAAGCTGGCAGAACTGTTTTATGAAGGAAATGAAGAGGAGTTTATGCCCCGGCGGCTGTTGTTTGCGGCGAAAAAAGAAACGCCTGCCACAAAACACCAGAAAGAACGGTTATATAAATTGTTGGACAGGCATAAAATAATGATAGAATATCAAGTGGACAAATTGTCAAAGAGCGAGACTGACCGGATTATCGATCAAATTCTTGCAAAATACGGACGATAATATTACGGCTTGCCGATTTTAAATGCTGTGCCCTGTCTGCCAATTCCCCGATTTTGCCGATATTGCCCTCTTTGGAGTATATGCCGGCAAGGAGGCGGTAAGAACCGCTGACATCGGTATCGGTAGATATGGAGAATTCCAGGATTTGCTTTGCTTCCTGGATGTATCCTGCCTGGTATAATTGTTCTGCCCATTGCTGCAGGGTGCGTACCAGGGTTGTATAGTTTAAGTCGTAGCGCATCAGCAGGTCGATATTGGGCGCTCCATATTCCAGTTTTAAATCGGTATTGCTGAGGCCTGTGAAGTTCACGATAGGAACATCGGCAAGATCGCGAAGGATCCTGTGGAATTCCATCACTTTTTCATCTTCTTTCATCACTTCCATAGGAAGGGAATCGAAAGGAATGGAGATGTAGTCCAAGTGATCGAGAGATTTCCGCCTTGTGCTGTTGGCGGCGGCTTCTTTTTCCCAGTAGGCATCCCGGGCTTTTTCGCCGATGCGCCTGCTTTTGGATATCTCGTAGGAGAGCCATATAAGGAAGATGATAAAACTTGCAAAAAAGGGCATTTTCATATATAATTCCTTTCAGAGACAGGAGGGTCTGCGTATGTTTAATATACATAACCGTAAAACGAAAAAAATTATTTCGTCTATTATTATTATATTGATTGTTATTGCGATGTTCATACCAACTTTAACATATTTTATTTTTTAGTACAATATATTTTGAGGAGAGGTCATGAAAATGAAAGGAAGGAAAATAGTTGCGGCGGCGGTTTTAACGGCGCTGGCAGCTTTATGGCCTGTGCAGGCGGCAAAAGCCCAGTTTATCGAAGACGTTTTGGAGACGGATTCTAAGGCGGTGGAAGCACAGGAACCAGAAGATGGGGGAATGCAGGAAGAAGAAAGCGCGGATGGGAATGAACAGGCACCTGTCCAGGAAGGCGGAGAGGCGCGCACAGAGGACGAAGGAGCCGGCGCGGCGGCAGGGCCGTTGACGGGCATGGGAGACAGCAATACGATTTCCGAAGGGATTTATATAGGCGGCGTGAATGTGTCGGGCAAGACGGCCCAGGAAGCGAAGCAGGCGGTTGAGGCATATGTGGAAGAGCTGAAGGGGCTGACCATCGTTTTTCATGTAATGGATGGGAACCAGATCGAGGTGACCGCAGGAGAAATGGGCCTGCGGTGGACGAACCCTGACGCGGTGCAGGATGCGGCGGCTCTCGGCAAAAAAGGAAATATCGTACAGCGCTATAAGGCTTTGCAGGATCTGAGGCATAAGAACAAGGTGTTTGATCTGGCTTATGATTTCGATAAGGAGTTGATCAGGCAGATTCTGGCGGAACGGTGCAGCGAATATAATACGGAAGCCAAGGATGCAACACTGACACGGGTAAACGGAGCATTTTCCGTTACGCCGGGGCAGAGCGGGCGCGTCGTTGACGAAGAAGCTTCTTTGAACCAGATTTATGATTATATGATGAATGAATGGGACTTTGGCGACGCTTCGGTGGATATGGTCGTTAAGGTGCAGGAGCCGAGGGGATCGGAAGAAGAACTGTCACAGGTCAAGGATGTGCTGGGAACGTTTACGACGAGTTACAGTACTTCCGGTTCTTCGAGAAGCGCCAATGTATCCAATGGCTGCAGTCTGATAGCAGGAACTACTTTGTATCCGGGAGATGAGTTCTCGACTTACGAAGCGGTTTCCCCTTTTTCGGTGGATAATGGTTATTATATGGCAGGTTCTTATATGAACGGCCAGGTAGTGGACAGTCTGGGAGGCGGTATATGCCAGGTGTCTACGACGCTGTATAATGCCGTTCTCCTGTCGGAGCTGGAGGTGACGGAGAGGCATAACCATTCGATGATCGTAACTTACGTGGATCCGTCCGCCGATGCGGCAATCGCGGAGTCTGCGGGCAAAGATTTTAAATTTGTAAACAATACGGGGCATCCCATCTATATTGACGGTTATTGTGAGAATAAAAATATTACTTTTACCATTTACGGCGTGGAGACGAGGCCTTCCGGCCGGGAAGTCGTCTATGAAAGCAAGGTGCTTTCCGTGATCCATCCGGATCATGAAGTGATTTATACGGATGTGGCCATGCCGATCGGGCAGGTGGTAACGCAGTCCGCCCATATCGGTTATAAGGCGGAGCTGTGGAAGGTAGTGAAAGAAAACGGTGCGGAAGTAAGCCGCGAACAGATCAACAGCAGCAGCTATAAGATGGTGCCGAGGACGGCTACCGTAGGACTTTCTACGAATGATGTAAACGCATATAACGAAATGCTGGCGGCAGTGGCGACGAACAGCATTGACCATGTAAAGAATGTGGCGGCTGCGTTGGCGCAATTTGCGATCCAGCCCGGGCAGGTACCAGCGGCGGAACAACAGCCTCCGGCAGAGCAGCAGCCTCCGGCGGAACAACAGCCTCCGGCAGAGCAGCAGCCTCCGGCGGAACAACAGCCCCCGGCGGAGCAGCAGCCTCCGGCAGAACAGCAGCCGCCAGCGGAGCAGCCTCCGGCAGAATAGGCTG
This sequence comes from Lachnospiraceae bacterium, assembly GCA_021772075.1. GTDB lineage: Bacteria > Bacillota > Clostridia > Lachnospirales > Lachnospiraceae > Kineothrix. The sequence continues at coordinate 14,003 of JAETNQ010000016.1, forward strand.
GTTGTAACCAAAGTCTAGGTTGCAATGCTGCAGAGCGACAGGGTGTATGGTTATTTATGCGAACCAGGATGGCGGCGGATAAGGCGGGGGAACGGATGAGAAAAGGAAAACTGCCAGAGAATGTCTGGAAACGTTCGGTATTAAAGCAAATCAACCAAACAAAACGGGAAGAAGTAGCGGGCGGCGCAGGAATAGGGGAAAACTGCGCCGTTTTTTCGTTTGGAAGCAAAGAAATGACATGTATGTCAATATATACCGGATGCTGGCCCGGAAAGGATACCGTCAGGCTGGCAGTACATAGGAGCGTGAATGAGCTGGCTGCTTCGGGGGCAGAACCGGTAGCGGTGGATCTTTCGGCGCTTTTCCCGGAGGGAACGGAAGAAGAGGATATCCGGGAAATGGCGGCACAAGCAGGGGCAGAATGCAGGGAACTCGGCATTCAGGTCGCCGGGTTCCATATAGAGGTGACAGGGGGAGTAAACCGGCCGGCAGTTACTGCGGCAGGGATCGGCCGGCAGACGGCAGATGGAGACGGAAGATTTTTGAAGGGGATCCGGCCGGGGCAGGATATTGTGGCGAGCAAATGGATCGGCTTGGAGGGCGCTTATTTGCTGGTTAAGAACAGGGAAAAGGAGCTGCTGGCCAGATATCCTTCCCGTCTTATCCAGGAAGCGAAAGAATATGACCGGTTTCTTTCCATAGTCCCGGAGGCCGCCACCGCCGTTAAGTCCGGCGTTTGCGCCATGTACAGCGTTTCAGAGGGGGGCATTTTCGGCGCTCTTTGGGAAATGGCGGCAAGGGCAGGCGTTGGACTGGAAATCGAGTGGAAAAAGATCCCGATCAAGCAGGAAACGGTGGAAATCTGCGAGTTTTTTGAAATCAGCCCCTATGAGCTGGCATCGGGGGGATGTCTTTTGATGATGGCGGAAAGAGGGTATGATTTGGCAAGGGATTTGGAAAAGAAAGGGATTGCCGCGTCCGTTATCGGGAAAACGACAGATAATAATGACAAAGTTGTCATTAATGGGGAAGAACGGCGTTTTTTGGAAATGCCGAAAACGGATGGACTTCATAAAGTATTCGGGTAAGGCAAAAGAACCCATGGAAAAATATGCGGAAATAAAAGAAGCAGAATGGAGGAAGTATGAGAGAAAAAATATTATCTATTATAGAGAGGAACAGCCGCATCGATCTGAAGGAACTGGCTGTTATTCTCGGAGTGGAAGAGACGGATGTGGTGAATGAGATGGCGGCGATGGAAAAAGAAGGGATTATTTGCGGCTATCATACGATGATCGATTGGGAAAAGACTTCGGTGGAGAAAGTGACTGCCTTGATCGAGGTACGCGTGACACCCCAGAGGGGACAGGGATTCGATAATATTGCGGAGAGGATTTATAAATATCCGGAGGTGAACAGCGTATATTTAATTTCGGGCGGTTACGATCTTCTGGTGACGCTGGAAGGGAAGTCGCTGAAGGAGGTATCGGCGTTCGTTTCCGATAAACTGTCGGCTTTGGATACGGTACTCAGTACGGCGACGCATTTTATTCTGAAAAAATATAAGGATCACGGAACGATACTGGCAAAAAAATATGAAGATGAAAGAGAGAAGATTACGCCATGAGAAACCCATTAGCTGATAAAGTGGTAGATATCAAGCCTTCCGGCATCCGTAAATTTTTTGATATTGTAAGTGAAATGGAAGATGCTATTTCGCTCGGCGTCGGCGAGCCTGACTTTGATACGCCCTGGCATATCAGGGACGAGGGCATTTATTCTTTGGAAAAAGGACGTACCTTTTATACCTCCAATGCGGGGCTGAAAGACTTGAAAATTGAAATTTGCAATTATATGAAGAGATCCCAGGGAATCGATTACCACTATAACGACGAAGTCATCGTGACAGTGGGGGGATCGGAGGCCATCGATATTGCCCTGAGAGCCATGATAAATGACGGGGAGGAGGTGCTGATTCCCCAGCCAAGCTATGTTTCATACGAACCCTGCGCTATTCTGGCGAATGCGGTTCCCGTTATTATTGAGCTGAAGGCGGAAAATGAATTCCGTCTGACTGCGCAGGAACTCAGGGATGCGATTACAGATAAGACGAAGGTTTTAATCCTGCCGTTTCCCAATAATCCGACAGGGGCGATTATGGAAAAGGAGGATTTGGAAAGGATTGCGGAGGTGATTATAGAGAAGGATATTTTCGTTATATCGGATGAAATTTACGCGGAGCTGACTTATAAGGATAAGCATGTGTCGATTGCCTCTCTTCCGGGCATGAGGGAACGGACGATTCTGATCAATGGATTTTCCAAGGCTTATGCCATGACCGGCTGGAGGCTGGGATATGCCTGCGGGCCGAAGGAAATTCTGAACCAGATGCTGAAGATCCACCAGTTTGCCATTATGTGCGCGCCTACTACGAGCCAGTATGCGGCGGTGGAAGCATTGAAAAACGGGGATGAAGATGTAAGGCAGATGCGGGAGGCATATAACCAGAGGAGAAGATATCTGATGTACGCATTCCAAGAGATGGGGCTGGAATGCTTTGAACCCTTCGGCGCGTTTTATGTATTTCCGTGCATTAAAGAGTTCGGCATGAGCAGCGAAGAGTTTGCGGATCGTTTTCTAAGAGAGGAAAAGGTCGCTGTCGTGCCGGGGACGGCTTTCGGGGACTGCGGGGAAGGATTTCTTAGAATATCCTATGCATATTCTTTGGAAAACCTGAAGATTGCGATCGGAAAACTGAAGAATTTTATCGAAAGGATTCGGAAAGAAAAAGGAGAATAATTCCATAAAAAGCGCCTGGAAAGCGGCAGAAAGTGCCAGCCGCTTTCCGGGCGCTTTTTGGTTCCCGCGGGCAACGAGCCAAGCAGGCGTGCTTGCAGCGGGGTTGTTGACTTGTGTAATTTACTGGATTAAATATTCTACAGTAATATTTACCTCCACGCTTACTTCTCCCGGCATAATGGAAGAATTGTCCTCCACGCCGGCGGCCAGGCTTTCCGCGCTTCGCATTTTGGAGCTTAAAGCGTTATCCGTATAGCGGGCTTCGCTGTAATTGCTGTTTTCACGCACCCCTACGACGTTTCCGAGGGAACAGCCGCCCGCTTCGGCCAGCGCCTGGGCTTTTGCCTTGGCGGATTCCATGGCCAGCTTTAAGGCGTTGGAATATCCTTCGTCATATTTGCTGGACATATATGTGATGGACTGGATATTGTTGATTCCTGCCTCCACAGATTGCGACAGAATATTTTCAAGGCTGTCGATGGGGATTTTGGATACCGTCAGAGCAGTAGAAGCTTCATAGCCGGTGATCCGCTGGGTATTTCCGCTGTAATTGTAGATAGGGTACATATAATAATCGGAAGTCTGGATAGAGGTTTCCTCCACGCCCAGGCTTTTCAAAAGTTCAATGACTTTTGCCGTATCTTCTGTATTTTTCTGCTGGCAGGACGCAGCGTCTTTTGCCTCTGTGCGCACCGCATAAACGATTTCGGCTATGTCTGGGATGACGGTTACCGTTTCGCTGCTGTTGACGGATATGACATTCCTTCCAAAACCTGAAAAAGAACCGGATGCAATGCCTGCCTCTGCGGTTGTGTCCGAAGAAGCGGGAGCTGCGGATACTGTTTTGGGAACCGTTTCGCTGCCGGCGGTTCCGCTGGCGTTATTGCCGGAGGCGCTGCCGCAGGCAGTGAAAAGAGCAGAAAAAACAAGAGCCGGCGCCAATAGTTTTACTTTCATTTTATCGTTCATTTTATTGTTCATTTTTCTCCTTATCCTATCGGTTTCCTTATTTATTATTGTCTGCATAACCAGCGCTGGTAACGGAAGTAACCATTCTTGCCGATACTTTGCCGGAACTGTTCTTATATGCCTGGCGGATGGTTCCCCATGCGCCGACTACCATTAAGATATATCCTATCACAAGATCCCCGATAACGGCGGTTCTGATCTCAGGCTCTTCAAGGAAAGAGGGTACGCTGCGGAAAGCATCAAAGAAAGTAATTTCATAATATTCTTTGTAAACGTTGTAGATCTCGATGCCGACGGACAGCTGCTCGGCAACGATTACCATGATAAAGGAAATAATGCAGCTGATGATGATCCCGGTTTTGCTCAGGTGTCCGCCCAGCATTTCATAGCCTTTTAACGCGCAGATAATCATAACCAGGCCGGCAATTGCCGATATGTAACCGAGCTGGTAGATCAGCACCCATACGATAACGCCCAGCACGGAGCCGAGCAGAGCGCCTACAATCCCCCCTACGATATTGCCGCTCCCTTTTTTGGATTTTTCAGCAGCCTGACGCTGGATATTGTCCGATGCGCCGGCATAGCAGGAGGAACAAAGCATATGCTCGGTATCGTCTATCTGATAGAGGTTCAGCCCGGCAGATGAACCGCAGGATTGGCAGCAGGGAACTAATTGGTTGGAGCTGCAATAAGAAGTAATATCCCGCAAAAAAGCATCCAGGCAGGGAACATAATTTTTCCCCCATTTAAAGCCGAGTCCCTGGAACTCCGCAGTGATCCGCGTACCGCTGTAGGAAGCTGACTGCAGATATTGGTGCTTGCCAGTACACTGGTTCAGGAAATCAGTAATGGCCGGAACAGCCGTCATCGACCCCTCTTTGACCCAGAGGTATACGGTATGTTTTGCCGGTGTGGCAGGATCCTGGTGTATGGAAAAAAAGAATCCGTTCATCTGGCCGTAGACCAGTCCGCTTTTGTCCTCTGCAGTAAATCCGTTGTTTTGTGCGTATTGCTTTACCTTTTTGTATATCATATGATTCTCCTCCTCATTAGCATACGCTGCTATATAGCAAAAAAGACTTCTGCTGTGCATCGTTGCGTTTTTTCTTGTAATATTATAGCATGGAATGGGCAAAAGAGGAATATTGAAATCGGCTTTGCAGGGGGTATTCGGCTATGCTATAATGAATTGCGCTGATGCGCAAGCAGGTCATCAACCTAGCGGTTGGTGACAAGTGCTATAATGTGGACAAAAAGAAAAGAGGTAAAATCATGCATATTGTGCTGCACCAGCCGGAAATACCGGCGAATACGGGAAATATTGGAAGGACATGCGTTGCTGCGGGCGCATCGCTGCATTTGATAGAACCCCTTGGCTTTCGGTTGAATGAGAAAGAGATCAAGAGGGCGGGAATGGATTACTGGGAGCATTTGGATGTGAGGCGGTATGTAAATTTTTCGGAGTTTCTGGAGAAAAACCCGGGAGCAAAAATATGGATGGCGACGACCAAAGCGAAAAAGACATACGCGGATGCAGAGTTCGGCGAAAATGATTATATTATGTTCGGGAAGGAGAGCGCGGGTATCCCGGAAGAAATTTTGGTGGATTATGAGGAAACATGCATCAGGATCCCTATGCTGGGACAGATCAGATCCTTGAACCTTTCCAATGCGGCGGCGGTCGTGCTGTATGAGGCGCTGCGGCAGAACCATTTTCCCGGCATGCAGCTGGAAGGCGAGCTTCACAGGCTGCATTGGAAATAATTTTTGTGGAATTCCGAATTTTTGTTTGTAACAAAAAAAGCTTTTGCCGCACTTATGGATAAGAGGAGGTGAAAAGGTGGATAAGCGGAAGGTGGAGGAAGTGTATGAGGAAAATGTAAAGGCTGTTTACAAATACCTGTTCTGCTTAACCCATAATGCTGATCTTGCGGAGGAACTGACGCAGGAGACCTTTTATCAGGCGGCGAAAGGAATCGACCGGTTCAGAGGGGGATGCAAAGTCTCGACCTGGCTGTGCCAGATTGCCAAAAGGCTCTGGTATAAAGAACTGGAGAAGAGAAAGCGGGAAGTACCAGTGCCGGAAGCCGTGGAAGAGAGCGGCGGCTTTGGCAATATAGAAAACGATTACTTGCTGAATGTGGAGAAGGTGGAGCTGTTTCGGATGCTCCATAATTTTGACATAACCACGAGAGAAGTCATGTATTTGCGGCTGGCCGGGGAACTGAGCTTTTCTGAAATCGGCGATATTATGGGTAAAACAGAGAACTGGGCAAGAGTTACTTTTTACAGAGGCAAACAAAAATTAATGAAAGGAAGAGAGGAATGGAACAGAGGTTAGTATGTGACACGGTAAAGGATCTGCTTCCGATGTATATCGACCATATGACGAGCGAGGCATCCAATGAATCGATAGAAGGACACATCGAAAATTGCCAGGGGTGCCGGGATGCGCTGGAACAGATGAGGCGGCCGGTCAGCGTGGATGCGGCGCCGGAGGTAAAAGAGTTTCGGAAATTTTTAAAGAAGTCGAAGATGAGCCTGCTTTATTGGATGGCGGGGGCGGCGGCTTTGATTGCGGTCGTTGCTTGTTTTATTGTCAACCTGGCGGTGGATCAAAGGCTTTCCTGGTTTTATATCGTAGGAGTCGGGATCGTTACCGCTTATTTGCCGGTATATGTGTGGATTGCCGCTTCAAAACACAGATTTATAAAAGCGCTGGCGGTTCTGAGCGTATGTACGGTTCTGGTGGTGGGGACGGTACAAATCGTGTTGTATTACCTGATGGGGATCGGGGAAATGTGGTTTTGGGAAACCGGGCTGCCGATTACGATGCTTTGGCTCGCGATCGTATGGGCCGGAGTGGCTTTCTATGAATGTTTTCATATGAATGCGCTGATTTGCCTGGCCGTCATCGCCTTTCTGGCGGTGCCGGGAAATTACCTGACCAAATGCCTGACAGGGGATTATCAAGGAATTGATATCGGCTGGATCGCCGACGGGCTGGGAAACGGATTGGCGGCAGCGCTGCTATTATGGGCGGGGATTGCTGTGCAGATAAGAAAAAGGAAGAAAAAAGATGGAGAATAGCTATTTTAATGAGGCGTTGTCCAATTTTGCAAAGGATTTTGCTTATGGAGGGGCCATCCGCCATTTGGTGGATAAGGGATATACGGCGGAACGGATCATCAGGGAATTCCACTATCCGATTTCCCGGGAAAGCGTGGAAAAGATAGTGGAAGATCACCTGAAAAGCAAAGAACAAAAGAATAAGTCTTAATCGTCATCCTCCACATCGGAGACAGGCAGGGAAAAAATGAACTCGGAGCCGACGCCTTCCGTGCTTATGACGTTGATGTGTTCGCCGTGGGCATGGATGATTTCTTTCGTGATGGAAAGTCCCAGCCCTGTTCCTTTTTTGTCTTTGCCCCGGGAAGCGTCGGATTTGTAAAAACGGTTCCAAATCAGTTTCAGATCATCTTTGGGGATGCCGATGCCGCTGTCTTTGACAGAAATATAGACTTTATTGCTTTTTTCGCTGGTTTCGATACGGATCACGGAGTCATTGTGGCTGAACTTGATGGCGTTATCCAATAGGTTGTAGAAAACTTGCTGGATCCTGCCCATATCCGCATTGACATAGATATAATCGCCGGTCAGGAGCAGTTCGATGGCGATGGCTTTCTGGCGGCAGGTTCCTTCAAAAGAGGCCGCCGTATCGCGGATGATGCGGTTCAGTTCGAAATCCGTCCGGTCAAGAAGCATTCCTTTTGTATTCATATTGTTCAAAGTAAGGAGGCCGTTCGTCAGTTTGGTAAGACGTTCGGTCTCATTGAGTACGATATTCAAATATTTTTCATACATTTCGGGAGGAATCGTGCCATCCAGCATGGCTTCCAGATATCCCTTGATGGAGGTCAGGGGAGAACGGAAGTCGTGGGAAACGTTGGCGACAAATTTTTTCTGGTCGTCTTCGGAACGGGCGATCTCGCTGGCCATGTAAGAAAGGGTGGCGGCAAGGTAGCCGATTTCGTCTTCGCTGTCCACTTGGAATTCATAGTGCATATTGCCGCTGGCATACTGCTCGGTGGCTTCGGTGATTTTACGGAGGGGAAGATAGACGATTTCCGTAAAGAAGATGAGGATGATCAAAGAAAGCAGGAACAGGATCACCAGCATAATATAGGAAATATTTAATAAACTGTTGCAGGAAGCCTGAATGGCGCTCATGGGCGTATGGATGACTACGTATCCCCTTACTTTAAAATTAGAAGTGATGGGGGAGAATACGCTGAGCATCTGTTCGTCAAAAGAACCGAAGAAATTGCCTACCGTATAATAAGAACCGGAGGATATGGTAGGGTCAAAGTTCTCGATTACAATTTCATTTTCTATATTTACCGGGGAAGAAGAGTCCAGAATCATCCGGCCGGAGGGATTGATGATCCATATGGTGGCCGAGAGATAAGTGTCCAGCGCGTCCAGCTGCCGTTTGACTGTGTCGAGGGAGGTTTCGCTGTTATACAGATCCGAAGCATAGGTCATGGCGATCAGGGTGGCCTCTTCATAGAGAGCGTCCGCCTTTTCCCTTTTCAGGTGTTCCAGAGTCATATTGGACACAAAAGTAGCGACTACGACGAATCCGAAGAAGCCAAAAATAAAATATCCAAGTATAAATTTCAAATAGAGGGTTTTTCTCATCGTTATACCCCTGCCTTTACCTCAAACTTATAACCTACCCCCCAGACGGTGTTGATGCGCCAGGAAGCATGGTCCTTGATTTTTTCCCGGAGGCGTTTGATGTGTACGTCTACGGTTCGGGTATCCCCGATATATTCATATCCCCATATTTGGTCAAGAAGCTGCTCCCTGGTATATACATGGTTAGGGGAGGAAGCCAGAAAATAAAGAAGTTCCAGTTCCTTGGGAGGCATATCTATCGTTTGCCCCATATAAATCACAGAGTAATTGGTCTGGTTAATAATCAGGTCCGGATATTCCACGCTTTTGACATTGGAAGCTGTGGAAGCGGAGGGGGAAGGTTTATAGCGCCTTAAAACAGCTTTGACCCTGGCCACCAGCTCTTTCGAATCAAAAGGCTTTTCCATATAGTCGTCTGCCCCTAGCTCCAGCCCGAGGACTTTATCAAAAATTTCTCCTTTTGCCGAAAGCATGATGATCGGAATTGCGGATTTGGCCCGGACTTCCCGGCACACCTGATAACCGTCGATGCCCGGAAGCATCAGATCCAGTAGGATCAGGCTTGGAGCAAAGGAATCTGCCGCAGACAGCGCGGATTCCCCGTCGTTGACAATCATCGTTTCAAAACATTCTTTGGTAAGGTATAAAGAAATCAACTCTGCGATATTATTGTCGTCGTCTACGATTAATATTTTTTGTTTATTCACCATGTGGATGACCCTTCCTTTCTTTCAGCACGCGCATCCGCGCTGATTCCTATCAGGATTTAAAAGTTGCAATGGTGACGCCGGCGTCGCCTTCCCCATGTTCTCCCTGCCGGAAGGACTGGATATACTTTACTTTTTTCAAATGCCCCTGGACGGCTTTCCGAAGCGCGCCGGTTCCCTTGCCGTGCACGATGCGGACGGTGGAAAGATGGGAGAGGTAAGCATCGTCCAAGTACTTATCCAGCTCTGCAATGGCTTCGTCCACCGTTTTTCCCAGAAGGTTGATTTCGGGGGAAATATGGTAGGATTTGGACATTTTCATGCTGCCCGTGCCGGAGCGGGAAGAAAATGACGGTTTTGTCACTGGCTCGTCATCGATCAGAATGATATCGCTGACTTTTGTCTGGGAACGGATAATACCGCATTGGACAAATAAGTTTCCTTTATGGTCAGGAAGAGAGCTTACGGTACCCTTCAGCCCCATGGAAAGGATTTTGACGCTGTCCCCCAGCTTCAACTGCTTGGGGGAAGGCTGTTTTTGCGGGGGCTGCTTTGCTTTCAACGAAAGTTTATCATTTTTGTCTGAAATTTTTTCGCGGATTTTTTCCCGTGTTTTTTCCAGATCTTTCATAGAGGCGCCCGGACCGGCCTTTTGGAAGACGCGTATGGTTTCGTCGGCTACGTCTTTGGCCTCTTGGAGGATATCCCTTGCTTTTTCGTTTGCCTCCTTCAGAATACGGTCTTTCGTCTCCTGAATTTTATCTTCTCTTTTTTGCAGTTTCTCTTTCAGCAGTTTTATTTCATTTTTATAAGAAGCGATCTCCAGGCGCTCATTTTCAATGGTGACTCTTTGATATTCCAAATCGGCGAGCAGATCTTCAAAACTGATATTTTCCTGACTGATCTGAGCCTTTGCGGATTGGATGATATGATCCGGCAGCCCTAGTTTGGAAGATATGGCAAAAGCGTTGCTCTTGCCGGGGATACCGATTAAAAGCCGGTAAGTGGGCTGAAGGGTATCCACATCAAATTCGCAGCAGGCATTTTCCACATGGGGCGTGGAAAGAGCATATACTTTCAGTTCGCTGTAGTGGGTAGTCGCCATAGTACGGATGCCCCTTTGATGCAGATGGTCGAGGACGGCGATCGCCAGGGCGGCGCCTTCCGTGGGATCTGTACCCGCTCCGAGTTCATCGAACAGGCAGAGGGAATGGCTGTCCGCATGTTTCAGGATGGAGACAATGCGCGTCATATGGGAGGAAAAGGTACTGAGGCTCTGCTCGATACTCTGCTCGTCGCCGATATCCGCATATACTTCCGAAAAAACCGGAAGTTCAGAGCGATCCAGGGCGGGAATATGAAGCCCGGACTGGCCCATCAGAGAAAAAAGCCCGACCGTTTTTAAGGAAACAGTCTTTCCGCCAGTATTAGGGCCGGTGACGATAAGCAGATCAAAATCCCTGCCCAGATATACGTCGATAGGGACGGCTTTCTTTTTATCCAGAAGAGGATGTCTTCCCTTCCGTATATTGATATAACCGTCAGTATTGAAAACAGGAGCGGTAGCGTTCTGTTCCATAGCCAGGGACGCTTTGGCAAAAATGAAATCCAGAGTCGTCATAATCTTTTGATTCTGTGAAATGGCATCGATATGCTCCGCCGCTTGGGCGCTTAAACCGGTCAGTATCCGCCGAATTTCCTCCTGTTCCTGAAGGGCAAGCTCTTTGATCTGGTTATTCAGCGACACTACGGCGGCCGGTTCAATAAATAACGTGGAACCAGTGGAGGACTGGTCGTGGATCATCCCCGGAACTTGGTTTTTATATTCCGCTTTCACGGGGATACAGTAGCGGTCATTGCGCATAGTAATCACCGCATCCTGCAGATAAGTGCGGCAGGAACCTCCCAGCATGCCCGTAAGCTGGGAATGGATCTTCTCGTTGGCGATCCTCATGTTCCGGCGGATATGCTTCAATGCCGGGCTGGCATCATCGCTGATCTCATCTTCCGACAAAATGCACCGGCGGATCTCCTGCGAAAGCAGAGTGAGAGGTTCTAAGAGATCAAAAAGATCATCCAAGGAATCCCTTTCTTCCTCTTCCCGCTCCCGCCGCCCATAAGTCTTGATCCGGCCTGCATTCTCCAGAAGCCCGGCAATGCCAAGCAGCTCCATAATGGACAAAACGCCGCCGACTTCCAGGGACTTCATAGCATATCCCAGATCCTTATTTCCTCCGAAAGAAGTAGATCCTTTTTTAAACAGACGGGAAAGCGCATCGGCGGTCTGTTGCTGCGCTTCATTTATGACATAAATGTCATTATAAGGATGCAAATCCCGACACAGCTTCCGTCCCGGATCGGAATCCGCTTTTTCAGAAAGCATATCAATAATTTTGTTATATTCTAAGGTTTGCAATACTTTTTCGTTCATACTATTTTTTCCTGTTGATAGTTTGTGCTGCTGAGAGACGCTGCCTGCGCATCAGCGCAATTTATTATATCACGTCATTATATCATATGGCGGGAAAAATTACTATGAAGGATTGCAGGAATACAGGGAAATCAATTTTGCCAGCCCGCGGCCTGACAAAGCTGCCGCAAAAAAACAAACCCATTTACATTCCCGCCAAAACAAGCTATACTAATAAAGTTAATCGGCACACTTCTGCCATTCCCCATATAATATAAGGAAGACCGGTGTTTTTATGAATAGTGAAAAACATAAAAAAGATATAGATCCGGAAACAAAAATACAGAAACAGGATTCGGATTTTATAACGGAAACGATCAGGCAGCGTCCGATCAATAAAAAGAAGCTGCTTCGGCGCACTTTGATTACTGCGGCGATGGCGGTGGTTTTTTCGCTTGTCGCATGCCTGACTTTTCTTTTGCTGGAACCGGTCATCAGCAATTGGCTGTATCCGGAAGAAGAGCCGGAACCTATTGAATTTCCGGAAGAAACGGAGGAGATTCTCCCTGAGGATATGATTGTGGACGATTCGGAAATGGAGCCGGAACCGGAACCGGAGCCGCCGGCAGAAATCGTGATCCAGGATGAGCAGATCGAGAAGATACTGAACGGGATACAGTTAGATATGGAAGATTATGCGGAAATGTACAGCTCGCTGTCAGGGATAGCTGCGGAGGCAGGAAAAACGATGGTGACGGTAACCGGTTCCGTGTCGAATGTGGATTGGTTTAATAATCCATATGAAAGCAAGGGGCAGACTTCGGGAGTAATCGTAGCGAAGCTGCCGAAGGAGATATTAATTCTTGTCAATTATGAGAAGATGATTGATGCGGAAAGCATCATGGTGACGTTTTGTAATGGAACACAGGGAAAAGCGGAGATACAGGAGAGGGATGCCAATACGAAACTGGCGGTGGTTTCTGTGCAGCTAGAGGAAGTGGGGAAGGAAACGGCGGATCTGGTGAAAGCGGCTGATCTGACGGCCAGTTCCAGCAACAGCGCCATCGTTGGAAACCCGGTGATTGCTATCGGCAGTCCTTTGGGAAATGGAGATTCGGTGTGCTACGGAATGGTGACATCCAATAATATGAGCATAAATATGGTGGATTCTTATTATAAGCTGATTACTACGGATATTTATGGAAGCCAGAAAGCTTCTGGGGTTCTTATTAATTTAAAGGGGCAGATGCTCGGTATGATCGACGGTACCCATAACAGCGATGATATGAAAAATCTGGTGTCGGCGATAGGGATTACAGAACTGCGAAAGGTGATTGAGCGGATGAGCAATGGAAAGAAGCAGGCTTATCTTGGAACACATGGAACCGATGTGACGCCGGAGGCAAATGAAAAACTTGGCGTACCGTACGGGGCTTATATTACGGAGATAGAAATGGACTCCCCGGCTATGGGAGCCGGCATCCAGAGCGGCGATGTTATTGTGGGAATTCAAGAAAAGGAGATTCATACTTATGGGGATTTGGTGAATGCCCTGATGGAAGGGCAGCCGAATGAGACCGCCTCTATTGTTTTGATGCGCCAAGGTCCGGAAGAATATGTACGGATGGAAGTGGATGTGACATTGGGGAACCTGGAATGACGGAAATGGGTCTTTGAGCGGGCCAAGAATGAGGACGGAGAAGGAAAGGGAATAAAAGAATGAAATATATTAAGGATTATAAAGAAGGCGACCGGATATTTGATATTTATTTGTGCAAGCATAAGCAGTCTGCAGTGACAAAGAATGGGAAAGCTTATGATAATGTAATTTTACAGGATAAGACGGGTACTCTGGATGCAAAGGTGTGGGATCCCCATAACCCGGGCATTGGGGAATTCGATTCCTTGGATTATATCGAAGTGTATGGGGAAGTGACATGCTTTCAGAACGCCCTTCAGGTAAATGTGAAGCGTATACGGAAATGCCAGGAGGGTGAATATGTTCCTGCAGATTATCTTCCGGTCAGCAGCAAGGACATCGAGGAAATGTATGGGGAGCTGCTAGGCTACATAAAGGAAGTGGAAAATCCATATTTGAGGGAGCTGCTGGAGTCGTTTTTTATAAAAGATGAAGAATTCGTGAAAGTATTTAAACAGTCTTCGGCGGCAAAAACGGTTCACCATGGTTTTGTGGGCGGATTGCTGGAACATACGCTGAGCGTAACAAAGCTGTGCGAATATTATTGCAAGGCATATCCCTTGCTAAAAAAGGATTTACTGATCAGCGCGGCGATCTGCCATGATATCGGCAAAGTAAAAGAATTATCGCTGTTTCCGGAAAACGATTATACAGATGACGGACAGCTTCTGGGGCATATTGTGATGGGGACGGAAATGGTGGGGGAGAAGATCAGAAAGATCAAAGACTTTCCGGACGTTCTCGCGGGTGAATTGAAGCACTGCATCCTGGCGCACCATGGGGAATATGAATTCGGTTCCCCCAAAAAACCGGCAATTATGGAGGCGATGGCGCTTAACTTTGCGGATAATACAGATGCAAAAATGCAGACTTTTTCAGAAATTTTGAATCATGCAAAGGAAACAGGATGGCTGGGATTCAACCGTTTGTTTGAATCCAATTTAAGGGCGACAAGGATGGAATAGGGATGGGACATAAGGGAAATGACATTCTTTATAAGAAGGATGATGTTTTTACAGTGAAAATCGAAGATATCGGAAACGACGGAGAGGGTATAGGCAAGGCAGAGGGCTATACCCTTTTTGTGAAGGATGCCGTAATCGGCGATGTGGTAAAATGCAAAATCATGAAGGCGAAAAAGAATTATGCTTATGCGAAGCTGGAGGAAATCGTGGTTCCGTCGGAGGCAAGGGTGGAGCCGTTATGCAGATACCACAGGCAGTGCGGAGGATGCCAGATACAGGCGATGGACTACCGTGCGCAACTGGATTATAAACAAAGAAAGGTAAAAAACGATCTGGTGCGGATCGGAGGATTTACGGAAGAGGCCATAGAGCGGGTGCTGGAGCCGATTGTCGGAATGGAGAACGCATACCATTATCGGAACAAAGCCCAGTTTCCGGTAGGTACGGATAAAGAGGGAAATTTGATTGCCGGTTTTTATGCGGGCAGAACCCATGATATTATTGCCAATACAGACTGCGCCTTGGGGGCGGAGGAGAACCGGGAGATAATGGAAGGCATTCTGGCGCATATGCGCAAGCACCATATTCCGGCATATGATGAAAAGACAGGATCGGGGCTGGTCAGGCATATTCTGATACGCAAAGGGTTTGCCAGCGGAGAACTGATGGTATGTCTGGTGATCAATTACAATGGGGGGAATAAGAAAAAAGGGAAGGAGTTTTTTCCTTTTCAAAGGGAATTGTTGGACAGGCTGGCAGAAATAAAAGGAATGACAAGTGTGTCGGTATGTATTAATGCGGATAGAACGAATGTGATTATGGGCGAAAAGGTGTATAGGATATGGGGAAAGGATAAGATCTGCGATACCATCCATAGGAGAAATACGGAGGATTTTTCTCTTATGGACCAGGGGATCGTTTTCCATATATCGCCGCTTTCTTTTTATCAGGTGAATCCAGTGCAGACGGAAAAACTGTATAGCCTTGCGCTGGAATATGCAGGGCTGACCGGCAAGGAAACGGTATGGGATCTGTATTGCGGGATCGGAACGATTTCGCTTTTTCTGGCAGGGGAAGCGAAGAAGGTTTATGGCGTGGAAACAGTCGCGCAGGCGGTTCGGGATGCCAGGGAAAATGCGCTGTATAATGGGATAGAAAATGCGGAGTTTTTTATAGGAAAGGCAGAAGAGGTTCTGCCGGAAAAATATGAAAAGGAGGGGATCCGGGCAGATGTGGTCGTGGTGGATCCCCCGAGGAAGGGATGCGATGGGGCTTGCCTGGAAACGATGCTGAAGATGCAGCCGGAGAGGATTGTGTATGTAAGCTGTGATCCGGCGACGCTGGCGAGGGATCTGCGGGTGTTGTGCGACGGAGGATATGAGCTGAAGCGGGCGAGGGCAGTGGATCAGTTTGGGGGGACGGTGCACACAGAATGTGTGGTGGAAATACAAAGGAAACATATCTAGAAATCCTTTATTTTAGGCAGTTTTATAAGCATTTTGTGTTTACAGAAGATGAGGATGGGAACCGGAATAAGAGGATTGAGAAGTATTTTGAGGTTTCAGCAGTGGTTGATGTGGGGTGTGGGGATACAAAAGAACCTGTTTAATGGAAAATTTGAGATGGAATTTCAGTTGTTCGGAATTTCCGAACAACTGAAAAACATTTGGAACATTTAATTGAAAAAGAGAGGAGTGTATGCAAATGTAATTACGGTACGCAAAAGTTTTTGTTAGGGAGATATATTGATGAGCAAGAACAACAAGGAACTGTAAAATGTTGCAGGAATAAGGAAATTCTATATGGCGTATAAAGATAGGGAAAATGAGATTATCCAATCAGGAATTGGACAATTTGTACAGGTTTTTGAAAAGTTGAAATAATGAAATATTATTTGAAGAAGAAATAATTTTAAGGGGGAAAATTATGGGCAAAGCAAATGAAAAAAATTTTAACATTAAAGATCCAAAAGTAATTAAAAGTATAAATAAATTAGATGGGTTTTTAAGAGCAGAATATAATACTGAAAAAAATTATTTAGATTATTATGCAGGTCAAGAAACCTTAGATAAAGTAGATAGTATAAAGTATCAGGTCATTTATGGCAGGAGGGGCACAGGAAAAACGCATTTGTTACGAGCTTTACAAGAAAGATTGCTTGAAACAAAAGGGAAATATTTTCCTGTGTATATTGATTTGCGAGCATATAAACCGATGCTTGGAAATAATGATGATTTATATTATGCATTGATTTTGTTGCAAGAAATTATTATTGAAATCTTGAAATGCGTATATGAAAACTTGGATTATATTTATAGTGAATATTCCAGACAAGAACAGGAGCTTATAAAAAATAGCAAAAAGAAAAAAATTGCTGTCATTTTAGAGAAGTTTAACCGGTATTTTGATGGAGATAGCTTTACTAAAATGGGAGAAGTGGCATTTAAGATAAATGAATTAAAAAAAGTAGCAACAAGTTTAAAGTTAACGAAAATACCAGAATTTTTGGGAGAAAAAGGAATTGATAAAGAAACTGAAGCAACAGACGAAAAAATCAAATATATTTCGTTTGCTGAGATATCCAATGCTTTGTCGGAATTACTTGAGATAATAGATATAGATAGATTATTTTGCTTGCTAGATGAGTGGTCAGAGATTCCGGAAAATAGCCAATATATATTGGCAGAGCTTATTAAGCGCACATTTATTACATTAAAGGTAACTGTTAAAATTGCTGCTATTCCTAATAGGACAAAACTTCTATCTGAAGATAGGATCGGCTTGGAAGATGGAGGAGATATATTTGGGTATTCTTTAGATAATAGATATATATACGAACTGTATTCTGATAATACTAGAGCTTTTTTTAATGAATTACTTTTTAAGCAATTATATATTATCAATCCTGAGTTATATGATATATTTTGTAGTGAGGATGGAAGAAGACCAGTACATAAATTTATAAATATTTTTTTTGCAAATCAGGCGTTGCGTGAAATATTAATTGCATCTTCTGGTATCCCAAGAGATTTTTTAAACATTTTTATTGGTGCATATAATAGTTTTTATACCATAGGCAAATATAAGCATATTGTTTTAGCAGATGTGCGTAATGCTACAATTGAATGGTATGATGTTGATAAAAAGAAAGCGGTGGATGCAAATAATAATGTAAAAATACTTTTGGATAAAATAATTAAAGATATTTTAATTGATAAGAAAAGATGTCATTTTTTGATTCCAGAAAAATTTGAAAAAGTAAAAGAATTGAATGATTTAATAGATTTAAGGGTGGTTCATTTACGAAAGAAAGGTATTTCTCATAAGGGAAAGAAAGGAGTTACTTACAACGTATACTATTTGGATTATGCTTGTTATACAAGTACAAATTTATATCATAATAAAATAAATACGAATCTTTTATCTGAAATAGAAACCACAGATAATTTTAGGGATATTAGGAGAGTTTCATTAGAAGACAAATTTTTTGAGGATTTCAATATCGAAATTGGTGATAGTTTTAAATGTCCAAAATGTGGTAAAATGGTGGATATAAATCATCCAGCATATGTAAAACAAAAAATTTGTAACCATTGTTTTGAAAAGATACAGGATTAGATGGTAGATTTGTAGTAATGAATATGACTATAATAGGTGTTTTAAAATAAAAGGGGATTTCATATGAAGAAACTGATTGCAGAAGAATATAAGCGATTTGAAGATATCAAACAAATCCGTGAGGATGGTTCGGAATTTTGGGGTGCCAGAGAACTTGCGATTGCTTTAGATTATACTCAGTGGAGAAATTTCACAGGTGTGATAAAAAGAACAATGATTGCCTGTGAGAATAGTGGGCACGATATTTTCCACGATTTTGCTGAGGTCAGCAAAATCGTAAAAGCAGGAGCAACAAACAAGCCTGTAAAGGATTATGAATTGTCAAGATATGCCTGTTACTTGATTGTGCAGAATGGCGATCCACGAAAAGAAGTGATTGCATTGGGACAGACATATTTTGCAATCCAGACGTATCGTCAAGAGGTAGCAGACCATTTTAATGAGTTAAGTGAGGATAATCGAAGACTTGTTGTGCGTGGAGACATTAAGCAATGGAATCAGATGCCTGCAGAAACAGCATATAAAGCAGGTGTTATTACAAATGAGGAATTTGCAATTTTTCAAAATGCCGGTTATATGGGATTGTATGGCGGCTTAGATGTAGACGATATTCATACAAAAAAGGGATTGGAAGTTGGACAGAAAATCCTTGATTATATGGGTAGTACAGAATTAATTGCCAATCTGTTTCGTATATCCCAGACTGAAGAAAAATTACGAAAAGATGAGGTTAATAATGCTAAAACGGCAACGTCGGTTCATTATTCTGTGGGAAGAGAGGTGCGGACTGCAATAGAAAAGATTGGCGGGACAATGCCTGAGGATTTGCCCACTCCAGAAAAGAGCATCCAACAGATAGAAAAAGAGCAGATGGCTCGTTTGAAAGCAAAAGCCAAAAAGGGAAAATTGATGCTTGATGAGTAGGGCGAGAAAGTATGCTTGATATTAGGCATGGGTATAGAACTGCGAACAACTGTATTCCTATACAAGCGACGAGGCTGAAAAATTGTGTTTACATAGTAGTTCCGACACATGTGGAGACGCGCGTCTTATTGTCCAAATTAAAATTGAAACAATATAAGATGTGAGAATTGACCTTGACGAGATAGATTTGACGAAAGCGGAGAGCAAGGCGGCTTATGAGGAAATAAAGGAGTACGTGCTGGAGAAGTATGGGCTGAAAGTGTCACAGCTTTATATTGCACAGGTGAAAAGGAAGATTTTGCACATTCATTTGAACCAATTGAGTATAATGTTCTAACGAATGAAATACAGGTAATGCCTATTGAGGAAAGTATCCATAGCAAAGAGCAGTTCACCAATCCAATCAAAGCATCATAAAGGATCAAAATAACTAATGGATAGTTGGAAGGAAAATATATGGTAAAAGATTTATCTCAGAATACCGAAAGAAATAAGAAGACAGATTCTGGCAAAAGAAGAAGGCGGAACCCAAAAAGAGGAAACCGCATCATCGGTATAGCCATATTTGGCTTGTTGCTTGCGGCCTGCGGTACACCGTCAGGAAGAGCGGAAGAAATGCAAAGCGCTGAAATAAAGGAGGAACTGAAAGAATGGCCGGAGGAGCATGACAGCTGTGAGATGCAGGAGCTTAGCGGATATCTGTATGAACATACTTCCGTAAGTCCTTATGCCAGCGCGGAAATTACGATAAAGGATTATGAGGGGGAACGGCTGGAAACCGAGTGGGATGCGCCGCCGGCTTTTCGGTTCGCGGGAGAAGCGGATGTGACATGGCGATTTTACAATTCTCTTGCGGAAATGGAGACAGCACTAAACGAGTCGGTCACGCAGGAGATCGATGTGAACTCGCTTCATTTTCTATATTATACCTTTCCCATGACGGAGAACGACTACGCCCTTGATCTATACTATATTCTGAAAAGAAAATTCGATACGAAAGAGCATCCTCTGACAGCATGGAGTACAGATAACGGGAAGATGTTTTACTACATACAGGAAACGCTGAAAGAGGAGGACGGCTATGAGTTTTCCTGTCTGAACAGCCGGAACTCGAGGGTTAATCTTTATGTGAAGGACAGGACGGCATATGGACTTACCTTGTTGAACGCGCCGCTGGAAGGCGATGACGAAACCTTGGAATATGTATTTCATGATGTTTTCCGGCATTATGGCATTCTACAGGGTGGCTGGGGGCTGGATGAGGAAAACCTATACTGGATCGACCATGATGTGAGGCTGACCGAGCTGGAGAACCCGAAGCGCAGCTTTCTGGAAGTCCGTGGAATTGATGAGAATTGGGAAGCCGCCGGAGACGAGGGGATTATGCGGTATTTTGGCCTGCTGGTAGAGGCGGATTACGAACTGCCGCTTACGGAGAACGGCAGGATGCTTTCCCTGCATTTTTCACTTGCAAAAGATGATGGGGAAGAAGAAGTTTCTTTTTCCGATTATATATATGATTTCAGGAAAGATTCCATTATTTCCGCCGCCAGTTCTCTGACGGAAAGCGAGGATGAGACTCTTGTGGATGAAAAAGAAACGTCCGCAGAGGAAGAGAATACGTTATTTCGTTACTATCTCTTGAACGGCTATTGTATGGACGAACCCTACGACATGACAGTGACGGATATGGAAACCGGTAAAGTGCTGCAGGAGCGCAGGGTATCTTTGAGTATTGAGCTGCCGGACACGATTACCTATCCGGACTTAAACGGTGACGGTTACGCGGATATGCGGGTTGGTGCGCCGGTTCATGTGAGCGGTGCAAAGGCGGTGGAGGAAGGTTATACGCCGCCTTCTTATCTGCTCTGGGATCCGCAGGCGGAGCAGTTTGTGCGCAAGACGGAAAAAGAGGTGGAAAACAGCAGACAAGCGGTGGCAAACGGCTTGACGGAGGAAGAACAGGAGGAAAAGACCAAGCGGGAAAGAAGAGATTCTTTTGCGTTGGTTCACGAACTGCCGGAGTGGGCTGAACTGGAGGACTATATCAAACTCACAGGCGACAAGGTGCTGGAGTACGAGGTGCAGGAAGGAGACAGCCTCTGGCGTATCAGTGAACGTTTTTACGGAACTGGATACAAGTGGCCGACAATCGTGCGGGCCGGGGATGCGCCGGGAGATCCGGATTATCTGCTGGCAGGTGAGACGGTATTTATGCCGGAGATTTTCTATATCCGCAAAGATCCTTCTTCCAGAGGCGGCCTTCGCTCCGAAGGGAGTTTCCAGATTGAACAGCCGTATGGATTTGCCCATTATTTTCTGGATGGCGATGTGTCTTATGTGTCTTGGGAGGAAGAGAACCAGATTTACAGTCTGCCGGTAACGAATCCTGTGGGGGAAAATCCATTCCATGAACCGGAGGATTGGGAAGCGTTTCAAGCGGAGGTGATACGGTGCAGCGAAGAACTTTGCCCGGGAAGAGTGTCGAACCTCACTTTTGAAAAGAGTTATATGGAGGATGGCTGCGATCTGTATGGATATTTCTTCGAATATGATACGGGGGAAGAAATTCTGGAGTATGTGGATTTCTTTAAGTTTGGCAAAGCCAATATGGCGGAAGTAATCGGCGTGCGCGAGCAGGAGCCGAATACTGTGCTGGTGAATACCGTCCGCTATATGGCGGCCAGTTTCACCGATTACGGCGGCAAGCCGGGCATGGGCTGGGGCGATGGCGCAGCCCCCAACGTAGGCGCGGATAAATGGAAGTACCCTTACCTTCACAATCTGTTCGAGGCGGCGGGGGAGCAATTTGGGGCAGACAATTGAAGACGGAGGACAACTGAAAATATAAGGAGGATAAAGAACCATGAAACACAAGGTAAAAGTAACCGTAATTGATAAAAAACTATACCCGGAACTTCAGGAACAGTTCTGCGCGGATAAAACAGCAGGAGCTTGTCCTTGCTACAATATTGGAGATGAATTCGTTTTCTGCCGTGACGATGAGAATGACCATTTTTGGCATGGCGGATTAAACACTCTCGTAAAGACGGAGGCTGATCCGGATACTGTGGCTGGCGGTCCGAAGATGCCGCATTGTTCTGAAGCATGGGATGCAATAGCAAGATACATATATACGGGACTTCAGGGTGGTTCTATCATGAAAGGATGGATGGAACGAGAAAATGAGATGATTGCATGTTGCTCGGATGGAACCAGACCTGTTATTTTTAAAATTGAGCGGATTGACTATGAGGAGGAATAAGGCATCGGATATCGTGTCTTTGGCTATATTGGCGGGGGCGATCCGAAGGCCGCAATGAGAAAAGAGAAAACAGGAAAAAGACAGATTCAAGGAGGAACATATGCAGCTTGGAATAACCATACCTTTACAAAAACATTTAAAAATTAAGACATTGCCTTATGGGGAACAGGCTGATCCGTTTTATTGCTGGGAGCTTCATATGATCCGGTTACAAGGGAAGAATACACTTGTTGCCATAAATGCATCGAATCGGTTTGCGATTGTGCTATGGGGGATGAAAGCACCCCAATGGAAAACCCTGGAGGAAGTCATTCGAAACGGTATAGTACGGGGCTTTCTTTCCGAGGGATATACCGGGCAGCAGGTAAATGCGTATTTTGACCAGGCAGGCGAGATCTGTTTGACAAAGACCCATGGCAGGAGTCCGGTGGCAACACTGAATAAGATGATTGGGTATCTGGGATTTTTGCCGATAGCCATGGATCATGGGGAATTATACCAGATGGCTCATTGCCATGAAATAAACCGGGAATTATGCCATGCGGCAGGATTTACCGATTATGGGCTGCCGGTGGAATTCCTG
This sequence comes from Lachnospiraceae bacterium, assembly GCA_021772075.1. Lineage (GTDB taxonomy): Bacteria > Bacillota > Clostridia > Lachnospirales > Lachnospiraceae > Kineothrix. The sequence goes on from JAETNQ010000016.1 coordinate 36,643, forward strand.
GAAGCAGACATGAATAGAACAGGAATCTGTATTAACGGATTTTAATGCTAATGTATGGTATGAGCCGGGAATAAGGCACACGTTAAGGACAGGCACCATCATGCTCTTGCAGGAAGGGCAAAAAGCACCATTTGATATCAGCGACTTTGGAATCCTTTTTTACAAGGATTCTATTGGCTTGGAACAAGACATAAAAAAGGCGGTAGAGAAATACCTGGACAAGCTGGATGACAGTGTCTGTGACAGCCCGGTCACCAGTATTTTAAACAGCAGGGCATATAATAAGGTCGAGAAAAAACTGGAGGAGATGGAGAAATTAATATGGAGGCTTGTTGACGAAGTTCCAAGGGATAACGATATTTTAGAGAAAGACAAAGTGATAAGGAACAGAATATTGTGGGTGGATGATTATCCGATGAATAACCAATCGGTCTTTGCAATTAGGCGCATATAAAGTTACGAGCGAGGTCGGTAATATTATTTCGATAATTTCGGATGTTCTAGGAATATAAAAAGCCAATGAATATAAATAAAGATAATTATTTTAAAGAATGAAATTAAAATAACAAAAGAATATTTAGAAATACTTTCTATTTCTGGAAAAAGAATGTATAATACGTAATATGTAAGTATATTATTCCAAACAGAAAGGGGGAAGAATGGATTGTACTGGAAACACGTGGGGGTTATCCGCATTTGTTTCCTTTTTTATGCTATTGTCAAATAGCATGCGCATAGGGGAATATGGAAAAATTTGCTGTTGGAGTAATCTGTTTCCCGCGCGGCAGACAGGGAAATCTTCCCTGCTCAATTTCAAATGATGTATTTTACAAAGGAGGTATCATGGATGAAAAAGTCCAGAAGAAAATTGTTAGGAATTTTGCTGACAGCGTCCATTATAGCGGCGACGGTATTTCCAATGCAGGGTACGGCGGCAGAAGGAATTGACCGTGAAGTGAAAAGTAAGGCACAACAGGAAAAAGAAAATGCAACACAAGGGAAAATGTCGGAAACGACAGTTTCTGCTAACACATTGCCGGCGGAGGAAATGGGTGAGTCCCTGATTATGCTGATGTCTTATGATATTAACCAGCCGGTGATCGAGAGCTTTGAATTGGAAGAAAATGGGCAGACATTGAACAAAAATGACACTCTTCATTTTAATATGTCAGCCTATGACGCGGACGGCGATATCGTATCTGCCACCGTGCAAATCGGAAGGAAAAACGGTTCCAGCAATATGCAGACCGTGTATTTGAAAAATGAGGAAGGGAATTTGTATACAGGAACGCTGGCCTGCAGCAGGTTTACAGGGTCTGAAGGCGATTATTATATTTCCCAAATCCGGCTGGAAGACGCGACGAACAATTATGTAGAGTGGCCTGTCAATGAAAACGGGCAGAAACTTTATACATTTACAGTCGATAATACCAGGACATTGTCTATTTCTGACTTTCAAATACAAAGAAATCCTTCCAATGCGGATGGAAAGCTGAGAGTAGGAGACACAGTGACCTATACGGCGCATGTGGAATGCGAAGGGATGGAATTGACAAGCACCGTGTATATGTACTTGAGAACAGTGAACAGCAGTTCTTCGCGTTCCGACAATGTATCTATGAAATACGATGCAGGAACCAAGATGCTGACAGGCACTTATACGATTAAAGACACCACTTATCCTTCAGAATGGGAGCTAAATTATATTTATACATATACGTATAATCAATCTTATAATTTTTACCCGAGTAAAATTGAACCGGATAAAGATTTAAAGTTTGTAGTAGTCAATGATGATTATGATAAGGAAAAACCTGTAATTGAAAGCATTACCGTTGATAAGAACGGACAGATGGTAAAAGCCGGGGAAAAAGTTACTGTCAAGGTCAAAGTAAAGGAAAAAAATCCCTCCAGTTCAATGTATGTAAGGTTTACTCCGCAGACTGGGGGAGGGTACAATTATACGTATTTGTATTTGGATAAAGATACTATGGAATATACAGGGAGCTTCAGTATTACAAGGGATACTTATCCTGCGAAATGGGAACTTACCTACTTGAGCTTATCGGATGTGAACGGAAACAGTGTGTCTTTATCGGATTTTCAGGCGGATTGGAATACAACCCGTCCGTGGTATTATACCGTAGATCCGGAAGGGTATCTGGATGATACGAAAGCTCCTGTGATTGAAAGCATTACGATTGATAAAAATGGGGAATGGGTTTATCCGGGCGATACAGTCACCATCACCGTGAAAGTTGATGAGGAAAATCCTTCCGATACAGGATATGCTTATTTTTATCCGCAAGTATCCTATGTTTCCAGTTCCCATACCGTATATTTAAGATACAATGCGGATACCAAAGAATATAAGGGTACCATTTCTATCACAGACAATACTTATCCATGCGAGTGGATGCTTACGGAATTGACCATATATGATGTCAGGGGGCGTTACACTGACTTAAACAGTTTTAAACCGGACTGGCGGAATACCTGTCCGTGGTATTACAGGGTGGAAACGGACGATACTTACCGGGAAGACGTAAAAGATGCCGCTTTTACCGTTTATGGGTACATACAACAGGAAGACGGCAGTTACCAATACGGTCCTTTTGTGGAAAATAAGACCATCAAAGTAGGAAGAAGGGATTCTTTGGAAGGGCTTGGGATATGCCCGCCGCTGCCTGCAGAAGGCGTAAACGTGAAGTTCCGGGATGAGGGATCAGGAAAGGAAATAGACGGGGATACGGAGTTGTTCTTTGCGAATGATACCAATCCTTCCTATGATTTCCGTGCTGTTTATGACAAAATCTGTGTCAATGCAGTTCTCATTTATGCGAGCAAAGATGAAGGAATGAAAATGGCCATTGTACCGCAGTTTGTCGATAAAGACGCGACATATGGCGAAATGCTGGCCTCCTTTGTGGCGCCGGCGGATGCTGACGAAGATCTTCTTGTCGAATATCAATTGGAAGGAAGGGACGAAGCGGCTCAAGTGGAAGATATGGGTTATGTCGGCGTGACTGCAAAATATGGCGATTGTCTGGTAGCGTGGAACATGAAGTACATGGACGAAAATGGCAATGCAATTTCCAAAGTTGTTTCCAAAACGTACGAAAAAGGAACTGCCGTCAGCGATGCTTTGGCATCTCTGGAAGGCCAGCCGGCACCGGAGGGGCTGGAATTTGAAAAATGGTCTTTGCCGGGGATGAGCGGAGGAGAGACGCTGTTCCATGATATGACAAATCTGAATGTGACAGCCGTATATAAAGGAAAGACTACGGCAGATGTATCCTATACTTATCGGGGAGAAGACGGAAAGCTTGCTTCCGGCAGCAGATTAATGGCTTTGAACGGAGAAAATCTTTCTTATGAGGATGCCATGAAAGAAGTCAAGGAAGAGTTGAAAGAATTAAAGCATCTGGAGGGTCTTGTGCTGGAAGACTGGGCAGGCATGAAGGGCGGAATAGATATTGCAAGGTATAAAAAAATGAATATCCAGGCGAAGTATGCCAACTGCGTAGTTATTTTGAAGTATCCGAAAGATGTTTGTGAGTATGTAGTTGTAGAGAAAGGATCCGATTTTACCCTGCCTGTCGAAAATGAAGAGTATGTGGATATTTTATGGGAAGGACATAGCAGGGGAGAAACCGTGAAGATTACCGATGACAAGGAATTTCTTGTAGCGGATGCCAAGAGGAAAGACGGAACGGCGGAGGAGCCGTCGGGAGGAAAACTTCCGGAAGCGGAAATTGATAAGATCATAGCCGATATAGAACAAAGCGGAAGCGGGGAAACGATACATGTTGACATGAAAAAGGCTACGGTAGTGCCGAAAGAAGTTCTGGAAGCGATTAAAGGGAAGGAAGTCAATATCGTTCTCGATATGGGTGCTTACAGCTGGTCGATCGGAGGAAATGAAGTGGTTGCCTCCGACTTGAAGGATATTGATTTGGAAGTGATCGTCGATACGGATGATATTCCTCCGGCTATTGTGGATGCGCTTGCGGAAGGGAAGCCTTCTACACAGATTACGCTTGTCCATGATGGGGAATTCGGGTTCCGGGCTGATCTTACCGTGAACCTTGGCAGTGAAAACGGCGGCTGCACAGGAAATTTATACTATTATGACAGCGCTGGAAAGCTGATATTCCGGGATGCCGGGGAAATCGGGGCGGACGGCAATATTAGTTTGTCATTCTCCCATGCCTCCGAGTATGTGGTGATTATTGAAAAAGAACTGCCGGACAGCGAAAAGGAAGAGGCTGGCGGAAACGAAGAGGAAAGCGGGAATGATATATCCCATAGCGGCCAGGACAGCGGCGGCCAGGAAATAATTTCCATTGCAAAAGCAGCGGAGGATATCGCGCCTGGCGCCGATGTGGAAAAAGACAATGATTCTGGCAAACCAAAGAGTCCGAAAACAGGAGAATAAAGTAAGATGAAGCTTGGAAAAAAACAAATATTGTCAATCCTTGCCATCCTTGCCTTGGGCGCGGCGATTACCTTTGCCGGTTTTCGGGCAGGAAAGGAAGGGGGGACAGGAAATGCGGAAAATGCCGGCGCTTCGGAGGTGGTTGCGGATGTTTCTGATTTGTCCAAGCCTTCGGATGCGGATGCGGCAGAAAGGAATGACGGATCTGACGGCACAAAAGTTGATTTCGAACAGTTAAAGGCACAGAACCCGGATATATATGCGTGGATTACTGTTCCTGGAACTGGAATTGATTATCCGGTGCTGCAAAAAGGGGATGCAAAAGACCCTTATGATAATTACTACCTTGACCATCAGGTGGATTTGTCAGAAGGATTTCCAGGGGTCATTTATTCCCAGCCGGTCAACCGCAGGGATTTTACGGATTCCGTTACGGTTTTGTACGGGCATAATTTAAAAAACGGGGGGATGTTCAGCGATCTCCATGATTTTGCGGACAAAGAATTTTTTGCCCAAAACAGCCGGGTAATCATTTATACGCCGGAGGAGATATTTACTTATGAAATTTTCGCCGCCATAGATTTTTCCGATGCGCTTTTGCCTTACGAATATGATTTTGCGGAAAGTGCCGAGGTGCAGAGGCATTTGGAGGATGTGAGAAAATGCCAAGGAAATTTCAGGGAGGAAACGAAACTGCAGGAAGGTTCTAAAATTCTTGTGCTGTCTACCTGCTATGGCGACAGGGAAGACCGCCGGCTTCTGGTAGAGGCGGTGTTGGTGGAGGAAGCTCTGACGGCGGAAGTGCCGACGACAGAAGTGCCAACGGCAGAAGTGCCGACGACAAAAATGCCGTTGGCAGAAATGCTGGCGAACGCGCGGCTGGCAGAGTAAAAACAATGAAAAAGAAATGAATGGAAAGGTGCAGGGCCTTCATAAGACAGGCTTTGCGCCTTTCTGTTTTTTTAGCCTGCAGGAAACGAAATGCCTGCGGCGGCAGGATCTTGGACAGCCGCTGGCGGAATAGATGGAAAAGGAAATGCTGCCTCCCTACCGCCCGCGATCCAAAATCAGGCCTACCAACCGCAGTAATAAACTCATGATCACATTGATGCACCATAGTATGGCTGCGACGCTTATTGCGGCAATGCTTATAAATACAACGTTGAATGTTGAAAAAGAAAAAAATTTCATAGGAGCCTCCCTGAGAAATAGTATGGGTGATAACAGCCGAAAGCTTTCGTTTCCACGGACTTCCGGCTGTTCGCACGTTAACGCTTATATCGATCCATGCAACATGCAAAGACTTTAAAAGCCTGCGATGCCGCTGCTATGCAGCCTGCTGCACACCATGTCCCGATGGCGGAATGCGGGTGTCTGGAAAGCAAGCATTTGCGGGGCGCTCGTGTGTGCCGCATGGTATGCCGGCGGGTTGGGCGCGGGGAACTGACGGATAAGGCTGCTCCAGTCGTTTTCATCTTTGCCGGCCTTTTTGCGGGAGAGCAGGTCGCATACCGTATTACAATATTGCCCAAGGCATCCGTTGATTTCCGCTTCGGTGGAATATTCCTTTTGGAGGAAAGGCTGGTTGGTCCGAATTGCCCGCAGGGCATCCACCATCTGGCAAAAGGCGCGGGCGAAGATAACCGTATTGTTTTTTATAATAGGCGATCCCAGCCAGCGGGGCACATATTGATAGGAAAGGTACCCGAGGTCAGGCAGATGCCCCAGCCGTCCATGTCCATGGATGAGGTAGGCCGAAGCTGGGAAGAGTTTATCGGGCAGATGGAGGAACTGGTCTGCATACTCGCCGGCAGCCGGGAGGAAACGGAAGGAGTGGCCGGATTGTTTGCCTTGAAGGCGATCGACCAATGGGGGAACGTAACGGCTTATGGAAGAGGCGAGGCCTGCTATGAGGATATAGAGGCGGCGCAGAAAAAGGCGGTGGAAAACCGACGGACCGTGGACAGGATGGAGGACGGGCTGCTGGCCAAAAAGGAAGAATACAGTAAAGTTATGCAGCAGCCTGGCGGATGGGAGGAATCATGAACAGGGGAATACGGATAAACGAGAGCGGCGCCTGGGAGGATATCCATTACGTGAAGCTGGTTGGCATCGGCTGCATGGATCCGGGCGTACCGCTGGCAGAACAGGCGAGGGCGGAACAGGAGGCTTTGCTGAACCGATGCTTGACCGAATATCCCCAAGGGGTTATTATAGGGAAAGACGTAGCCGTCGGACGTTATCTCCTTGGGGGACATGAGCTGGTGATGGAAAAGGTGACTTATCATGTGGGATTTTCCAGGAAACCGGCATGGGAAGAGGAAAAAGGAGGAAGAATATGACGATTACGGAGCAAAAGGAGACAGGAAGGCTGGTTTTGCTGGTAAAAGGCAGACTGGATACGACGACATCGCCGCAGCTCGAACAGAGGCTGGGGAGCGGACTGGAGGAAATACAGGAACTGGTTTTGGATTTTGCTTCTTTGGAATATATTTCTTCGACAGGCTTGCGGGTATTGCTGGCAGCGCATAAGAGGATGAAGCAGCAGGAAGGGGAGCTGGTTGTCCGGGGAGCTAATGAGATGGTGAGGGAGGTCTTTACGATTACGGGCTTTATGGATATTCTGCATGTAGAGTGAAGGACAAAAGAAAGCAAGAATTGTCGGGAAACCATGATGCGGGAATGATATGCTGAAGGCACCATCAGGGAGGGCGCTACATGAACTGGACAAAAACGATCGAAGATGCCATTACGTATATCGAAGAAAACATCACTGAGGATCTGACGGTCAGCAGGATTGCCGATGAAGTGAATATATCCGCGTTCTACTTCCAGAAAGGCTTTTCCATGCTGTGCGGATACACGGTCGGAGAGTATATCCGGATGAGGAGGCTGTCGCTGGCGGGCGGCGAGATTTCCTCATCGGACAGCAAGGTGATCGATCTGGCGCTGAAATATGGTTATGATTCGCCGGACAGCTTTACAAAGGCTTTTACCCGGTTTCATGGCAGCACGCCGACTGATGTACGGCGGAACGGTGCGCCGCTGAAATCATTTGCACCGTTGCATATCACACTTACATTGGACGGAGGTAGAGTAATGGAATACAGGATGGAACAGAAACCCGCATTTAAGGTAATGGGCGTGTCGAAAATGTTTTCTTATGAGTCGGCGAATACGGATGTTCCCGCATTTTGGAATGAGGTATATATCCGTGCGGAGGAAAAACCGGTGAAGGGAATGTATGGAATCTGCTTCGATGAGAAAATGCAAGGCGACCAGTTCCTTTATGTGATCGCCGATGATCTGGATGCAGAAGAGGCGGCTGGAAAAAAGCTGGAAGAGTATGAGATTCCGGCGCATACGTGGGCAGTGTTTCCCTGCAGGGGGGCGATGCCGCTGCCTTTGCAGGAGGTCAACAGAAGGATATTCGCCGAGTGGCTGCCGGCCAATCCTTATGAGATTGCCGCAGGCTATAATATTGAATATTACAGCGATACCGCTGATTTCAAAGGCGGCATGGAGGATCCTGAATATTATGCGGAAGTTTGGATTCCGGTAAAGGAAAAGTAAAGGTATTATAAATAGAAGAAGGACAGGATGAGAGCGGCAAAGATAATTATTTTTATCGGACTGCTGTTATGCATTCCGATACGCAGTTATGCTTATTTCGGGAAAAATGAGGATTATATTTTATCGGCGGAAAAACCTTTTTATAGGGCGGAAGGGCATTTTTTGGAGTTTGCCAGGGAAGAAACGTATAAGGTGGAAGAAGGGGATACGTTATGGGGGATTGCAGATGCCTGTTGGGGGGCAGGAAGTTATTATCCGCAGATTTTTCTGGATAATAAAGATATGGTTGCTGCACCTGACCTTCTGGTGCCGGGAATGGAGCTGAAGCTGAGGCAAACGTTGTATACAAGAGCCGGCCTGAAGGATTATATCAAGCAGGAAGTGTTTGGAAATGAACTCCTGGTCGTGCCGGAAGCATTCACGATGGAAGATTTTGTTCCCCCTTACCGGATATTTGTCAGTGTGCCGTACGTCAATGATTTGCAGGAGGCAGATCCTTATATTCATTGGGAGGAGTTTCAGAAGGAAGTAAGGGCAAGCAGCGAAAAAATATGCGGGAACCTTGTGTCGGATCTTTCCTTTGAGCGATACCAAGTGGCGGGCATCGGGCCTTTGTGCGGTTATCGTTTTACTTTTGATGCAGGAGATAAAGACTATGTCGTAATGGCATATTTTTGCTATAACGATACAACCAAAAGCGAGGCATTTGCTTTATGCGAGAAGGAATCCTGCACGGAAAAACAGTTGGAGGAGGCGAGGGGAAAGGCTTTTTATGCAGCCGTCCGGTATTTGGATCCGGGTGTGTATTATGGGAAAACAGAGGATTATATAGGATGGGAAGAGTGGAATTATCCGCAGCTTCGGAATCCGTTTGCGGATGCTATGCGCAGCTTGTACCAAGGGCCGCTGGAACAGCCGGCAGGGGATGCGGGCAGTCCTGTGATCCGGTGGAAGGAACCGGCGCTGGAAAAACTGGTGAGAGAGGAATTGGCGGCTTTGTGGCAGCTTACGCCGGAAGAAAAGCAGGAATTTATGGGGCGGGATATGAGGCTGGACGATCTGGAAGGAATCGAGGAATTGCATATTACTTATTATGCAGGTTCCGTTACAGAGAGGGAAAAATTGTATGTGCAGATGAACGGATGCAGGGAGAACGGGAAATGGGGAGCGGAAATACGGAAAGGGGATATTGGACAGGCGGCACTGCTGGGTACGCTGGAGGATTTAAAAAATTTCCAGAAATTAAAAAAACTGGAACTCAGATTGCGCAATGCGGCCATTACGGATTTATCCAGCCTGGGGGAGCTGCGTTGTTTGCGGGTATTAGAGTGCAACATATATTCTACGGAAGCGCGGGTGGAAAATATTGATTTTTTAAGCAATATGGCCGATTTGCGGACATTGTGCCTGGGCGGCTGGAGCAAAGGAAAATTCACGAAGTTTTTTGACGGGATTACAGATTTGTCCGTACTTGGCAGTTGTCCGCGGCTGGCTTATTTGACCCTTGTTATGGGGAACGTGGAAAGCTGGGAATTTTTAAGGGACCTTCCTGAAATTTATTATGCCGATCTGGATTACAAAGAGCGGAGAAACAGCATCGTGCCGGATGAATCTTTGCTGCCCGGCGCTTGTTTTATTTATTTTGGGGGAGAACAGATACGTTTTGAAGTCGGGGGAGGCTATGGAGAAAAATAGTATAAATTTCCTATTTATTTGATTCTTGTTCATTGACTTCAAGGAAGAAAGGTGTATAATAGAATTAACAGATATGAGATTCAAATGTCAAAAGCCCTTTCTATGGATGCGGTCTGGCAGCATCCATAGAAAGGGTTTTCCTTATTTGAATCTATAAAGGAAAAAAGAAATAAAGTTTGGAAGGTGGGGTTGCATGAAGGAAAAAACAGTTGTCGGAACACAAAGGAAAAGCGGAATTCATAGCCTGACGGTTATGTTGATCTTAATTATCTGCATTATGGTTTCAATCCCTACGATCGGGCTGGCATGTTTGGGCGTTTTTGATTTGAGGCAGTCGATGGATGAATCCATGGAGCTGTATGAAGAGTCTATGACGGACGGATACTCTATGGAAATCAAATCCCAGGTACAGTCGGCGCTTTCCGTAATACAGAGCTATTATGACAGATGCGAGAGCGGGGAGCTGACGGAGGAAGAGGCTCAGAGAATGGCGGCGGACGCGGTGAGATCCATGCGTTACAGGGACGATGCGTCAGGGTACATATGGATAGACAGGGAAGATTATGTGCTGGTGGAACATCCGATCCTGACAGAACAGGAGGGAGAAAACAGGTATGACCTGACGGACCAGAACGGTGTTAAGGTTACACAGAGCGTGGTTGAGACTGCAAAAGGCGGAGGCGGTTATAATGAGTTTTATTTTACGAAGTCGGACGGCGTGACAGTTGCTCCCAAGATTGCGTACTGCCAGATGTTTGAGCCATGGGGATGGGCAGTGGCTACAGGGAATTATGTGGATGAAATGAATGAAAAGATCGACAGCAGGAAGGCGTATATTCAGGATCAGTTTTCGGGAATGCTCATGATGTACGGCATTGCTGCGCTGGCAATGCTGATCGTGGCTTTTGCAATTTCTACATGGAGCGGCATGAGGATTACCAAAGGCATTAAACTGATGGAGGGACATCTTCGTCAGGCGGCTATGGGAGACTTGAGTTTTACGGTCAGCCCTGCCTTATTGAAACGCGGCGATGAGATCGGAGGTATGGCCCGTTCGCTGGACGATGTCCGCCAGTCGCTGGCCAATATGCTGGGCAGCGTGATCCATACAGGGGAAAGCCTGAATCAGAGCAGTGAAAACTTTAGTGAAAAATTCGAATATATTTCAGACAGCATCAGGAATACCAACCAGGCGGTCGATGATCTGGCGCAAGGAGCTACTAACCAGGCCAATGAGACGGAGACGGTAAACGAGAAGATTGTGGAACTGGGCAGCGTCATTGAAGTGGAAAAGAACGGCGTACATAAACTGGGAGAAGCGGTTTCTGCTATGATGCAGCATTCGACAGAAGCTGCCGAAAGCATTAAGGAGCTGGAGCAGATCACTGAGGTGACGATCGAAGCGATCGATGTGGTATCCAGGCAGACGAATCAAAATAACGATTCTGCTGCTAATATTACGAAAGCGATAGAAATCATCAAAGGGCTGGCGAACCAGACGAATCTTCTTTCGCTGAATGCCAGCATAGAGGCGGCCAGAGCCGGGGAAGCAGGAAAGGGATTTGCTGTCGTAGCCGAGGAGATCAGGAACCTGTCCGAGGAATCTTCTGGTAATGCCAAGGAAATTGAGAGCATTGTAAAAGAACTGGTCGGCAATGTGGAAGTGTCAGTCGCTAAAATGGAGGAAGTGACACGTAACGTGCAAAATCAGCAAAAGCGCCTGAACGAAACGAGGGAGGCATTTGCGTATTTGAACCAGGAAGTGGTTCTGGTGGAAGAGGTAACGAAGGAGATCGGAAGCCAGACGGAGATTCTCGGTTCCCTGAAGCAGATTGTTACGGATTCCGTCAACAGCCTGGCAAGCGTGGTGGAAGAGAATGCGGCTTCTACGGAAGAGACAAGCGCCAGCATGGCGCTTCTTTCCCAGACATTGGGCGAATGTACGGAAGATACGGAAGGCTTGGTAAAATTAAGCCATCTTCTGCATGAACAGGGAAGCAAGTTCCGGTTGTAAACAGATAGAGAAAAAGTGTCATTGGGGCTGGCCATTGCGTCGATAATTTGGTACAATCGATGCAGCGGCCGGCTTTTCTGCCGGTTTCAAATATAAAAGGCGCGGAGGGTATTTTTATGGGAATCGTTTTAAAAGATATACTTGCAATTCTTCCAAATGGAGAAAAAGACGAGGTAAAGAAGACAAGCATTTACATTGAGGGCGACAGGATTGCCGCAATTGGAGAGGAACCGGAAGGTTTTTTGGCGGAGAAGGTAATCGACGGGCAGGACAGGCTGGTGATTCCGGGCCTGATCAACTGCCATACGCATTCTTATATGGCATTTATGAGAAATATAGCCGACGATTTATCTTTTATGGATTGGCTTTTTGGAACGATCGATCCGATCGAGCAGCAGATGACGGACGAAGACACCTATTGGGGCGCTTGTCTTGCTATTATAGAGATGATAAAGAGCGGAACGACCTGCTTTAATGATATGCAGATGAATATCCATCAGACGACCAGGGCGGTAAAGGAATCCGGCATGAGGGCTGTTATCAGCAGGGGGCTGATCGGGAGCGGGCATGACGAAGCCGGGCAGATGAGGCTGAGGCAGGCTTATGAAGAGCGGGATGCGGCAAAAGACTGCGACAGGCTGAGTTTTATGCTGGGTCCCCATGCTCCTTATACTTGTGACGACGGATTCATGAGAGTGGTGTCGGAAGAGGCAAAGAAAAACGGGATGCGGATCCATGTGCATTTGTCGGAAAGCGTCAGCGAAATAGAGCAGATCCGGGAAAAGTACGGGATGACGCCGATTGAAATGGCGGACCGTAACGGCCTTTTCGACGTACCGGCTATCGCGGCTCACTGCGTACAGGTTACGGATGAGGATATCGCTATTCTGAAGGGGAAAAAAGTCAGCGTAGTGACGAATCCCGCCAGCAATATGAAGCTGGGGAACGGTTTTGCCCCGATCGGGAAGATGCTGGAAATGGGCGTAAACGTATGTCTGGGAACAGACGGGGCGGCATCCAATAACAGCCTGAATATGTTCCGGGAACTGGGGCTGCTGACATTGGTCCATAAAGGGGTAAATAAAACGCCCCAATGCATCAGTGCGAGGGAAGGGTTCCGCATTGCCACGATAAACGGGGCGAGAGCCCTGGGGCTGGAAGAGGAAACCGGTTCTATTGAGGCCGGGAAAAAGGCGGATCTTGCTATTTTGGATTTGAATACACCTTCGCTGACGCCGAGGAACAACCTGATTGCGGGGCTTTCCTATTCAGCCAACGGGTCTGAGGTGGAGACGGTGATCATTGATGGAAAAATAGTCATGGAAAACAGAAAAGTATTGACGATGGACGAAGCGTTGGTGTATAAAAAGATTAATGAAATCATCGTCAGGATGGGATTGGATAAAAAAGAATATGAATAAGCATGTGGCCGCCTGATGCTATGTTATGTGTTTGCCGGGCGGTTTGCATAAAAGTGATGATAGGACAGACGACCATCACTATAATAAAAATTCGGCTGAATATATCTCATAATTTTATTGGAGGGCAAGAAATGAGCAGTGAAATCAGAGACATTAATTTAGCCGAATCCGGCGAACGCAAGATCGAATGGGTAAAAAGGAATTGCGACCTTCTCCGCACATTGGAAAAGGAATTTTCGGAGACAAAGCCTTTTGCCGGAAAGAAAATAGCGCTTTCCGTGCATTTGGAGGCGAAGACGGCTTACTTATGCAAGGTATTGAAAGCGGGCGGCGCGGAAATGTATGTGACTGGGTCAAATCCCTTGTCCACGCAGGACGATGTGGCGGCGGCTCTTGTAAAAGACGGGCTGGAAGTGCATGCATGGTATGACTGTACGCCGGAGGAATATGAGACGCATATCCGCCACGTGCTGGAAGCGGGACCGAATATTATTATCGATGACGGCGGCGACCTGGTCAATATGGTGCATACCAATATGCCGGAACTGATTCCTTCGATTATCGGAGGCTGCGAGGAAACAACGACGGGCATTATCCGCCTGGAGGCTATGAACAAGGCCGGGGAATTAAAGTTCCCTATGGTGCGTGTCAACAATGCGGACTGCAAGCATTTATTTGATAACAGATACGGCACGGGCCAGTCCGTATGGGACGGGATCAACAGAACGACGAACCTGATCGTGGCGGGCAAAATCGTGGTAGTTGCCGGTTACGGATGGTGCGGCAAGGGTACGGCGATGAGAGCCAAAGGGCTTGGCGCAAGGGTGATCGTGACGGAGATCGACCCGATCAAAGCGATTGAAGCGGTGATGGACGGCTTCGATGTTATGCCGATGAAAGAAGCGGCTAAGGTGGGAGACTTCTTTGTGACGGTGACAGGCTGCGATAAGGTAATCGATGAAGAAGACTTCGCTCTTATGAAGGACGGGGCTATCCTCTGCAACGCCGGGCATTTTGACTGCGAGATCGATATGGCAAGGCTTCGAGAGATTGCTGTGGAAACAAGGGAGCAGAGAAAGAATATCATGGGTTACAAGCTGCCGGCGGGACAGTGGATCTTCGTGTTGGCCGAGGGCAGGCTGGTAAATCTGGCGGCGGGCGACGGCCATCCGGCGGAGATTATGGATATGAGCTTTGCGATCCAGGCGCTTTCCGCAAAATATCTGGTGGAGCATGGCGGAGAATTGAAGGAGAAGCTGATCGATGTGCCGAGAGAAGTGGATATGGACGTGGCAAAGCGCAAGCTTTCCTTCCTTGGAAAAGAGATCGATGTTTTGACAGAGGAACAGGAAAGGTATTTGAATAGTTATACTTTATAATTATAAAATATAAGGATAGTTTGTAAGAAAAATGACAAACAGTGCCGGGCGGGAAAGGAAATTTTCCCGCCCGGAAATAGTATTTGGCGAACTTATCCGGTCGGTATTTTCAGGATTTGCCCGATGTTCAGCAGATCGCCGGTCAGCCCGTTGGCCTTTTTGATGGCATCCACAGTAGTATTGTACCGCCTGGAGAGCAGCCAGAGGGTATCCCCGGACCGGACGGTGTATTCGATATAAGATTCGGCCTGGGAAGAAGGTATCTTCAAAATCTGCCCGATGTTTATCAAGTCGCCGGAAAGTCCGTTCAGGCGCTTGATGGCATCTACAGTAGTGCCGTATCTTTGGGCGATCAGCCAGAGGGTATCCCCGGCCTGGACGGCATAGGTGATGGTTCCGCTCTCCGGTTTTGGGGAAGGAACATTCTGGACGATTCCGCGGTAGGCATCATAGAGAGCTTTCCATGTGAGGGCGCCGACAATGCCGTCCGCCTGCAATCCCATAATCTGTTGGAATGCGATGACGGACTGGCGCGTCCCGCTGCCGAAGATGCCGTCTTGGGAGGGAGCAGGGATGCCGGGGTAATATTCGGAGATGATATCCAGAAGATATTGCAAGGTAATGACATCCGGACTGCTGGAACCTTGGCGGAGTACGGAGCTGGGGGGGACGGTTCCTATTCCGAGAGTCGTCCCTTCGCTGTCCAGCTCTGCCAGCCTGGTAATGGCGGTATAGAGTCGGGATATTTTATACCAGGTGGATTTGCCTACGATGCCGTCGGGTGTCAGATTGAAAAGGCTTTGGAATTTTGTGACTGCCGCTTTGGTGCTGTTTCCAAAGCTGCCCGCCGCATCGGTTATGGCCGGGATGGCCGGATAATTGCGGCGGATCCGGTTGAGCCAGGTCTGGACGGTCTGTACATCCAGACCGCTGCTCCCCTGTCTGAGAGGTGTTCCGGGATAAGAAGACAAAACGTTCGTGATGATATTGGTCTGTACGATTTCTATATCGTTTGGATAATAGGAACGCAGGATCTGCAAGGGTGTGTAGCCTTGGTTAGCCAGAGTGACCGTACCCCATTGGGACATGCCTTGGCAGGAAACGGTGGTTCCGTTGCAGAAGGAAGTGAAGTAGGGAGCGAGCTGCCCTTGACGGCGCGCATATTCATTGAAAATATCGTCCACGATCCTGCCGATAGATTCATATATGGGGCGGCCGTATATAAAATATTGGTCATAGGCGGTGCTGTTGGTAATATCAAAAATGTAGCCCTGGTTCCGGTACGCCGGAATCACCATTGATTTGCGGTAAAAAATACGGGACGATGCAGAGCGGGTCAGATTTTCAAGTTTATGATAATATCGTTATCTTTTACTGTGATTTTTTCAATCAGATGGAATAAGAGCATTTGTTTTACTGCGGTATCTGCGCTCAGAAATTCTTTTTTCCAGTCAGGAGCTTTCGCTTCCTTTGATGCTTTTATGATTTGCTCCGTTTCTGCCTGGCGAAGTTCGGCGCGCAATAATTGTTCCTGTTCCTGCAAAGCGGAAAGGGCTTGTTCCTTTTCTGACAATAGGGAGGATAGTTTTTCCGCGCTGAAACAATAGTCTCCCCGGATGGCTTCGGGTATCTTTTCTTCCAGGGAGGATATGTCGAGCTGGAGCAACTGTTTCTTTTTTTGGAGCATGTCTGCTTCCTGCCGCAGTTTTTTTTGCTTTTGCATATATATTTGACGTAGATCTTCCGAAATATCTATGTCTTGGAGTTGTTCCAGAATCTGCCCTGCTGCCTGGAAGACGGCGCTTTCCAAATAGTTCTGGGAATAACAGGAACGAGCCGGACATTTTTCAGGGCAGAGATATCTTCCGGTAAAAGCAGGATGTTCTTCCCCTGATTGGTTTGGGCGGTGATGGTAATAACTTCCATTTTTTAATTTGCTTCCACAATATCCGCAATAGGCCAGTCCTGTTAAGGCAAGCCTGCCGGAGGTGCGGAAGGGAAAGGCAGATGGATTGCCGTATGACGGCTGTGGCTGCTGCCCGGATGTATGGGAATGAAGCTTTGCCTTTCGTGCTTCCCTGATCTCCTGGGCTTTTTCCCAGTCCTGTTTTTGAATAATAACTAATTCGGGTATTTGTTCTTTTGAGTAGATCCAGTCTTTGCGGTCCAGTCTTGTAAAACTGCCATGATTGACTCTGCGGTTCAGGGCGTAGTATCCCATATAAATCGGATTTTTCAAAATGCTGGCTATAGTGGAAGGTTTCCATTGGTTCGTAAGAATAGGGGGTATGCCTTCTTCATTCAGAGCGTTGGCAATTTTTCCATAGCCCATGCCGCGGTGAATGGCTAAAAAATATATTTTTCGGACGACCTCTGCATCTTTTTCCACAATCTCCAGTTTTTTTAATGCTCTTCCATGATTGCTGATCATGCCGGATGGAATCAGCCGGTAGCCGAAGGGGGCTTTGCCTCCTACGAATTTCCCTGATTTTACCAGCTCGATCTGATGATCTCTTACCCGCATGCCCGTTTTCTTGCTTTCTCCTTCGTTTTGCCAGAAACGTATATAATTGAGCAGCTTATCGATATGCTCGTCGGTTTTCAGCTGGCCGTCCTTGATGGTCCATACTTCGATGCCAAGCTTATTCAGGGCGGCCACGTAAAAACTGTATTCCTCCTGTCTGCCGATCCGGTCGGACATATAAGTGAGCAGCACGTCGAATTCATGCCGTTGCGCATCGGCCATGATCTTCTGCAGGACTTCCCGGTCTTCCACGCCGTTCTTATAAGCGGATACGGCTTTTTCCATATATTCTTTGTCGAATTTCCAGTCAGGACGGCTTGAAATATATTGTTCCGCTTCCGCTCTCTGGACAGGAATATCGTTATCGCGGAGCTGCTGCCTGGAGGACACCCTTAACAGGGTTCTGACTTTTTTACTCATGAAAGTGTTCCTCTATTTTTTGCAGATAAATTTCTTTCAGGTACCGGATCAGATTCTGTTTATTTTGGGGGTTTGGATGTTCGGGGGATTGGATGGTGACTCTGATTTCTTTATTCTGGAATGGATAGATGAATGATCGTGAGAACATATGCTGTCCTTTGATGCTTCTATATTTATTGCATTTTATGCAGCGGAAGGGAGCAGTATGCGGAATCTGTGGAAAACATGGAAAATGCGCAAATTATAGTAAAAAATGACTTTTGAAAGGATTTTGACTTGGCAGGCAATGATCCCCCCACCACTCCGTATAGACCCTGTTCAGCGCAAAAGTAATAATGGCATAAATATTAGCCCTCATAGCAGCTTCCGGCCAAGTGGGATAGATTTCGCTGCTGGCAACGTTTTTCACGTAATCGGGAAATGAAACCTGTACATTGGAAGCGGATGTGTTTGGCGGTCCCAGATGGACGGTGATGGGATTGGGGATGACTACCTGACGCAGCACATAAGGTTCCGCAACCGTTCCTTCCTGCTGGCGCTGGGTCCGCATGGCGACTGCGGGTTTTCCGATAGAGATTTCCGCCTGTATGGGACTGCGCTGGAATTCCTGCATCGGTATGAGAGCGATCGGCAGAATGGCTGTTTCTTCCTCAAAGATAGGGATATCCGAAACATAAAGGGAATTAAAACCAGCCGCCCGGGCGAGGACGGAATAGCTGCTAAAGGGTGTTCCCGTATAATATGGATTTTGGGAAAAATTTCTGCTGACCGTTTCCAAAGGGACTTTTTGTGTTTCCCCGTTTTCATCGCTTGTCAGGGAATAAAGAGTATTTCCCTGGCTGTCCATAATTCGGATCTGTACGCCGCTTAGCGGGACGGCATCTTGGGCCGTCCGTGTCTGTATGGTTAAATAACCGATAGCCATGATTATGCTTCTCCTTTTTTAATGGGCAGAGGGGTGTGTGGAACAGGAGGAGAATATTCAGAAAATCTATCATTTCCACAATGACCTCTATATTATATGATATAAATATGAAAGGGAAGGGGAATAGTTACTGCGGGAAGGGAAAATAGATGAAAATTGCATTCTTTGCGGCCCCATATATCCTCTTTTCTTAAAATAAAAAGTAGTGCGAAAGAAAACGATATGTTATAATGAATTGCGCTGATGCGCAAGAAGGTCATCAACCTGGCGGTTGGTGACAAGAGTTATAATGAATTGCGCTGATGCGCAAGAAGGCATCAACCTGGCGGTTGGTGACTTATGTTATAATAAAAAACACGTTACGGGAAGGGGGTTCCAATTATGGACAAAATGGGAAAAATCAAAAAACTATGTGAGGAGAAGCATATCCGTATGATCGATTTTAAGATGACGGATATCGACGGGCGGTGGAGGCATATTACGATTCCGGTAGAACGGTTTGGCGAAGACACGTTTGTTTATGGGATCGGTTTTGATGGTTCCAACTATGGGTATGCGCCGATTGAAAAAAGCGATATGGTATTTTTGCCGGATCCGGATACGGCTTATGTGGATCCGTTTGCGGAGGTTCCTACGCTGACGATGTGCGGCAATGTTTGTACGATTGGCAAGGGGGAGAATAAGCCTTTCGACCAGTACCCGAAAAATGTGAGCCTAAGGGCGCTGGAATATATGAAGGAAAGCGGGATCGCGGATAGGATGGTTATCGGGCCGGAGTTTGAATTTTATTTATTTGACAGCGCCCGCTACGAAGTGACTCCCCAGCAGTGCGGCTACCGGATCGACACGAAGCAGGCCGACTGGAACTGCAGTCTGGATACGGAGGGTAATAATGGTTATGAGGTACCCTACAAAGGCGGTTACCACGTGGCTTCCCCGCAGGATGTAGGATATGACCTGCGCAGCCGGATGTGCATGATGATGGAGGATTGGGGAATCAAAGTGAAATACCACCACCATGAAGTGGGCGGACCCGGTCAGATGGAGATTGAAGTGGAACTGGCGGACATGCCCGCGATGGCGGATAATACGATGATTATTAAATATATTATTAAGAATATGGCGGCGAAGGAAGGAAAAACGGCAACGTTCCTCCCGAAACCCATTTATCAGGAAGCGGGCAGCGGGCTGCATGTGCATATGCTTCTGATGAAGGATGGAAAACCGTTGTTTTACGATGAAAACGGCTATTCGGGATTGAGCCGTACGGCACACTATTTTATCGGAGGGCTTCTGAAGCATATTGCGTCTTTGTGCGCATTTACCAATCCTTCCACCAACTCTTTCAAGAGGCTGGTTCCCGGATTTGAAGCGCCGGTTACGGTGGGCTACGCGACTTCTAACCGCAGCGCGGTAATCCGCATTCCCGCTTATGCCAAAACGCCGGAGACAAAACGGTTTGAACTGCGCAACCCGGATGCGACGGCAAATCCGTATTACGCATATGCTGCAATTCTGATGGCGGGGCTGGACGGGATCGAGAACCAGATCGACCCGGAGGCCAATGGATGGGGGCCTTACGATTTCAACCTTTATTCCCTGTCCGAAGAGGAGCAGAAGAAAATTAAAGGGCTGCCCAAGTCCTTAGGAGAGGCGCTGGATGCTCTGGAGTCGGATCATGAATATTTGACCAAAGGCGGCGTATTTCCGCAGCGCCTGATCGATGTGTGGATCGCGCGCAAACGAGGGGAGCTGAGAAAGATGGAACAGATTCCCAATCCGGCAGAATTCAAAATGTATTACGACTTATAAAAGGAAAAGCGCCGGGGTTATAAGGGGCGGAAGGCTATTCTGCGGTAATTTTTGCGGCGGTCAGTGTGATGCTGGCCGCCGCGTCGCATTGTCCTGAAACCGGAAATAATCCGGTCTGTGGCGGGACTGGGTATACTCGAACATAATGCCGTCGCTGTTGTATGTCTGGCTGCTGACAACGGCGAGGCAGTTGTAATCCCCAAGCTCCAGATATTTTTCGTCTATTTGCGTCATTTTTTCCACAGTCATGATTCTTTTGCTTGTGACAATGGAAATGCGCAGCGTGTTTTCCAGATATTCATAGATGGAATTTTCGGCGATTTCCGGCGTCAGGGAAGGAACGATATCTTTTAAAAAATAATTGTGGTTGAGAATCAGCGCTTTATCATCCAGATAATGGAGGCGTTGAAGATAGTAGAGCTGGGAACCGGGGGCAAAACCGGTTTTTTTCGAAATTTTTTCGTCGGCGGTTAGTTCGGTAAAGCAGAGGACTTTTGTTTTTGGTGTCTGGCGGTTGCGGAGGGCGGATTCTTTAAAAGATTCGATGCCCCCTAAAGTAAAGGAAGTCTGCTGGGCAGGCTCGAATATATTGCGTATGCCTTTTCCCTGCATGGTCTGGACATAACCGTCCGTAACGAGGGAGGCGATAGCCCGGCGGACAGTATTGCGCGAACAGCCGTAAGTAAGGACGAGATGGTTTTCTGAGGGGAGAAGCTCCTGGAATTCATAGTCTCCGTTTTCAATCCGTGTTTTCAGGTCTTTATATATAAAATCATATTTCGCTTTTGGCATGAAAAAACCTCCTGTAAAGAAGCCGTTTGAACAGGCATATTTGTTTTAACATTACAAACTCATTATAATCCGTGGGGGAAGGATGTCAATAAGGTCATAAATCCGTGGAATGAAAAATATAAAAAGAAAATAAAAAACCGGTTGACATGTTTAAACAAGTATGATATAAATAAATTACAGTGCTTGTTTAAACATGTTTGAACGGATGGACGGATATATAAAGGAGGATAACTTATGGGTAAGTATGCAGAGGATGCGAAAGAGCTTCTCGGTTTGGTGGGAGGTAAAGGGAACATTGCCGCGGTATCACATTGTATGACGCGTATGCGTTTTGCTTTGAACGATCCGGCAAAGGCCGATGTAAAGAAGATTGAAGCAATGAAAGCAGTAAAAGGAAGCTTTACACAGTCGGGGCAGTTTCAGGTAATTATTGGTAATACGGTGGCGGACTTTTATAATGATTTTATTGCCGTGGCGGGAATCGAAGGGGTTTCCAAAGATGCGGTAAAGCAGGCGGCAAAGCAGAACCAGAATGTGCTGCAAAGGATTGTGACGGCGTTGGCGGAGATTTTCGCGCCGCTGATTCCGGCCATTATTACGGGCGGTTTGATTCTGGGATTCAGGAATTGTATCGACAGCCTGTATTTATTTGAGAATGGGACGAAGACGTTATGCGATATCAGCCAGTTCTGGGCAGGAATCGACAGTTTCCTGTGGCTGATCGGGGAAGCGGTCTTCCATATGCTTCCGGTAGGGATCTGCTGGTCGGTGACAAAGAAGATGGGAACGACACAGATGTTAGGTATTGTACTCGGTCTGACATTGGTGTCAGGACAGTTGTTAAACGCTTATGCAGTGGCGGGGACGGCGGCGGAGGATATTCCTGTATGGAATTTCGGCAGCTTCCAGGTAAACATGATCGGCTATCAGGCGCAGGTAATCCCGGCTATACTGGCGGCGTTTACGCTGGTATATCTGGAAAGATTTTTCCGGAAAATAACGCCTCAGGTGGTTTCCATGATAGTTGTTCCGTTTTGCAGTCTGCTCCTGGCAGTCATCGCGGCGCATTTTATTCTCGGCCCGGTGGGCTGGAAGATAGGTTCTGTGATTTCTTCCGTAGTGTACGCGGGGATCACCGGTTCATTTAAGGTTATTTTCGGGGCAGTGTTTGGTTTTGTTTATGCGCCCCTCGTTATTACGGGGCTTCATCATATGTCCAATGCGATCGATCTGCAGTTGATTGCATTGTCCAATATCGCCCAAGGGTCGGCGGTATTAGGGATGATCGCCCTTCAAAGAAAAGATGCGGAAGCCCAGGAAGTGAATGTTCCGGCTTGTATTTCCTGTTACCTTGGCGTAACGGAACCGGCTATTTTCGGTGTCAATTTAAAATTTGCTTATCCGTTTATATGCGGTATGATCGGTTCGGCCTGTGCGGCGGTTGTATGCGTGGCTACCGGAACGACGGCCAATGCGATCGGCGTGGGAGGGCTTCCCGGAATTCTGTCCATTCAGCCGAAATACATGGCCAGCTTTGCAATTTGCATGGCGATTGCGGCAGGCGTCCCTTTTATCCTTACCTTTATGGTCGGAAAAAAGAAATTGGCAGGAACGGCGCAGACACAGGCGGCGGGCAGTATTTCTGCGGAAAATGGAAAAGCCGATAGCAGCAATGCACGAAAAAGCAATGTGCAGGCCGATGTGAAAGAATGGAAGGCATTTTTGAGCGGAAGAGTGATTCCGTTAAAAGAAGTGGGCGACGGCGTATTTTCCGAAGGCGTGATGGGAGAGGGGCTTGCGATCCTTCCTGAGAACAATATCCTTTATGCGCCGGTGGCCGGAATGATTTCCGTTTTAATGGAAGAGTCTCGGCATGCATGCGGCATGAGGCTGGAAAACGGCATGGAGATCTTGCTTCATGTAGGGGTCGATACGGTGGATATGAAGGGCGACGGGTTCGAGTATCTGGTAAAAGAAGGGGAAAACGTGGCTGCAGGGACTCCTCTGATCCGGTTTGACAGGGATAAGATCAAAGCGGCCGGGCATCCGGATACAACGGTATGCGTCATAACCGAACAGGGGAACGGAGGAAAAGCATCTTTCCATACGGGAATCGATGCCATGGCAGGAAAGACAACAGTGATTACGCTGGATCCTTCCTCCGTTTGACCGCATAGCGCTTCGTAGTATAACATTTTATCGCATTATAGAATACCATGCGCCAAAAGAGGCGCGGAAATGAGGTTGGCAATGGCAGATTTTAAAAAGAGCACAATATACCAAATTTATCCTAAATCATTTTATGACAGCAATCACGACGGGCTGGGAGATCTGCGGGGAGTGATAGAAAAGCTGGATTACATCAGAGAGCTGGGAGCGGATTATATCTGGCTGACGCCGTTTTTTGTATCGCCGCAGAATGATAACGGCTACGATGTGGAGGATTATTACCGTATTGATCCGCGCTATGGCACAATGGATGATTTTGAAGAATTGGTCCGCGAGGCGGGCCGGAGGGGAATCCGCCTGATGCTGGATATGGTGTTTAACCATACTTCCAGCCGTCATGAATGGTTTCAGAGAGCTCTGGCAGGAGATGCCAAATACAAAAATTATTATATTTTTAGAAAGGGGAAAGGCCGGGGGGAAGCGCCGACGAACTGGGAAAGCAAATTCGGAGGGAGCGCGTGGGAATATGTGCCGGAAATGGATGAATTTTATCTTCATTTGTTCGATGTATCCCAGCCGGACCTGAACTGGGACAATGAAGAAGTAAGGGCGGAAATCCGAAAGATCCTTCTGTTCTGGATGGGGAAAGGCGTGAAAGGTTTCCGGTTCGATGTGGTAAATCTCATAAGCAAGGGAGAGTTTGCGGACGATACGGAGGGAGACGGAAGAAAATTTTATACGGACGGGCCGAATATCCATAAATATTTAAAGGAGTTGAACGAACTGACTTTTGGAAGGGATGCGGAGATCGTTACGGTAGGCGAGATGTCCAGCACATCTATGGAAAACTGCTTCCAATATGCGGGGGAGGACAGCGGGGAGTTGTCCATGGTATTCAGCTTCCATCATCTGAAAGTAGATTTTATGGGAAATGAAAAATGGGTGCTTGTCCCTGCGGATTTCAGGAAGCTGAAAAAGATCCTGTTTGGCTGGCAGGAAGGAATGGAGAAACATCATGCATGGAATGCCGTTTTCTGGTGCAACCATGACCAGCCGAGAGTCGTTTCCCGTTTTGGCAGCGAAGGAAAATACTGGAAAGAATCGGCAAAGATGCTGGCTACGGTCATTCATGGGATGCGGGGGACCCCTTATATTTACCAAGGGGAGGAACTGGGGATGACGAATGCGGGATTTACCCATATTTCCCAGTACCGGGATGTGGAAAGCCTGAATCATTTCCGCATTTTGCAGGAGAAAGGGCTGACCGAAGGAGACGCTTACCGCATTTTACAGGTTCATTCCAGGGACAATGGGCGTACGCCGATGCAGTGGGAAGGAGGGGAAAACGGGGGTTTTACCGACGCTTCTCCATGGATCGAAGTGAACGGGAGCTGCAAAGAGATCAACGCGGCGCAGCAGATGATGGATGGGGATTCTATTTTCCATTATTATCAGGAACTGGTTCGTCTCAGGAAGGAGTACGACGTTATTTCTTACGGCAGCTTTCAGGCTCTGGATGAGGAAAATCCTTCGGTGCTGGCATATAAGCGGGAGTATGGCGGAGAGGAACTGGCGGTGATCTGTAATTTTTATGAAAAGGAGACGGAGTGGAAAAGCCCGGCCAGTCTTCAAGGCTTCCAAAGATTGCTGGGAAACTACGAAAAGTGCGAAGTGAAGGATGAGATGAGGCTCAGGCCGTACGAAGCTATGGTTTTATGGAAAAAGGCGAAATAAAAAGCCGCAAAAAGAAAATAGGATGCAATGCGCGCCATACTAAAAAGGAAAAACTGGGGAACGGCTGCTTATATAGCGTTATTCCCCGGTTTTCTTAATGTTTTGAAACCAAATTCTTGCATATACTATTTTATAGCTGTATAATAGGATCTGAGATATAGTTTCGAAAAAGTAAAATATTTTAATTTTTGAAAGAGTGAAAGCGCATGAAGACAATTACAAGGACAAAATATCTGAATCGGATGATCGAGTTGAATGGAACTCCGGATATTAAAATCATTACGGGTATTCGCCGCTGCGGAAAGTCAAAATTGATGCAGGCATATATTGAATATCTGAAAAAGCATTTTGAAAATATCAATATTATTTTTATTGACTTCATGGATCTGACATATGAGAAAATCAAAGAATATCATGTCCTTCATACTTACGTAGAGGAACATTATCAAGAGGGAAAAACAAATTACCTTTTCGTGGATGAAGTTCAGATGTGTCCCAATTTTGAACTGACAATCAACAGTCTTTACTCCAAAGGAAAATATGATATTTATATTACAGGCTCCAATGCTTTTTTATTGAGTGCTGATCTGGCAACTCTTTTTACCGGGCGTTATATAGAGATTCATGTGTTCCCATTTAGCTTTCAGGAATACTGTTGGTATTATGATGAGACCGATGACATTGAAACACTTTTTGATGAGTATTCCATAAAAGGCGGGCTGGCAGGCTCTTACGCTTACAGAACAGAAAGAGACAGAATAAATTATATCAAAGAAGTTTATGAAACCATCGTCACAAGAGATCTGGTGCAGAAATATTCTTTGCCGGATACGCTGGTCCTGCAGAGATTGAGCGAATTCCTCATGGATAACATCAGTAATCTTGCTTCTCCGAACAAGGTCAGTCAGCTGCTGACAGCGAATAAGACAATAACGAATCATGTGACAGTCGGCAGATATATTAAATATTTATGCAATGCCTTTGTTTTTTATGATATGAAGCGCTACGATATTCGTGGTAAGAGATATCTGGAAAGTTCTGAGAAATTCTACTTGTGTGATCAGGGTATCCGATATGCCATTTTGGGAAGCAGGAATATGGATTTCGGTAGAGTGTATGAGAATATAGTTTGTATTGAACTGCTCCGTCGCGGATATAATGTGTATGTTGGAAAATTATACCAAAAGGAAATTGATTTTGTTGCGCAAAAAGAGAGCGAGAAAATTTATATCCAAGTCAGTGACAATATTTCGGATCAGAATACTCTTGAAAGAGAATGTCTGCCACTACTGCAGATCCGAGATGCTTATCCTAAAAAAATAATTGCCCGAACCAGACACCCGAAATATAGTTATGAAGGTATCGAGATTTGCAATATAGCTGACTGGTTATTGCAGATATAGGAGAAGTTTTGCAGTAATTATAAGACGACCGCTTTGATTGAAAATAAACTCCTGCATTTGCGGATATAATAAGGATATCGGGCCACAATCAGGTCATCCATATTAACAAGATTGACACGATTCTATATTATAATATGCCCGGCAAATGAAAGTAAAGGAGAGGAAAAGATGTTAGAGAACGTGAAAATCTTTTATTGCTGATTGGCTGGATAATTGGTATTATAAAAGAGAATGATAGGCAGTATGCCGGAGGCCATTTTTAATACGTCAGTATATTTCAAAAATGTATACGAAGACGAGTGGATTACCGATCCGGTTGCAAGGGAAATGATTCTTGACGTAGACAAATCCGTTGTTTTGGACAGTGCGGTGATTGACAGCCCTGTTATGGGAAAGATTACGCCTACGGCTCTTTCCGGTGGCGTCAAAACGCTGATTCTTATGAAGAATGATCGTTCCAAAGTGTTTAATGCTTCCACTTGCGGTGACAACTGTGCCAAATGGATTCTGAAGCTGGCCGAGACGGATGACCTGACAATTAATCTGCGCCATCTGATGGATTTTGGGGAGGGGACATTTGACATTTGTATCATGAATACGGATCAGATCGTCCACAGCATGAGAGAACTTGTTCCGATTGCCGGACTATATGTATGAGAGGGCCTGCATTATTTTTATTGACGAAGGCAATGACTTTGTTATGAGTAATGATTTTGCAGCAATTATTCAAGACACAGATAATTATTATGTAATTGTTACCAGAGAGGGGATTCCGTCCCTGCCATACAGTGTAGATGAGATTTATGGAATCCGCGATTCAGGTAAATATGGAACCTTAAAGCGTACCTATAATGAATTTTACCATTTGTATCAGATAGCAGACTTTGCTCAGACAGTTAAACCTGAATGAGAAAATACTGGTGATTGCAGATGGGGCGGCTTTTGGCTCTGAAATGGAGAAATTGGTGCGGCTTATGAAGGGATATCCCAATGTAGTGTTTTATCTGCCGGAATCTTTTGAGTGGATAATTTTAAGGTCAGGAGTGATAGAGGATAGTGAGATTGCAGAAATGCTTAAGCATCCGGAAGACTATATTGAAAGTAAAGATTTTTTTAGCTGGGAGCGGTATTTTACTGCACAGATCATTCAGAATACAAAGGACAGTTACCTGGAATATTCCAAAAGACAATTAAATCCCGCTTATTTGCAGGAGAAAATATCGGATAAGATTCTGTCTGTCATGAAAGATGCCTGAATATAGTTATGCCCTTCCCGAGGCAATCTTTTCCCGTAATTCTTTTACCGCTTCTTCCAGTTCATCCAGCATTTTCAAGGCTTCTTCGGGTTCCATTTTTTTCAGGATTTCTTCAATAAAATTGGCAGGGGTAATTTCCTTGCACCGTCTGTTTTTAAAGGCGGTGGAAAGCATGTCCAGTTCAAATTCTTTCATCGTAAAAGTAGGTTGGTAGCACCGGCCGAACACATTGCCGCTTTTGGCAAAATCGACAACTTCCAGAAGATTTTTCCGGAGCATTCTTTTTAAGGTGGTATGCACGGTTGCCAGTTTTAATTCTTCGCTGGCCATCTCGGATGCCATCAGCGGCCTGTCTGCATCCCATATGGCATATAGAATATCGATTTCGCGTGGTGAAAGTTGGTATTGGCTTTTTATATTTTGCATATTTTTTGAAAGTCCCCTTTCTGGAATTACTTTGTCGGTAGTATGGGTATACGAACACTACCATTCTACTATTCTACATTGATAATTGTATCAATACAAGTCTATTTTAAAAAATATTTAAAAAAATTAAAAATTTTCATCATATTTTCATAAATTATTATAATCGGTTCTCCTGCATAAAGCGGTGTCAGTATACGAACACTATTGCTGTACAGATTTTGCATTGATAATAAAAGATACAAACACTGCCAATGAGGCAGTCCTTTAAAAGCGGGCAGGAGAATCAATGATAAAATATGATCGGCTATGGGAAACAATGAAAGAAAAAGGCGTTACCCAATATGCGTTATATACGTACCATAATATCAACCGCTCCCAGATCAACAGGCTGAAGCACAATAAAAACGTGGAGATGAATACGATTGATAAACTTTGCAATATCCTTCATTGCAGAGTAGAGGATATTATGGAGCATTTTGACGATGATAACGTATTTTAATCGGCTGATATTCATTTTGACAACGAATTGTTGTATTTAATATACCATATGTTCTGTTAATATGCAAGGTAATGTGGGAAAGTTTACAGAGTTTATATTGTTTCTTGAAAAAGAGTTGGCCGGATATGGTGCCGGTCAACTCTTTTTTACCGTATTAAGATGTAGAATCAGTGAAGGGAGGCTCCATTCGTTTCAATAACGCGCTGGTACCAGCGGAAGCTCTTCTTTTTATAGCGCGCCAGGCTCCCGGATCCGTCTTCGTTGCGGTCTACATAGATGAAGCCGTAGCGTTTTTTGAGCTGGGCAGTGGAAGCGCTTACTACATCGATGCATCCCCAGGCGGCATATCCCATGACATCCACGCCTTCGTCCAGCGCTTTTTCTACTTCGAGCAGATGGTCCCTCAGATAGCCGATCCGGTAATCGTCCTCTACAGTCAGACTGCCGGCTCCATCCGGAACCAGCTCATCGATGGCTCCGAGGCCGTTTTCCGCCACAAAAAGTGGTTTCTGGTAACGGTCATAAAAATAATTGAGCGTATAGCGGAGTCCGGCAGGGTCAATCTGCCAGCCCCATTCGCTTTCCTTCAGATAAGGATTTTTCACGCCGCTTGTCAGGTTCCCGGCCCCTTTGCTGTATTGGGAGCAGTCGGCCGCCGTGCATTTGCTCATATAATAGCTGAAAGAAACGTAATCTGCCGTATGGCGGAGAAGGTCTTCGTCGCCGGGTTCCATTTCGATGCGGATGCCGCTTTTTTCCCAACGCTTTTTTATATAAGAGGGATAATAACCTCTGGCTTGTACGTCGGAGAAAAACATGACATTTCTGTCAGCTTCCATCATGGCGATCATATCCTCCGGTTTGGGGGTCATGGGATAGCTCAAAGCGCCAAGTACCATGCAGCCCATTTTAGCGTCCGGGATGATTTCGTGAAGCAGTTTGGTCGCCAAGGCGCTTGCCACGAATTCATGGTGTGCCGCCTGGTATTTGTCCTGTTCGGTCAGCTGGTCTTTGGGGGTCCAGATGCCCGCCCCCATCAGGGGGAAATGCCACAAGGCGTTGATTTCGTTAAAAGTCATCCAATACTTGACCTTGTCCTTGTATCTTTCAAAAACGGTGCGGCAATAGCGTTCAAAAAACCCGACCAGACGGCGGTCGCGCCATCCGTCGTAGGTTTTTGCCAGATGAAGCGGTGTTTCATAGTGGGATAATGTCACCATTGGTTCTATGCCGTATGTCCTGCAAGTATCGAAAACCTTGTCGTAAAATGCGAGTCCTTTTTCATTGGGCGTTTCTTCATCCCCCTTGGGGAAGATGCGGCTCCATGCGATGGACATGCGGAAGACTTTGAACCCCATTTCAGCAAAGAGGCGGATATCTTCTTCATAACGATGGTAGAAATCAATGCCTTCCAGCTTCAGGTTTTCCGGTACGGGTTCCTGGGTGGCCGGACCGGCGACGCCTTTTGGCATGACATCTTGGATGGACAGCCCTTTGCCGTCTTCCAGATAGGCGCCTTCGCATTGATTGGCGGCAACTGCCCCGCCCCATAAAAAATGATTGGGAAAACTCATAGTAATCATCCTGTCCTTTCTGTGATCTGTGGATGCTGTGTCTCCGGCCGTCAACCGGTTATTTTAAAACGGTGATCAGCGCGTCGCCGGCAGCTCCTTCTTTTTTCGCCACAATGTCCAAATAGTCGGCGGTGTTGCTGACAAGTACCGGAGTGGTAATATCATAGCCGGCTTTTTGGATTGCTTCCATATCGAAGGAGATCAAAAGATCGCCTTTTTTTACATGATCTCCCTGTTTGGTATGTGTCTGGAAATATTTTCCTTTCAGTTCTACGGTATTGAGGCCTATATGGATTAACAATTCCACGCCGTCTGCGGTTCTCATGCCGAGAGCGTGTCCCGTGTCAAAAACGGAAAGAATTTCCCCTTCGGAAGGAGCGTGGATTTCGCCTTTGGAAGGAATAACAGCGGCGCCTTTGCCAACGATTTCTTCAGAAAAAACTTCGTCCTGTACTTCGGATAAAGGGATGATTCTGCCTTCCAGCGGGGAGTCAACTGTAATTTTTATGCTTTCTGCTTTGGCCGGAGTTTGTTCCGTTTCATCAAGAGAAAGCGGAGCATCGTCTGTTTCTTCTACAGGATCGTCGAAGCCGATAAGGAATGTTGCAACAGCCGTTACAATTATGGAAATTACAATAGTAATAGCGGCGTTGATGACATTGCCGAATCCTTCTCCGCCGATATAGACCGGAAGGGCAAAAATTCCGGCGGTAGTGGAAGAGAAGGTGTGGATGCCCGTAATGCCCGCATACAGTCCGGCCGCACAGCCGCCGATCATGGATGCATAGAGGGGCTTTTTCAGCCTTAAGTTGACGCCGTAAAGGGCCGGTTCGGTAATACCCATCAGGCCGGTGACGCCGGAGGAAAAGCCGAGCTGTTTCAAGTCTTTGTTTTTGGATTTGATGCCTACGACCAAAGCGGCAGTTCCCTGGGCGATATTAGACGCCAGCATGCCGGGGCCTAAGATCGTGCCGTAGCCCAGCGTTGCGTATTGTATGGTCTGGATGGGCGCGAAGCAGTAGTGCATGCCCGTCATAACGAAGAACGGGCAGAAAGTTCCCATTAATACGGGGATAACCCATCCGGCATAATCGTTGAGCCAGTTAAAGCCGATAGCGATGACCTGGCCGACCAAGTTGCCGAGAGGGCCGGCGATTGTTATGCCGATGATGCCGGTTACGATAATAGTAATCATCGGAGCCAGGAATATTTTTACCGGTTTGGGCGATATCTTATTGGCAAATTTTTCAATGTACGACTGTACCCATACGATCAAAAGAATAGGTACGACGCTGCCGCCATAGGAGATCATGGTGACAGGGATAAATCCGAAAAGATGCACCGGATCGCCGGTATTCAGGCCCGTAAAACTGGAATGCAGGAGTACGCCGGCCAATACTGCGGAAACATAAGGGTTGCACCGAAAACGCTTTGCTGCCGAGAATGCCAGGATAAAGGGCATAAAGGAGAAAAGCGCGTCGCCGAAGGCGTTGAAAATCTGGTAAGTCTGCGAACCGGGATCTACCAGCTTTAAGGCTACCAGCAGGGCGAGCAAGGCTTTTATCATACCGGATCCTGCCAGCGCCGGTATGATCGGCTGGAAGATAGCCGTCAGCGTACCGAAAAATGCCGCTACAATACCGGTTTTCTCAGCGCTGGCAGAGGCTGTGTTTTCTTCAAACCGCCCCAGTTTTTTTATTTCATCGCAGACATTTCCCACATCCGTTCCGATAACGACCTGGAACTGGCCGTTCTTGGTGACAACTCCCTGAACGCCTTTTATTTTTTTGATTGCTTCCACATCCGCCTTTTTCGCATCGTTTAAATTGAAGCGCAGGCGTGTCATACAGTTTGTGACGCTTGTTACATTTGCTTCGCCGCCTACGAGCTTTAAAATCTCTGCGGCCGTTTTTTTGTAGTCCATACCTTACCTCCATCAAAGTGTTTTGTATATTATATATAGTTGGAAAGGAAAACCGGCTCCTGCAGTAAGCCGTCAGTCCTCTGTTCCCATAGCAGTGATCCGCCGGATATAGACGGTCAGATAAATCAGTTCTTCTTCCGGAACGGCGATCTGGTAGTCGTTCCAGATAAATTTGGCAATTTTTTCGGCACACGCATAGCTTTCGGCGTATTGTGCCCGAATGAGGCCTTGGAAGTCCAGATCATCCCCGTCCAGCATAGTATCGGTAAAAAGACGTTTGGCAAAAAATTTCAGGTGTGTGATAAACCTGATAAAATGTACGGATTCTTCGTCAAAGCTCATGTGGTACTGGTAGCGCACTACATTGACGATCTTATGGATGAGTTCTGTCATGCGGACGGAGTCGTTGATGTCTTTGTAATCGAATTCCGCGTTCAATATGTGCATCGCAATGGAACCGGCTTCGTCTTCGGGAAGGGACTCCCCCGTTTTTTCTTCAATCAGGGAAAGGCCGTACCGGGCGACTTCGAATTCCTTTGGATAAAAGTTTTTGATTTCCCATAACAATACGTTTTTAAAATCCAGCCCTTGTTTCATGCGGGAAACAGCAAAGGAAATATGGTCGATAAGATGCAGGAGAATGGCTTCATCCAATTCGGTTCCAAGGGTTTCCTGGGCGCGCTTCATAATAGCATCCGCGATTTCCATGTAAACTTCCGGGGTCTGTGCCAGAAGGGCATATAGTTTTCCGGTAATATTTTTGGATTTTAAGAAATATTCTTTTTCTACTCGGGAGGAATCGATTTCATCGCCGGCTTTGGCCTTAAAACCAATGCCTTTGCCGACCAGAATTCGCTCCTGGTTGCGTTCGTTTCTGGCGCATACTACATTATTGCTGATTGCGCTTTTGACCCTCCATTTTTTTGAACCCATGTCTATCTCCTTTAGGACAGGAAACTGCCCGGGCCGGAAATATTCCGGCATTTTGTCGGTTTTGCCTGTTATTTGCCAGCTCATCAATAAAATAAAAAAAAGACCCCCATTACATGCCATATAACATAAACATGTAATGCCAGGTCTTGCCTATTCAATAGTCACAAGCCTGAAGGAGTCATTCGTTCATTTCTGCTATGACAATAGCATATGGAACAAAAATTGTCAATAAGGCAAGGACA
>JAETNQ010000067.1 GCA_021772075.1 Lachnospiraceae bacterium
TTTAATATCGGTCTGGAGGTGTAATATTTATATAAGCACCTCCTGTTAATCATGCAAAACCCCGCAGTCAGTATCTGCGAGGTTTTTCTTTATCGGTTAGGCCGTGAATTGTAACATTAGCAATTTACCTATCCGTTTTTTTATGATGCCTTTTCCTGTTTCATTGTCTTTTAAAAGGCTTTTATTTATATCTCATCTCCCATGCTTTTTCTCCGCATCCTCAATACTGCTGTATCCATAAAACTTCGTTTCATTCTCGATGATCTGCTTTTCCAAATTAATCCCATTTTTATAGGCTTCCTGCACCTGTTTCAGGATCAGCGCCACCGTCTGGTCCGAATAAGTCAGCAGTTCGCCGCGCAGATAACTTTCCGTAGAGGAGCCGTTGCTGACCGAATCTTCCTCCGTTGTCATTACCCTTCCCTGCGCCCGCAGATTCGGATAATGCTCCGCCATATACCTGTCCCATTCCATATGGATCTTAACAATTTCTTCCGTCATCCGCTTCTTTTCCCGGCTTGCCTCCGGCAGATGGTCTTTTACCCGCTCAAACTCTTCCGGGTATGTCACCTCCATCATCCTTGCATATTTCTCAAACAGCAGATTCCTTCCCTCCGCATATGCCCGGCGGATATCCTCCACATAGCTTTCCAGGATCTCGTCTTCGTACACCATCCACTGGCTCATCCGCATGCGGAAAAAGGTATCCGGGTCTTCCTGGCAGGAAGCCCTGCCTCCCGTATTATACACATGCTGGAACATATCCCATTCCGCCTGCACGATATCGAATATCATCTGCTCTTTTTCTGTGATTTCTGCTGTCTCTGTCTTAGCCGTTGTATCTGCCATTTCAACACCACGCCTTTCTATTTTTTTCCCAGGCCGCAGCGCAAATATACAGCCATGCCTGCGCTGCCATTTTGCCCTGTGCTCTGCTCTCTGCTATGCTGCGCCATCATATGGAAACATCTATGCTGCCGCCCGCTGCCTCAACAGGCATCTCCGGCATAGCAGCCGCCGTCTCCACTCCTGCAAGTTCCAAAGACACGCCGCTGCCATTGCTGTTGCTGCTGCTGCCCCCGATCCCGGAAGCGCCTTCCCGCCTTTCTTTTTCTAATTCATGAAATAAAGCCTTCAGATATTTCATATCGGCTTCCATGATCTCTTTCAGTTCTTTCGACCTGTGCTTTTTCTTCAGAAGCTTCAAATCTTCGGGATCCATATCTTCCTGCAGCCCCGTCGCCGCTTCTTCCAGCTCGCCCATCTGTTCCATCCGGTCTATCTCTTCCAGCGTTGCCTCCAGCTCCTCCATCAGCCTTTCGATCTCTTCGCTGTCCAGTTCCGCATTCTCCGCATTTTCCAATTCCGGCTTCCGGGTTCCGGCCTCCTCGGCCTCTTCTTCCATTTCCGCTTCGCAGGGACCTCCCTTCTTTAATCTCTCTTCCTCCTGCAAATGCTTCATTCTTTTTTTTGCCACCATAGCGATCTGCTCCGCATGGGCAATCGCTCTTTCTACTTCCTTTTCGTTATAATCGCCGCTCCTCAGCTTCCTGTAAAGAGTCCCTACCTTCTGGAAAGCCCTTACCATGACCACCCGCGCGCCCACGGATGTCGCGGCTCTCATAAGCTGGCCCGATATCTCCCTGTAATTATAATTCAGCTTCTTCTTTTTTTTATTTTTGCTCCCTGTCCTGGTTATCCTTGCCGCTACAGTTCCATCTGCTTTTTTTATGGCGATCGAATTATCCCTCGGACTGCCGACTCCCGTAACCCCCATACTATCATCCTCCCTGATTCCTGTATGCTTCTGTCTGCCTGTTCCTTCAATTTGTATCCTTTTTGCAAAAGGTATATATTTATATATTATTTATTATATCGGTATTTTTGATCCAAAAGTGAATAGCAGCTACAGCAATATGCATTTTCACCCTCCCCCCATGCCCCCCGGCGGCATAAAACATCCATGGGAAGAACGCCGTATTTCAGGCGTTCTTCGGTGTGGAACTTAGAAGTTCTTTGCGAAACGCCCTTTGGCGTGAGCTTTAGAACTTCTTTCCACACTACCCCATGCCGCCTCCCGGCGGCATAAATCATCCATGAGAAGAACGCCGTATTTCAGGCGTTCTTCGGTGTGAGACTTAGTACTTCTTAGCGAAATGCCCTCTGGCATGAGCTTTAGAAGTACTTCTCACACTACCCCACATGCCTCTGCGTCACCTGAAATATATAATCCGTATGGTAAGTCCTCACAAACAGTTTTCCATCTTTATAAATGATATAATCGGCCATCGAAGCCAGCGGCGTCTGCCCGATCCTTTTTCCTGTCTTCCGGTCTACCTGGTAAAGATAATCATCCTCTGCCGTAAAACCATAACCGCACAGGATCACATCCCCTGCCATCTCAAAATTCAACGAATTACAAGTTAAAGGTTCTGTCTTCCATAACACACGGTAATCTTCCAGGCTGACGGCTGTAATATATGCCGTGTGGGGCGAGCTTTCCGCATACGTATAATGGAAGGTGGACAGATATAAAATGCCTTCGCGTACTGCCGCGCTGTGTATTTCCTGATCGATGAACTCTCTTTCCTCCGGCAGAAAATCATCCGCATACTGATAATCCGAAAAATCCAGCGTTACCTCCGTCTCCCCGTTCCTTATAATATCAACCGCCGTACGGCTCTCATGGATCTGACAGGAGTAACCCTCATCGTTCAAATCCGGCAATTCCAGTCCGTTTTCCGCAAACCATTTTTCCTCATCCGTAATCTCATTCTTCGTCTCTTCCAGAACAGCAAGCTCCAAAGGCTCCGTTTCGGCTTCCTCCGGGACTTCCATATAATAATCCCAAGACGGATTTTCCACCCGCACCGTTTCAGGCTTGTCCGACTCCGGGTTTTCCCCGCTCCGGCCAGCACTGCCTACGTCCTGCGTCTGGTTCCGGCCAGCGCCGCTTTCCTCCGCGCCCGCCGTTTCCTGGACTTCAACAACCGGCGTTTGTTCCTGCTCCGTCCCCGCTTCTTCTATTCCTGCCGTTTTCCCCCTTCCCGCCACCGCAAATCCAAT
Organism: Lachnospiraceae bacterium; assembly: GCA_021772075.1. Lineage (GTDB taxonomy): Bacteria > Bacillota > Clostridia > Lachnospirales > Lachnospiraceae > Kineothrix. The sequence goes on from JAETNQ010000067.1 coordinate 3,067, forward strand.
CCCAGCCGCCAAAGCTATGATCATACATCCTATGGCTATCATCCATCGTTTCATACGCCGCCTCCTCTGTTGCTGTCTATGATCTTTCTTATCCATTGCCATACTCTTTCCAAAAAGTATACCACCCTAAAACCAAAAACTCTACTATTAATCTCCCGGGAAAGCACGGCAATCAATTTTGGCGGGTTGAAGGCATGGCAGGGCGGGAAAGAAGAAGGGCGGCAGCAGGAAGGCAGGGGAACAGATGGGGAATGGTTTCGCCGTTGCCTTACGCAGGAAAATCTATTTCCCGAAGTCGACACGACGAAACCATCCCCCATCGGTTCCCCTGCCTTCCTGCTGCCGCCCTTCTTCTTTCCCGCCCTGCCATGCCTCCAACCCGCCAAAATTAATTTCTGTATCCGCTCTTTTTATATTAATTTTATCCGATAATGCTCCATCCAGTCATTCACCTGTAGGAGATACGCCAGGAGCTGCGGCCCTGCCATCAGCTGCCCGTAAAACGGCCTCGCATAATCGGAAGGCTGTTCCATAAACTTTTTCACTTTCTCTCCGTCCACTAATATACGGATCGGCGCATTGGCATCTTCCAGCACTTCCAACATATGCTTCCGCACAAGCTGCTCATAAGCCGGATCGTAAGTCTTCGGATAGGGGTTCTTTTTCCTGTACAAGATCTCTTCCGGCAGATACTCCTTCCCGGCAGCCCGCAACAGCGCCTTTACGATTCCATCGCGGTACTTCATGTTCCAAGGCACGTTCCACGCATACTCGATAATCCTGTGGTCAGCAAAAGGCACTCTGGCCTCCAGCCCCACATGCATGCTGGTGCGATCCATCCGGTCCAGCAATGTCTGCATAAACCACCGCAGATTCAAATAGGAAATTTCCCTCCGTCTTTTTTCCTCCGCGCTTTCCCCTTCCAGAACCGGAGTCTCCTCCACCGTCCTGCGATAGGCAGCCCATGCATACTCCCGCAGCGGCAGTTCCTGCAGCACATCATCCTTTAACAGCATCGTCCTCGGCTGAAAGTCCATGGACCAAGGGAACATATCCGCCTCCAGGCATTCTTTTTTATGAAACCACGGATATCCCCCGAAAATCTCATCCGCGCATTCCCCGGTCAGCGCCACTTTATGGCATGCTGCCACTTTCCTGCAAAAGTACAGCATGGACGACTCCACATCCGCCATGCAGGGCAGATCCCTCGCCCTTACCGCCTCGAATAGATAATCGTATAATTCCTCGTTCCGGCATTCCAGATAATGATGTCTCGTCCCCGCATAATCCTTCACCTTATCTACCCAGGGACGGTCCTGGGACGGCTGAAAAGCATTCGCCTGGAAATTCACATCGTTATCCTTGAAATCAAAGGAATACGTATCCAATGCTTTCCCTTGCCTGCGCAATTCCCTGCTGCAGATCGCCGTTACCAGGCTGCTGTCCACGCCGCCTGACAAAAAAGTGCAGACCGGTACGTCCGACAGCATCTGTATCCTTACCGCATCCTCCAGAAGATACTGCATCTTCTCCACCGTATCTTCCCAGGAATCCTCGTGAACCCGGCTTTCCAGCTTCCAATAACAATGTTCCCGGCAGCCTTCTGCCCCGCATTCCAGGAAATGCCCCGGCAATACTTCCAAAATACCCCGGAATACTCCTTTTCCATACGTTTTCGCAGGCCCAAGCCCCAATACCTCGCACAACCCTTCTTTATCCACCGTCGGCTCTTCTCCCGGAAAGCAGAAAATTCCTTTGATTTCCGAAGAAAAAATCACCGTGCCGCCGCTCTTTTTATAAAAACAAGGCTTCACTCCTGCCCTGTCCCGGAACAGGAAAAGCTTCCCCAGCTTTCCGTCCCAGATGCCAAAGGCAAAAATTCCATTCAGCCTTTTTACGAAATCAACCCCATGCCGCATATAGCCCGCCAGAATTACCTCCGTATCGCTGTTGGTCAGAAATGTTTCCCCCTCTCCCTCCAGCTCTTTTTTTAACCCGTCCATATTGTAGATTTCTCCATTATAGACAATCGCCCAGACGTTTTCGCCCTCCCGCCTTACCATAGGCTGCTGCCCCGCCGGCAAGTCGATAATGGAAAGCCTTACATGAGCCAGCCCGCAATGTTTTGCCAAAAATATCCCGTCCTCGTCCGGCCCCCTGTGTTTCTGCCTCCGGTTCATCTGCTCCAGCATGGAAACCCATCTTTCCTCCCCGTCCTTATAATTTTCCTTTCCGTTAAAAAATCCAGCAATCCCGCACATACGATTCCTCCAAACCACAACTCATTCCAACAGGCTGCCCGCAGATCATGCCAGCAAGGGCTGTATCTGCTTTCCTTCCAGCGCCATTTCCAGCGTAGCGATGATCTGCCCGCAATCCGCCACAAGGGAATTGGGTTTTTTTACCGCATCATCCTGCCCGAAAGGAACAAAATATACATTCTTCGTATTCAATAATGTGCCGATATTCTTCATATTCATTCCCAGCCCGTCATTGGTGGAAATAAAAATAACAAGAGGCTTTCCATTTCTGAGATGGGCTTTTGCCGCCATCAGCACGGCTGTATCCGTGATCCCGTTCGCCAGCTTCGCCGCCGTATTCCCCGTACAGGGAATGATTGCCAGGATATCCAGATATCCTTTCGGCCCGATAGGTTCTGCCTCCTCAATACGCAGGATAGGCTTCCTCCCTGCGATTTCCTCCGCCCGTCTTAAAAAATCCTCCGGCTTGCCGAATCTGCTCTCAATCCCCTTCGCCGCATCGGAAAAAATAGGGTATATTTCCGCCCCTGTTTCTTTCAAATGCTCCAGCTCGCGGAAAACCTTGTCGAAAGTACAAAAGGAACCGCAAAAAGCAATTCCTATCTTTTTCCCTTTTAATTCCATATGAAATCCATACCTTTCCTTATAATTTGCCAATCACATACTCGGACAGGCGCCTTGCCGATATCTCCCCTGCATATTTTCCCGGCAGCCCCAGGCAGTGCAGCGCATTTACCTGGCGTTCCTGCGCCTCTTGGTAATCCACTCCCCCCCTGCCGGAAGCGATGTCTATAATCAGGGCATCTTTTCCCACTTGCTTCAGCACCTCTCCCGCCAGTACGAGCGCAGGTATCGTATTGTAAATATATTCAAATCTGCCGATTTTTCCCTCTAATTCTTTCAACGGCAGCACATCCATGCCAAAAGCCTCTGCCATAGCCAGTTCCACCGCGTTATCCCCGCATATGGTGACATGGGCCGACAGCCCTTTTAATTTTTCGCCCAATACCTTTCCGCACCTTCCGTAGCCAAGCACCAGAGTCCTGCTATGGTGTATATTCGTCTGTTTATGGAGCATAGCCTCCAGAATCGCCCCTTCCGCAGTTGCCACCGCATTAAAAACAGCAATCCCCTCATCCTTCATGAAATCATAACAGGCGATTCCTCTTTCGCTGCATTCCTGCCGGAAGCTTTCCGGTATCACCCCTCCGAATATCTTATGGTGCTTTCTGATATGGCGGGATAACTCCCGCAGATTCACGATTCCTTTTTTTTCCATCGGAATCCCGCCTATGATAACCGGCGCCGCTTCCACCGCCTGTTTCAAAGAATCCGCGTACCCGTCCGCTTCTATATTGATATCAGATCTATGGTAAATCCTATAACCAATCACGCGATAGCCCCTTTCCATAAAAAAGGGTATCATACAAGCCGTGCGCTTATCCCCGCCGACCACTGCAACATCATAGCTTTTTTCAAAAGCCTCCTTTTTTGCAAAAGTATGCTCCGCCATACATTCCTCCACGATATATTCTGTCTCTGACAGCGACACCCTTAAACTATTACTATGCTTTTCCCCCCCGCTTCGTGCCTGTCAAACGCCGCATAAACGGCTGAATCGAGCAGGGAAGATTCCCCCTGCCCGCCGCGCGGCCCGCATGCTACCCTGGCAGTAAATTTCCTTGTGCGGGCCTGCGATCGAGTAGGAGGGAGTGATTAGCTCCCGTCCTCTCACACCACCGTGCGTACCGTTCGGTACACGGCGGTTTCAATAGTTGACGTGCACGGACTGATAGGCTGTGGCTAAATCATAAAAGCCACCGCTTATCAGTCTTTCTTTTGACATGGCTCGTTTTACTGTTGTAAGGTTTGAACAAAACCAATGTCCTTTTCGGCTGTTTGCCGCCATATGCGCAAAGTATTCTGGTATTCCCATTTTGATAAGATTTCTCTTCTTCGTCTTTGGTAGTTTCCATTGTTTCCATATGCACATACGTATTCTGTGATAGAGCCATCCATTGATGTCATCTATATTGTTCTTCATGCTCGCGATTCCATAATAGTTCAGCCACCCTCTCGCATATACCTTGATTTTCTCAAGGCCTGGTTTGATGGACTGTACAGACCTACGGGAAGATAAATCTTTCAGCCTTGACTTAAACTTCTTCCATGACTTTGCATGAACCCGGACATAGATGCCGCTCCCGTTCCTTCCCAATGCAAAGCCAAGAAACTTAAAATTTCGGATTGCAAACACGCTCACAGTACGGCTTTTCTCCCGGTTGACTGTTAATTTCAGCTTTCCCTCAAGGTACTTTGTACTGCTCTCCAAGAGTCTTTCCGATGCCCTTTTACTCTTTGCCAAAAGCACAATGTCATCTGCATATCGAATGCTCGGGACTCCTCTCTTTAGAAACTCCTGGTCGAACTCGTTGAGGTAGATATTCGCTAGTAATGGCGATAGATTTCCTCCCTGTGGCGAACCTTCCTCTGTGTCGATGACCACTCCGTTCTCCATTACTCCACTTTTCAGATAGCGTTTGATCAGCTGTACTACACGCTCGTCCTTTATGTTCTTCCGTAGAAGATTGATAAGGATTTCGTGATTGATTGTGTCAAAGTATTTCGATAAGTCCAGGACTACCGCATATGTATAGCCCTGCTCTGCATACTCTTTCACCTTCAGTACCGCTTCTTTTGCGCTTCTGTTCGGACGGTAGCCGTAACTGCCGTCCGCAAACAATGGCTCATAGATTGGCACTAACTGTTGCATTATTGCCTGTTGGAGTGTTCGGTCTATCACGGTTGGTATGCCAAGCTTTCGCACACCACCATCCTGCTTCGGAATCTCAACACTTCTCACTGGAGACGGGGTGTACTTCCCCCTGTAAATCCGGTCGGTCAATTCCTGTTGATGTTCCTTTAGGTACACAAGCGCTTCCTCGACAGTCATCCCGTCGCTTCCCGGCGCTCCCTTGTTTGCCTTCACTCTCTTATACGCTCTGTTGAAGTTATCCTTATGCAGTATCGCTTCCAAGAGCTTCGGCTGTGCACTGTCTCTTTCTTTCCATATCCGATTGAATGACCTTGACGCTTCCGCGTACCCTTCGTGTTCCGCACTATCTCTTTGCGGAAAGCCATTGTTTCCCATGTTTTCTGCCATAAGCGGTCATTCCCCCTTTCCCGGTCATACTTAAGACTCCTACTGATTCGGTCCTTCATGATGAAGAAAAATCACTACTATGACCTCTGCTGACTTCTGTGCGTTCAGCACTGCTTTGGGCAGTGGTTACCCCTTTCAGGGCATACCGCACAGACCTCCCCGGGTACCACACGTTTCTTTCTCTCCATCCATCTGCCACATCTATCATGCATGATTCCGTGTAGTTACTGGGCTTCGGCTTGTATGGCAGTCTTACCCTCATGCATAACCTCTTATGTGATTTCTGTTCGTCAGACCAGAGATTTGCCCGCAAGTTAGTATGTTCCCTACATCCGGCTTCCTTCAGATTCCGCCTCACGACGGACACCCTTGCCTTCGGCTATATCCTTCCCACTACCGGGCGGATTCGGGTAGGGTCAAGCGATGGCGCGGTAGCTTCCGTTTCCATCGCCTGCCACATCAAACCGTGCATGAGGTTCTCCCTCACACGGCTTTCCGATAATCTTCTTCCCACAGCATTCACTGTTTTCGTCTGTAATACACCCGTCTCCATAGCTTTGTCCACACGTATTCATCAAGCTGCTTAAACTGTTTTGTTGAGTTCCCGTGCTGAAAGTAGTTTCTCCATCCTCTTATGAGCGGATTTAATTTATCTACTTTTAGCCCCAAACCCTCATAGGCTGATTTTCTGCAAGTAATCACTTTGATTGCATCTTTTACCTTTTTCATCGCCTTCTTACTTGGCATCATGTAAGGCAACTTTCGCCCACATTTGGTTTTACCAAACTTCTGATAGCGGAATCCAAGAAAGTCAAAGCTTTCTCTATTCATATCTACAATCTTTGTTTTCTGCGGATTCAGCGTCAGTTTCAACTTGCCCATTATTCTTTTCAGATGTTCAAACGCTAATTCTGCATCTTTTCTTGTTCTGCACACAATCACTGCATCATCGGCATATCTGACTATAACGCCCAGTTCCTTATGATTTTCCCAGTAGGAATCCAAAACATGAAGATAAATATTTGCTAACAGCGGACTAATGACCCCTCCTTGCGGTGAACCCTTTTCCGTTGGATAATACTTCCCATTTTCAATGACTCCTGCCTGCAACCATTGTCTGCATAACTTAATGACTCTTCTGTCACTGATGCGACGATTTAACAATCCCAGTAGTATTTCATGATTGATGTTATCGAAATATCCCTGTATGTCTGCATCTACCACATACCAGTTTTTATACAATTCTTTTTTCACTTTTTCTGTAGCCTGTTTTGCATCTCTTTTAGGGCGAAATCCATAAGAACTATCCAGAAAGTTTGCTTCAAAGACAGGTTCTATCACTATCTTACAGGCTTGTTGCACAATCCTGTCTCTAATAGTGGGTATTCCCAGCGGTCTTTGCTTCCCATCCGGTTTTGGAATGTATACTCTTTTTACCGGCTTAGGTCTGTATTTCTTATTCCGCAAATCTTCTTGAATATCCAGCAAGTATTCTTCTACTCCGTATTCCTCAATCATTTCAAAGGTAATGCCATCAATTCCTGCACTCCCCTTGTTTTCTCGTACCTCTCTCCATGCCCGCCACAAAATATCCAGGCGAAAGATACGGTCATACAGCGCATGAAATCTGCGTTGTTTTTCCTTTTTGGCTGCCAGGTATAGATTACGTTGAAGTTGTCGTGATTTTTCAATTGAGTGTTGTTGTCCAATATTTGGCATGCACTATCCCTTACCTTCCCGTTAATCTTGATTAAAGCAGAGCCCCTTTTCTCCCATTGTTTTTCTTATCAACAGTTCATAGATACTATGGGCTCCTCCGACTTCTCATACCACTTCCCAAGGAACTTCGCATGCGTGCTTATATCCTCAGTTACACACTTGTGGTTATATGATGATATGAGACCTCTTCTGTTCCGTTATCAACTATCATAACATTCCGCTCCCTCTACACCGAAGGGTTCTTTAATGCTGTATTCCAGTATCTGCACATTTTCCATGGTCTTCGTCAGAAAGTCAGTGACTCGACTCCCTTTTGTCCCCTTACAGGGCTAACGTAACGATGCTACAGGATTCACTTTATGTTACGGACTGTTATTTTGCACCTGTTTCTCACAGGCATACCTCGCTTCAACACAATCGGTCACCCAAAAGCATCGGAGGCTTGCTACAAGGCTCACTGGCGATTACCTTGACCAGACTTTCACTGGCAAGCTGATAACAGCTTGCAGAACACACGACTT
>JAETNQ010000017.1 GCA_021772075.1 Lachnospiraceae bacterium
TGCCAAAAAATGTTGAAAATCCAACATTTTTTTGGCACTTGCACACTCTGATTTATATGGTTATGAAAACACAGAAATTTTAAAAATCCTAATCGGCTGGGCCGTGAATTGTAACTATTGTTACACATTTAACCAGCTTCTTAGAAAATAATTCTTGCTATCTCCTGCCCTTTATGCTATAATAATTTTCGGCGGTTGAAAACTGTCAAAAATAGGGGCATAGTTCAAAGGTAGAACAGTGGTCTCCAAAACCATCGATGTGGGTTCGATTCCTACTGCCCCTGTTTCCTTCATAAGTCAAAAGGCGCTGATAATTTATTTTGTCAGTGCTTTTTTTATCAATAGGATCTTAAGCCATAAAAAATGCAATCCATGGGTTGCTTCAACGGGGGTTCCATATGAAAAAAATATTGAAAAAAATATATCCTGCTGTCATTGTATTTCTTCTGATCTTCCTGGACCAAGCCGTTAAGCTGTCCGCCGCCGGCCGTTTAAAAGGAAAGCCGGACTATCCTCTTCTTTCCGGCATTCTCGAATTCTCTTATCTGGAAAATACAGGAGCTGCTTTCAGCTCTTTTATGGGAAAACAAGGGTTTTTGATTACACTGACTACATGCGCCATGCTTTTTCTGATCCTTAAGTACTGGCAGATCCCAAAGGCTGGAACCAGCCGTTATCTGCCTATGAAAGCATCCTTGCTCCTTATTATCAGCGGAGGAATCGGAAACCTGATCGACCGGATCAAAAATGGGTACGTCATAGACTTCATCTACTTCGTACCCATCGATTTCCCCAAATTCAACATCGCCGACTGTTATGTCTGTATCGGGATGGCTGTATTGGCCTATCTGTGCTTTTTCTACTATAAAGACGAAGAACTGGACTTTCTCTTTACTTTAAAAAGAAAATAAATGCCATTATACCGCAAACTGGCTTTGATAGAGCTGTGCATAAAAGCCGCCCTTTTCCAACAGCGACTCATGGTTTCCCTGTTCCATGATATTTCCGTCTTTCATGACCAGTATAATATCCGCCTCCTGGATCGTAGAAAGCCTGTGGGCGACGATAAAGCTGGTTCTGCCCTCCATCAGCTTTGCAAAAGCATTCTGTATTTTCAATTCCGTCCTCGTATCGATAGAGGATGTCGCTTCATCCAGGATCAGCATATCCGGCTGGCAGAGCATCACCCTTGTAATACACAGAAGCTGTTTCTGCCCCTGGGACAAATTGCCTCCATCCTCCGCGATCATGGTATCATATCCTTCCGGCAGACGCTTGATAAAACTATGTGCATGAGCTGCCTTGGCTGCCGCAACTATTTCCTCTTCCGTTGCATCCGGTCTTCCCATCACAATATTTTCCCTTATCGTTCCTGTTTTTAACCATGTCTCCTGCAGCACCATCCCATAAGCGGTACGGAGGCTTTCCCTCGTCACATCACGTATATCGGTTCCTTCTACCCGGATGCATCCTTGATCCACATCGTAAAAGCGCATCAAAAGATTAATCACCGTCGTCTTGCCGCATCCGGTAGGCCCTACAATCGCTACCCTCTGCCCCGGTTCCACGCATAGATTGAACCCTTGGATCAGTTTTTTATCCGGTACATAGGAAAAAGAAACCTTTTCCAGCGATACATTTCCCCGAACATCCCTGAGTTCCAGGGCATTTTCCGCATCCGGTACCTGCGGCTCTTCTTCCATCAATTCAAAGATCCTCCCCGCGCACGCAAGCGCGTTCTGCAATTCCGTAATCACGCCGGATATTTCATTAAAAGGCTTGGTATATTGGTTGGCATAGGTCAGCAGACAGGAAAGCATACCCACGCTGATGCCGCCCCGGATGGCAAAAAAGGCTCCTGTAATACCTACTCCCGTATAAACCAAGCTATTGACAAAGCGGGTGGCCGGATTGGTAATAGAGGAAAAGAAAATAGCCTTTAACGAACACTCTTGTAGTCTTCCATTGATTTCATCAAAACGCTCCATCGCATTTTCTTCATACCCGAATGCCTGCACGACTCTCTGCCCACCTATCATTTCATCGATGAACGCCGTCTGTTCCGCCCTCGTCTCGGACTGCCGGTGAAACATATGGAACGTTTTTTTCGCAATAAAATTCGCCACCAGGAAGGATACCGGCGTAATGCAGACTACCACCGCTGTAATCCCTATGTTGACCGTCAACATAATCGCCAAAGTTCCGAGAATTGTCACGACTCCCGTAAACAGCTGGGTAAAGCCCATCAAAAGCCCGTCGGCGAACTGATCCACATCCGCAATCACCCGGCTGACCACTTCCCCGTAGGGATGGGAGTCAATATATTTTAAGGGCAGTTTTTCTATTTTTCGGAAAGCCTCGTTCCTGATATCCCGCACAATCCCGTAAGTCATTTTATTGTTGCAAACGTTCATCAGCCACTGGGCAGCGGCCGTCACGCCGATCGCTGCCGCCATTTTCTCCAGAATCACCATTATCCCCGGAAAATCCACCAATCCTTTGTCTATAATCAAATCGATGGCATCCCCTGTAAGAATAGGGAGATACAGCGTCAGCGCCACCGTAAGAGCCGCCATCAGGATAGATACGCCCAGATAAATCCAATACCGTTTGATATAGCCCATTACCTTAAAAAAAATATCTTTCTGACTGTTTCTGCCGCTCATCCCGCTCTCCCCTCCTTTTTAAACTGGGAATCGTAGATTTCCTTATATACCCCGCAATTTTCCAGCAATTCCTCGTGGGTTCCAATACCTGCGACTTCGCCGTCATCCATCACGATAATGGAATCCGCATATTGTATGGAAGAGGCTCTTTGGGATACGATAAACACCGTGATCTTCTCTTCCATTTCACGGATTGCTTTCCTGAGCCTGGCGTCCGTAGCAAAATCCAGAGCCGACGCACTGTCGTCCAAAATAAGAATTTCCGGTTTTCGGATCAGCGCCCTTGCTATCGTAAGCCTTTGCTTCTGTCCTCCGGAAAGATTTTTTCCTCCCTGCGCGACCTCCGCCTCCAGCCCTCCTTCTTTCGTTTCCACAAACTCCTTCGCTTGGGAAATTTCCAGCGCTTTCCACATTTCTTCTTCTGTCGCATCTTCCTTTCCCCATAGCAGGTTATCCCTGACCGTTCCTTTAAAAAGCACTGCTTTCTGCATGACCATGCCTATTTTTGCCCGCAATTCCTCCAATGGATATTCCTTTACATCAACCCCGTCCACCTTCACAGTTCCCCTCGTAGCGTCATAAAACCGGGGAATCAAATGGACAATGGAAGATTTTCCCGAACCTGTTCCGCCTATAATCCCGATGGTCTGCCCTTTATATGCCCGGAAACTGATATCTGTCAACGATTCCGCTCCTGCATTTTTATAAGTAAGGCCCACTTGCTCAAAGCTGACAGCCACTTCCTTATCTTCTTCCGCCTCCCCCTTTTCTCTTTTTCCCGCTTTCTTTGCCGACTGGCCGGCCGGAGCCGGCCGAACCCCAGGCTCCGTTTCAAAAATATCCTGAATACGGTTCGCACAGGCAAAAGCCTTTGTCACGGTAATAATCAGGTTCGCCAGCTTGATCAGCTCCACCAGTATCTGGGACATATAATTCACCAATGCCACGACTTCCCCCTGGGTAATATACCCCTGGTCCACCTGCCATGCCCCTGTATGGATGAGGACAATCACCGCTCCGTTAATAATGATATAAGTGACCGGGTTCATCAGGGCTGAAATCCGTCCTACAAACATCTGCATCTTTGTAAGATCCCTATTTCCTTCCTCGAAACCATGGATTTCCGCCTCTTCCTTATGAAAAGCGCGCACCACCCTGGCTCCGGTCAGGTTCTCCCTCGTGATTTTCAGGATTTTGTCCAGCCCTGCCTGTACCTTTTTATACAAAGGCATGCTGATCAGCATAATCCCAAACACCACGACGCAGAGAAGAGGTATGGTCACCGTAAAGACCGCCGCCGCTTTCGTATCGATCGTAAACGCCATCACCATCGCGCCGACTACGATAAAAGGCGAGCGGAGAAAAAGACGAAGGATCAAGTTGACTCCTGACTGCACCTGGTTGACATCACTCGTCATCCTGGTAATCAGCGTCGAGGTTCCGATCACATCCATTTCTGAAAAGGACAACGACTGAATATGGGCAAATAAAGAATGCTTCAGCTGCGCCGAAAATCCAACAGCCGCCTTTGCTGCAAAATATTGCGCAGTAATCGAACAAACAAGGCCGATCATGCCCAGCGTTATCATAAGAAGGCCCATCCGGAAAATAAACCCTCTGTCCGCCCCTGCGATTCCCCTGTCGATAATCTGTACCATCACCAGCGGGATCAGCAATTCAAAGGAAGCTTCCAGCATTTTAAAAAGAGGCGCAAGCACTGTCTCCTTTTTATAGCCCTTTAAATACACCATTAATTTTCCCATCTCGCTCCACTCCTCTATATCAGATCGATGGCGTCCCTGACCGATTTCACACCGATTATTTTGATCCCCGCTTTATTTTTTATTCCTTTCAGACAAACCGCCGGCACCACGCAGGAAGTAAATCCCAGTTTCTCTGCTTCCTGCACCCTTTGTTCCGCCATACTCACCGCCCGCACTTCCCCGCTCAGACCTACCTCGCCGAATACGATCATTTTATCATCCACGGCACGGTTTTTAAAACTGGATACAACCGCCATCACGATTCCAAGATCAATGGCCGGTTCCGTAATCTTTATGCCCCCGGCAAGATTGACATAAGCATCGCAGTCCGACAGCTGTAACCCCGCCCTCTTTTCCAGCACTGCCATCAAAAGATTGACTCTGTTAAAGTCCGTCCCTGTAGCCTGTCTTCTCGGAATTCCAAAGTTGCTTCTGCAGACAAGAGCCTGGATCTCAATCAGTATGGGTCTCGTACCCTCCATGGAACATACCACGACAGACCCGCTGGCTTCCTCCGGCCTTCCTTCCAGCATAAATTCCGATGGGTTTTTTACCTCTGTCAACCCCTCCTCCCGCATTTCAAATACTCCAATCTCATTGGTCGATCCAAACCTGTTCTTCACCCCTCTGAGAATGCGGTAAGAAGCATGTCTGTCCCCTTCAAAATAAAGCACGGCATCCACCATATGCTCCAGCACCCTGGGACCTGCCACAGTTCCCTCCTTCGTCACATGCCCTACAATAAAAATCGATACATTCATTCCCTTGGCCAGCTGTAAAAAAAAGCCTGTGGCCTCTCTTACCTGGGACACGCTTCCCGGCGCCGCCGATATTTCTTCGCTGTACATCGTCTGTATAGAATCGATGACTACCACATGGGGCCGGATATGCCGAATGGTTTCTTCAATGATGCCCAAGTTGGTTTCGCAAAGCAACAGCAGTTCATTACCGAATTCCCCAATGCGTTCCGCCCTTATTTTGATCTGTTGCAAGGATTCCTCCCCCGAAATATACAATACTTTACACCCCTTACCCACCAGTTTTTGGCAGACTTGCAGCAAAAGGGTGGATTTCCCGATGCCCGGATCACCTCCTACCAAAGTCAGGGAGCCGGGTACGATTCCGCCTCCCAGCACCCGATCCAGCTCTTTTATCCCTGTTCCGATCCTCTCCCCTCCGTCCATGACGACTTCGGAAAGCCGCGCCGGTTCCGCCCCCGCTCCTGCCGGTCCACCGGCTCTCGCAGGGCCTATCGCGCCGGTTCTTCTGCTTCCGATGCTTATTTTTTCTTCCACAAAGGAGTTCCATGTCTTGCAGCCGGGACACTGTCCCATCCATTTTACCGATTCATATCCGCATTCCTGACAAAAAAATACGACCGTGTTTTTAGCCTTAGCCATTCCTTCCTCCCCCTCTTTTGCAACAAACGCTGCTACGCTTCGCGAACCAGCTTATTGCAAGAAAAACGGGACTTTCATATACTGATGACCGTCCCGTTTCCATAAAACGCATACTTGTAAAGTATATTATTTTGTTACTCTGACGCTCACTTCTCCGTCCCCGCTAAGTTCTACGCTCAAATTCAGCTTGCCTCCCAAATTTGTACGCATCTTGCCGATGCTTTCGTCATTTATAAATACTTCATATTCCGTTTCGTCCTGAAGCCCTACGGTAATCTGCGCATCTTCGCTTCCTTCTACCATAAAGCTGATGCCGTCCTGCGTTTCCTGGAAGTGATTTACGCTCGTTCCCGGTACCGATTCATAAACAAACATCCCGTTTTTTTCAAGTTTAGTCATCGTTTTATAAGTTTTTACCTTCCAAAGATCCCCGCCGAATTCGAAATCGACTAGCTTCGCTTTTTCTTCCAGTTTATGGTTGCCAAAACTGATTGCACCCCCGTCTTCTCCTCGGAGTAATTCTTCCACCACTGCCATTTCTTATGTCCTCCTAAACCCTGATATGCTTTCCTCTGCATATTCTATAGTACAGTATAATATATTTTCCCAGTTTAATCCACTGATTTTTTATTATGAAAAACTACTTTTTTATCCCTTACTCCTGCGCTTACGTTATCTCCCGGTTTTATCTTTCCCGCCAGTATCTCCTCTGCCAAGGCATCCTCGACCACGGTCTGTATCGCCCGTTTCAAGGGTCTCGCCCCCATCTTGGCATCGGAATGTTCCTCAATGATCCATTCTTTCAGGGATGAAGTCAGCGTCAAATCGATATTCATCTGCTCCTTGCACCGTCTGGCCAGATTCCTGGCAAGCAATGTAACGATCTGCTTCATATCCTCCTTTTGCAGCGGATGGAATACCATAATCTCATCGATACGGTTAATGAATTCCGGCTTAAAGAGCCGCTTTACTTCCTCCATCACGCCGGATTTCATTTTGTCATAATCCTTTTTTTCGTCGGAAGCCACAGAAAACCCAAGATTCTTTGGATCCACGATTCTCTGTGCCCCCGCGTTGGAAGTCATAATCAGTATCGTATTCTTAAAATTGACTTTTCGCCCTTTGGAGTCCGTAATATGCCCGTCATCCAGCACCTGAAGCAAAATATTGAAGACATCCGGATGAGCCTTTTCGATCTCGTCAAAAAGAACAACCGAATAAGGATTCCTCCTTACTTTCTCGCTCAGCTGCCCGCCATCCTCAAATCCCACATAGCCCGGAGGAGATCCTATCATTTTCGATACGGAATGTCCTTCCATATATTCCGACATATCCACGCGTATCAAAGCGCTTTCCGACCCGAACATTGCCTCTGCCAATGCCTTGCTCAACTCCGTTTTCCCTACTCCGGTAGGCCCAAGAAAAAGAAAAGAACCTATCGGGCGGTTCGGATCCTGCAGCCCTACTCTTCCCCTGCGCATCGCTCTCGCCACGGCGGATACCGCTTCCTCCTGCCCGATCACCCGTTTATGGAGTATGGACTCCAGTTTCAACAAACGTTCGCTTTCCTTTTCTGCCAGCTTTTTCAACGGTATCTTGGTCCACATGGCCACCACTTCCGCGATCTCGTTTTCTCCAACCACATATTGGCGTTCCCGCTGGTTTTTGTCGAAACGCTGTTTCAAAGTGTCATATTTTTTCATCAATGCATCCTGGCTGCGTTTTAGTTCCCCGGCCTGGGAGAACGCTTCCATTCGGATGGAACGCTCTATCTGCACATCGATTTTCGCAATCTGCTCCGCCAGTTCCTTCATTTTATCCGGCATATGCATTGTCTTAAGACGCAGCGCGGCCGCCGCTTCATCGATCAGGTCAATGGCTTTATCCGGCAGGTTTCTGTCATTGATATAACGGACGGACAGCTTTACTGCCGCCTCAATGGCATCCTCACGTATCTGGACATGATGGTGTTCCTCATATTTTCCTGCCACTCCTTTTAAAATGCCGATTGCTTCCTCTTCCGTAGGCTCCTCCACATTAACCGGCTGGAACCGGCGTTCTAAAGCCGCATCTTTTTCCACATATTTCCGGTATTCGGATATCGTCGTCGCCCCGATCAACTGGATTTCCCCTCTTGCCAGGGACGGCTTTAATATATTGGAAGCATCGATAGCTCCTTCCGCTCCCCCCGCGCCAATAATGGTATGCATTTCATCGATAAAAAGGATGACATTGCCGCTGGCAATCACCTCTTTGATCACTTTTTTGATTCTTTCTTCGAATTCTCCCCGGTATTTGCTCCCGGCCACCATCCCCGATAAATCGAGGGTCATTACCCGTTTGTCCTGCACCGTAAAAGGCACTTCCCCCGCCACGATCCGTAAGGCTAACCCTTCCACTACCGCAGTTTTTCCAACGCCAGGCTCTCCGATCAGACAGGGATTATTTTTCGTTCTCCTGCTCAATATCTGAATGACCCTGCCGATTTCATCTTCCCGCCCGATGACCGGATCCAATTCTCCCTTTCTGGCAAGAGCCGTCAGATCCCGGCTATATTGTTCCAGCACAGAAACGCCCCCCTTTTTTCTCCCCCCCTGTTTCTTTGCCAGATCTTCTTTATACAGCGCGCCATCCTGTCCCATGGCTATCAGCGTATCCACATAAACTTTCTGCATGGAGATTCCCATCGTGTTCAACAGCCTGGCCGCCACGTTCTCCCCTTCTTTTATAAGAGCCAGCAGAATATGCTCTGTCCCCGTGCATCCTGTTTCAAAGCGTTCTGCCTGGCGGTGTGCCTCTTCCAGCACTTTCATCGCCCTTGGGGAATATCCGTCCCTGTCCTTTGCAAGCACGCCGGTATCCGGCGTAATCAGCTCACGGATCATTTCCAAAAGCTGCTTTTCTTCCACGCCGTTTTCCGCAAGTACTTTTGCAGCGACTCCTGTTCCTTCTTTTAAAAGTCCTGCCAGGATATGTTCCGTTCCCACATATCCCTGTCTCAGGCCCGCCGCCGTCTTTTCCGCTAACAGCAGCGCTGCCTTCGCTTTTTCCGTAAACTTTGGCTGCATCAATCGATTCCTCCATAATCTTCATATATTTCATCAATAAGAGCATGTACTTCTTCTCTGGAAATATTCTTGCAGCTTACTTTTGCAAGAATAACTTTTAGCTCCTTGCGCAGTTCCCTTATCGTTTCCACGCGGTCTGCATCGATAGCAATGACCGCGCCTCTGCGCCGGTCCACCTTTACAAATCCTTCCTGCTTCAGGACGGCATAAGCCTTATTCACCGTATGCATATTAATGCCGATATCTCCTGCCAGCTGTCGCACCGAAGGCAGTTCGTCCCCTTCTCTGATCCTGGCAGTCGCAATTCCAAGAATAATCTGGTTCCTGAGCTGCAGATACAGCGCTTCATCGCTGTTAAAATCAATTTCTATCATCATATGCCAATACCGCTTTCCTTCCATCAGTCCTTCCGTTATAAATGGATATCCCTATACAAGTTATATCCATATAATTATAACAGATACAGGGTATACAGGTTTTCCCATATACCCCATTCTCTTATCGCAACCTTGTAGCAACGGCATTAATTTCTGTCATCCATATTCAGGAACTCAAACTCAAACTCATCGTCATCAATCAAAAAATTCTTTGCTTTTCTTTTTGCCTGAGGCTTCGATACGACGGATCTTCCCGGTTCAAAAGGTTCTTCCTCAGGAATATATTCCACATTCTTAATTGTAATTCCCTTTTCCTTTTCTTTCGCGATCTTTGCGGAACCGGCATTATTGACTGCTTTCAGATTATCCGCCATGGATCTTTTTTTACGAGGCTTCTTTTTTTCTTCTTCCTCGTCGTCGTCATCCTCCTCATCGTCATCATCGTCGTCGTCATCGTCGTCATCGTCGTCGTCATCCTCGTCATCATCATATTCGTCGTCATTCAGATCTTTGATTTTAAAAAGAAGAAGTACGATAATGATCAACAGGATTGCCACGGCAGCCCCCAAAGCAATAATAATAATTTTCTGGACGGAAAGTTCCTCTTCATCAGCCTCCCCTATGCTTGCCCCGGCTTCTGCCGCCGCCTGGAGGTTGGAAAGCGCCTGTCTCGTGCCGTTAATATTATCATATAAAAACCATTCTTCCACTCCCTGGTCATTCTGCGTGAATACCATTTCATAATCGGGCTTTGCCGCAGGCTCCTCAGGCGCCGGTTCCTCCACAGGAACTTCTTCCGGAACTTCTTCGCCGCCTTCCGCAGGAGCCTCCCCTTCCGCCGGCGTTTCCGTTCCTTCCCCCGCTCCTTCTTCCGGTGCAGGCTCTGCCGGTTCCGCAGGAGTTTCTGCAGGCGCTGCGGCTGCCGGAGGATCCCCTACCGTCAGCAAATCCGCCCTTACAAAACCGATCACTTCCCTGCCTGACTGGTTGGTATAGCGAATCTGATACCATTTTCTTCCGTTCGCCCCGTTCGCCTCCCCGGTAATAATCACAGGCGTATTCTCCGTTACAGACCCCATCACTTCATGATCCGTGGAAGCTCCCTGGCGTACCACGACGCTTTTATAATTCACATATGCTTTCGTTTCCGCGATCGGAGTCGCCGTAGTCGTCGCCGGCTTGCTTCCCGTCGCGGCAGCCTGTACAGTCTGGGTCGTCGTTTGGACGCTGTTCGGCGTAGTCACTGTCGCCTTGATCAACAGATCCGAACGAATATAACCTGTATTTCCTTCAAACGTCACTTTATACCATTTGGATCCCGCGCTGTCCGTCACCTCATCCGTCACCGTAACGCTGCTGCCTTTCAGCACGCTTCCTACCACGTCGCTGGATGTGCTTGGCTCTTTTCTCACTTTCGCCGCAGCCGCCGATACAATTCCCACCGTAGGCTGATAGGCCATAACTTCTGCAGGCGCGTTGATAAACATGACGGCCGCCAAAACAATGCCTGACATAATTGTAACAATTTTTCTTCCTAATGTTGTCCTCATCCGTATTTCCTCTCTGATCCGTATTTTCAGGAAAATGTACTTCTATTCGCTGCGAAGGAAACGCTTTTTTTCATTCGCTGCGAAGGAAACGTTTTTCACCTTTCTGACGCCCCAATCTTTCTTCTTCGTTTTCCAGTCCAAATCCTTTTAATTTTTCCCTCATTTTCTTTTCTTTTTCTTTATGATAAGAAGCCTCGCATTTGGGGCAGAACCTGCCGGAACGGATATTCGTTCCGCATATTTCGCATCTCATGAACGCTACGGAATCAGCAGTGATCTCCAGTTTGGACTCTTTCAGCATCTGCCGGATTGATTTCTGTGTTACCCCGGTCCGTGCTTCGATTTCTGCTGCATTCGCCCCCCTGTGCAGCTCGATATAATTCCTCACTTTGCCATAATCATCATAGCCCTTCGTATGGCAGTCTTCACATTCGTATTCACCGCATCCTTTAAACTCCATAAGCCCGCCGCAGTTATCGCATATATACGGCCTGTTATAATTCGTAATACCCAATGCTTCCATTCTAAGCGCTTCTTTATCCGTGATACCCATACCTCTTATACCTCCTCAATCGCTTTTCCGATATCATTGCGCATATACTTATTTTCAAATGTCACCCATTGCGTAGCCCGATAGGCGTTCTCCCTGGCCTCTTTCAGACCCTTTCCTTTCGCTGTAATGCCTAAGACGCGCCCTCCGTTCGTAACAATTCCATCTTCTGTCCTCTTCGTTCCGGCATGGAAACAGTAATAACCCTCTTTCCCTTCAAAATTTTCCAGTCCTTGTATCGCATACCCCTTTTCATATTTGACCGGATATCCTTTGGAAGCAAGTACGACGCAGACAGCGGCATTATCCTCAAATTGCAGATCGATTTCATCCAGCCTTCCGTCAATGCATGCTTCTATTACTTCTATTATATCATTTTTCATTCTCGGCAGCACCACCTGTGCTTCCGGGTCTCCGAAACGCGCATTATACTCCAGCACTTTCGGCCCCTTTTCCGTCAGCATCAGGCCAAAGAAGATGACTCCCTTAAATTCCCTTCCTTCGGCCGCCATGGCATCCACCGTAGGCTGATAAATATTTTTCATGCAGAATTCATCGATTTCCTCCGTATAAAACGGGCTGGGTGAAAAAGTTCCCATACCGCCCGTATTCAAGCCCATATCCCCATCCATGGCTCTTTTATGGTCCTGCGCTGAAGTCATTGTCTTAATGGTTTTCCCATCGACAAAAGAAAGTACCGACACTTCCCGTCCGGTCATAAATTCTTCAATCACCATACGGCTTCCTGCCGAACCGAATTTCTTGTCCAGCATGATCGATTTGACGCCTTCTTTTGCTTCCTCCAGATTCTGGCAGATCAGCACTCCTTTTCCCAGCGCGAGCCCGTCTGCCTTTAACACTACGGGAAACTGCGCCTTTTCCAGATAAGCTTCCGCCGCCCCGGCATCGTCAAAGTTCTCATATTCCGCCGTAGGAATATGGTATTTTTTCATCAGATCTTTGGAAAACGCCTTGCTTCCTTCCAGTATCGCCGCATTCTTCCTCGGCCCGAAAGCTCTCAGCCCTGCAGCTTCCAGTTCGTCTACCAGGCCGCCCACCAGAGGATCATCCATGCCGACGATGGTCAGGCCGATTTCTTTTTCCTTCGCAAAAGATACGATTTTACCGAATTCCATCGGCCCGATAGGAACGCACTCCGCCACGCCGCCGATACCTGCATTCCCGGGCGCACAATATATCTTATCCACTTTCGGGCTTTTTGCCACGCTCAACGCAATCGCATGTTCTCTTCCGCCGCTCCCGACAATTAAAACCTTCATGAAACACCACTTTCCTTTCTGCTTTTCAGGATTCTGCATCTATTATCCTTGATTTCCACCCGCTGGTTTGCTATTGCATCCACAGCCTCCGGCAATAAAATCCATTCTGCCTCTTCCATAACCCGCTTCTGTAAAATCTCCGGCGTATCTCCCTCCATAATTTCCACCGGCTTCTGTAAAAGGATCGGGCCGGTGTCCGTTCCTTCGTCTACGAAATGAACCGTCGCCCCGGTAAATTTTACCCCTCGTTCCAATGCCGCTTCATGTACTTTCAGCCCATAATATCCCGTACCGCAGAAAGACGGGATCAGGGAAGGATGTATATTAATAATCTTATATTTGTATTCCGCAATCATTTCTTCAGGAATTACCACAAGGAATCCTGCCAATACGACAAGATCCGGCTCCGCCTCCCTTACGGCTTCCAAAAGCGCTTTATGGAACGCCTCTCTGTCCGTATAATGTTTCGGGGATATGCATATCCCTGGTATATCATTTTCTTCTGCCCGCTTTAAAGCATAAGCATCTTTGTTATTGCTGATCACCCGTACAATTTCCGCATTCTTTATACGGCCGTTTTCGATGCCGTCGATCATGGCCTGGAGATTCGTCCCTCCGCCGGAGACGCATACGACTACCCTCAGCATAAAACTACCCCTTTTTCACCGGACTCGGCATATCCTAACCGGAAAGGCATTTCCCCCGCCCGGCGAACCGCCTCCATCGCTTCTTCCGCCCGGCTTTCCTCCAGCGCCAATACCATGCCGATCCCCATGTTGTATGTATTATACATCATTTTTTCTTCCAATCCGCCTTTTTCCTGCAAAAGCCGGAAAATAGCCGGAACTTCATAACTTTCTTTCTTCACGACGGCCCGTATGCCCTCCGGCAGCATTCTCGGAATATTTTCATAAAAGCCTCCGCCCGTAATATGGCTGCAGCCTTTGATCCTGACGCCGGCATCTTTTACCTCTCTTAATGCCTTTACATAAATCTTCGTAGGCTCGATCAGAGCCTCGCCCAATGTTTTCCCCAGCACGTCATAATAGGTATCCAGGCTCTCCTTCGTCATATCGAATACCTTTCTGATTAAGGAGAAACCATTGCTATGCACCCCGGAAGAAGCGATGCCGATGAGAACGTCGCCCGGTTTGATATCCTGCCCGGTAACCAGATTCTTTTCATCCACTGCTCCTACCGCGAATCCCGCCAGATCGTATTCGTCCTCCGGGTAAAATCCCGGCATCTCCGCCGTTTCCCCGCCGATCAGCGCCGCCCCGGACTGCTTGCAGCCTTCCGCCACGCCTTTTACGATCGTCGCAATCTTCTCCGGATAATTCTTGCCGCATGCAATGTAATCGAGGAAAAACAAAGGCTCCCCTCCTGCACAAGCGATGTCGTTCACGCACATGGCAACGCAGTCGATGCCCACCGTGTCATGTTTATCCATCAAAAATGCCAGCTTCAGCTTTGTGCCTACGCCGTCCGTCCCCGACACAAGGGCAGGCTTTTCCATATTTTTTATTGCTGAAAGGGAAAATGCCCCGGAAAAACCGCCTAAGCCGCCGAGCACCTCCGGCCGCATCGTTTCTTTCACATATTTCTTCATTAATTCTACCGATCGATACCCGGCCTCAATGTCTACGCCGGCTTTTTTATAATCCATGCTTTTCTCCTCCGCCAGATTCTTTATTCCATATAACCTTTATAACCCAATTCCTGAAGTTTGCCATCCTTTGCCTGTACGCTTTCCTTTAAAGAACTGCTGTAATCCTTCAGTCTTTTTAACAACGCCCCATCGGAAACGGCAAGAATCTTCGCTGCCAGAATACCCGCATTGGCTCCGCCGTTAATCGCCACCGTCGCCACCGGAATTCCCGACGGCATCTGGACGATGGAATACAGGGAATCCCTTCCCCCTAAAGAAGTGGTATGCATCGGGATGCCGATCACCGGCATCGGAAAAATTGCCGCACACATGCCCGGCAGATGCGCGGCCATGCCTGCCCCTGCAATAATTACCTTAAATCCTTTTTCTTCCGCCGTATTGGCATATTCAAAAAACACATCCGGCTCCCTGTGGGCCGAAATAATCCTCATCTCATAAGAAACCCCCAGCTCATCCAAAACCTGGGCGGCCTTTGCCATAACCGGCATATCCGAATCGCTTCCCATCACAATCCCAACTTGCGCCATAACTGCTGATCTCCTTTATACATATTCTACTCCATTTCTTAGTTTACTAAAAAATGATTTCACACGCAACCCATATTTTCTCATATTTCGCTATTCATTCCATGGATGAATTCATCCAGCGGAACATTTAACGCCTCGCATCCCTTCAGGACGAAACGCCCTTCCCTGATAATCGCTTCCTTTTTTCCATCCTTCTTCACTGCCGCCAGTTCCCCCAGTTCATCATAGGGTATTGTGATATCCGTATGGCAGTTAAAATAAGCTTTTCCCCTATCCGTATGGCGCAGAGCCGACACTTCGTTTTCCTTCGCCGCCATCGCCTTTCCGTCTGGATTATAAGTGACCAGATCTTCTTCATGGGAATAACAGGTATCCCCTACCGCAAAGTGCGGTCCCATCTTCTCTGCAATCAATATGGGCAGCTTATCCCCAATCCCGTATTTCTTTGCCATGACATAAGCAGCCGTATTGGTTCCAATGGCGAATTCACCCATAGGCAGGGTGTCATGCCGGAACAGCACATGGTCTTTGATATATTTTTTATTTTCTTCCTCCGATGTGAAATTCCTGCAGCGGTACCCGCTGATCATTCCATCGGTAAATGTAATTTCCAAATCCCTGTATTCCAGTCCGTTTAAAAAGACCCGGCTCACATGAAGCAGACCGTTTGTTCCCTTTAAAAGCGGGGAGGTAAACACTTCGCCTACCGGAATATTTACGTCTGCCACGCAATTTTCGAAATTGGTTTCCTTGGACGGATCTCCCAGTTCGTGGAGTTTTACCTTCAGATCCGTCCGATTCTCCCCCATTCCCTTTACCGTCACATAGTCCGCCTTGTCCAACGCCTCGGTCATGGTCTGCTGGATCTTCCGGTAAAGGTTATAATCCAGCGTATTGATCCTGACGGTCTCGTCAAAAATCTCTTCATATTTTCCGCCGATCGCTGGAACCGGAAAGGCAATGATCGTAAAACTTCTCTCTTCCCCTTTGATATATTCGTTCCTTAATTCCCCCGCATCGGCCATATATGCGACTTCCAGTTTCTGTTGTCTTTCGGAAAGCTTTAAAGTCTCTGCCTTCGTCTCCGGCACAAAAGGTTCCTCCCCGAACACTTCCACTACTGCGGGGCCGCCAAGCAATGACGCCTCCTCCTTAAGTTCCTCAAAAGCCTCTTTCATTACTTCCAGTCTGCGGTTGGTGTACTGTTTGTCCAGATACAGCGCCTGGTCTTCCTTATGGTCGTACTCATACTGCCTATTGGCAGCCGCCCCGTAATACCCATTCTTTCGGATGCTTTTCCCCCACAATACGCTTTCCCTCGCTCGGTATATGGCAGGGCGAAGCCCCATTGCCGCAAAATTATCCACTGCAGCCCTTATCATCCGTTCAAACCCGAGGCAATAAAGAATATTCACGGTTTTCTTTTTGGAAATATCTTTGTTGCATACTTCAAATCCGATCCGGTATCCTTCCGTATACGTATCAGCCATCCGCCGGATCTCCTCAGGCTCCATCCTGCTTAAATGCCTTGCCGTTTCCAGTTCTTCCTCCGTAATATACTCCCCAAAATAATAAAGATACCGCAGGTCATCCAAATCGCTGTCCGCAATAATTCTCAGGACAAAATCTTCCTCCGGGCTAAGCTGCTCCCTGAGCCTCTTTTTTGCCGACAGTTCCGAATAATCGCTGACAAACCAATAAACAATCTGCCGCAGTTCTTCATAATCCGGCACTTCTTCTCCCTCTTCTCCTGCACAGACAAAAGCGCTGTATATCTCAAGGAACAACTCCATCCGGATTGTCATTTCAAACAGGTCTTTTTCATAAGCAAACGCAATCAGGCTCCTCAGTTCTGCATAAAGGAAGGAAAGAAGCTGCCCGTAACCGTCCCCCAGCTTTTTCACGGCATATGACGGATTTCCATAACTTCTTTCATAGTTCTCCGGCAGGATATCCCTGTAAAGGCTCCGGTTCCTTTCCTGCAGTTCTTCCAAAGATGCCTCGTACAATTTCCCGCTCTCCGCATAATTATAGGCATCCCCTATCTCTCCCAGAAAAACCGCCATATTCCTGAAATATACGCCATATTCCCCTTGGATGCCGTCTTCCACGGCTATTTCCGATATACGCTCTTTCGCTAATCCATATCGCTCTTTTACATTTTCCGCCATATCCATAACGTTGTTCCGCTCCTGTTCCACTTATATTCCGGCATACAAAATAAAACTGATCATAACAAGGCAAAGCGCATTCAATCCTATGCCCAAATGGGGAAACAAATAATAATTATCCTTTTCCACTCTGGAAAGGATGCCCAATACCAGCCCCGCCAAAGAAAAAAGGGTAACAAGAAATACGGCGGCTCCATACTGCGGCAATGCCTCCCCTCCGTTCCTGTAGGCCAAGTAAATTGCCGCCCCCACGGAAAGAATCGAAAGCACGCCCAAAATCGTTGACATAATTCCCTTTTCCGGATGTTTTCGCACCGTAAATATATAACCGCTCCTTTTTTTCCCTTTGCGGCCTTTCTTCTGAACCATTTTAACAGCCATGCCTCCATTATCGTTTAATCTCCGAATGGGCAGTTCCTTTCCGGGAAATGCCCATCCTTGCTAAAACAGTATCTTTGATTTGCTCGCCAGCAGCTTCGCCCCGCTTATAATCAGAAGCACTCCCCCAGTGATCCCAGCCACCAGCGCGACCACCCCCACTACGATATTCAAAGCCCCCGAGCCGCTCATCGTTTTATATATTTTTTCTTCCATGCCCTTCCTCCATTCCAGCAGTTTTCTTAACCGCTTCCTATTTATTCTTTTGCGCCGTATTGCTTATAGTATGCGTCGATCGATGCCTTACATTCATCATCGATATAAATTGTACCATGGTACGGTCTGTTATACAAATATTCCACCACTTCTCCCATCGTTACGATAGCATTGGCGTCAAACCCATACTTTTCTCTTATCTCCTGAAGCGCGCTTATCTCTCCCTGCCCCTTTTCCATGCGGTTTAAAGATACCATAAGCCCTTTGATCTCCACATCTGCCTGGGCTTTCAAAATGGGAAACGTTTCTTCGATCGACTTGCCAGAGGTAGTCACGTCCTCTATGATAACGACCCTGTCGCCGTCCTTCAGTTTGCTCCCTAAAAGGATGCCTGTATCTCCGTGGTCTTTCTCTTCCTTCCGGTTGGAACAGTACCTCACATCTTTTCCGTACAGCTCGCTGATCGCCATGGCCGCCGCCACGCTGAGAGGAATCCCTTTATAGGCAGGTCCGAACAGCACATCAAAATCCAACCCGTAGTTGTCATGAATCGCCCTGGCATAATATTCCCCCAGCTTTCTTAACTGCGTTCCCGTCACATATCCTCCGGCATTCATAAAGAAAGGGGATTTCCGTCCGCTTTTTAAAGTGAACTCCCCGAACTTCAGCACTCCGCTGTCTACCATGAATTCGATGAATTCTCTCTTATAATTGTTCATAATATCCGCAAGCCTCCCTGTTTACAGGTTTTTTATCTTTGTATCCCATAAATAAATTATTTTCCCAATTTTACCATATCTGTTGCTGGTATTCAACCGTTTTTCATCCTTAGGTTTACGTGGCGGAAATCCTTCCTTTCAGCTCATCCTCCATTCCGCCGGCATGGAATTCCCGTTGAAACAAAAAAAAGAAACCCATCCCGGATTTTCTTCTCCAGGCGGGCAATTACTTCCTGTTTCTCCTGAGCCGTCTTCCAGGACAGATACCAAATTCCGGTGGCAGAGATGCCGTCCCGATGCCATCTCTGCCACCTCATGCTTTATTTTGAAAGCTTCTTTATCAGCGCATCCAGCTTTTCTATCGCCCGCATATGGTCCCTTATAATGGTATCCCTGCTATGCCCTCTTGCCGCCTCACGCAGGGCAGTCTCCAGATGCTTTCTGTGCCAGTCCCTGTCATTTTGCGCTTTTGCCAGCTCTTTTGCCGCCTCAGACGACATTTTACCAAGAAAATGAATTGCAGAACCCAAATTAAATTTCATAAACGCTCCTTTCTGCCGCAGGCATGAAACCTTCGCGCCTCAATATACCAGCACGTCCATGCAGAACGACAATACGAGTACCGCCGCCAGTATGGCCAGAATGACATTCATCATCGTTTTTTTATCCGCCGCCGCTATCGCTCCGTCTTTCTGGACACTGACATAGGAAATATCCCAGTATAAGAGCAGCAATATGACCGCTATGACGACCAAGCAGATGAAAAATATCGTCCCTGCTATCTTCATGCCGCCTCCCAGCATATCTTTTTTCCCCCAGAACCCTATGACGGCCTCCAAAGCCATACAGAATGGAGTAATCTGTCACCCTTTTTTTCTCTTCCATAAAACAGAACCCCCATTCCTGCTGACAGTCCTTATACATACTTGCCCGTTATTTTCTCCAATCTGTCCAGCAAGTACTTACGGGTGCTTTCCGGCAGTTCCTCCTTTAATTGTTTCATGATCTCCTTATACTCCGCTTCATCCTCTTTTGACATGGATTCATAGAGACGCTTGCTTTCTTCCGCTTCCTTCTCGCGCATCTCCTTCGCTTCCTTCCACAAGCTGTCTTTATCATTCTTTGTCATGTCTTTTGGATTTTTCTTGCCTTTTCTGACAAACAGATAAGTCGCCCATCCAAGCACTTCCGTAGTCGCAAAAGTTACTGCCGCATTGGCTGCATTTCCTACTCCCGGAATCCATTTCACCAGCATGGTCGCCCCTCTTACGCCGATATAACTTCCTGCAAAGACACCCAAAAAAGCCAACGCCGCGCCGGAATCCCAGTCCGCGCCGTTCAGCTTCGCCACTGCCACGATCATAGCGACTGTCAAAGCCGTCAGTACGGCTTCATCACCGACTACCGTCTGCGCCAGCAACGCGGCGCTGACCATGTGCGCTACAGCAAATCCATGAATCATCATTCCTGTCATTCTTTTTTTCTCTTCCATGGCTGTTCCTCTCTTTCTGTCCGACTTGCCTGATCTGTTTCGAACATGCTTTTCATCCTCTTGTCCTTTGAAATACAATGATCATCTCCGTTCCGTCACTCCGGCGGTCTATCCTTTTTTGCGCCCCTGTGCAATCGAGCAGGGAAGATTTTCCCCTACTCGCCGCGCGGCCCGTGCGCCGCTTTAGCGGCAAGTTTCCACTGCACGAGCCTGCGCATAAAAAAACAGGCACAGCAGATAATCTGTACCCGTCCGCCATGAAAAATCCCCTTGTTACATGAATCCTTTTGCAAGGATATCTTTTATCCTTCCGTACCTTGTCCTCCTTTTCCCCTATACCCCCTTTATTCTTATTCTGTGCTTTGTTCCGTTTCCATACTATCTGTTAGTAATATTATCCGTTCCTTGAATAATATTGTCAAGAATATTTATATGTTTTGCACAAAATAATTTTTGCAAAAACTAATTTGGCATAAAAACAGGCTATGGTTACATCCATAGCCTTTCTTATTACCCTCTTCGATTCAAAGCCGACATAATGTCGTCTCTCATATCTTCCACTGCCGCCCTGGCCGCCTCACCGAAATGCAGATCTCCGAACTTCGCGTATTTTTCCTGCTTATAAGCTGCGATAATTCCCCTGGAGGAATTGACGACGGCTCCCAGGCCGTCCTCGTTGAAGAAATCCACAAGATCTTCTCCCTTTCCGCCCTGCGCGCCGTAACCAGGCACGAGAATATACGCTTTCGGCATGATCCGGCGCAATACCTTCCCCATCTCCGGGTAAGTCGCGCCTACCACCGCACCCACATAACTGTAGGAATCCCCCATGCAGGATTCGCCCCATTCGGCCACCTTTTCCCCGACAATCTCATAAAGAGGCCGTCCGTCTGCCAAACGGTCCTGGAACTCGCCGCTGCTGGGATTGGATGTCTTTACCAAAATAAAAATCCCCTTTTTCTCCTGTCTGCATATGTCGATAAACGGTTTTATGCCGTCTGTTCCAAAATAAGGGTTTACCGTCGCAAAATCCTCATCGAAACCCGCATAAGATTTCCCTCCGACCTGAACCTTTCCCAGATGCCCGACTGCATAGGCTTTGGAAGTGGAACCGATATCCCCCCTCTTAATATCTCCGATCACCACCAGATCTTTTTCTTTACAATAATCCAAGGTTTTCTTAAAAACCTTCAACCCTTCCAGACCGAACTGCTCATACATCGCGATCTGCGGCTTTACTGCGGGAACCAGATCCCAGATATTGTCGATGATTTCCTTATTAAACTGCCAGATCGCTTCTGCCGCCCCTTCCAGCGTCTCGCCAAACTCCTGGTACGCTTTCTCCGTAATATAACCGGGGATATAATCCAGCATAGGATCCAGTCCCACTACCACAGGAGCATTTGTTTTTCTTATCTTTTCCGTCAGTTTCTGAATCATTCCTTCTCTCCTTTTATCCTTCTATAATTCCACGCCTTCCAGATCATTCATCACATACTTATTCTCAATATACTCCGGGAACTGATCCCTTGCCACCCATTCCCACTCTCCATATTCTTCCCCAAGCACAATGCTGCTGTCGTCTTCGATGGAGCAGATATAGGCGATCCCTACGCATTGGGAATCTCCTATCATATTGGACCATGTATAGACAATGCGTTCTATCTTCCCTTCGACCGAAAGAATCTCCCCGATTGCCCTTAGCATGGCTTCGTCAGGCGCTTCCCCGTAATTTACTTCCGCGTCTACGAATTCCCATAAAAACGGATCCGGTATCCTGTCGTCTACCCACCTTTTTAACAAGAGATATTTATCATCCTGTTTAATAATGCCTTTTACCTTTAAATAAATTTTGCCCATCCCTTTCCATACTCCTTTCCCCTAGTCTTTATTGATCAAACGGAAGACCGTGCCATGGCATCCACGTATTTCCGTATGTTGGAGATATTGACATACTTCCTGAAATCCTCCCCGTTTACTACCACCAGCGCAGGCGCCTGCATGACTCCATATTGATATGCCAACTCTATGTTTTCTTCCGCATCTATCGCCACATACTGCTCTCCCTCCAGATATTCCTTTGCCAGTTTGCAGTTCGGACAGGTTTTTGTCGTAAAAAGATACTTTATATTTTCCGGCTTTGCATCCGCTTCGCAGTCCGCCCCGCGGTTTGCTTGGCGCTTCGCCCCTGGCAGCGTCACGATGCTTGCCGCCGGCCGTTTCAACCGGGAAGGCGCCACGTCATATTCCGTCCGGTTTGCATACTCCTGCAGCTTTCCATCGTTCCAATTCTGCACGGGACGATAATATCCGGTAATACGGCTATATACCTCCGTCGCCCTGCCGCAATGCGGGCATATCTTTTTCTCCCCTGACAGATATCCATGATCCCGGCAGATCGAATAAGTCGGCGATATCGTATAATAAGGCAGTCTGTAATTCTCCGCAATCGTTCTGACCAGACCGGCCGCTGCTTTCCAGTCCGGCAGTTTTTCTCCTAAAAAGGCATGGAACACAGTACCCGACGTATATAAGGTCTGTAATTCATCCTGAATATCCAGCGCATCAAAAATATCCGCCGTATAATCCACCGGCAGATGGGATGAATTCGTATAATAAGGCGTATCCCCCATGCTTCCTGCCGTTCGAATGCCGGGCCATCTTTTTTTATCATGTTTCGCCAGACGGTAAGCCGTGCTTTCTGCCGGCGTCGCTTCCAGATTATACAAATCCCCGTACATCTCCTGATAATCGGAAAGCCGGTTCCTCATATGGTTCAATACTTTTTTTGCAAACTCCTGCGTCTTCCCGCTGCCCAGATCCGCCCTTAACCAGTTGGCGTTCAAACCCGCCTCGTTCATTCCTACCAGCCCGATCGTCGAAAAATGATTATTAAAATTCCCCAGATAACGCTTCGTATAAGGATAAAGCCCTTCTTCCAAAAGCTTTGTTATGACTCCCCGCTTAATCTTCAGGGAACGGGCGGCAATATCCATCATCCGGTCCAGCCGCCTGTAAAAATCAGCTTCATTGGCAGACAGATAAGCCAGACGCGGCATGTTAATCGTCACAACCCCCACGCTTCCCGTGCTTTCGCCGGAACCAAAGAACCCTCCCGTTTTCTTCCTGAGTTCCCTCAAATCCAGCCGAAGCCTGCAGCACATGCTTCGCACATCCCCGGGTTCCATATCCGAGTTGATATAATTAGAAAAATAAGGCGTCCCGTATTTTGCCGTCATTTCAAACAACAATCGGTTATTTTCATTATCCGACCAGTCAAAATCCTTGGTAATAGAATACGTGGGAATGGGATATTGGAATCCCCTTCCGTTTGCGTCCCCGTCGATCATGGTTTCAATAAACGCCTTGTTCACCATATCCATTTCTTTTTTGCAGTCCTTATATCGGAAATCCATCTCCCTTCCGCCCACGATTGCCGGCAGTTCCGCCAGATCTTCCGGTACGGTCCAGTCCAGGGTGATATTGGAAAAAGGAGCCTGCGTCCCCCATCGGCTGGGCGTATTCACGCCGTAAATAAAAGATTCTATGCATTTCTTTACTTCCGGATAAGCCAGATTGTCCGCTTTTACAAAAGGAGCGAGATAAGTATCAAACGAAGAAAATGCCTGTGCGCCCGCCCACTCATTCTGCATAATGCCCAAAAAATTTACCATTTGGTTGCATAAAACGGAAAGATGGGCTGCCGGCGCGGATGTGATCTTGCCGGTAATGCCCCCCAGCCCTTCCTTTATTAACTGCTTCAGCGACCAGCCGGCGCAATAACCGGTCAGCATGGACAGGTCATGGATATGGATGTCCGCATTCCTATGCGCTTCCGCAATCTCATTATCATAGATTTCCGAAAGCCAGTAATTCGCTGTCACCGCCCCGGAATTGCTGAGGATCAGCCCTCCTACCGAATACGTCACCGTGGAATTTTCCTTAACCCGCCAGTCCTCTACTTTTACATAACTGTTTACTACGTCTTTATAATCGAGGATCGTGGATTTCATGTTGCGCATCTTTTCCCGCTGTTTGCGGTAGAGGATAAACGCCTTTGCCGTTTCCGCATACCCCGCCTGTTCCAGCACCTTCTCCACGCTGTCCTGAATATCTTCCACATGGATCCTTCCATCGTCCATTTTGCTTTGGAATTCCGCTGTCACGCGCAGCGCTAATAAATCCACGATATCATTATTATACTGTATATCCGTCGCCTGAAAGGCTTTTATAATGGCATCTTTGATTTTACCCAGCATAAAATCCGCCACTTCGCCATTCCTTTTCATTACCTGAAACATGCCAACCTCCATCATACTATTCCGGAATTTCCACCCGTACTGCCTATGGGCATTGTATCATCCCCAAAATAAAAAGTCAATCGTATACACAAGATATCAGCCGGCGTTTTTATGCAGCCACAACATCTTGTGCCATCTTTATTATCTTGTTTTCAAAAACGTATACTCCCTCTGCGCCGCCGCATCATCCGGGTATGTAGATAAATAGCTGTTCATCAGGCTGGCCGCCGTCTGGTATTGTCCAAGCCTTTCATAAGTGACGATTTCATTAAACTTAAGGGTCTGCATAATCGTACAGTTTTCCACATTCATCCCTGCCTGGAACGCCGTCAGCGCCTCGTCATACGCCCCCAGCTCCATCTTGCAGAGTCCCAGGCGGTTATACACGCTGGCATTCGTCTGGTCGCTGTCTATAAAACTGCTGTAAACACTGATCGCATAATTGAGGTCGCCAAGCTCTTCATAAGTCTGCCCTAACAGGAGAACCGCTTCATACCCCTCGGATTTCCTGGCTTTTTCCAGATAATTCCTGGCGTTATCATAATCTTCCAGATAATAATAAATCCTGCCCCTCTGATAATCCGTCATCGTCTTCGTATCGCTGGCAAGAGCCGTCTGGAAATATTCCTGTCCCGCTTCTTTATATCCATTACGCTCCAATACCAGATAAATATCGATCAGCTGGTCATAATCCTCCGGTGCCAGGGAGATCGCCTTGTCAAAATCCGCTTTCGCCTTATCATAATCGTCGGCAATCCTCACGCTTCCTCTCAAATGATAAGCCATCCTGTCCTTCGGGTTCATAGCGATAATTGCATTATATACGCCAATGCTTTTGTTCACATCCCCCGTTTTGTAATACGCAACAGCCAGATAATAATTGATATCATAATCGATATCGTCCACCCTTCCGCTGCCGGAGTCAAGCGCTTTCTCAAATGCCTCTGCCGCCTTATCATACTGGGTCAGCCCCATATAAGCCAGCCCCTGGCCCCTGTACAAAAGCCGCAGGTCCTCTCCGTCCGCCATCGCTTTATCAAAACATTGCAGCGCCCCCGCATAATCCAGCGATTCCACCGCCGCCATCCCTTCGTCTATGGAAGGCGTCCTGCTTCCCCCGCATCCGCCCAGCATAACTGCAGCCATAAGCGCCGCTAAAACAACTGCATTTTTCCCTCTTCGTCCTCTCATCCTCTATCCTCTTCCGCTCTTCTTATCCCCTGCTGTCCCTTGTCTGTCTTTCTCGAAATGAATATCCTTATTCTTTAATATATTACTATATTTTGCGCAGCCAGACAAGCCTAAACCATGAAATCAGCCGCGCATGCATCTGCCCGGCAGCCCCCAATACAAAAGCCCTCTTAATTCAAAAAGAGGGTCTTTGTACATGAACGCCTATAAAAATTTGCCTTTGCTATTCTTTCTTATCCTGCAAACCTGCATTCATAGGGCGACAGTTCAAACCGGATAAAATACCCCTTGTCATGATCGCATACCGGGCATTTCCCCGGGACTTTCTCCCCTTCGAAAACAAAACCGCAGTTCAGGCACAGCCATGCCGTTTTCACATCGGATACGAACAGCTTATTCTGTTCCAGCAGTTCCGCCAGCCGCCCGAAACGGTCTCCGTGGATTTTTTCTATTTCCGCTATTTGGTAGAAAGAAGAAGCCACATCCAAATAACCTTCCGCTTTCGCCTTATCCCCAAAAGCCTTATACACCGGGTCATGCTCTTCATACTCGTTATGCTGGGCCATGCGCAGCAGTTTCGTCACGTCATCCGCCAGATCCACCGGGTAGCCGCCGTCCACCCGTATTGTTTCCCCGGCCAGTTTCTTTAAATGATTGTAAAACACCTCGGCATGTTCCTTTTCCTGGTCAGCCGTATAACGGAACACCGCGCTGACTACGTAGAGATTTTCTTTTTTTGCCTGTCCCGCCGCAAAAGTATACCGGTTCCTTGCCTGGCTTTCCCCTGCGAACGCCCGCATCAAATTGTCTTTTGTTTCGCTGTTCTTAAAATCCATTCCCATCCTGAACCTCCTGTATCATCCATAAACTTTTTAACGTTTCTGTTATACAGTCTGCCCATTTTTTCCCTTTTTAATCCTCCGGACCATCCTCGTTCTTCCAGCCGATCTTCAATACGTTATCCAGCTCAGGGAACTGTTTCCTGAGGGCAATCGGGCTTCCCTCTTCGCTCAGGAAACAATGCCTGGATTCTCCCAGCGCCACGACGGCTTCCGTATAGATATCCTTCATCACATACTTTAATGTCAATTTGATGCCATTATATCCCTCTACCTCTATCTCTATCCGAATGCGGTCGTTAAAAGTGGTGCTTTTTTTATATTCGCATTCCACGCCGATCACCGGAGAAATGATCCCGCAGTCTTCCATTTTGTCATAACCCCATCCGATCTGTTCCATAAAGTCCGCCCTTGCCTCTTCCATCCAGCGTATATAGTTGGAATGGTGGGTGATTCCCATTTTGTCCGTTTCATAATATTGCACTTTGTGAATGTATGGTTTCATAAAAAATCTCCTTTCCTTTTACCTGCTCCCTTTGCCCCAAGCGCCGCCGCTTTTTTCACCGGCCCGCGTCCTTTGCTGTAAGCACAAAAACTCTGGAATCAAAATCCCCCGTACATAAGTCTCTGTCCGCGCCTTCCCCGGAAGCATAATCCGTCGTTATCAGTCCGAGGTTCATCAGCTCATTTCCAAAATAATACCCTTCCCGGCCTGAAATTTCATAACGGTATTCTTCCTCCAGGCCTTGCAGCTTTATTCTTCCATAAGGCATGTTCGCCCCGCACAAAATCCGGTACCATCCCACGACAGCCAGCGTCCGTTCCGCATTCACCGCCATCCATGCGGCCACATTACCGTCAAAGGGACTTCTCAGCCGGTAAAAATCGCCGAATTGCAGCACTTCCCTGTATTTTTTCATGAAACGGATCTGTTCCTTCACCTGCTCCTGCTCTTTGTCCGAAATCTTATTCAAATCCAATTCATAGCCAAAGGTACCGAAATACGCCACATTTGCCCGCGTATGCAGAGGGGTATTGCGGTACACCTGGTGGTTCGGCGTCACCGAAACATGGCTCCCGATACTGCTGACAGGATAGCAGAAAGAAGTGCCGTACTGGATTTTCAGCCTTTCCGCCGCATCGGAATCGTCGCTCGCCCATCCCTGCGGCGCATAATAAAGGATACCCGGATCAAACCTCCCGCCGCCGCTGGCGCAGGACTCAAACAATACTTCAGGGAATCGGGCGGTCAGTCTTTCATACAAGTCATATACGCCCAGAATATATCTGTGGAATACCTCCCCCTGGCGGTCGGCCGGAAGCGCCCGCGAATAGCATTCCGTAATGCTGCGGTTCATATCCCATTTTACATACGATACCTTCGCACCGCCGAGTATTTTTTCCATCATATGATAAATCCTGTCCACCACTTCCTTCCGGGAAAAATCAAGAACATACTGGAACCGCCCATGGGAACTATGACGGCCCGGCGTCTCGATGATCCAGTCAGGATGTTCCCTATATAGATCGGAATCTTTATTTACCATCTCCGGTTCAAACCAGAGCCCGAACTTCATGCCAAGCCCTTCTATTTCCTCTGCCAGCCCTTCGATGCCATCCGCCAGGCGTTCCGGATTCGCCACCCAGTCTCCAAGCCCGGCCCGCTCATTGCTTCGCTGCCCAAACCACCCGTCATCCAGGACAAACAGCTCCACCCCGAATTCCGCCGCCTTTTTGGCAATTTCCAAAAGACGTTCCTTTGTAAAATCAAAATAAGTAGCTTCCCAGTTATTGATCAGGATCGGCCTTGCCCTGTCCCTCCAATATCCTCTTGCCAGCCGTTCTCTGTACAGCTTATGGAAAATCCGGCTCATGCCGTTTAATCCTTCCGCAGAATAAACCATTACTGCTTCAGGAGTCTGGAAACTTTCCCCGGTTTCTAATTTCCAGTCAAACCAGGACGGATGGATTCCCATCAGAACCCTTGTGGTATCATGGGTATCCACCTGCGCCTGTGCCAGAAAATTGCCGCTATAGACTAAGCTGAACCCGATCGCCTCCCCCTGGAACTCGTCTGCCGCAGGACGTTTCAGCGCAATAAAGGGATTATGTTCATGGGAAGAATGCCCCCTCATACTGTCCACCGCCTGGATCCCCTGTTCCAGCTTCCTCACCTTCACATGCCTTTCCCTTGCCCACGCGCCGGAAAGCTGCACCCATTCATAATCGCTGTCCGGCAGATCCATGCAAAGGCTCATGGCAGTCAGGAGATGCACCGGTTCCTCCCCGTCATTCATGATCCTCGCGCTTCTCGCAAGGGCGCCCGTTTCAAAGATCGTATACAAAAGCTCCAGACGGATATCCGCCTCCGCATCCTCTAAGAAGACAGTCAATGTCATTCCTTCTTCCGGGGACTCCGTATACGTCGCGGGAAGGCCGGGCAGTTTCGGCTTCCCTTTTGCAATGGCAAAATCCCGGAACCGGAAGTCCGAAATCCTGCTTCCGTTTTTTTGAAGAATTTCAATCGCCGGACTGCGGAAATCCGTAGTCCCGTATACCCCGTATTCCTGTTTCACATGCGCCAGTGAAAATCTCTTTTCATCATCAAATATATAGGATGACATCGCCCGGGGCATCATCTCCAGCAAATAAGAATAATCCTTCCCTTCGCTGATCCTCTTTCCGAAGTACAGCTGCCCCAGATGGCCGTTCGGCAGCACGATCATCAAATGGCTGATCTCGTCATTATATAAATGAAAAATTCTTTTTTCTTCCTGATATATGATGTTCATACTTTTTCCTCCTCCCCATTTCCTTTCTTTATCCCTGCTTAATATGCCATTATAAAGAAATACACGGAGGATTCCCAGCATTCCTTGTTGAAAAAAACAGTCAAAATGTTAAATAATATTTTTTCTCTTACATATACTGTTTTTAAGGAGCTGATGACATGCGAAATAAATTACTCATTTATACCCTGATTGGTATCTTTTTTACTATTCTTACCGGCACCCTTTCCCATTTCCTCTATGAATGGAGCGGAAACAACCGATATATCGGTTTAATTGCCCCTGTCAGCGAGTCCGTATGGGAACATATGAAAATGGTCTTTTTCCCTATGTTTCTCTATTGCAGCATAGAAAATATCCTGCTGCAAAAAGATTATCCCTGTATTTACAAAGCCAATGCCTATGCGATTTATACCGGGGTCTTTTCCATCCCTGTTCTTTTTTATACTTATACCGGGATTCTCGGCAAAAATTATCTGGCCGGGGACATCGCCGTCTTCTGCCTGAGCGTCGTTCTTGCTTTTCTGTCAAGCTGCCTTCTCTCGAAAACCGCATCTGCCTCTTCCTGCAAAAGAAAAAGCAAAATCGCTGTCTGTTATTATGCAGCGGTTTTGCTTCTTTTCTTTTGTTTTACCATATTCACCCGGTATCCGCCCACAAACATCGGACTTTTCCAAGCGCCCTGAATTTTTTCTACCGAAAACCTTTCAGGCAGCGCCGTCCCCGGCATTATCTATGTGCCGCTTTAAGATCTCCGCCACTTCCTCCAAGCTGAGATTGGAATCATCGATCAGTTCTTCAAGGCTTTCCAGCCTGGCCATCCTTTGTTCATGAACCAGTTCCTGCAGTTCTTCCTTTTCTTTCCGTACTCTTTCTTCCAATGCCCCGATTACTTCCTGCTTATCGGCAATCTTTTCTTCTATGGATTTCCTGACGCCTCTTGCCATAATTCACCCCTTTTCTGCCATTCCAGCGTTTTTGTGCGCGAAATCTTTTCCGCCCTTCTCTCTCCGGGCAGAATTAGTATATTATATGGACAAGATTGGGATTTTATTCCAAAAAACTGCAAAGCCCTGAATATTTTCAAAAACTTGCAGTTTGATGCCCCGCTGCTTGCGGCGGGGTTTTGGCTTTATGCCAGCTTCGCCTTTAATTCTTTTACATCTGTTTCCAGCATTCTTACTTTAATTGCCAGCATTTCCACTTCATTGCTGGGTTTCATGGCTTCATGCAGATTTCTCGACAAATCCAGATGCCCTTCTGCAACCCGTTGAATATTCACGCGGATTTCATTTTCGAGAACCAGTTTAATACCCTTCACATCTTCCCTGACAGTTTTTAACTCTGTTTCCATCGTACCCATTCGTGCTTCCATCGCATTTACTTTTTCAAGCAGCAGATCCAGCTTTTCGCTGTCTGTCATATTACCGCCCCCTTTCGCTGTTATCTTGACCATCTTTTTGTTTTAGTATATCATAGGCCGGATATAAAGTCTATTCAACTGCCCCCAAAAAATTGTCCAAAAAATATGCTTCCCTGCATAATCTATTCGATTTTGATCCCTGAAAAATTGATTTCAAAATCTTCCTTTTATTACTTGCCAGACCCGCCAAAAAAGATGCCCGAACCATAAGGCCAGGCATCTTTTCGCTTTCATAAAAAATTATGGATTGATCACTACCGCATAGGTTCCGAATGCAGTCGCATTGATAGTAATTGTCGCATTGTTCGTGTCAATATCTTCAAAGAGAACCGGGGTTCCATCCGGATTCAGGCACAGGATCGAATAACTATGTCCTGCATTTGCCAGTGAACCGGGCAGACCAAAGGTCATTGCAACCGGCGCTGCCGTATTACGGATATTTGTAACCACGCCGGCTTTTGTAATCGTATACAAATCCACATTGAGATATGCCACAATGCTTCTGCCGCTTGTCTCAGCAACCGTTTTCAAAGCATCTTTCATTTCCCTGTTGCGGCTGTCGCAAATATATGTCCTTACATTCGTGCCGGCCGCCACGTCCGCCTCGCTAAGCCCTGCCGCCGCTGCTACTGCTGCCGCCGGGGAAGTTACTGCAACGTTGTTCATGGATGTGGCCGTATAAACGCCTCCTACTGTGGAAGCTCCTGCATTTCCAGCCGCTCCGCCATTGCCAGCGGGTGCTGCCGCTCCGCCGCCCCCTGCTGCCGGCGCGGAATCGGAAGAACCGCCGGAAGAACTGGATCCGCCGCCGGAAGAACCGGAATCTCCGCCGGAACCGGAGTCTCCATTGGAGTCACCACCGGAAGGATTGTCGCAATCAGAATCGGGTGCCTCTGATAACGGAGAAACCGTCAGTTCCTTTGACATATCGCCTCTGAACGATGCCGATATATAATCAACCTGCGACTCTCCACTGACCGTCGTTGTCTTTGTTATGGAAGCATATTCGTTATGCATTTCAAAACTAATATTCTTGTATGATGGATCGGGTACTGTAAAAGTTGCCGAACGATTATTCGCATTAAGCGTCGGACCGTCATTAATACTCAATGTCCAAACATCAAATTCCAACCCTTTAATTTCCTCTGCCGGCACAGCCGTTCCATCCGAATAGGTAGGTGTTGTTATTACATTAACCGTTATCTGTTCTCCAGGACTAGCGTTTGTAACTTCTTCTCCCGACGCATTCAAGAACTGGATCTTTACATCCACATACGCTTCCTCCGATGCATTCGCACTCGCAACCTTCATAATCACAGGTATGCAGACAGCCAATGTCAACGCCGTCATCAAAGCTTTTTTGATAAAACTTTTAAAATCCATCTTTATCTCCTCCTTACATATTAAGTAATCGCTAAATACAGTCTCATCCATTTCACCCCCCCCCGAAAAAAATCGGGGCAAATGAACCTAACGGAAAATCGATAAAATTGAAAAATAAATTCTCACTTACTTCTTTCCTTTTATTCTCTCTTCCTTAGGAATCAACTCTTTTTCGCGCATCCTCCTTCCTTAATATTTGGGAGTGACAAACCTATCAGAATATTGAATTCAGCTGTTTTCTGTAAGATTACCTTTGTAATTAATTTACCATATGTTGTCACCCTATGCAAGTCCGAATTTTCAGTCCCCCTCCCCTTTTTCTCCTATTTTTGCTTATTGAATCACTATATAAAAAAGACGAAATACCAAATATAGTTCCTTTCGGCGCAACGGAATCTATATCTGGTATTCTGAAAATAATTACAAAACATTGAGCCGGCGGCCATCCATGGACTTTGTCTGTCAGCTGTGTTACAATAAAACCACTTTATAAATTCCATCATTATAAAAGGAGGGCAATTATGTCCGGTTCCACATTCGGTACTTTTTTTAGAATATCCACCTGGGGCGAATCCCACGGGAAAGCGCTCGGCGCAGTCATCGACGGCTGCCCTGCGGGGCTTCCTCTCACCGAGGAAGATATCCAACAGTATTTAGACAGGCGCAAGCCCGGCCAAACCAATATTTCCACCCCCCGGAAGGAGGACGACCTTGTGGAAATCCTTTCCGGCACGTTCGAAGGGCTTACCACCGGTACGCCCATTTCCCTTATCGTCAGGAATACTTCCCAAAAATCCCGGGATTACAGCGAAATCGCTTCTTACTACCGTCCCGGCCACGCAGACTATACTTTTGACCAGAAATACGGTTTCCGCGATTACCGGGGCGGAGGACGCTCTTCGGGCAGGGAAACCATCGGAAGGGTTGCCGCAGGGGCAATCGCCGCCAAAATCCTGAAAGAACTCGGGGTAGAAATCCTTACCTATACCAAATCCATCGGCCCCATCCAGATCAATCCTGATGCTTTTGATAAGGAAGCCATCCGCAATACTTCCACCTGTATGCCCGATTATCAGGCGGATAAGGAAGCTAACGCCTATCTGGCTTCCTGCATGGCGGACAAAGATTCGGCAGGCGGCGTCATCGAATGCCGCATCCAAGAGGTACCTGCCGGAATCGGCGATCCCGTCTTTGAGAAGCTGGATGCCAATCTGGCGAAAGCCATTATGTCCATCGGCGCAGTAAAGGCTTTTGAAATCGGAGACGGTTTCCGGGTCAGCACGGCCAACGGCTCCTCCAACAACGATTTCTTTCTTTCCGAAAATGGAGAAATCCGAAAGAAGACCAACCATGCGGGCGGCATTCTGGGCGGCATAAGCGATGGATCGGAAATTGTCCTGCGCGCCTATGTCAAACCCACTCCTTCTATTTTCCAGGAGCAGGAAACCATAAACCAAAACGGGGAAAATATCCGTGTCCAAATAAAAGGAAGACATGATCCCATCATCGTCCCCCGCGCCGTGGTCGTCGTAGAAGCAATGGCTGCTCTTACACTGGCGGATGCCATGATCGGAAACATGTCCTCCCGTATTTCCTATTTAAAAGATTTTTATCATATTTGATGGAATATGATGCAATTCGGTTTATCCACCTTAAGTTCCGGCCCGTTCATGACAAGAAGCCCTTTTTCCATGTCCACAGTGAAAAACGTCATCGTATCCGATTCATGGTTTAATGACACCAGATGCCTGTTATCAGGGAAAAGGGCGGCATCCTTCGGATAATCGCCGCTGATCGGCAGGCAAAGCACTTTCTTCAGCAGGCCGCTCTCATGCCCGATCCGGTAGATCACTACGCTGTTATCCCCCGCATTGGAACTCACCATATATCGGTAATCCGCAGAGAAGTTAAGCGCGCTGGCGGCAGAGCCGCTGGCATGGTAATCGTTCAACGTGGAAATATTCTGCAGTTTTTCAAATTCCGGATTATTGTTGACCTCGCGGTATCCATATACATCGATATAATTTTTTAACTCATGGACAATATAAAGCAATGTGCCGTCCGGAGAAAACTTCAGATGCCTGGGGGCGGATTCCTGCTCGCTCCTGATAACGTCCGCCAGATGAAGGGTTCCTTTTTCCTTATCCAGCCTGTAAACCTTCACATGATCCATGCCGAGATCCGCCGCGCAAAGATATTTATTATCCCTCGTCATTTTCACGCAATTTACATGGGGCCTGAAATTCCTCTCCGCAATGCTTCCCAAGCCTTTATGGAATATCTCATCCGTAATATCCCCTGCCTTCCCGTCCTCGTTCAGACGAAGCACCGTTATTTTGCCGTCATGGTATCCGGCCACAAAAAGGTATTTATCTTCATAATCCGTCGATAAATAGCATCCCCTCATTCCATTGATGGACGCATGCCCAAGGAAATCCAGTTCCCCGCCGGGCAGTATTTTATAAGACTCCACTCCAAAATCCGTAATAGAATAAAGATATTTCTTGTTATGGGAAATCGTCACATAAGAAGAATTCGTAATCTCCACCTGATCTTTCGCCAGCAGTCTTCCGTTCTCCATATCTACATCATAAATCTTAATTCCATGGTTATCGCCCTTGCCCATCGTATAGGTTGAAACATATGCCACATACTTTTCTCCACCCATCGGACCATCCCTCCATAAAAGTTTATCATTTGCAATTCATTATACCACGTTTCTGTTTTTTTGTCATTCCCTATTGACATCCGTTCAACTCCTAGTATAATGGATATCAGCGCTTGTTTAGTAAAACTAAACTTTATGTTTATTATCATTTAATCCGCCGGTTACGGAAAGAACACGGAGAGCCATATGAATATAGGAAACCGACTAAAGGAACTGCGAATACAAAAAGGTCTTACCCAAGAGGAACTCGCTGACCGCTGCGAGCTGTCCAAAGGCTTTATTTCCCAGCTGGAGCGGGATCTTACGTCTCCCTCTATCGCAACGCTGGTAGATATCCTCCAATGTCTCGGCACGGATATCCGGGAATTTTTTTCCGAAGGCCCCAAAGAGGAACAGATCGTTTTCCACGATTCGGACTATTTTGAAAAAATAGACGAAGAGCTGGGCAACACGGTGGAATGGATCATTCCAAACGCCCAGAAGAATATAATGGAACCGATACGGCTTACCCTAAAGCCCGGCGGCTCCACCTACCCCGACAATCCCCATGAAGGAGAAGAGTTCGGTTATGTGCTGTCGGGAAGCATTACGATCGTCATGGGCAAAAAAATGATACGAGCCAAAAAAGGGGAGTCTTTCTATTTTGTCCCTAATACTACCCATTACATAAAGGCAAGCCCGAAAACCGGAGCCGTCCTTCTGTGGGTCAGCTCGCCCCCCAGCTTCTAAAGGCTGTTTCGGCTGCTCTTTACGGAAGAAGATTCATATACCGGAGGTATCTGAAATGAACAAAGAATTAATTAACTTAGTGGATATATCCAAAGCCTTTGACGGCGAGACGGTGCTGGATGAACTGAACCTGAACATTCATGAAAATGAGTTTCTCACCCTCCTGGGTCCCAGCGGCTGCGGAAAAACTACGACGCTGCGCATCCTGGGCGGTTTTGCTACCCCTGACAAGGGAAGCGTTATTTTTGACGGCAAAGATATCACAAATCTTCCGCCGAACAAACGCCAGCTTAATACCGTATTCCAAAAATATGCGTTATTCTCCCATATGAATATCGCGGAAAATATTGCTTTCGGCCTGAAAATTAAAAACAAACCGAAAACTTACATAGACGACAAGATCAAATATGCTTTAAAACTGGTGAATCTGGAAGGCTTTGAAAAACGTATGCCCGATTCCCTGAGCGGCGGCCAGCAGCAGCGTATCGCTATCGCCAGAGCCATTGTGAACGAACCGAAAGTACTTCTCCTGGATGAACCTCTCGGCGCCCTGGATCTGAAGCTGCGCCAGGATATGCAGTATGAGCTGATCCGTCTGAAAAATGAGCTGGGCATTACTTTTATTTATGTTACCCATGACCAGGAGGAAGCCCTTACCATGTCCGATACGATCGTCGTCATGAACCAAGGCTATATCCAGCAGATCGGCACGCCGGAAACGATCTATAACGAGCCGGAAAATGCTTTTGTCGCCGATTTTATCGGAGACAGCAATATCATCGATGCCATTATGCTGGAGGACCGCCTGGTTTCCATCCTTGATACTAGATTCCACTGCGTGGATACAGGCTTCGGGCGCAATCAACCGGTAGACGTCGTCATACGTCCGGAGGATGTGGAACTGACAGCCCCTGAGGACGGCATCCTGAAAGGAACCGTTACCCACCTTATTTTCAAAGGCGTTCATTATGAAATGGAAGTAACGGCAAACGGTTTTGAATGGCTGGTGCATTCCACAGGCAT
Source organism: Lachnospiraceae bacterium (assembly GCA_021772075.1). Taxonomy (GTDB): domain Bacteria; phylum Bacillota; class Clostridia; order Lachnospirales; family Lachnospiraceae; genus Kineothrix. Next base: position 36,173 of record JAETNQ010000017.1, read on the forward strand.
GTTCCCGGTGGGAACGGAAGTCGGGATCAAAGTAGATCCCTTTAACATCCAGATCATGAACAAACCGGCATCGGAAGACGAGGAGGCGGCAGGAATTGAAGAATAGCAGATTGAAATTACTTTCTTCACCCTATATCGTTTGGGCGGTCATTTTTATTATCGTCCCTCTGGGAATGGTATTCTATTACGGCCTGACGGATAAAACAGGGGCATTTACTTTGGAAAATGTCATGGCGGTAATGAGCGAGGAACATGCCAAGGCTTTATGGATATCCCTTGGATTATCCCTGCTCAGCACGGCGGTCTGCTTTTTTCTTGCCTATCCGCTGGCTATGATACTCGCCCACATGAATGTGAACCAGCATAGTTTTATCGTATTGATTTTCATCCTTCCCATGTGGATGAATTTTTTGCTGCGCACTCTGGCATGGCAGACGCTGTTGGAAAAAACAGGAGCGATCAATAACCTTCTCTCCTTTTTCCATCTGCCCCCGCTCAATATTATCAATACGCCCTATGCGATTGTTCTTGGCATGGTATATAACTTTCTGCCTTTTATGGTACTGCCCATTTATAATGCTCTTGTTAAAATTGACCCCAATGTAGTAAATGCGGCAAAAGACTTGGGCGCAAACCCTATACAGACCTTTTTTAAGATCACCCTCCCGCTGTCCATACCGGGCATTATCAGCGGGATTACCATGGTATTCATTCCCGCCCTCACCACCTTTGTTATCAGCAAATTACTGGGCGGAAGCAAAATACTTCTGATCGGCAACGTGATTGAAGAGGAATTTACCCAAGCGGGCAACTGGCATCTGGGCAGCGGCCTTTCCATTGTTTTAATGATTTTTATTCTTATTAATATGGCGGCTTCTGCTATTTTCGATAAGGATGGGGAAGGAGGCCTTTTATGATAAAAACCACGGCAAAAAAAATATATATTGTACTGATATTTATTTTTCTTTATGCACCCATCGCGACGCTGATGGTATTTTCCTTCAACAAAAGCCGTACGCGGGCAAAATGGGGCGGATTTACCTTTCAATGGTATCTGTCGCTTCTGGGCAACAGGGAAATTATGCAGGCTCTATGGAACACGCTTTTTATCGCCCTTGTCTCTTCCCTTTCCGCCGTCGTAATCGGAACAGTGGCATGTATCGCGATCAATAACATGAACAAGCGCAGACGCGCCGTAATTCTGGGCATCACCAATATACCGATGCTGAATGCGGACATCGTCACAGGTATCTCGCTGATGCTTCTTTTCATCAGCCTTGGATTTAAGTTTGGTTTGGGTACCATTCTCTTGTCCCATATCACTTTTAATATCCCTTACGTTATCCTGTGCGTCATGCCGCGGATGAAGCAGCTCAACCCAAGCACATATGAGGCTGCCCTGGATCTGGGGGCTTCCCCTGTCCTTGCCTTTTTCAAAGTGGTGTTTCCGGATATCCTTCCCGGTGTATTGTCGGGCTTCCTGATGGCCTTTACGATGTCTCTGGACGATTTTATCATCACTCACTTTACAAAAGGAGCCGGAGTAGATACCTTATCCACTAAGATCTATACCGAAGTAAAGAAAGGCATAAAGCCGGAAATGTACGCTCTTTCCACTATTATTTTTGTCACGGTGCTGCTTCTTCTGTTTCTTGTCAATAAAGCGCCGAAGGAAAAAAACGAAAGGAGAATTTGAGATGAAAAAAATATTTCTTTTATTCATATGTTCGGCCATCCTCTTATCCCTGGCGGGCTGCGGCAGCTCATCTTCCGGGGAGAACGGAGAAGTTATCGTCTATAATTGGGGGGAATACCTCGATCCGGAAGCAATCCGCCTCTTTGAAGAGGAGACGGGAATCAAGGTAATCTATGATGAATTTGAAACCAATGAAATCATGTATCCCAAAGTAGAGGCAGGGGCGACGGAATATGATGTCATCTGCCCCTCCGACTACATGATCCAGAAAATGCTGGAAAACGATTTGTTGGCGGAACTGGATTTCAACAACATTCCCAATGCAAAAGCCAACATCGGCGTTCCCTATTGGGAGCAATCCAAAGAATTCGATCCGGAAAACAAATATTCCGTTCCGTACTGCTGGGGAACCGTGGGAATCCTTTACAACAAGACTATGGTGGACGGAACCATCGACAGCTGGAGCGTTTTATGGGATGAAAAGTATAAAGACAATATTTTGATGCAGGACTCTGTCCGCGATGCTTTCATGGTCGGCTTGAAGCTGAACGGCTTTTCCATGAACTCCACCGACGCCGGGGAACTGGAAACGGCCAAGAATTCCCTGATTCAGCAAAAACCTCTTGTCCAGGCATACGTGGTGGACCAGGTACGGGATAAAATGATCGGCAACGAAGCGGCTATCGGCGTAATCTATTCCGGCGAGGCAATCTACACCCAAAGGGAAAATCCGGATCTGGAATATGTGATTCCAAAAGAAGGAACCAATATATGGATCGATTCCTGGGTCATTCCCAAAAATGCCCCCAACAAAGAAAACGGCGAAAAATTCATTGACTTCATGTGCCGGCCGGAAATCGCCCTTATAAACTTTGAATATATTACCTATTCCACGCCCAACGATGCAGCCAGAGAGTTAATCGAAGACGATGATATCCGCAACTCATCCATCGCCTTCCCCGACCTCTCCCAATACCAGAACCTGGAAACTTTCCAATATTTAGGAGAAGAGGCTGACCGGCTTTATAATGACCTCTGGAAGGAAATAAAATCTGAATAAATAATAGGCATGCCCTTCCACATTCTATGCGAGCGCCTTATCTCATGGACGTACCTGTCCCGTACCTTCGATCGTATACTTATAGGAAGTTAATTCCTTCAGCCCCATAGGCCCTCTGGCATGCATCTTTTGAGTGCTGATTCCGATCTCGGCTCCAAATCCGAATTCAAAACCATCCGTAAATCGGGTGGAAGCGTTGGCATAGACACAGGCGGCATCCACCTCGTTTAAGAACTTCCGGGCATTTTCCTCATTTTCTGTAAGTATAGTCTCGGAATGCCTCGTACTGTACTGGTTGATATGGGCAATGGCCTCGTCGATATTGCTTACTATTTTGATGGACAGGATATAATCCAGATATTCTTTTCCATAGTCTTCTTCCGTAGCCGCCAACGCATCCCCGATCACATCGCATACTTCTTCGTCCCCGCGCATTTCTACATTTTTTTCCCTCAAAGCCTGCGCCAGTTTCGAGAGAAAACTATCTTTCAGAGCCCGGTGGATCACCAAAGACTCGCAAGCATTGCAAACGCCGATGCGCTGTGTTTTAGCATTAATAATGATCGGAAGCGCTTTATCCAGATCGGCATATTCGTCCACATAAATATGACAATTTCCTGTTCCTGTTTCGATGACGGGGATCGTGCTGTTTTCCACTACGCTGCGGATCAGTCCTGCGCCTCCTCTCGGAATCAGCACATCTACATATTGATCCAGCTTCATGAACCGGGAAGTAACTTCCCTGTCCGTAGTCTCTATCATCTGGATAGCATCCGCATTCACGCCGCATTCCTCCAGAACCCTTCGAATGGAATCCGTAATCGCTTTGTTCGACTGAAGCGCATCGCTTCCTCCCTTTAAGATCACCGCATTGCCCGATTGAAAGCAAAGACCGAAAGCATCGGCTGTCACATTGGGCCTGGATTCATAAATAATGCCGATGACTCCGAAGGGCACTCTCTTTTTCGTGATCTTCAGGCCATTCGGCCGGGTAAAAGTATCCAATACTTCCCCCACCGGATCTTCCAATTCCGCTATCTGCCTCAAGCCTTCCGCCATAGACTGTATTCTTTCTTCTGTCAGACGCAGACGGTCGATCATGCCCGGATGCATTCCGCTTTCTTCCCCCCGTCCGATATCCTTCGCATTTTCCTTAAGAATTTCTTTCGCATCTCCGATTAATCCTTCTGCCACTGCTTCCAATACTTGGCGCTTTTTTTTCGAAGACAATTTCTGCAGCTCATATTTCGCCGACACCGCTCTTTCTCCCATTCTATTCAACTCCATAGCAGTCTCCTTTCCCGACTCAATCTTGGTAGATCCTTTTCTCCGTAATCACCATGTCCGTTTTTTTATCGTAAACATCCACAGGAATCTTTTCCTTCATCTGGCACTCAAAACATAGCCCGATCGTTTTTAATTGGAAAGCCCGATCTCCATTCCCTTTTAAAATAAAATCGAGATATTTATCATAGTACCCTTTTCCATAACCCATTCGATGACACTTCCTATCAAAAACGCTGCCTGGCATGACCATCAGACAGCGGCCAAACAAAGATTCATCCGCAGAAAACAGATTCTCCTCCTTCACCGACGGTTCCCTGATCTTGGCATATCCTTCCTCCAGTTCGTCCGGGGATAGAATACGGTAAAAATTCATCCATTCTCCTTCGACTTTTGGGCAATATACTTTTTTTCCGTCCAGCAAGGCTTTCCTGATCAGCTCCCCGGTGTCCACTTCGCTTCGGAAATTCACATAAGCCAGCACTATGCCGGCCGCCAGATACCACTGGGTTTGGAACAGCTTTTCCATAATATCGGCACTTTTCCTTCTTCGCTCTTCTTTTGGCATCCTTTCCCTGAGTGCCAGAATCTGCCGTCTAATGGGTTCCTTTTTTTCCATATTTCTCTCCCAGATTGGTAATCGATCCATCCTTTTCCTGGATATCTATATGATCCAGCTGCCCTCTGAGATTCGCGCGCATATTGGCAATATACTCGCTCCTCAGAGCCGCTTGTTCTTTTTTTTCTGCTTCCGTCAATCCCTCTGCTTTTGACTTATGGTATAATTCATTAATCCTCGCTATTTTTTCTTCCATCCCGTTCCTATTACTCATTATTTTCCTCATTTCCGAACTTTTTCAATCTCTAAGCCGTATCCGTCCCTTTCTTCTCCGCCAGTCTCAATACCGAAATGATCGGAACAATTAATATTCCACAGAAAAAGTTACTGATCCCATGAATGCAATCCCAAGGCAGTCCTGCCGCAATCCAGGCCATCATTCCTTGAAAGTTCAGACCATAAAGGAGTGCCTGCGCCGGAGCATATAAAGTTCCGAACAGAAAACCGTGAGCCGCGCATAATGCCATATATACGAAAGGTTTTGCCTTCCTGGATATATTCTGCGGAAGCATCATGACTGCCCCCCAAAGAACTGCCCATATATATAAATAAGGGATCCACCACGTCGCAAATCCACAAAAAATGCCATTCAATATGACATAGGTATAGATTGGATACAAGGCTTTTTTCCTATAAACCACCGTATATGCGATCGTAAACACACCGAGCAGATGAATGTTCGGGGCAAATTCCATCACAGCCTTTGAAGCATACATGACAGCTCCAAGCATTGCGAATACAACGGTTTCCCTGACAGCAAGCTTCATACTTATTCCATTCTGAAGGAGTAAATTTCTCCCTCCTTAATCTCAGTAACATCCACTCCGGTCTGCGCATATTCATCATTAATATAAAATGCCCAATACTTTCCATCCGTATCATAATCAGCAGTTACGCCGTTGACAGTCTTTACATAAAGCCCGTATTCGCTTTCTTCCCCGGCAATCAACCCGACCTCTTCCAGAGCTTCCCCCACCGTTTCCTTATCCGTATGGATCTCAAACTCCGTTTCATCACCATCCTGTCCCGTCACGGTAAATACAAACTCCCTGCTTCCTTCTCCCAGGACTCCGCCGTCTAACGGAGCGCTTTCACCCGCTTCTACAGTCTCCTGCGCCGTTTCTGCCTTCGCATCTCCCGGCTGCTTCTGACAGCCCGTAATAAAAAATGTCAGGGAAAATACCGCGCAAAGAACAGCCAGCGATATTCCTTTCCTATCCTTTTTGCAAAAGGTATACTTTTTCTTCATAATCCAACACTCCTCATCTTTTCCTTTTTAATATCTTTATCGCCATACTTAAAAAAGTATAATATCTCTTATCCGTTCCGTCAAGATACGAACAAACGCCGCCACGCTCCGCGAGCCGGCTTATTGTAACGAAAGGCCGGGCATATTCCAACCCGGCCTTTCCTTATGTTCTTTTCCAATTAATATTTTCCTAAGTCGATATCCATGACTTCCATCGGTTCCGGAACCGAGCCGCCGGCAGCAAAACTGCCGGTGTTTACTGCCATATTGGCATATTCACCACGAAGCCTGAATTTCGAAACAAGACCTTTCATGATCTCCGCCTGGTGGGAAAGCTCCGCACTGGCTGCTGCGCTTTCTTCCGATGTAGCCGAATTCGTCTGTACTACGTCGGAAATCTGATCCACGCCTACCGTTACTTGTTCTACCGCGCCCGCCTGCTCTTCGGCTGCATCCGCAATCTTATCCACAGTAGCGGCAGCAATACGAACTTCCTCCACTACTTTCTTCAGGGAATCTGCAGTTGCTCCGGCAAGATCCTTTCCTCTTGCTACCGCTTCGAGGGATCCTTCGATCAAAGCAGCCGTGTCGTTGGAAGCTACGGAACTCTTATTTGCCAGACTGCGCACTTCTTCCGCAACCACGGCAAAGCCCTTGCCGGCTTCTCCTGCGCGCGCTGCTTCTACTGCCGCGTTCAAAGCAAGAATATTGGTCTGGAAGGAAATATCCTCGATCGTTTTGATAATCTTCCCGATTTCATCAGAAGTACGGGTAATTTCTTCCATAGCAGCCATCATATCACGCATCTGGCTATTGCATTCTTCTACCACGTCCCCTGCCATACTCGTTTGATTTCTTGCATTTCTTGCATTTTCTGCCGTATCTTTCACCTGCTGGGAGATGCCTGCGATCGTCGCCGCCAATTCTTCTACTGCTGCCGCCTGTTCCGTTGCACCCTGTGCAAGAGCCTGGGCTCCGCTGGATACCTGTTCCGATCCTGAAGCCACCTGGTCGGCACTTGTATTGATCTGACCCATTGTGGAACTCAAATCACGGTTTAATTTCCTGATTGCCAAGAGTAACCCCTGCAAATTTCCTACATAACGTTCTTCCGCCTGCGTCCTTACATCAAAATTGCCATCCGCCATTTCCTGCAGAAGCCTGGAAGCATCGGCGATTACCTCTTCCAAAATAGAACTCATATTCTTAAATGCATTCGCCAAACTTCCCAATTCATCCCTAGACTGATAAGTTACCTCAATATCAAAATCACCTTCCACGATCTGCCCTGCCGCTTTTTCCAATTGATGGAGCGGGCGCGTAATTGCCCTTGTCAGATAAACGGAAAGAAGAATCGTGAGGATCAGCGCTCCTCCGGCAAGCCCTAATTCTTCAAAAATCAATTGCTTCTGCATCGAAACCGTACTCAGATAATCGCTTTCTGCTCCGCTTGCCGCCGCATCGCTGATAGCAATCAAATTATTTACCGCCTCTTCTACCAAAGGCTGATATTCATCTAACAGCTTCTCCTCTGCCGCTTCTATATCCGTCTTGGAAAGTTCAAGAACTTCCTCCTGCATTGCTACCGCATTGGTAATATTCTTTTCAAACTCATTCAGCAGCGCCTCTTCTCCATTGAAATTCGTATGAAGCCATGTTGCGTTTTCGCTCATCAGTTTTAATTCCTTCTCCATATCCGCCAAATATTCCGCATTCTTTGCTTCATCGCTCTCAAGCATTGTAAAGGAAATATCCTTTACAATAATCTGTAAACCGCGGCGCATATTCATCACACGGTTCGTTATCTGATAGCCGACATTATAAAACTCCGAATATTTATCCGCATTCTGCCTCAGCCCCGTAACTGCCAGCACCACCGTCGTGCAGAACAATATGATAATTATCATAAATGTCAATAATAACTTTTTCCAAATTTTCATGTTTTTCATTTTATCCACATTCCTTTCACCAGGCCGCTCTATCTATGCATAGATTTGATGTGCCGCCCGCTTTTTCGCTTATTTTTTACATTTTTATATGTTCCATCTGATACCCTTCATCTTAGCCTGCTAATACTTTCCAAAACCATCCCCCAAAGAAATAATCTGCTCATTATCATTAGCCATTGGAGATGTATAATCCATTCCACGGGCGGAAGATACACCAGAACCGTTCCCAAGATTATAGCTGGAAAGAAGATCATGCATTCTCGTTGCCAGATTGGATAATTCTTCGCTGGCTGCCGCACATTCTTCGCTGGTAGCGGAAGTAGTCTGTACGACCTGCGATACCTGATTGATCGCCTGGTTGATCTGAAATACCGCAGTCGCCTGGTAATTGGAGGATTCCGCGATTCCATTGATAATCTTTTCACTCTGCTGTACTACCCCGGTAATCGTTTCCAAGGCTTTGGCCGTATCATCGGCAAGTCTGGAACCGGCGCTTACCTTTTCAATAGAATCCTCGATCAGTTCTGCTGTCTCGGAAGCCGCCGCCGCGCTCTTCGCCGCCAGGCTCCTTACTTCTTCCGCAACAACGGCAAAACCTTTTCCTGCCTCCCCTGCCCTTGCTGCTTCCACCGCTGCATTCAAAGCAAGAATATTGGTCTGAAAAGCAATATCATCGATCACTTTAATTATTTTTGAAATACTTTCCGATGCCTTGTTAATGTCCTCCATCGCTGTCATCATATCATGCATCTGGGCATTGCCGTATTTCACGTCCTTGATCGCCTGTACCACAAGTTCTGCGGCAGAATTCGCTTCTTCCGCATTTTGACGCGTTTTCTCTGCGATTTCATCAATGGATGCCGTGATCTGCTGGATCGCGCTCGCCTGTTCGGTGGAACCCTGCGCCAAAGACTGGCTTGCGCCCGCTACCTGTGAGGAGTTGGTCGTCACCTGATTCCCAACTTCTTTTATATTGCTAAGTATATGAAAATTGTCTTCCACAAGTTGTTTTAAGGAATTGCCAAGCAGATCTTCCGGAGATTTTGGATTTACGGTAATCGTCAGATTCCCGTGGGCTACTTCTTCCGCAATCTCTGCCTGATATTTAATGTTATCGATAACTGCTTTGTATTCATCTACCAATGCGCCGAATTCATCATTACGGTATTTTACAAGTTCCACATCCACATGTCCTTGGGCTATTTCTTTTGCCGCGGCAGAAAGCTGACTCACTGATTTTTCGATAATCTTGATCAGCGCAGATGCAATCGCCACTGAAATTACAATAGAAACTACAGCCAGACCAAGCGTAAGAAGATTCACAAATATTTTAAACTCATTTGCCTTCACCGGATCCGTAATTGAAGCAGCTATCTTTGTCGTAACATTGCTTACGATCATATTAGCAAGCGTAAGTAATATCGGAATTAAAAATCCTACAACTAACTTTGTCTTCATTTTCATATTCTGTATCATTTTACCCTCACTCTCCCTCAACCATCAATTCGTTTGTCCTCTCAGCCGCCGGCGGCTCCTCATCGTTTAACAGCCTTTCCGGATCTAAAAGCAATTTGACCGTATCCCCTACTTTACCGATCCCGTACACATACTTGTTCTGCCCTCTGTCAACCCTGCTGATCGACGGCGGCGGCAGGATATTCTCCTCCTGAATCTCCACTACCTCCGCGATTTTCTCCACGATCAGACCTACTACCGTAGATTTCACATCTACTACAATAATACACGTCCTGTCATCATACTCAAAAGGCTCCTGGTTAAAACGTTTGTGGACATCAATCACCGGAATAATCTTTCCTCTCAGATTAATCAGACCCATGATATAATCTTCTGTTTCAGGAACCGGCGTAATTTCCTGAAATCCAATAATTTCGTTTACATACTGGATTTTCAGCCCGTAATACTCCTCTCCGGATTTAAATGTCATATACTTTCCTTTTTGGGTATCATGTTCATCTGTCACAGCCACAGATTCCTCTATCGGCTTGCTTATTTCATCCATAGGATACTCCTTTCCTCTATTCTATTCTATAAATCCACTAGGATCCAGAATCAGGGCAATGCTGCCGTCTCCTAGCTGCGTGCATCCGGATATTCCTCTTACCTTCTTAATATAGGAAGGTATCGGCTTTACAACGATTTCCTGCTTGCCGATCAGCTTATCCACAAACATGCAGATGGTTTTGCCATCCAGTTCCAGAACAACCATCATCCCGTCTTCCACAGACTGCTGATAATCTTTCAAACCATACCAGTCGCCAAGGCGGAGTACAGGAAAACATTCGCCGCGCAGCATGACGAATTCATCGCCAGTAGGCTCATGTATCATCATATCCTCTCTGACGCTTACAAATTCTTTCACCAACCCTGTTTCCACAACGAAGGAAGAAGTTCCCGTCTCCAGGACAACGCCATCGACAATCGCCAGCGTCAGCGGTATCTTCAGGCTCATCGTGCTTCCTTCTCCGGGTTTGCTTTCAATCTCCAGCATTCCGCCGATCGCCTGGATATTCTGTACTACCACATCCATGCCGACGCCGCGCCCGGAATATTCCGTAACCTGTTCATTGGTAGAAAATCCCGGCAGAGTGATAAACTGGTATACTTCCTTATCCGTATAAGCAGAATCCGGTTTTCCATCTTCCAGAATCCCCTGTTTCCGCGCTTTTGCCAGAATCTTGTCTCTTTCCAGCCCTTTCCCGTTATCCGTAACGCTGATCCAGACTTTTCCGGCTTCGGTCTTCGCCGAAAGCGTCACTTTTCCTTTTTCCCTCTTACCCGTCGCTTTCCGCTCTTCATCGGTTTCAATTCCGTGGTCCACCGCGTTACGGACAAGATGCATCAGAGGATCGGAAATATGTTCGATAATATTCTTATCTACTTCCGTATTTTCCCCTACCATCTCGAAATCGATATCCTTTCCAAGCTTCCTCGATACATCGAATACGATTCGGTTCATTTTCTGGAAGGTATTGGTCAAAGGAACCATTCTCATGGACATAATCACATTCTGCAGATCCGTAGAAATCTTCGCCATCTGAGTCGCCGCTTTATTAAAATTCGTCAGATCCAAACCAGGCACTTTCAAGTCCGGATTCTGCATAACGACCGACTCCGATATTACCAGTTCTCCGATCAGATCCATCAGCATATCCATTTTGTTTACGTTTACACTGATGAAAGTCGCCTTATCGGATTTCGCCTTATCTTTGACAAGCTTTTTAGGCTTTCCGGGTTCTTTGGGCTTAATCACGTAATCGCCGGGAGCAATTGCATTTTCTTTCTTTTCTTCCTTCTTTCCTTCCTTCTTCGCCTCGATTTCCTCCACGCTGGAATCCAAATCAATCGAAGTTTCCCCAAAATCAAATCCCTGCAGGAATTCCTCCGCATGGCATTCGTAAATATCTACTCTTTCAATATCATATCCTACGCCGATTATATTCCGCACCTCTTCTTCCGATGCCTGGGCCTGTAAAAGAATGCGAAATCCCTTCTCTATAATCGTCTGCGCACTGCTTTCATCCGCAATGATGTCCTCCGGTGAATAGAGGATATCCTCCGCTATTTCTTTCAACGCATATACCACTTTATATGCATGTACATTCGCCATCTCCGTTTCCTGGAAAAAGATAACGTTAATCTTATAGAAACGGCTGTCACTGCTGGCTACCGGGGCAATATAAAACTGCTTCGGTTCCTCATGGACATTCTGCGGCAGGTCTTTCGCTTCGTTTTCCTCTCCGCTGTTCTGGATCTTGTTCAAAAACTGATCCAGATCCGCAATAATTTCACTCGGATCCCCATCCGTCGCCTGACCGCTCTTGATTTTTTCCATTTCTCCGGTAATGAAATCTTCTACCTCAAGAACATGCTCCACCAGTTCCAAATGCGGAACATTATCCGGATGCGACTCCCTCAAATAGAAAAATACGTCTTCCAGCTTATGGGAGATAGCCGTTATATTATCAAACATCATAATGCCTGATGAACCTTTGATGGTATGCATCGTCCGGAATATCTCATTGATACTGTCCTCATCAAAGCATTCGGCATCCTTCTGGTCCAGCACCATCTCCTGCAGCTGCTCAAGCAGCTGCTCATTCTCAAACAAATACATGTCCAACATGCCTTCCGTGTTAAATTCGTCAGCCATATGTTTCTCCTTCCTCATTTTATCTTGCTCTTTGCTTTTTTATTTTCAGACCAAGTTAAGCTTCTTCAATGCCTGTTCAAACCTTTCCTGGTCGATAGGCTTGCCTGAATATATAGTACATCCCAGTTCAAAAGCCATTTTTACATTTCTTTCCTCATTCAGCGCCGTCGTCATAATTACCTTAACCGCCTCATCTTCCGGAATATTTTTCTGCTTTTCCAGATTACGGATCCCCTTCAGCGCCTGATACCCATCCATAACGGGCATCATAATGTCAAGACACACCAAATCATACGGCTCCTCTTCTTCCAAGGCAAGCATAAAGGCATCCACAGCTTCCATCCCATCTACCGTTACATCACATTCCCCATATTTGGATAAGAAGTTCGCCATAAATTTTCTTGTTACAAAATCATCTTCCGCCAATAAAATTTTCATCCTCTCTCTCCTCTACATTTTACTTAAAACGCTATATGTTTTTTTGGCAATCTCATCAAGCCTTACCTGATACTTCACGGCTCCAATATCATATGCAACTTTCGGCATTCCATATACGACGCAAGTGGACTCATCCTGTCCGATCGTCTGCGCTCCGGCTTTCCTCATAGCCAGAAGCCCTTTCGCCCCGTCGCCGCCCATCCCCGTCAGGATAATGCCGAGCGCATGGGCGCCCGCCACGTTTGCCACGGAATAGAACAGTTCGTCTACCGACGGGCAGTGTCCGTTTACTTTCGGCCCCTGCCTGCATTCCACCTGGTAAACGCCGTTCACTTTTACCAGCCGCATATGCCTGTCGCCTCCGGGGGCGATCAATACCTGGCCTCTCATAACCCTGTCGCCGGTACACGCCTCCTTTACTTTCACTCTGCACTGTCCATCCAGCCTTTTTGCATACATTTCCGTAAAACCCGGAGGCATATGCTGCACGATCACAACGCCGGGGATATCCTGGCCGAAATCCTTGACAACGGAAAAAATTGCTTCCGTCCCGCCCGTGGATGCCCCGATTGCCACGATAAGATTATTATCCTTCAACTGCATCGGCTGTTGCGCCGTCTGCATCATTGCCGTCTTTTTAATATTACTCGTTTTTACGTTAGAAGCTATTTTTACCTTCTCGCTCAGTTCATTATGGATGAAATCTTCTATTTGCGCCCGCCCCGTGCCTACCGGCTTCGCAACAAAATCCACCGCCCCTGCGTTCAGCGCTTCGAAAACCTTATCGCTCAATGCGCTGATCACTACAACCGGAATCGGATACTGCGGCATCAATTTCCGCAAAAATTCGATGCCATTCATTCTTGGAAGCTCTACATCCAATGTCATGACATCCGGACGGTATTTGAGAATCGCATCCCTCGCCTCGAAAGGATCCTTCGCCACCGCTACTACCTCAATAGCGGGATCTTTATTCAGGTTCTGTACCAGCAATTCCCGAAAAACCAAGGAATCTTCCACTACCAAAACTCTAATTGGACGCATACAATTATTATCCTCTTATTTTCTAAAGATTGAAGGGCGGATGATCTTAAAGTCGCTGCTGCCCCTCTCCAGCGTTTCCGTCGTGCCGATAAACAGATATCCCCCTGGCTCCAGGCAGTCATATACCTTCCGAACCAATTCCTGTTTTGTCGGGCCGTCAAAATATATCATTACATTACGAAGAAAAACTACATGCATTTTTTTCTTAAAAGGAAACGGATTCATCAGGTTAAACTGGCGAAAAAGCACTTCCCTCTTCAGTTCATCCGTTACCGCATATTTGTCCTGGCCGGGAATCTTCTTTAAGAACTGGCGTTTCCACTTATCGGGAAGCGAATCAATGCTTTCGCTGCTGTAAACGCCCGCCATTGCCTTTTGCAATACTTTGGTGGAAATATCAGTCGCCAGCACTTTCGTATCCCAGTTCTTATGATCCGGCCCGAAGAATTCCTTGAGAACCATCGCGATCATATAAGGCTCTTCCCCTGTGGAAGATGCCCCGCACCAGATACGCAGATCCTTTCGCGCCCGCTCCTTGTCCTTAAGATAAGGAAGCACCGTGCTTTTAAAAAATTCAAAATGTTCGAATTCCCGCATAAAAAAGGTATGATTCGTAGTCAGATGGTCAATCAGCGCTTTCTCCAGCTTTCCCGATGAATCCTTCTGCAAAGCATCCATATAATCGTTAAAGCTATGCCAGCCCTCCCGTCTCATATAATTTTCGAGCCTACCATTCATTATAACCTTTTTCTGGCCCATATCAATACCGTAACGCTTTTTTAAATAATTTGCAATCCTGAAAAACTCCTCATCTGTAATCAAATACCTCAACCTCCCCAAGACACCGGTCTTTTTTTCCCTTTCCCCTGCGGCCGTTATAATATAATATGAAATAAAATAACAAGGATATGATCCACGGATGTTGCTTGGCATTTCATCTGTTCAGCATAACTGGCGGTATATCTTGCAATATATACGAAACATATCAGGATCAAACTTTTTGCCTGCATCCTTCTCCATAATGGAAAGAGCCTCATCCATACCAAGAGAAGAACGGTAAGACCGGTTTTCCGTCAACGCACAATAAACACTGACTAATGAAGCTATTCTGGCCGAAAGAGGAATCTCCTCCCCTGTCCGTCCTTCAGGATAGCCGCTTCCATCCCAGTTTTCGTGGTGAAAATGGGCAATATCAATAGCCAGCTCTATAAAATCATTATAATCGCTGCCCGTCCGGATGTCACTAAGCAATTTTGCGCCGATCGTCGTATGCTGCCTTGCGATCTCCGTTTCTTCCTCCGTCAGTTTGGAATTTTTTTGTAAAATTTCTCTCGGGAGGGCAATATTCCCAATATCGCACAATGGAGCGGCGATTTCTATCGTATCTATAAAATTATCGGAAATTCTATCTTCGAACATAGGCGAAAGCTGCAGCCCCTGTGCCAGGGTTCTGCAGTTTTTACGCATCCTTTCCGTATGGCCTTTATCAAAATAAGCATTCTCCGCCGCAGCATTCGCCAGAGCGTATAATACATTTTTTTTCCCCTTCTCAATTTGATCCAGCTGTGTGCTGACGGAGACCTGTAAACGTCTATTTGTTTCTTTTAACTGCCTGTTGCTTTCATACAAGCGCAGATGTACGCCTACCCTCGCCTGTACAACCGCCGGGATAAATGGTTTGGTGATATAATCATCGCCTCCCAAAGAAAATCCATGGACAATATCCTGCGCATCCGTAAAAGCCGATATGAAAATAACGGGAATATCCCTCGTTTCCGCATTGTTCTTTATAATTCGGCAAAGTTCATAGCCGTCCATTCCAGGCATTGAAATATCCGACAAAACAAGATACGGCCTGTGTTCATACAAAAACTCCAACGCCTGTTCGCCGCTTTCCGCCAAAACAGGCTCATACCCCATATCCGCAATAATCTGCTCCAGAATTACCCGGTTGGTTTCCATATCATCTACGATCAAAATCCGAATGGCGCTCATTCCTGTCCTTCCCCCGGTTCGCTTTTTTCTTCATCTATCAATGCATCCAGCGCGCCATAAGCCGCTGATGTCTTTTCATAGTTTTCTTTCTGAACCGCCATCTTCAAACGGAGCGCCATGCTCTTTACCTCCCTCGGCGCTTCACCGGTCAGTTGTTTCACCGTATCGGCAAACATTTCCGCCTTTTCCCAATTCTCCATTTCTACGCAGAGAATCAGTTTTGACAACGTCCTCTTCAGTTGATCCTTATTGGCCTCGCTTCCATACTGCCGTATGTCGTTCTCCTCCGCCTCCTGCAACGGCTTCCTCCTGCTAAATCCAGAAGGGATTCCCTGTACGGGAACGGAAGCCGCCGGCATTTCCTCCCCTTCCGGAACCGTTACCCAAATGGAAAAAGAAAAATTGGATCCTTTTCCTTTTTCGCTTTCTACCCCGATCGTTCCTCCCATCAGCTCCACCAGTTCTTTACATATATTCAAGCCCAGCCCGGTTCCGCCGTACTGTCTGGAAATAGAAGCATCTACCTGGGAAAAACTTTGGAACAATTTATCTTCATCTTTTTTATCGATGCCGATGCCGGTATCCATTACGAAAAAATATAACTCTATTTTATTATTTACCTGTGCTGTCTTTACGACTTCCACGCTGATTCTCCCGATTGAAGTGAACTTCATCGCGTTATTGATCAGATTATTCAAGATCTGGACGATACGGAGTTCATCCCCTATGAGATATTCAGGAATATCATCGGACATAGATACCACAAAATCCAGTCCCTTTTCCGTAATTCTCCTGATATGGCTGTCTTTTACATAATCCAGCATATTTTTAAAATGAAACCGCTGGGGATCCAATGTAAACTTGCCCGCTTCCAGCTTGGAAAAATCCAGGATATTGTTAATAATCATCCCCATGTTTTCACAGCAGCGTTCCATCAAATGCAGATTCTTTAATTTGCCGGAATCCGACTCGATTTCCAACAGTTCCCTTACATTGCCCAGGATGCCGTTTACCGGCGTCCTCAGCTCATGGGTGACATTGGCGACAAATTCCGATTTTACCTTCATCGCCTGTTCCGCTTCATATCTTACCTGGGCCACTTCTTTGCCCAGAAATTCTTTTTCCAATATATCGTTGGCCATACACACATACTGCCCGTCGCTGCTTCGCATGATCCGGGCTTCTACCGGAAAACAGGTCTGGTTCTTCCGGTACGCCGACATAGTCTCTGTTTTCCGCTCAAATGCATATTCCGTGGAAAATCCTTCCTCCGTTTTTGTGAAAATCATCGGGAAAATATTGCTGATATGTATATTTTCTTTTTCTCCTCCATATCCAAGCTTTTCCCTTGCCTCGGCATTCGCATAGGATAAGGTTCCTTTTCCATCAAACACAAGAACCATTTCCAGCGCATGCTCTACAAGGGATGAAAGAAATTCCTTCTTTTCCATCGTTCCATCCCCCGGCTCCTCTTCGTCTGGCTTATACGAAAGTAAACATCTTAATCACTTCGACAATATTGAAAAAGTCTTCCTTCGCCAGTTCAAAGCACTCCAATACGTCCGGAGCGAACTGTCCGCATTCCCCCTTCATGATCATATCATATGCCACATTATTTGCATAAGCGCCCTTATATACCCTGTTGCTTACCAAAGCGTCATATACATCGGCAATCGCAACCACCTGGGCGGATAACGGAATCTCATCCCCGACCAGCTGGTCCGGATATCCCTTGCCGTCCCATCTTTCATGGTGATGGCGGCAGATATCATAGCAGCACTGAAAGAACTCATCATCCTCGTCCTCGCTCTGGCGGAAGTTTTTGAGGATCTCACAGCCGATAGTGGTATGCGCCTTCATCGTTTCAAACTCTTCTTCCGTCAAACGCCCCGGCTTTAACAGGATCGCGTCCGAAATACCGATCTTGCCGATATCATGCAAAGCGGAAGCCCTGGCGATCTGATCAATCTTTTCCGGCGTCAGGCCGTACTTCGGGAAATATTTTGCCATATATTTCAGTAATATCCTTGTAAAATATTTAATTCTCTTAATATGATCCCCCGTCTCCAGGCTTCTGAACTCCACAACCGCACTCAGCGCGTCGATCATGAATTCATTGTTTTTCTTGCTTCTGCTCTCCTGGGCAAGGATCTTTTCTTCCTGTTCCTTCAGCTTCTGCTCCATATTGATCTTATTCCGGTACAGCTCGATAATATTGCTGCTCCTTCTCATAACGATATGAGGATAGAAAGGCTTGTGCATTACATCGGCAACTCCGTAATTATAAGCCCTTCCTTCGCTGGACGCGACGGACTCCCCCGTAATCAGGATAACGGGAATCTTATCCAGCAGATCGTTCTCTTTCATATAATCTAATACGCCGAACCCATCCAGAACAGGCATCACGACATCGAGGCAGATCAGCACGATATTGTCGTTCTCTTTCAAACGCTCGATTGCTTCCTGCCCGTTCGGAGCCTCAATAATGTCATAATCATCGCGGAAAATTTCTCCAAGTATCACTCTGTTAACTTCTTCATCATCAACAATCAGTATTTGTTGCCTATCCATATTTTTCCCTCTTTTCAATATATTTTCCGGCACTGCGTACCAATCATAATAAGACTAACATTTTTCAACATAAATGTCAAAGATTTTTGTAATATTGGACACAAATTAAGACATAACAATTATATTGCGCCGGGTTTATAAAAATGCTAAAATAAACCATCCGCACCAACATAGCGTCCGCAGGCAGAAAAGGATAGGTTTATGCAACGTTTTCTTCATTTTTTACTTCCAAAAATTACTACAAAAAATAACCGCAGAAAAGATGCCCTTATTACCCTTCTCCTGCTCGCGCTTGCTACGGCGCTTTCCTTCCTTTATTTCCGCGTATCGAGGAATTCGGCCAATGTGGCGCTTCTGTACATCCTTGCCCTTGTTCTGATCGCCCGCGTCACGGACGGTTATTTCTGGGGTATATTCGCGTCAATGATCGGCGTTGTCTGCGTCAACTTCCTGTTCACATACCCCTATTGGGCGTTAAACTTTACGCTGGCAGGTTATCCCGTTACTTTTATCGGCATGCTCGCCATTTCCTTTATTACCAGCGCGGCCGCCACCCACATGAAACAACAAATGCAGATGCTCGCCGAAAGGGAACGGCTTCTGGTGGAAGCGGAAAAAGAAAAAATGCGCGCCAATCTCCTCCGCGCCATTTCCCATGACCTCCGCACTCCCCTGACAGGCATTATCGGCTCCGGAGCCTCTTATCTGGAAAACGGGGATGCTCTTGACGAAAAGCAGAAAAAAGAACTGGTAAAGCAAATTTATGAAGACTCCAACTGGCTGCTGAACATGGTGGAAAACCTTCTGTCAGTCACCCGCATCCAAGGCGGGGAAGCCAATGTAAATAAATCGCTGGAATCCGTCGAGGAAGTGGTATCAGAAGCTGTGATCCGGTTAAAAAAGCGTCTGCCCGATGCCCGGATCGATGTCAGCGTGCCGGATGAACTTATTCTGATCCCTATGGATGCCATTCTCATTGAACAGGTCCTGATCAACCTGATGGAAAACGCCGTCCTGCATTCCAAAAGCGAACTGCCCGTCTCCTGTTATGTCGAGGACTCGGAAAACGATATTATATTTCATGTGAGGGATTATGGAATCGGTATCCTGCCCGAACGGATAAAGACTATTTTTGACGGAACGGCATATACCGGAAACATTTCCGCAGACAGTTCCCGGGGCATGGGCATCGGACTTTCCATCTGCAAAACGATCATCTCCGCCCACAAAGGCATAATCGCCGCTTCCCCTTGTCCGCAGGGAACGGATTTTCATTTTTCCCTGCCCAAATAATCGGACCAGGGTGATATAAAAAGAAAGGCACGGTTATTGATTCTATGAATGCAAAAACTTATATCGTCCTTATAGAAGACGAAAAAAACATCTGTAATTTTATCGCTACTACGCTTACCGCCCAAGGATACAAAGTATCCGCCGCCCCCAATGCCCGGTCCGGCCTAAGCCTCATCACCTCCGGCTGCCCGGATCTGGTCCTTCTCGATCTCGGCCTTCCCGACAGGGACGGCATCGAAATCATCCGCGAAATCCGCACCTGGGCCAGCATCCCTATTATTGTTATTTCCGCCCGTACCCAGGAACAGGAAAAAGTTCTGGCCCTGGACTGCGGCGCCGACGATTATATTACCAAGCCTTTCGGCTCTTCCGAGCTGATGGCCCGCATCCGCACGGCCCTCCGGCACAGCAACCGGCTCCAGACCGGTTCCCGCTTGAACCAGAGGCCTTACCGGGCAAACGGGCTGGTCATCGACTTCGAAAAACGCCTCGTCACCCTGAACGGAGAAAATATCCACCTGACCCAGATCGAATTCAAGATCGTCTCCCTCCTCGCCCGCAGCTCCGGCAAGGTAATTACCTATGACTCCATCATTTCCCATGTATGGGGGCCTTATGCCGACGACAATAACCGCATCCTGCGGGTCAATATGGCCAACATCCGGCGGAAGCTGGAGCAGAATCCTGCAGAACCCCATTATATTTTTACGGAAATCGGCATCGGCTACCGTATGCTGGAAGACCAGGAAGGATGACGCATATCCCCTTCCGCCGTTTTAATCCTTTATTTCCACAACTTCATAGCCCGCTTCCGTCACCGCTTCTTTCAGCGCCTCTTCCGGCACCTCACGATCCAGGACAACTACCGCGCTTTTTTCTTCCAGGCTCATCTCCACAGATGTTACGCCCTCCACTGCTTCCAACGCTTTCTGCACCCTTGCTGTGCAATGTCCGCAGGACATTCCTTCCACGATCATTGTTTTCGTCATCTTTTTTTCCTCCTTGATAATATGGTTATTCATTACATAGTTGCTATCGGAATTTTGTTTCCATTCCGCTTCGTTCTTACATTCTGCTCCATTTCCGCTTTCCTTTGCCGCCTCCCGAAACCGCCGCAGGCGGAGCGCGTTCGTCACCACGCACACGCTGCTCAGGCTCATGGCCGCAGCGCCGAACATAGGATTCAGCTTTATGCCGAAGAAAGGATATAATACCCCTGCCGCCAATGGTATTCCTATGCTGTTATAGAAAAATGCCCAGAACAGATTTTCTTTGATATTCCTGATCACTGCCTTGCTTAACCGGATCGCTGTAACCGCATCCCGCAGATCGCTTTTCATCAGAATAATATCCGCGCTTTCCATGGCCACGTCCGTTCCGGCTCCGATAGCGATCCCCACATCAGCGCTTGCCAGCGCCGGAGCGTCATTGATCCCGTCGCCGATCATGGCAACCTTCTTTCCTTGTTCCTTCAGCGCCCGGATCTTTTCTTCTTTTTCCCCCGGCAGAACTTCTGCAACCACTTCCGCAATTCCCAGTTTCTTCCTCACGGCTTCCGCTGTCTTCCGGTTATCCCCTGTCAGCATAATCGTTTGGATATGCATTTTCTGCAGCTGCCGGATCGCCTCCGCCGACGAATCTTTGATCGTATCCGCCACCGCTATCATCGCCATAACACGGACCGGTTCCTTTAGTCCGTCCTGATTTTCCCCTTCGCCGGCCTCCGCCCGTCCAAATATAAGGGGCGTCTTTCCTTCTTCTGCCAGCTGTTCCATCGCCCGTACTTGTTCTTCCGTAAAATGCGCCTCTTTTTCTTCCAGAAACTTCCGGTTCCCGGCATAATACAGGATATCTCCAATCTTTCCCTGTATCCCTTTTCCGAATATTGCCTGGAATTCCTTCACTTCGGGCAATGCGAACCCCAGTTCCCCGGCGTATCCCATCACGGCATCGGCCAAGGGATGTTCGCTTGGCTTTTCCAATGCTGCCGCCAGCGCCACCGCTTCCTCCTTCGTCCATTCCTTGCCATAAACGACCACATCGGTAACGCGGGGTTTGCCCTCCGTCACTGTCCCCGTCTTATCCAGCACTACCGTATCCACTCCCCGGGCTTCCTGCAGCGCTTCCCCGGACTTGATCAGCACGCCGTATTTCGCTCCCACGCCCGTCCCTACCATGATTGCTACCGGGGTTGCCAGCCCGAGGGCGCAGGGACAGGAAATGACCAGCACTGCGATTCCTGCCGACATGGCGAATTCAAACCCGGCGCCGCTCACAAGCCATACCGCTGCCGCCAGCAAGGCAATCCCGATGACTACAGGCACGAATACACCCGCAATCTTATCCGCCAGCCTGGCAATCGGCGCTTTCGATGCGCCCGCCTCTTCCACCAGCCGGATGATCTGGGATAATGTGGTGTCCTCCCCCACTTTTTCCGCGCGGCACTTCAGCGCCCCCGCCTTATTCACCGTAGCCGACACCACTTGGTCGCCCGCCTTCTTTTCCACCGGTATGCTTTCTCCCGTGATCGCCGATTCATCCACGCTGGAATTCCCTTCCAGAACCACCCCGTCCACCGGCACAAGGCTTCCCGGTTTTACGAGGAAGATATCCCCCTTTTCCACATCTTCCGTCGGAATCTGCTCTTCGGAACCGTCCTCCCTGAGTATAATCGCCGTTTTCGGCGACAGATCCATCAATTTCGTAATCGCCGCGCTGGTCTTTCCCTTTGATTTTGTTTCCAGATATTTTCCTACCGTAATCAAAGTTAAAATCGTTCCGGCGGACTCAAAGTAAATATCCATCGCATACTGCTCCACCAAAGCGGCGTCCCCGTGTCCCAGCCCATAACCGATCCTGAAAATAGCAAAGCATCCATAGGCGACGGCCGCCGATGCCCCGATCGCGATCAGGCTGTCCATATTCGGGCTTCCCCTGAACAAAGTTTTAAAACCCACTTTAAAATATTTCTGGTTTACATACAATATGGGCAGCAGCAGCAGGAACTGGGAAAATGCAAAGGCTACCGCATTCTCATTCCCATGGAAAGCCGCTTTGATAAAACCGGGAACGGGCAGGCCGAACCACTCATAAAACATATGATGCATGGAAATATACATCAGCGGAACCAGAAAGCCGATAGAAATGCCCAGCCGCCGTTTCATGGCCTTTTCTTCCTCCTCCACTTTTTTCTTCAAGGCATCTTCTCCAGCCTTTATTCCCGCATTTCCCTGTGCTGTTTTCTTATTATTTTTTTTATCCGCCCCGTAACCGGCCTTTTCTACTGCCTCTATGATCTCCTGTTCTGTCGCAGAACCTTCCACGCTCATGGAATTCGTCAGCAGACTGACCGAACAGGACGTTACGCCGGGCACCTTCGACACCGCCTTTTCCACATGGGCGCTGCAGGCAGCGCAGCTCATCCCCGTTACTATATATTGTTCCATACACGCCTCCTAATTGCTGTTCTATTTTACGATTCCGGTAACGACAGGACTTTTGCAGCCGAATCATTTCATCAGCTTCTGCAAGGTCTCCAGCAGCTCATCGATCGTTTCCTCCCTGCCTTCTTTGATATCGTTCACTACGCAGCTCCTGATATGATTCGCAAGCAATACCTTGTTAAAACTATTCAGCGCCGCGTTCACCGCCGCCACTTGGACGAGGATATCCGTACAATACCTTCCTTCCTCCACCATCCCTCTGATTCCCCGTATCTGCCCTTCGATACGGTTTAAACGGTGGATCAGGTCCTTATATTCCTTCTCCTGCCGTTCCTTCGTCCTATATCCATCCTCTTTTTCCATCCGTTTCCCCCTATGCTGATGCATCGTTTCTAACATTGAGACTTCCTTTTTATTATTCCCCTTTCCAACACTAATATATACCCCCATAGGGTATATGTCAATAAAAATATGCAGAATCAGGGGAATCCATTTTGGCAGACAACAAGAGCATGCCATGCTGGAGACAAGGCTGTGGAGCCTGGCGAAAAAATCGGTTGGGAGGAAGAGCGTTTTTTGCTGTTGCTTCCTGTCAGAATTTCACTTATGAAATGGATAAAAACCAAGGGAGAAATTGCCACGGATGGCAATTTCAGGAAGACGGGGCATGAATGCCCCTTTCTTCCGACCCGATCGGTTCCACAATACTTTCCCATTTCATTAGTGAAATCTGATGGGAAGCTCCAGCAAAAAACGCTCTCCCTCCCAACCGATTTTTTCGCCAGGCTCCACAGCCTTATTCCAATCACTTCATAGCCCGCATTGCATTCAGGATCGCGATTACAGCCACCCCTACATCCGCAAAAACCGCCGCCCACATAGACGCTATTCCAACGGCCGCCAGCAGCAATACCAGCACTTTCACCCCTATGGCAAAAACGATATTCTGCTTTACGATTCCAAGAGTCTTTTTCGAAATCTGCATTGCTTTCACAATCTTGGACGGTTCGTCTGTCATAATGACCACATCCGCCGCTTCGATCGCCGCATCGGAGCCGAGGCCCCCCATGGCTACGCCGATATCAGCCCTGGCCAGTACGGGAGCGTCGTTGATGCCGTCGCCTACGAAAATCAGCCGCCCTTTTTCCGATTTCGATGCCAGCAGCTTCTCTACCTGTTCCACTTTATCTCCGGGAAGAAGTTCCGCATACACCTCCGTAATTCCCAGTTCCCTGGCTATGCTGTCCGCCGTTTTTTTCCGGTCTCCGGTCAGCATGACAATATTTTTCATGCCGACAGCTCTGAAACCGTCCACTGCCGTTTTCGCATCCTCTTTGACCTCGTCCGCGATCACGATATATCCCAGATATTTCTGTTCTTTTGCCACATGAACGATAGTTCCCGCTTCTTCCGGCAATTTGGGTTCCACATTCCGGTTTTTCATCAGTTTATCGTTTCCCGCCAGAACGCGCTGACCGTCCAAAATAGCACAAACGCCATGTCCTGCCGTTTCCTCCACATCCCTTATCCGGGAATCATCGATCTCCTTTCCGTATGCCTGCACGAGAGAGCGGGAAATCGGGTGATTGGAATAATTTTCCGCATATGCCGCCGTTTCCAATACTTCCTCTTCCGTGCTTCCTTCCGCCGGAACAATCTTTCTCACGCCAAATACTCCCTTAGTGAGAGTCCCTGTCTTATCCATAACGATCATTTCCGCAGCCGCAAGGGCTTCCAGATAATTGCTGCCTTTGATTAAAATACCTTCTCTGCTGGCTCCTCCCAGTCCGCCGAAAAAGCTTAACGGAATGCTGATCACTAATGCGCACGGGCAGGAAATAACCAAAAAGCTTAACGCCCGGTATATCCAATCCACCCAGCCGCCCCCGGCAGCCAGAGGGGGAACCAGCGCCAGAAGCGCCGCAAGCCCTACCACCACCGGAGTATAATATCTGGCAAACTTCGTAATAAAATGTTCTGCCTCCGATTTTTTGCTTCCCGCATTCTCCACCAAATCCAATATTTTCGCCACCGTGGATTCCCCGAACTCCTTCGATACCTGAACCTCCAGCACGCCGGAAAGATTCACACAGCCGCTGATGACATCCTCGCCCTCTGCCACATCCCTTGGAATACTCTCCCCGGTAAGAGCCATGGTATCCAAGGAAGAAGTTCCCTTAACCACCTTCCCGTCCAGGGGAATTCTTTCTCCTGGCTTGACCAGTATCGTCTCGCCGATCTCCACCTCTTCCGGCCCTACTTCCGCCACGGCGCCGTCCCTGATCACATTGGCATAATCCGGGCGGATATCCATCAAATCGGCAATGGATTTCCTGGATCTGTTTACCGCATAAGACTGGAAGCATTCCCCCACCTGGTAAAAGAGCATCACCGCTACAGCTTCCGCGTATTCCCCTACAAAGAAGGCTCCTGCGGTAGCAATTGTCATCAGGAAATTTTCATCAAAAATCTGTCCTTGCCCGATATTTTTTACCGCCTTTTTTACAACATCCCCGCCTATCACAATATAAGCAGCCAGAAATATAATCAGTGAGGCGCTTATGCTCCAGGAACCAAATTCCCAATAAGGAGCGAAACGGGAAAACAAAACTGCGGCCAAATACACTGCGGCTCCTGCGCCTACCCGCTTTATCCTTTTTTTCAACTTCTTGCTCATTTTTCCACCACTTCCACATCCGGTTCGTATTTTTTTACGACCTTTTTAATTTCCTTTGTAATTTTATCCGCCTTTGCATCGTCCACCTCTATTGTCAGCTTCTGCGTCAGGAATGCCACCGTGCTTTTCGTCACTCCCTCCAGCTTTCCAACCGCCGCTTCGATTTCCGCCGCGCAATGTGCGCAGTCCAATTCCTCCAAAATATAAGTTTTCCTCATTTTCTTCTCCTCCTTTATTTTTTCTTTTTATTCATCTTCTTCGATATGGTCCAAGCCCTGGCTCAAAATCGTCTTAATATGGCTGTCCGCAAGGGAATAGAACACCGTCTTCCCTTCCCGCCTGTTTCGCACCAGATCCATTTGCTTTAAAGTGCGGAGCTGGTGGGAAATCGCCGACTGCGTCATATTCAGCGTCTGCGCCAGATCACAGACGCACATTTCCCCGCACATCAGCACATACAGCATTTTGATTCTGGTGGAATCTGCAAACACCTTGAAAAAATCCGCCAGATCATAAAGCTTATCTTCTTCCGGCATCTGCTCGTTCACCCTTTTTACCGTCTCCTCATGCACATGGATATATTCACATTTTTCTATCTGCTCTTCCTTACGCTTCATAACCATCCTCTTATCCTTCTATATATGAATGAATGTTCATATGTTCATTATATCATTTCTTTTACAGATGTCAACATCGGTTTTACTTATTTTTTTCTATTCGCCCGTACTAGCAAAAAACAGGCATCGACAAATACCTGGATCCTTGTCGATGCCTGTTCTCTTCCTTCCTATATATCATTCAAAACTTTCTTTTTCCTATGTATTATCTGAAAACTCAAAATGCATCAGCATAGCCTGCAAAGTCTGTGCATGCGCTGCCAGTTCCTGGCTGGTAGCCGAACTTTCCTGCGCCGCCGCAGAATTGCTTTCTACAACTCCGGAAATCACTTCGATCCCTTCGTTAATCTCATTGACCGCCTTCGCCTGGGTTTCGCAGTCCTCCTTTACGATCCCGTTCAGTTCTACCACTTTCTTTATTCCGTCGCTTACTGCGTAAAAAGCTTCCGCCGTCGTTCTTGCAATCTCGTTTCCGCTTTCCACTTCGCCCATGGACTTTTGGATCAATTCCCTTGTATTAGTCGCCGCTTCCGATGACTGGCCAGCCAGCTTCCCGATCTCGCTGGCAACCACGGCAAAGCCTTTCCCGGCTTCTCCCGCCCTTGCCGCCTCAATCGAAGCATTCAAGGCAAGAAGATTCGTCTGCTCCGCAATTTCTTCAATCGTTCCGATAATGGACTCGATCTCTTTCGATGTCTGGGAAATAATATCCATCTCGCCCATCATCCGATCCATCTGCGTATTGCCGATCTCTGCCTGTTCCTTCACTTCATTCGCATAATTGCTGGCTTCTTCGGCACGTTTTGCCCCGTTTGATGCCTTTTCCCCCATATCGCTGACCATCTCCGCAATCTGCTGCACGCTTTCCGCCTGTTCCGCAGAACCCTCTGCCAAAGACTGGGCAGACATCGCCATTTGCTCCGACGCGGCGCTCACCTGCTGGGAAGTTTTTGAAATATTAGAGATCGTTGAGCCTAATTCATGCTTAATTTCCCTCATGGAATCCAGAATCGACTTGAAATCCCCCTGATATTTATCCTTATGGTAAGAGGTAACGTCAAAATTCCCTCCTGCCATTTTTTCCAATATCGCGCTTTCATCGCGGATAATCGCCACCAAATTGCCGATAAACTCCCTGATATGATCGGACAATTCCCCGAATTCGTCCTTAGCCTCATATTCCAGACGGGTATCCAGATTCCCTTCCTGGATTCCCTTCATAGCCTTTGCGATCTCCCTCAAAGGTTTCACGACAATCGTCCTTACCGCTACGGAAACCGTTCCGCCTATCATAATCGCTCCGACTGCGCAGGCTAACATGATTATCATGGAAAACCAATAAGTACTCTCCACCTTCACAGAAGCTGTGCGGCTTCCGGCAGCGTTGTATTCCACTATTTTTTCCATCGCGCTGCTAAAGCTTTTATAATATTCTTCCGCCTGGCTCGCCATCATTTCCCCTGCCCGGGCTACTTCCCCCGCCTGGCTCAGTTCCATAATCTGCTCGCTTACGCCCAAATAGGTCTCCCATTCCTTTCTTGCCGCTTCCAGCAATGTCCGGTCTTCCTCTTGCTTAATATAGCTTTCATATAAGGCCGTCCGTTCATCGATCTCCGCCAAAAGCTGTTCCATTTCCGTTTCATAATTCTTCCTCGCTTCTTCCGAGCCAGAAACCATATGCCCGTACTGAAGAGTCCTGAAATCCGCACTCAGCCCCTTCAAATCTTCCGCCAATATAGCGGAAGGCATCCAATTCCCTGTAATGCTTTTAGACTGGGCCTTCACCATCCATAAGCCCGTAGCGGCAAAAGCGGCAATCAGTATCATTCCAACAATAAAGATTTTTGATAAAGCGGACAATTTTCTTTTCATCGGCACATCTTTCAGCTTTTTTACCGCCGGATGATCCGCTGCCAGCTCCTTTGCCATTTCATTTATCTTTTCTTTCTTCATGCTGGTTTTTCCTCCTGTTTTGATTTACAGCAGCCTCATTCTTCCCATAATTCCTCCGGATATAAGCCCTCTTCCTTCATCCTTTTAATGGCGTCCACTACTGTCTGTTTATCCTCTTTATAAGTCACTCCGTACCATCTGTCATAAGACTTCAGCACCGTCACCGATGCTTTTCCCTCCTCTACCAAGCTGTTTACCACGCTCGGAAGAAAATATTCGCATTTCAATGGATTTTCCTGCAGTCCTTTTTCCAGGAACGGGGCAAACCCCGCTTCCAGTTCCTTCATAAACCCTTCCGTAAATCCCCATAAATTCATAGAAACGATGCTTCCCTCAGGAATGGTATGCCAAGTCCGGCCTTCGTCTTCCGTATAAGCCGTCTCCTCTCCCCGTTTTTCGATGCGCGTCCTCTCGGTAATCCCCGTTAAATGACCGTCCGCATCGACCGTGCAGACCCCTCTTGCCACGTGTCCGTTTTCCGTCAATGTATTCTCAAGCACATACCCTACCATGGCATAATCATACTTACCGTCTTTTTCGGATCCACCGTCTTTGTCCGCGGTGAGATAATCATAAATTTGGGAAAAAGCGCTTCTTCCATAATAATCGTCCGCATTGATCACGACAAACGGGCCATCCGCCAGCTTTCTTGCGCTCAATACCGCATGGCCGGTTCCCCATGGTTTCTGTCTTCCCTCCGGTACCTGAAAACCGGCGGGAATGTCGTCGGTATCCTGAAATGCATATAGGACTTGCATTATCTTGGATATCCTGTCACCTATCACCTCCTTAAAATCCTCCAGATTTTCTCTCTTTAATATAAAAATTACTTTTTCAAATCCAGCCTTTACCGCATCATATAAAGAAAAATCCATAATAATATGCCCCTGCCCGTCCACAGGGTCAATCTGTTTCAGTCCTCCGTAACGGCTTCCCATCCCCGCTGCCATAATGATCAAAACCGGTTTTTTCATTTCTTTTCCTCCTCCATTTTTATTCCGCTCACCTGCCTATAAATATTTCTGCAAAAAGTATGCTTTCTTTTCCCTGGCGCATCGTATATACTCTAACTATATATGATTGCTATTGCCTTTCGGGCAAACTACACTATTATTTATTATAAAACGTTCAAAAAAAAAATCTTTGTACTATTGTTCATCTTATTCGACAACTACACTGTAACAGGAGGGGAACCATGTCTCACGAAAGCACCGCGCCAAGAAAAGAACTCGTCATTGATAACATCTTTTTTATCCGTTATTCCGAGCATATGAACGATTATATGCCGGAAGGGGAATGTTATGATTTCTGGAAGCTCTTATGCGTAGACAAGGGAACGGCCAACGTATCTGTCGGTTCCGATATCCATACGCTGAACAAAGACAGCATCATTTTCCACCAGCCCGGCGAACTGCACCACGTCCGTGCCAAAGGCGAAATTTCTCCCAGCCTCATTTCTATAGGATGGGAATGCCATTCCGCCGCCATGGATTTTTTCCGCTGCAAAATATTGGAAATAGGACCGTCAGAACGTACGCTCCTCGGAAATATCGTAAAGGAAGCCCGCCTTGCCTATTCCTGCCGCTTCAATGACCAGTCCTGCCAAAAATTGATCCGCCGCCAGGATGCTCCGGTTCCCTTCGGCTCAGAGCAACTGGTCCATATTTATCTGCAGCAGCTCCTGATACAGCTGATCCGCAACGGCAGCACGGACAGCACCTTCGCCGCCATCCCCAAATCTGCCCGCAAACGGGGGGAGGACGAACTTTTTTACAAAATTATCTCTTATATGGAGGAACATATCTATGAGCATTTATCGATCCCCCAGATATGCAAGGACAATTTGATCGGCCGTTCCCTTTTACAGCAGCTTTTCCGGGATAATACAGGCTATGGGATCATCGATTATTTTTCCCTGATGAAAATCAATGCCGCCAAACGCCTGATCCGGGAAGGGCAGATGAATTTTTCCCAGATTGCCGATTATCTGGGCTACAATTCCATCCACTATTTTTCCAGACAGTTTAAAAAACTTGTTCAGATGACTCCTTCGGAATATGCGGCCTCTGTCCGTCCCGCGGCACAACCGCAGGAATCCTCACCTGTACTTCCGTCCCCTGCCCATAATTCATAGCGCAAGGGCTTCCCTGTTCCGATTCCAGATATTCCGAAATCCTGATACATGCCTTGCAATGCTCCACCCACTTTGCATTGACCGCCCGGTATTTCTTTCCCGTCAGGTTTTCCACATCCCGGAAAGCCTCCGCATAAAAAACCACCCTTAAACTTTGACCAGTAGTAGGGTGGATTTTCTATCTTCATTATTGGGGCAACCCACCTTGTGGGCGGTTGTTCCTTTTATATATCTAATATAACATGCGTCTTCTATTTTTTCAAGAAGAAATGCAAAATCATTGATTTCATCCTTTACCTTTGTTACAATTCACGGCCTAACCGATAAAGAAAAACCTCGCAGATACTGACTGCGGGGTTTTGCATGATTAACAGGAGGTGCTTATATAAATATTACACCTCCAGACCGATATTA
>JAETNQ010000103.1 GCA_021772075.1 Lachnospiraceae bacterium
CCGGGTTATAAAACCTGGCTCGAAGATAATACTGTCCTGTTGCACCATCATACATCTGTCCCGTATAGGTCAAATGGTTTTCAATATCCCCTCTTTCCTCCAACAGCTTGCCAAATGCATCATAGCGGTATGTTTTACGAATATTCTTCTCCCTGTCCAGTATAAACAGGGTGCTTCCCGCCTCATCGCATATATGATATTCGGCGTCTTCCCCCTTCCTTTCGGAGCACACTACGTTATCATTTCCATGAATATATCGGATTTTCTGTCCGGCATTTTCTTCTGCCGACAGTTCACCCCGGTCAAACACAAAACGGATAACCTTGTCATTCTCCTCTACCTCATATCGTAAAGATTCTCCGTCATAATGATTCTTTTGGGCAATCGAATCTGTGGCAACACTGCTCAGACGATTTAAGGCATCGAAGGTATACTTCTTTCGCCCATTCCCGGATTCTTCCAGAAGATTTCCCTGGGCATCATAATAGTAATCCGTGACTTCTGCGCCTTTTTCCAGACGAAGGAGCTGATTCCTTGCATTATAAATATAGGATTCCTTTTCTTTTCCCGTCTCTTTTTTTAGACGATTCCCTGCTAAGTCATAGGTATAGTATTCCCTGCTTCCGTCATATGCGGCCTCAGTCAGCCGGTTCATCCGGTCGTAAACATATTCATTCCGGTAATGTTCGCCGCTCTTTTTCGTACAGTTCCCGTTCCCGTCATACGCATATTCATAATTCAGCAGTACCTCGCCTTTCGGCGTTACGGTCACAAGACTGGAAAGATTCCCGTCCTCGCCATATTGGTATTCGCTTTTTATCCCATTGCCATACTCCAGCGTCTCAATCCGCCCGAAAGCTGTATACCGATACCCCGCCAGTTCTGCTCCACGCTCCACGTCCTCTACCCGTTTCAAGCGGTTCATGGCGTCATATGCATAACGGACTTGTTTTCCCGTCACATCTAACATGCTGGTGACATTGCGGTTTTTGTCATAGCTATACTGCAACAGTGTTTTTCCTGAAGATGCTTTA
>JAETNQ010000068.1 GCA_021772075.1 Lachnospiraceae bacterium
GAATGGAGGAGTAAGAAATGCCGGAAATTTCACTGTTTTATGGAATACGGGTGACAATGTATTATGATGACCATAATCCGCCGCATTTTCATGCAGAATATAATGGATATAAAGCATGAGCTGATGCAGAATTGGGAATTATCAAAGGATGGGAAACCGTTAAACAGAATCAATCCATGAGATATCAGTGGAAATTGGGATAATACGACATGTCTTGATATTGATCCGGATACATTATATGCATTGCCATATGCTAAGGAGGCTATTGCATAGAGCAATCAGCATTTGACAGGATGGTACGAGGCACTGAAAAATCATATAGATATGTGGTTGAAAAATCAGGAACTATGACCTATAATATACTTAACAGGACAGCCGGAAGGTGAATGCAGTCACCCGACCCGGCGCAACATAGAACTATTTAGAAGTAGCTGTCAGTCTCGCCAAAGAACAGGACGGCTATTTCTTATTTTTCAAATTCAGAATTGCAACTACCAGTAAAGCAACAGTAAGTATAATCTGCATTTCCCCATATGTACTCATAATAATCACCCCTTCCGCAGAACTCGGATCAGGTGAGAGTACGTCCCCCGGCTGCCCGGTTAAGTATATTATATTGTCACGGTGCTGATTATTTTTGCGATTTAAGAACATGTTTAATGTATTTGATAGCGATATTATCTCTAGTTTTGTTTGCGTCATTCACGCACTCATTAACTAATAACCATTGACAGGCTTTTCTAAATTCACTTTCGGTAGTATCAGGTTCTTCTATACCATATAGCCAGTTTATAGAAACATGAAAAAAAGCTATTATATTTACAGCATCCATAGAAGGAGCCTTTTCTCCACGTTCCCAATATCCTATAGCCGCTTGGAAAAATCCTAATTCTTTGGCAAGTTGTGCCTGTGATAATCCTTTTTCTTGTCGAAGCCGATGCAATCGTTGTCCGAAATTCAATTTTATTCACTCCTAAAGAATGGCTTTAGGAATGACGTAACGGGCAGCAGGAACATCCATTGTGAAAGACATCCGAGGTTAGACGGGTAATCGGAAAGACGCATAAAAAATAGAATTGTGGAAGTCGAAAAAGAATGATATCATACAAAATGACAACCATGTTGCAGGGTGGGCTGACCTCTCATTTTTATGGAATGGGGGTGATGCCTATGAAAAATCATTTTGATTTTAAGAATATTATGACCTTTGGCCTGTTCCTTTTGGCATTACTTACATTCGTTTTTACGTTTTGTAAGTAAGTCTACATAGAAAAACCACCCCAAAACTTTGACCGGATGCAGGGTGGATTTTTCTGCTTCTCAATTTGGGCAACCCACCTTGCGGGCGGTTGTTTTTTGTATTTATCATATACTATAATTGAACGGAGAGTTCAAGGGTAAAATCACTTGTGAGGCAGCATGAGCCGGGGTATAATATAGTACAGTGCAGAGTATTACAGGCAGAAACGGGGGAAAAAATGATAATAAGCGCCAGCCGCAGGACAGATATCCCGAATTACTATTCGGAATGGTTTTACAACAGAATAAAAGAGGGCTTTGTGTATGTAAGAAATCCGAGGAATGCGCGCCAAGTCAGCAGGATTGATCTGTCGAAGGATGTGGTGGATTGTATCGTATTTTGGACGAAAAATCCGGAGCCGATGCTTTCCGGGCTGGACGAGCTTGCGGCATACCATTATTATTTTCAATTTACGCTGACCGGATATGGAAAGGACATAGAGTGCCATATCCCGCATAAAAGGGAAGAAATGGTGCCGGTCTTCCAGAAGCTGTCGGCCCGGATAGGGAAACGGAGAGCGGTCTGGAGATATGACCCGATCCTGTTTACGAAAAAGTATACGCCGGAATACCATCTCCGAGCATTCCGGGCGATAGCGGAAGGCCTTAATGGGTATACAGAGAAATGCGTGATCAGCTTCGCCGATCTGTATGTGAAAAACAGAAAGAATATGGAGGAAATAGGCTGCTATAACCTGAACGGGGCAGATTTGCAGGAATTTGCAAAAGAGATAAGCGAAATTGCGGGGCGTAACGGAATCAAGGCGGGAAGCTGTGCGGAAAAAATAGACTTGGAGAGCTGCGGCATAGAGCATAACTGCTGTATCGACAAGGAATTGATTGAAAGCATTATCGGATGCAGGATAAAGGCGGAAAAGGATAAAAACCAGAGACCGGAATGCGGCTGTATCGAGAGCGTGGAAATTGGAGCATACGACACTTGCAGGAACGGCTGTAAGTATTGTTATGCGAACCATAGCCGGGAAAAAGTTATGAAAAACTGCGGTAAATACGATCCGTTATCTCCGGTTCTGTGCGGCAGGATAACAGGAGAAGACAGAATCAGTATACGCAAAGCAGGATCCATGAAAGAAGAGCAAATAAGTTTTTTATGACAATATTTGCTTTTTCGCCAGATGCATCATATACTGGATATGACGGACAAACAGCTCCGGCCCGTATCGAAGCGGCGGCCGGAGGAACAGGAGAAGCGATGGAATTATATTTTGCGCCCTTGGAGGGAATTACGGGCTATCTGTACAGGAACGCTTATCAGGATTATTTTTCAGGCATAGATAAATATTTTACGCCTTTCCTGTCGCCCAACCGGAACAGGGCGTTGAATCCAAAGGAAATACGGGATATACTGCCCGAAAATAACAAAGCGATTCCGCTGGTTCCGCAGATTCTGACAAACTGCGGAGAATTTTTTTTGCGCGCGGCGCAGGAACTGGAAGAAAAGTATGGGTATGAAGAGGTCAACCTGAATCTGGGCTGTCCTTCCCGTACGGTGGCGGCGAAGGGAAAAGGTGCAGGATTTCTTGCAAAATCGGAAGAACTGGATTGTTTTTTCCAGGAAGTTTTTGAAAAAATAAGGATAAGGGTGTCGGTAAAGACGAGAATCGGGGTGGACGAACCGGAGGAATTCCGTCATTTAATGAAAATCTTCAATAAATATCCGCTGCATGAACTGATCATCCACCCAAGGGTGCAGAAGGACTATTATGAAAATTCACCCGATTGGAAAGTGTTTGGGGAGGCGGCTGAGATCAGCCGTAATCCGGTATGCTATAATGGGGATATTTTTACGGTGGAAGATTTTAAGAGATTCCGCGCGGAGTTTCCGAAAGCGGACAGGGTGATGCTGGGACGGGGATTGTTAAGGAATCCGTTGCTGGCGGAGGAAATCAAAAGGGAAATGGAAACACCGGATATGGCATCTGCCGCAGAAGGGCAGGAACATAATCCGGCGGGAGGGGGCTGGGTGCAGGAAGACGTGGAAAGGATGAAAGATTTTCACGACAGGCTGTATGCGGATTACCGGTCTGTGATGTACGGGGAGAAAAATGTATTGTTTAAAATGAAGGAATTCTGGGTATATGCGGGCTTTTCGTTTCCGGGAGCGGAGAAATGCCTGAAAAAAATCAAAAAAGCTTCCCGGCTGGCAGAGTACGAAGGGGCGGTGGGGGAAATATGGGGGTGGTACCGCTGAAAAAAGCGGGATAGGCAAGAGGGAAAGGATGGGATTTTGAAATGCATAATCAGTTGACGGAACAGGATATCAAACGGATGGAAGAAGAAATTGAATACCGGAAGCTGGTCGTACGCAAGGAAGCGCTGGAGGCGGTAAAAGAGGCCAGGGCGCACGGAGATTTGAGCGAGAACTTCGAATATTATGCGGCGAAGAGAGAAAAAAATAAGAACGAGAGCAGGATCCGCTTTCTGGAGCGTATGATAAAGACGGCGGAGATTATATCCGACGAGTCGAAAGAGGACGAGATCGGGGTCAATAATACGGTGGAAGTGCGGTTTGAAGAGGACGGGGCGGTAGAGACTTACAAGATCGTGACGACCATGAGGGGGAATTCCCTGGAGGGGCTGGTCAGTACGGAATCGCCCATCGGCAAGGCGCTTCTCGGCCATAAGGCCGGCGACCGGGTCTGCGTCCAAGTGAATGAAAGCTATAGTTACTATATTACAGTAGAGAAAATTGAAAAGACGGCGGACGACGGCAGCGATAAGCTGAGGAGTTTTTAGGCTTTGGAAAGCAAAGAAAGAAAAGGAGGGCGCCGGGAAGTGGATGGCAAAAAAGCGGAGGAAAGGGATATAGAAAATGTATTGAAGATTCTGGAAAATTTTTCTGAGACGGAGACAAGCAGGATGAAGATAGAGGTTTCCGGGGAGGAAGAGCCGGAAAAGGTGGAGAAAGCGTACCATCATGGCCGCTGCGATGTGGGGAGCCCCTGGGCAAGCCCGAAAGGAACCCTTTGGGAATCCAGGCACGGCGGAACCTGTTAAACGCGGAGAGAAGAAAGGAAGGAAACAATGATTATCGAAAATATATTTAAAGAAAAGAAACCGGTCATTTCGTTTGAGATTTTTCCGCCGAAGAAGGAGGCGGAGCTGAATAATATTGACGCGACGTTAAAGACACTGGCGCAGCTGCACCCTGATTTTATCAGCGTGACGTTCGGGGCGGGCGGAAGCAGCGCGGATAACAAAACGGTGGAACTGGCGAAAAAGATCAAAAGGGATTACGGTATCGAGCCGCTGGTCCATCTGACATGCATCAGCAACGGTAAGGAGGAGATCAGGCAGATTCTGCGGCAGATGGAGGACGCGGGACTGAAAAATGTGCTGGCGCTGCGGGGGGACGTGAATCCGAATGTGCCGGCAAAGGAGGATTTCCATTATGCCAGCGAATTAGTGGCATTTATTAAGGAACAGGGGGATTTCCATGTCAGCGGGGCCTGCTACCCGGAAGTGCATCTGGAGGCGGCGGACGGCATAGCCGATATACGGAACTTGAAAAAGAAAGTGGATGCCGGAGCGTGCCATCTTGTTTCCCAGCTGTTTTTTGATAATCATGTATTTTATGATTTTTTAACGAAAGTGAGGATTGCCGGTATCGATACGCCGGTAGAGGCGGGCATCATGCCGGTGACGAACAAGGCGCAGATCAAACGGATGGTAACAATGTGCGGCGCTTCCCTGCCGGATAAATTCGAAAGAATATTGGAAAAATACGGAGAGAGCAAAGAGGCTTTGTTCGATGCCGGAATGGTATATGCGATTAACCAGATTGTGGAACTGATTTCTTATGGAGTGGACGGGATACATATTTTTACGATGAATAATCCCGTAGTGGCAGGAAGGATCTGCGACGGAATCAGAAATCTGGTCTGAACGGACCGGAGTCAAAAGGGAAGAATGGAGTATACTATATAGTGAATCATGGAAATAGGGCATAGTCAAAAAAGGAGGATATTCCATCATGTATGATTTAGTGATTATCGGGTCTGGGCCGGCCGGGCTTTCAGCAGCAGTATATGCCAAGAGAGCGGGGTTTCGTACGCTGGTATTGGAAAAAAGCGCGATGAGCGGCGGCCAGGTGCTGACGACTTATGAGGTGGATAACTATCTGGGGATGCAGGGGATGAACGGCTTTGACCTGGGGATGAAATTCCGCCAACATGCGGATAATATGGGAGTGGAATTCCTGGAGGCGGAGGCAGTCAGCATAGCCGCTGTGGAAAAAGAAGCGGAAAGCGACGCGGAAGAAACAGCGGAGCTGATCGCATGCGAACTGGCTGCATGCGAGAAACCGGGACGCCGCCGCACAGGAGCAGGCGCGCCGGCAAAATCCGGCATGGGAAAAAGAGGCGGCAGGGTATATAAGATCGTTACCAGCAAAGGAGAGTATGAAGCAAAAGCGGTGCTGGCGGCTACCGGCGCGGTTCATGCCAGGCTCCGCGTGCCGGGGGAAGAAGAGCTTGCCGGTATGGGGGTTTCCTATTGCGCTACTTGTGACGGGGCTTTTTTCAGGAACCGTACGGTTGCGGTCGTAGGCGGCGGAGACGTCGCGGTGGAAGATGCTATTTTTCTGGCGAGAACGAGCAGGAAGGTATACCTTGTCCACCGCCGGGACGAACTCCGGGCTGCCAGGATTCTTCAGGAAAGGGTACGGGAGCTTCCCAACGTGGAGATTCTTTGGAACACAGTGGTAGACGAAATTGTGGGGAAGGACCATGTGGAGAAAATAAGGATCCGCAATACGATATCCGGCAGCACGGAAGAACTGGATATGGACGGCGTATTTATTGCCGTCGGCATTCATCCCAATACGGAGCTGTTCAAAGGGTTGGTGGAATGCGATGAAAAAGGTTATATCGCCGCAGGCGAAGATGGAATGACGACGGCTCCGGGGATTTTTGCAGCCGGGGATGTGCGGACGAAGCCGCTGCGTCAGATCGTGACAGCGGTTGCCGACGGCGCAAATGCAGTTGCAAGGATGCAGGAATATTTTTTGGGGAAGGAAGGTTAAAGAGCAGAATTTATATTTCTTGCTTAATTTTTTAAATTTTTTG
Organism: Lachnospiraceae bacterium; assembly: GCA_021772075.1. Taxonomy (GTDB): domain Bacteria; phylum Bacillota; class Clostridia; order Lachnospirales; family Lachnospiraceae; genus Kineothrix. The sequence goes on from JAETNQ010000068.1 coordinate 6,387, forward strand.
AATAGCGCCGGAAAACCCGAAAAATGGGGGAATCTGGAAATCGTCATAGGTTGACAAATGTGTCGGAAAGTGTTATATTACTTAACGGATGTAACAAAATTGTAATAAATTAAAAAAGTAGGTAACATTTTCTAACATTTTCGGAGGACATAACCTATGAGACAAAAGAACGTGAAAATGGCAATATGTGCAGTGACAGCAGTCCTGGCATTTTCAGGTATGAACATAGAAGCGAATGCGGCGACGGATCTTTCATCCGTGTTGCCGTCGGCGGGAGTGGATTATACATTACAGGCTAACGCGACTTCCCTTAAAAGCATAAAAGAGGAAGCGGAGACGGAAAAGGCCGGTGCGGGGGAAAAGAGTAAGGAAGAGCAGACAGCGGATGTCCGGACGGACGGGGTATCCGGCAACGCATCTTCGGAAGATGCCAATGCAGGGCTGGAAGAAAGCGATGTTTCCGAACAGGCAGAGGCAACGAAGGAAGAAGAAAAAGTAATTGAAGAAACAAAAGAAGTGGACACATCCAACTTGAGCGAGAAGATTTTAAAGGATGTGGCGAAGAAGCTGGATAGGAAGGATGAGGAAGAGAGCTTCAAAAGCCTTGTCATTGCAAAGGTAAATGATTATGTAAACGTAAGAAGCATACCCAGCGAAGAAGGGGAAATCGTGGGCAAGCTTTATGATAAATCGGTGGGCAGCTTTATTTCCGAGCAGGACGGATGGTATGAAATCAAATCCGGTTCCGTAACAGGATATGTAAAAGGCGAGTACTGCGTAACGGGCGACGATGCGGTGGAACTGGCAAAACAGGTGGGAACGAGAATCGCCACCGTTACTACGACAACGTTGAAAGTAAGGCAGGAACCCGGTCTGGATACGACGGTGCTTGGCATGGTTCCCATTGAAGATGAACTTGTTGTAACGGAAGAATTGGACGACTGGGTAAAAGTAAACATAGAAGAAGGCGACGGATACGTATCGACGGATTACGTAACGCTGTCCACAGAATTTGTACAGGCAGAATCCAAGGCGGAGGAAGAAGCCAGACTGGCAAAAGAAGAGGCGGACCGGAAAGCGGCTCAGGCGGCAGCGAGAAGAGCGGCGGAGAAATCGAATTCTTCCGGCGGCCAGGTAATGTACGCTTCGGGCAACGGCAGCGAAATGGGCCGTGCGGTTGCAAATTATGCGCTCCAATTCGTAGGAAACCCGTATGTATATGGCGGAACCAGCCTGACCAACGGCGCGGATTGTTCTGGATTTGTTATGAGCGTATATGCGAACTTCGGCGTAAGCCTTCCTCATTCGTCAGCAGCAGACAGGAGCGTGGGCGCGGCGGTAAACGGGCTGGCAAATGCGCAGCCGGGCGATTTGGTTTGCTACTCAGGGCATGTGGCGTTATATATCGGCAATGGACAGATTGTCCATGCGTCCACATCCAAAACGGGTATTATCGTTTCCAGCGCAAGCTATCGGACGCCGCTTTCCGTAAGAAGGATTTTCTAGGAAGAGTCTTCTATAAGATTGTATGGTCTAAGAGAAATAATGGCAGAGGTAACATATATGAGGCGGATGCTTTTTAGCATCCGCCTTATTTGACGCACTGACGGAGCGGCTTTTTTTGGCTTTTGAAATTTTCAGAATAGTTACCATTCACAGTTGATTTAAAAGCACGCCGAATATCCAGAGATTTTTCTCTGGATACTTGCGTGCTTTTGTGTTTAGAAGATTAAGCAAAAATCTCATTGACAGTATAAGGAT
>JAETNQ010000018.1 GCA_021772075.1 Lachnospiraceae bacterium
TAATATCGGTCTGGAGGTGTAATATTTATATAAGCACCTCCTGTTAATCATGCAAAACCCCGCAGTCAGTATCTGCGAGGTTTTTCTTTATCGGTTAGGCCGTGAATTGTAACAAAAGCAATGCTTATTTTTTCAATTTCTCCTGCCTTCTACTATTTTCCGGCCTTTACCCGCAAAATATCGTTTTTTTCCACCTCTGCCGACAGCCTGACAAACAGGATCTGCCCGGCATGGGGCGCGGATTCCACGCATTCCCCATCCTCCGTCGCCAGCGACAGAACCTCCGTTTCCACATTTCTCCCGTCCGGCTTCATGATCTCAATATGGTCTCCGACGCAGAACTTATTCTTCTGCCGGATTTTCGCCCCTCTTTTTTCCTCCGCAGCCTCTACCGTCCCGAGATAAATATACTCATTTACATAAGTGCTGGAATCATAAATCTGCATTTCTTCATCCGGTTTCCCAAAATAAAATCCTGTGGTAAAATGCCGGTGGGTGCATTTTGCCGCCTCTTCCCGGTACCACTCCAGATTCTTCCGGTACTTTTCTTCCGACTCAAAATAGTCGTCGATCGCTTTCCGGTATACCCTTGCCACCGTAGCCACATACAAGGCGGTCTTCATCCTTCCTTCGATCTTAAAACTGTCAATCCCCGCATCTGCCATTTCCGGTATGTGTTCTATCATGCAAAGATCTTTGGAATTAAAAATATAGGTTCCCCTTTCGTTCTCATACACCGGAAGATATTCGCCCGGCCTCGTTTCCTCTGCTAAAGCATATTTCCAGCGGCAGGGATGGGTACACGCCCCCCGGTTGGCATCTCTCCCCGTAAAATAACTGCTGAGCAGGCATCTGCCCGAATAGGAAATGCACATCGCTCCATGGATAAAGCTCTCGATTTCCAGTTCCTTCGGTATCTTCCCCCTGATCTCCTTAATTTCCGCCAGGGAAAGCTCTCTGGCCGAAACGACCCGCTTTGCCCCCAGCCGATGCCAGAATAAGAAAGTTTCATAATTGGTATTATTGGCCTGGGTAGAAATATGGATATCGATTTCAGGGCATATCTCCCGCGCCATCGCAAAAATGCCCGGATCCGCAATAATAAGCGCATCCGGTCCAAGCTCCTTCAATTCCTCCAAGTATTCCCCGGCTCCCGCCAGATCATCGTTATGCGCCAGGATATTGACGGTGACATGTACCTTTGTCCCATGCTCATGGGCAAAACGGATTCCTTCTTCCATCTCTTTTTTGTTAAAATTCTTCGCCTTTGCCCTCAGCCCGAATGCCCCGCCGCCGATATATACCGCGTCCGCCCCGAAAACCACCGCCGTCTTCAGTACTTCCAAGCTCCCGGCAGGGATCAATAATTCCGGTTTCTTCATCATTTTTTTCCTTTCCATACGCTGACCGCAACACCGTCCCCCACCGGCAAAACAGCCGTTTCCAGGTTTTCGTTATGCTTCAGTTCATACAGATATTCTCTCATCCTGGAATGAATCGTACGATTGCGCCTTGCCACTGCAAACCTGGACTCTATGATATCCCCGTCCTGGAGCACATTATCCGACACAAGGATACCGCCTGTTTTCAGCAGCCTCAGCACATCCGGCAAAAAAACAGGATACTGTCCCTTGGCCGCATCCATAAAAATAAAATCATAAGTCCCTTGCAGTTCCTTCAAAATTTCTGCGGCATCCCCCTCCAGCATGATAATCGCATTCTCCTTCCCGGCCCTGCGGAAATTTTCTTTCGCCAAGGGAATCCTCTTTTCATATTTTTCTATCGTTGTAATCTTACAGCCCTCCGGACCATATTCGCTCATAAGAAGAGCAGAAAAACCTGTCGCCGTTCCTACCTCAAGAATGCTCTTCGGCCTGTTCATTGCCAACAGCAGTTTTAACAGGCTCTGCATCTGGGGACGTATGACCGGCACATTCGTCCTTCTGCACTCAGCTTCTATCTCATTCAAAAACTCCGTATTTCCTCTGTCCAGAGAATCGATAAAGGCGCTGACCCTTTCTCCCGTAATACCATGATCCATCGCAATTACTCCGTCCCCGCTTCTCCATCTTCCGGCTGCGGATCCCCGCCCTCCGGTTCCTCTTCTCCGGCTTCTGTTCCTTCCTCCGGCATCTCCGCTTCCTCAGCCGGCTCCTGCCCGCCGCCTCCGGAGGACTCCGTTCCTTCTTCTGCCTCCGAAGGCTCCGCAGACATAACAGCCAGCATCTCCCTTGCCGTCATATCGCTTCTCAGCTCATAAATCCCCGGCTTTATTTTATCATGGTAACTGGACAGCAGTTCCTGCACATAAAATAATCTGGCATCCCGGATCATCCCTTTTTCTTCCAGAACCGTTCCGATTTCTTCAACAGTCGCTTCCTCTGTCACCGAAATGCTGATAATTTTTGCTCCATCGGAAGCGGATACCGGTTCCTCTGCAAAAACCCGGTACCCAAAATCATATGCCTGTACGGCATATCGATAAGTATATACCACGACTACGACAATCAATACAATTTTAATTACCGTATCCAGTACGGTTCCAATTAAGTTCTTTACGTTCATTCCGGCAACACCCCTTTCATTCTCCTGCCTGTTCCAGTCCTGCCTTCCGCTTTTGTTTCCACCTATTGAAAGTCAATTTCGTCCCAGACCAGCTGGTTGATCTCCTGCATCATTCTGCAAAAACCCAGTTCCGCTGCCAAGAAATCATCCACCATAGGAATTGCCCTGACATCATCAAACTCCTTTTCCAATTCTTCCAAACGTTCTATATAGTCCCCGCTGTCTTCTTCATTCTGCAGCATATAATTTTTTTTCCGGAATTCATTTACTTTATCGTATAAATCCGGTTCTGCCTGGATCCTGTCCAGCCCTGCCTTATATTCCCGGTATTCCTCCGACCCTTTTATCTCCCGGATAAAATCCATTGCCACGCGATACATATGCCCTTCCACTATAACCAGCCTCCGCTTTTTTATCTGACTGTAAAATCTTCTTAGACCTCCATGATAATCGGAAGTATCATCGGCCTGCGTTTCGTCTTCTTCCACACATATTCCCCAAGGGAATCCTTAATGCCGCTCTTGATCTTGCCCCAGTCGCTGATCCCCCGGTCAAGGCAGCCCCGCACCGACTCGTCCACGATATGCCGGGCCTCCTCCATCAATTCGTCCGATTCCCTCACATAAACAAATCCCCTGGACACAATATCAGGTCCCGATACCAGTTGGTCGGAATATCCGTCCAGCGCCAATACCACGATCAGAATGCCGTCCTCTGCCAAATGCTGTCTGTCCCTGAGAACGATATTCCCCACATCGCCTACCCCGAGGCCGTCCACGAGTATTCCCCCTACGGGTACTTTCCCGACGATCCTGGCATCTTCCTTATCAAGCTCCAGTACGTCCCCGGATGTCATAATAAAAATATTTTCTTTCGGTATTCCCAGTTCTTTGGCCAGTTTTGCCTGAGCCTTCAGATGTTTATATTCCCCATGCACGGGAACCGCATATCTGGGATGGAGAAGGGAATACATTAATTTTATCTCCTCCTGGCAGGCATGGCCTGACACGTGTACATCCTGGAAAATAACGTCTGCCCCCTTCACCAGCAGCTTATTGATGACATTTGTCACCGTTTTTTCATTGCCCGGTATCGGATTGGAAGAAAAGATAACCGTATCCCTGGGGCCGATGGATATCTTTTTATGGATGTCCCCCGCCATACGGCTCAATGCGGCCATGCTCTCTCCCTGGCTCCCTGTCGTAATGATCACTGTTTTTTCATCCGGATAATTTTTCAGCTGTTCAATATCGATCAGCGTCTTATCCGGTATATCCAAATATCCTAAAGAAGTGGCCGTCTCGATGATATTCACCATGCTGCGCCCTTCTACCACCACTTTCCTTCCGAATTTGTATGCCGAATTAATGATCTGCTGCACCCTGTCCACGTTGGAAGCAAACGTAGCAATAATAATCCTCGTATCCTTATGTTCTGTAAAAAGCGTGTCAAAAGTCTTTCCTACCGTCCTCTCGGATTGGGTAAATCCCGGCCTTTCCGCATTGGTGCTGTCGCACATAAGGGCCAGTACGCCTTTTTTCCCGATCTCTGCAAACCGCTGCAAATCAATAGCATCCCCGAACACCGGCGTATAATCCACCTTAAAATCACCGGTATGGACTACCGTTCCGGCAGGAGAATAAATCGCTAACGCGGCAGCGTCTACGATACTGTGGTTCGTCTTAATAAATTCAATGCGGAACTGGCCAAGATTAATGGACTGGCCAAACCGGATCACTTTTCTTTTTGTATTGCCCATCAGGTTATGCTCGGTCAGCTTATTCTCGATAATTCCCATCGTCAGCTTTGTCGCATAGATCGGCACGTTGATGTCCCGCAGGACATAGGGCAGCGCGCCGATATGATCCTCATGCCCATGGGTAATAATAAATCCCTTTACTTTTTCCGCATTTTCTTTCAAATAGGTGACATCCGGTATTACCAAGTCAATACCCAGCATATCGTCATCCGGGAACGACAATCCGCAGTCAACCACAATAATACTGTCTTCATATTCGAAGGCAGTAATGTTCATGCCGATCTGCTCCAAACCTCCTAAAGGAATAATCCTCAATTTGGACGCATTTTCAATTTCTTTCTTCTTCAATCAATTTTCCTCCACATTCTGCACAGCGCCCGTAGAGTTTCACTTCATGATCCACCACATGGAATCCTGTAGTTTCCATGATTTTCTCTTCCAATCCCTCCAATAAATCGTCCTTGAAGGATATCACTTTACCACAACTTACGCAAATCAAATGGTGGTGATGGTGTTTTGCCGTACCCAGCCCCACATTTCCAATTTCATACCGGACAAATCCGTCGTCCAAATTGATGCGATCGATCAAGTTCAGCTCCAAAAGCAGCTGTATCGTTCTATAAACAGTAGCAAGTCCTATCTCGGGATAGCCTGCTTTTACCATTTCATAAATTTCTTCTGCAGTTAAATGTTTATCAGGGCATGACGCCAGAGCTTCCAGCACCAGAAGCCTCTGATTGGTTATCTTTAACCCGTTATCTCTCAGCAACTGCTTAAATTCTTCTCTGTTTACTGTCATCGGCCCATTCCCTTTTCTGTTTCAGGAAAGCTCCACATCTTCCAGCATATCTTCAAAAACTGCCGCTACCGCGTCCAGTTCCGTCTCATCCTCCACAATCTTATAAACCGCCTCTTCATCCCCCGGCTTCGAAATATCCTTCAGAATCAGCGCTTCCCCGTCGCCTTCTTCTTCCTCCGTCACCAGAATATACGAGGCTCCCCCCAGCATCGTCTGCTCTAATACATAAAATTCGGCCGGATCCCCCTCTTCCCGTTCAAAAACCAATTTTTCCACTCCAATAACCATACCCTTTCCACAATCTGCAAAACAGCCCCTGCTGTGAGCCTTAGAACTTCTCTTCGCGCTATTCCTTATTTTTCCTGTAATCCAAATATCCCTGCAAAATAAGACATGCGGCAATCTTGTCCACATGTTCCTTCCTGTGTTCCCGCCGTATGCCGGCTTCTATCATAGCTTTCTCAGCCGCCACGGTCGTCAGCCTCTCGTCCCACAAAACGACAGGAAGACCAGTCCTCCGCTCCAGCCTGTCCTTAAACTCCATAGTAAGCTCTGCCCGCGCCCCGATCGAATTATTCATATTCTTCGGAAGCCCCAGCACAATTTCCTCTACTCCGTACTCTACGATCAATGCCTCGATCCTGGCCAATGTCCTTCTTAATTTATTTTCTTCTTTTCTCTCTATGATCTCAATGCCCTGAGCCGTAATAAGCAGTTCGTCGCTGATCGCCACCCCTACCGTCTTAGACCCAAAATCCAACCCCATAATCCTCATACATATTCCCTTTGCCAAATGCTCCTGACGAGTTCAACGACTTCCGCGAACTCGGCGACCTCCGTAAGTTCGCCCTTATTTCCAATGCTTCGCTTCGATATACTTCGTCAAAAGCTCCTCCACCAGTTCATCCCGGTCTACTTTCATGATCAGGCTCCTGGCGCTCTTATGGCTTGTAATATAAGTGGGATCCCCGGACATAATATACCCTACAATCTGGTTTACCGGATTGTATCCCTTCTCGGTCAACGCCTCATAGACTGTTGTTAAAACCACTTCTACCCCTGTTTCCGGTTCTGTATCCACTTTAAAAAATTGTGTGTTTTCCAAATTCCTCATATTGCCACGCCCTTACTTGCCATTACTGTTGCTTCTTGCTGTCCTTGAAAGTATTCATACTTATTTTACCATATTACTCTATTTAAATAAAAATTTCAAGTGACTACTCGAGCAACATCATATGATCGGACAAAAAACCCTTAATTTTTCCTAAAACCACCTCATTCGTCAATGAATTTTCTGACTTTTTTGCCGTTTTCACATATTGCCTTGTATACCCGACTTGGAACAAAGTACCGCCGACATTTTTTTCTTCCTCAAATAAAACCTCCTGTTCCCGCCCTAAAAAGCTCTCTCTGAATCTCTTTGAGTGTTCTTTTTCCATGTCCAGCAGAAAGCTGCTTCGTTCCCGCTTCGTTTCATCATCAATCTGGCCATCCATTGCCGCGGCACGGGTTCCCTTTCTTCTGGAGTATTTGAATACATGCATTTCATACAATTGTATCTTTTCCAAAAATGCCGCAGTCTCAGCAAATTCCTCCTCCGTTTCCCCCGGAAAGCCTACGATCACGTCCGCCGTAATTGCCGGGTTTTCAAAAACCCTGCGCAAAATCCTTGTTTTTTCATAGTATTCCCCCGCCGTATATCGTCTATTCATTCTCTTTAAGGTCGCATCGCAGCCGCTCTGCAGCGACAAATGGAAATGAGGGCAAAGCTTCGGCAGTTCTCCTAATCCTACAGCAAATTCTTCCGTCACGATTCCCGGCTCCAGGGAACCGAGGCGTATCCTCTCTATTCCCTCTATTCCATGGATAGCCCTGATCAGGGACAGCAGTTCCGGGGTTCCCCTGTCCGTGCCGTAAGAACTGATATGGATCCCTGTCAGCACCGCTTCCTTATAACCCTTTGCAGCAAGTCCGCCGATCTCCCTCAAAATATCCTCTTCCTTCCGGCTCCTTACCCGCCCCCTGGCATATGGAATAATGCAATATGAGCAAAACTGGTTGCACCCGTCCTGAATCTTGACACAGGCCCGGGTGTGGCCATGGGTTTCTTTCAGGTTCATGTTTTCAAACTCGTCGGTTTTTCCGATATCAATGATTGTCGTATGGCACAGCGTTTTCCGGTCATACACATTTTTTTCTTCTGCTTCCCGTTGCGCCCTTTCCGCCAGAAATTGTTCCAGTATTTCCACCAGGTCTTTTTTTCTGTTGTTGCCAATCGCCAGATCCACCCCGTCATCTTTCAGCGCGTCCTCCCCTCCGGCCTGTACATAGCACCCTACGGCAACGACTACCGCCTCCGGGTTTTTTTTCTTTGCCCTGTGGAGCATCTGCCGGCTCTTCCGGTCCGCAATATTCGTCACAGTACACGTATTTACGATATAAATATCGGCCCGCTCATCAAATGGCACAATTTTATAATCTTTTTCCTCCAGCATTTGTTGCATTACATCCATTTCGTATCCGTTGACCTTGCAGCCAAGGTTATGAAGCGCTACACTTTTCATCTGATTCCTTTCTTTTTTTGTTGTGTTTTATCATTGACTTTTACCCCTTTACCCTTTAATATTGAAGCAGAAGGTATGAATAAATTAAGGAGGTAAAAACTAATGAAAACCGTTCAGATTTCTTTAAATTCTATTGATAAGGTAAAATCTTTTGTAAACGATATTACAAAATTCGATTATGATTTCGATCTGGTATCCGGAAGATACGTCATTGACGCAAAGTCCATCATGGGCATTTTCAGCTTGGATCTGTCGAAACCGATCGATTTAAATATCCACGCGGAAGATAATGCGGAAGAAGTTCTTAATATATTAAAACCTTACCTGATCTAAGAACATTAAGAAACACTAAGGCTGCAAAAAACGCAGCCAAAGAGTTTCCAAATGTTCTGAAGAACGCCTGGGATACGGCGTTCTTCCTTTTTTCCGTTCTTTTTGTTTTTGGCCGCTCGGCTTTCCTTTTTTCTTTTCAGCGTACAACGATCAGTTCGTCGTTTTCCAGGGCGGTTTCCACCAGTTCTTCTATTTTTTCTTCCAGATTTTTTTCATGGCGTTTGATCACGCCGGGATTCGGCTTCGTAACGGGATGTTTTGCTACGAATATCGTGCAGCAGTCCTCATAAGGAAGGATGGATGTTTCATAAGTATTGATCTTCTCCGCAATATCGACGATCTCCAGCTTGTCCATGCCGATCAGGGGACGGTACACCGGCAGGGTACATACTTCGTTGGTCACGGCCAGGCTCTGCATCGTCTGGGATGCTACCTGCCCGATGCTCTCTCCCGTAATCAGCCCAAGACATTCCGTCTCTTTTGCAATATGCTCCGCAATGCGCATCATATAGCGGCGCATAATGATCGTCAGTTCATCGTGGGGGCATTTTTCATAAATATAGAGTTGGATATCGGTAAAATTAATCACATGAAGGTATATGGGACCCGTATATCGGGATACCAGCCTGGCCAGATCCACCACCTTCTGTTTCGCCCGCTCACTGGTATAAGGAGGCGCATGGAAATATACCGCGTCGATTTTCACGCCCCGCTTGGCTATCATATAGCCGGCCACGGGAGAATCAATGCCGCCGGACAAAAGAAGCATCGCCTTTCCTCCGGTTCCCGCCGGCATTCCTCCCGGTCCTGGAATGACCTCCGAATAAATATATATTTTTTCGCGGATTTCTATATTCAGCATAATATCCGGGGAATGCACGTCCACCCGCATCCCGGGATACGCTTCCAATATCACTTCACCGATCCTGCTGTTGATCTCCATGGAATTCAGCGGATAATTCTTTCTCGCCCTTCTGGCATTCACCTTAAAAGTCTTGTCCGCGTCCGGATATACCTCTCCGACATACTTTACGATATCCCCTCCCAGCCTTTCAAATCCTTCATCTTCCACATAAACGACAGGGCAGATGCCGGAAATGCCGAACACCGTTTTCAGGTTGTCCACCGTCTCTTCAAAATCGAATTCCGTCAACGCTTCCACATAGATCCGCCCCTGTGTACGGGTTACTTTGAATTCTCCTTCGCACCTTCTTACCGCATATTTGATCTGCTGTACCAAGGCTTCTTCAAAAATATATCTGTTTTTTCCTTTTACGCCTATTTCGGCATATTTGATTAAAAATGCTGTAAACATCCTTCCTCCCGCCATGGACAACCCCATGCCTGTTTTGAGGGCGCATGTATTCCTGCGGCCCGAAACCCGGGCCGAGGGCAGATGCCACGCGCCCCTTTTCCTGTTAATATCCCAACGGCCAGTGCCGGCAGCTAATGTCGGCGGCTAGTGCCGTGCGTACTTGCGCAGCATAGGTATTATATCATACAATGCACGTAATGTATAATCTATTTCTTCTTCCGTCGTAAAGACCGAAAAGCTGAAACGGATCGTGGATTCCAGCAAATCCTTTTCCACGCCGATCGCTTTCAATGTAGCCGAGGGCTGCGGTTTGCGGGCGGAACATGCGCTTCCGGCCGACACGTAAATCCCTCTGTCCTCCAGGGCATGCAGCAGCACTTCGCTGCGGATCCCCCTGACGGATACGCTGACCACATGAGGCGCCGACTCCCTTCCGGTATAACCGTTGATCTTCACATGGTCTATCTTTGTGACGCCGTCCACAAATCTTTGTTTCAAGCCGTAAAGTCTGTCTACATCCAGATCCAGATCCGCATATACCATTTCCGCCGCCTTCGCCATCCCGGCGATGCCCGGCACATTTTCCGTTCCGGAGCGCAGATTGTTCTGCTGCCCTCCGCCATAAATAATCGGTTTGATCTTTACCTTTTCGTTCACGTATAAAAATCCCGCTCCCTTGGGACCGTGGATCTTATGGGCGCTGACGGAAAGCAGATCAATATTCATTTTTTTCGGATATATCCTGAATTTTCCGAAGCCCTGTACGGCATCTACATGGAACAGCGTACGGGAGTTCATCTTTTTGATCAGCGCCCCGGCCTCCGCCACAGGCTGCAGGGAACCGATTTCATTATTGGTATGCATGATAGACACCAATATGGTATCCCCTCTCATGGCTCTTGACAGATCCTCCAGGCGGATGCGCCCTTTATCATCCACGGGCAGATAGGTAACATGGAACCCCTGATCTTCCAAATATCTCATTGTCTGCATGACTGCCGGATGCTCGATGGCCGTAGTGATCAAATGCCTTCCGGCCCGGTGGTTGGCAAGCGCGCAGCCGATCAGGGCGATATTATCCGCTTCCGTGCCTCCTGATGTAAAAAGAATCTCTTTTTCATTTACTTTTAACAATTTTGCTATCGTTTCTTTGGCATAACGGGTATAATTTTCTGCCTGGACGCCTTTCAGATGCAGGCTGGACGGGTTGCCGTAATCGTTGCACATAATATGCGTCATCAAAGCCGCCACGTCCTCAAAACACCGTGTAGTAGCTGAATTATCCAAATATACTTCCATTTTTCGTCTCCTAATGTCATTTAATAAGCATTTGCCTGTTTTTATCAGCAACACGCCATCTACTATTATACTATATGCCTTTTTTATCCGGTTGGTAACGCCCCGGCTCATCCTATCTATGTTTCCAGCTGGTACATGATCCATGCCAGGATGGTAAGTCCCGCCGTCTCTGTCCTCAGGATGCGCTTTCCCATGGTAATCGGGCAAATGCCCGCATTCCTGGCCGCCTCTATCTCGCTTTCCTCAAATCCTCCTTCCGGCCCGATAAAAACCGCAATCGTCTGCCCTGGGTGCAAAGAGCTTATCATCTCTTTCGTCTTTTCCATCCCTTCCGCCATCTCATAAGGAATCAGCCGGATATCCATTTCCGACGCATAGGAGATCGCTTCATCCATCGCCATGACCGGTTTCACGGCCGGAACCGCTTTCCTCCTGCTCTGCTTTGCCGCCGCCTCCGCAATTCCCTGCCAGCGTTCCCTTTTATGTTTCGCCTTTTTCTCATCCAGCTTCACTACCGCCCGCCTGGCCGCTACGGGAATAATCTCATAAACGCCAAGTTCTACCGCCTTTTGGACAATCAGTTCCATTTTATCCCCCTTGGGCAGCCCTTGGAAAAGATATACTTTCGAAGGAAGCTCCACATCCGCTTCCTTAATAAAACGTATCCGGCAGAGAATCTCTTCCTCTCCCAGCTTTTCGATGCCGCAGCGGTATTCCTTCTGGTCCGCGCCGTTGCTTACGGACAGTTCTTCCCCTGCCTTCATCCGAAGCACGTTTTTAATATGCCGGACATCGCTTCCCGTTATTCTTACTTCGTTTCCCCATATCTGTGAAGGTTCTACAAAAAAATGATGCATGCCCTTTCCTCATTTCCCAGCCTTTTCCGTGCGCTTTTCAACAATTTATGCCTTTCTCGCCGTTATGGAAACCCATTCCCCCTGATAAGTGGTTTCGATCACTTCCATCCCGGCTTTGCGGACCGCTTCCGCCACTGTCCCTTCTTTTTCGTCGATAATCCCTGAAGTAATATAAATGCCGCCCGGTTTCAGGCATTCCACGGCCGCAGGCGTAAGAGCCACCAGCACATCCGCCAGGATATTTGCCACAACGATATCATAGCATCCATAACCGACCTTATCCTGCACTTCTTTTTCCGTAATCAGATTTCCCGTCATCACCTGGAACTTGCTGTCAGGAATATGATTCGCCCTTTTATTTTCTTCCACCGCTTCCGCCGCGCAGGGATCCAGGTCGGTGCCCGTCGCCTCTTTTGCGCCGAACATCAACGACAGAATGGATAAAATACCGCTTCCCGTTCCCACATCCAGCAATTTCGTCTCTTCCGTTATATGTTTTCTAAGCTGCCGGATACAAAGCTGGGTTGTCTCATGCATCCCCGTGCCGAAAGCCGTTCCGGGGTCGATATGCAGGATCATCTTATCCCTGTCTTCCTCCTTCACTTCCTCCCAGGAAGGGATCACCAATACGTCATCTATATAAAACTGATGGAAATATTCTTTCCAGTTATTGATCCAGTCGATATCCTCTGTTTCGTCCACCGATACCGTGCCTTCCCCGATATCCATAAACGCGCGAAGCCCTTCCAGCTCCTTTTCCACCCTTCGGAGAATCTCTTCGGAGGCAACGCTTTCCCCATTCACCTCCAGCATCCCGTTTTCCTTTTCCTCTACAAAAAAACTAAGATAGGCCACGCCGTCGTCTTCTTCCGTTTCCGGCAGGATATCCACGAACATCTGCTCTTTTTCCGCCGCCGTCAAAGGAACTTTATCCTCGATCTGCGCGCCTTCCAGCCCGATATCATACAGCGTGCTGATGATAATGTCTTCCGCTTCCGTCAATGTTTTGATTTTAAATTTTATCCATTTCATTGCGAACCCCATTCCTCCTTATCCTATATTCCCGGCCGGTTCCCCCGCTTTTCCGAAAACCGGCCGGCTCTGTATATCAATTTTTTCACATATATAAAGGAAAAATACAGAATCGCGCTGTCAATCGGCAGCATGACCGCATTTTTCAGTAACCGTGCGGGAAGCAATACAAAAAATCCTTTCCCATACAGCATGGATATCCAAAGCGTATTAAAGAAGCAGTTGACAATGACCTTCACAAGAAATTCCGCTGCCATGATTCTTTTGATGCTTACCGGTTTCTTATAAAAAACAGAACCATAGATAAGCCCTGCCAGCATTGCATTAAAAGTAAAACCGAAAAAGAAAGGTCCTGTAGGCTTCAATGCATATTTCAAAAGATCCATCGCGCCGCCGAACAGGCAGCCTGTTACCGGGCCGAAAAGAAATTCCACGATGCGGTTCGGTATGCCGGAAAAACCAATCTTAATATACGGACCGACTTCTATGGAAGCCGCCATGCTTAAAACAATTGCCAGAGCAGCCATAAAACCGCATAGCACCATATGTTCCGTGACAAACAGTTCCCGAAGGGAACTTCTGTAGATTTCCTTATACTCTTTTATTTTTTTCATGAAAAATACCTCCTTTATAGCAGTTTTCCTGGACTACATAAAGGAGGAACATTCGCTCCATATGCAGCAGCGGGATGCGAATCCTGTACCGCAAGCCTTGCCGGCTTTTCGTCCGCATGACAACTCCCCGTTCATGCGGCACTTAACGCACAGGTTTCTACTCTGCTAATCAATATTATTTTTTTGGGACATGTATGTTATAGCATAGAATTGGATGATTGTAAATAGGTGCGCGGTCGGAAATGGAAAGTTCCCCTATCTCTTCTTCGCCAAATACTTATAAAAGAAATCCTCCTCCAAATCATAAGTATAATAATTATATTTAAAATCATCCTGTATCTCCCCATCCGACGGATCCGCCATCTGCTCCAGCGTCATATAGCCGTCCGTGCGGTAAACCATGCCGATCTCGTTTTTTGTAATGCTTTCATGTAAGTTCATAAAGGGGTAGATCGCTCCGACCGCCAGCCCCGCCGCCAGCAAAGCTTTCCTTACGGCCAGGCTTTTTTCTTTTCCTTCTTCCAGTCCCAGGAAGCGTAAAATGAGAATCATGAAAGTAAACAACGCCGGTATGCTGGCCCTCATCGTAAAATCATTATATAAACCCATGGAAAACCTGGGATAAAGAAAAAGCGCCGCTACAGTAATCCAGTACAGGGGATTTCTCCTGTTTTCCTTAAACAGCAGCAACGCATAAAACCCAAACATGAAAAAACAGAAGATAAAATAAAACTCCGGTTTCTTTCCATAATCGAGCCAATGGAAGCCCAGATATTCCGGCTTTGCCCCCGAAATATTCCCCCAGAAATAAAGCACAAGAATGCCGCCGACAGCAGCCAGAAGAATGTTGGACGCGCTGAACGCCTTTTTTGCCTGTTTCCACCCTTCACAGGCAATATCATATAAATAAACGGCCAGCATCATTGCCGCAAGGCCGACCATGGCAAATCCGCTGTATAAGAGAACGGGCAGCCCGACCAGAACATAATTCTGCGTTTTATGCGGACGCAACAGCAGCAAAGCAGTAGCCTGCCAGGGTACTACCGCCTGTCCCGGCACCCATTTTAAGAGGCTCCAGTTCGATGTATACTGGATTCTTACGGTTTCCGGGTTCATCCATTCATGGCTGCCGAAAGGGAAATTTTCCGGATACAGGCTTCCGCACACGGCCTGGCCCAGGGGCAGCAGGCCGCTGCTGAAAACAAATAAAAGTCCCAGGCAAAGAAGCTGGTTTTTTCCTCCTTTTACCTCCCCCGCTCTTATAACCAGGATCCATAAAAGAAAAAGTCCTGCAGCCGTCAGCCCGTATTGGGCCAGTTCTGCCGCCCGGAATGATCCGAAAATTTTCCCCGCTATGGCCGGCAATAAATAAAAGCCTGTATAATAAGATAGCATGGACTCGCCATAGCCCGTCCTGTATATGACCGGCCACTCCTTTTCCACCAGGTCATGCATGACCGCATTGTGCTTTACCCAGTCGCCCGCCTGTCCGGTAAACGCCCCGATCCCTGTATGCCAGCAAAGGAAAAGAACCAGCAGCGCTCCCATGCATAACGTTTTCTTTTGCATATATACGGTATCTTCCATTCCACGGCACCATGACCGCAGTCCGAAAAAAAGCCCGATGCCGAGAACTGCACAGGCTCCGGCCGCCCAAAGCGGCTTCAGCCAGCCTGCAAAAAAAACTGCCACTGCAGAATACATAGAAACAAAGGCAGGAACCGCTATATTTTTTATCTTAATTTCCATATGACCGAATCCTCCGATACACGTTCATAACGCCCCCTGATCGCCATATCCAGCACCGGGCAGAAACCGGTCTGCCCATATACTTCCGTTTCCGGCCGGTAAATTACTATTCGGGGCTTTTTTTCCTCCAAGTCCGCCAAAGTATCGTATTCAAACCAATCCATATACCATGGCAGAATATAGCAGTTTCGATTAGCGGGGTAACGTTCTTTATATAGCAGATAAATAGAATCATGGACAAAAGCGTCCATAAAAATTTCCTCTCCCGGTTCCGTCATGGCAATAATCTGCTCATCGGTTTCCGATACAGGTTCTTGGTCATATACCACATGGTCCGCCACCATTTTTGCATAAGGCGCGGTAAAATAGCATCCAACAAGGCATAATAGAACAATCCGCCCCTGCCCTGTTCTTTTTTCCGCTTCGCCCCTGCCAAGGCCGGCCAGCACAATCAATGCCAGCGCTACATCCCATAAAGCCGCCGAATGAAAATCCGTGCCGCTCCTCGTTCCATTCCCGCTCATGCATAAAAGCAAGGCAAGAACCGCGACAATTCCTTCTTTTTTCCCGATCCCTTTCCACCATAACAGCAAGGCCGCCACCGCCCCTACAGCCAAGACCAGCTGTATGACTGACACACTGTTTCCTGCCGCCGTCAGCATGGAATTAAAATTATCGCCTACCGCAAGGAAAAAATTCTTTAATCCCAGAAAAAAAGGCTTCCATTTTACCCTGCCGAACTGCTCTTGGTAATTGTTATATACCATCGTATTGAACCGGTATGCCATCAAATACATTTTCCCCATGGCATGGCTGACCCAAAAATATAAAAGGGAAATTACAAAAGGCAGACATGATGATGCCAGCAAAAAACCGTAACGCCCCGCTATGTTTTTCCCATTAACTTTTCCCCTTTCCTTCCATAGAAAAATTTCACGGAAGAATACGCTTGCTACAATCGGCGCAATAGCGAACACGCTGACAAAAGCAGACGCGATGCTGGAAAAAATGCAGACCGAGACAACCATACACCGCCCTTTTCCCAATTCCCCGTCCTGCCAGTAGCGGATATATTCCATCACAAGCACGACCATGCAAACCCCTTGTATATTATCCCCAAGGATCTTCGACGCCTGGAAGAACATCGGCATAAGAACCACGACTCTGGCAATCGGAAGAAAGAACATCCGCGTCTTTCCAAAAAAACCGCAGTGTCTGTAATAAAGCCCGCCCCATAACACCGCTGACAAGAAATAATACAGCAGACGGAACTGCTGGATGCTCTTAGCTCCCAGACAGGCAAACAGCGCGCACAAATAATAGCCGAAAGGAGTATGCTGGGTATAATAATCCCGGTAAAGCACTTTTCCTTCCGCAATCAATATCCCGCCCCGTATGTTGTCGCATTCATCGGTAAAAGTCCCCATATTTTCCCGGGTAAACACATACATTAAAATCATAAAAATACAGGCGGTTCCCAAAGCCCCCAATAATCTGCCCGCCCGTTCCATATCCTGCCTTTTGCGGACGCAAAAAAGGGCATACCCCAAAACGCCCGCTGCGGATCCTGCCGTCAAAAGATAAAAAAATCCCCAAAAAGAATCCCGCTCTCCGCCATACACCCTGATGCACAGGTCGCCGTCCCTCTCTTCCCCGTTTACGAACAACCGTCCCTCCTCATAACAGTCCCCTTCCGAAGCATAAAAGCTTAATGCAGAATTCCCCGTTGCATCCTTCGAGCGGATCGAAACCGTATAAAGGCTTCCCTTCTTCACCCTGACCGGAGTCTTTACGCTGCAAAAATAATTTTCCCCGTCAGAAACCTGGCTGGCATTATATTCCCAGCGATATATTTCTTTTCCGCTCCCATTTTCCCGTATGCAAAGTTCCCAGAACGAATGGTTATTTCTCCCGTAGGTGCCTATTTTCACATCGATGCCCCAAAACAATCCATATGGCATGAGGATCTCCTGTTCAATCGATGTCTGTCCGTCCATTACCGCAATATTCTGCTCCGCCTGGTCGTTCAAAACCGTTTTTTCTATATAAGTGAGCCGTCTGCTGGTTTGAAGAAAACCCCCTGCAAGCAAAACAGAGGCCAGCGCCACAACAATCCCAAATGAGATCTTTTTTTTAGTATTCATTGCATTCTCCGCCTTTTGCATTTTCCAGCCATTTATTGATCACAATGAAGTCCCGGAAAGCTTTTGCTCCGATCCTGCATATCTTTCCCAGACGGATGGAATTCACCCCTCCCTGGCGCGGCCGGAAAGTAATGGGTATGTACTTTGTCTTCATATTTTTCTTCTCATAAATCACGGCAATCAGCACATTGGGAAGATGGAATCCTTCCGGAATATATTTCATCTGTTTTTTCAGTTCTTCCGCCTCCATGAGCCGAAACGGAGTATTCGCATCCGTGACCGTCACGCCGAAGCAGATGCGGATCGCCAGTTTTAACACCTTTGTCACAAATATACGCGGCCATCCATCCTGTCTTTTCTTCCTATATCCGATGACCATATCATAATCCGCCCTCAGCCTCCAAAACTCCCCAAATTCCTCCGGCCTTGTCTGTCCATCGGAATCCGTCTGGAAAATATAATCCGCTCCTTCATCCAAAGCATATTGGTAGCCATACAGCAGAGTCGCCCCATGGCCGGAATTAGGTTTTGTCACCGTCAGGAGTTTCGGCATCTTCTCCTTCATCCTGCCCAGGATCTCAAATGTCTCATCCCTGCTCCCGTCGTCAATCACCAGCAGCCTTGACTCTCCGCTGACGCCTTCCTCTTCCAGCACTCCATACCATTCATCCACCACCGTCGATATGTTTGCCGCCTCATTATAGGCGGGGATCACTATATAAAGCTTATCAGCTCGCTTATCAGCCCGTTTGTCCACTCTTTTGTTCACTTTTTCTTCCTCTTCTTTCGCGGTTTTTTATATCTTATTCTTTTTATTTAGGCTATTTAATATCTCATTTTTCAATTATACGATATTAAATATCTTATTTCAAGCATATATTACATTAAAATCAATACAAATGCCCTTACCAACTAATTGATATATCATTTCAGAAAGGTACGGTTATTCTATGTATGAAGAGGAATTATTTGCAAAAAGACTGGAACAGCTCCGGCTGGAAAAAAATGTTTCTGCGAGGGAAATGAGCCTTTCCCTCGGGCAGAACCCAAGTTATATTAACAGAATCGAAAACGGGAAATCCCTTCCTTCCCTTCCTTTATTTTTTTATATTTGTGATTACTTTCAGATCACGCCCAAAGATTTTTTTGATGAAAACCAGAATAATTTTTACAGTACCGGAGAATTAATCCGGGAGATCCAAAAACTGACAGGTCCGCAAGTGCAGCATCTGCTTGCGGTTATTAAAGATATCAATCATTCCCATTGAAGCCACTTTCCACCTGTTATGGGAAATTTACAGCATGGACAGCTTCGCTGGTTCTATAGTATAATATTTTCGAAACTTTTCATTTTATTTACGAATACCACGAGGAATCAGCTTATGAAAACTTTAAAAAAATTTTTTTCATCCGCATCTCTTGCCATTGGCATTTTATGCCTCTCATTTTTCGTATGCGGCTGCGGCCGGGAGGCGGCGGAAGAACTGCCTCTGGGGGAAGCCAATGAAAATCCGGCGGACTCTGAGGCAGATGCGCGTACAGATTCTGAAGAAGAAACCGAAGAAGAAATTCCTCCGGCAGAGGAAGACCCCGGCCTTCCTGTGATTGAAGAACGGGAGATCAAAAACGGAAAAATGCAGAGCTATCTTACCGGGGAGTGGATCGAACAGGAAAAAGCGACCCGACGGCCTATCGCCGTTATGATACCGAATAACAAACCTGCCATGCCCCAATACGGGCTTTCCAAAGCCGCCATCATTTATGAGGCCCCTGTGGAAGGACGGATCACCCGCCTTATGGCGGTTTTTGAAGATTATGACGATCTGGACCATATAGGCCCTGTCAGAAGCAGCCGCGATTATTTCGTCTATGTCGCCATGGGCTATGAAGCCATTTACTGTAACTGGGGTCTGGCAAGGCCATATGTGGAAGAACTGCTCAGCCGGGATACTGTCCAGAACATCAGCGCCGCCGTAGAAGGCATCCACAACCCTTCCGATGAAGCTTTCGGCAGGCTCAGCCGCCCCGGTTATGCCACCGAATTTACCGGCTACCTGTTTATCGACGGCCTGGAGAAAGCGATCAAACGGCAGAAATACGAAACGGAATATGACGATCTTTATGTTCCCCCTTTTACCTTTATCGCCGATAATTACCGGGCAGAATATGAAGAGAACGAGGATGCCTCTTTTATTTACCCGGGAGGAAGAAAAGACAATGCCGGCGGTTATGGCGCATATTGCCCCTATTTTGAATATAACGAGCAAGATAAGCTTTATTACCGTTATCAGGACGGAAAGGAACAAATCGATGAACACGACGGCAGCCAGCTGGCCGTTTCCAATGTAGTCCTGCAATACTGCCACGGAGAAGTGAGGGATAAAAAAGATTACCTCGCCTTCGGTGTCCACGGGGAAGGCGAAGCTCTCGTTTTTACCAACGGCAAAGCGATCAAAGCCACTTGGATGCGCTATGACGGCGATGCCACCCCGGCCAAATTCTTCGATAAAGACGGGAATGAAATTATTTTCAACCAGGGCAAAACTTGGATCTGTAATATTTGGGATGAGTATAGCGAATTTGTAGAATATGAGTAGAAGAAATTCCAAGCCTTATACAAAAGAATGCCCGTTTTCCGGGCATTCTTCTTTTTTTATTTATGATGCAGCCGCCTTGGCCGGCACCTTTTTCTATTTCCAAAACTTCCGTTTTTTATCTTTCACTTCCCCTGCATCTGCCGATGCCTCTTTCGCCGCATTCAAGGAATTCCCCGTTTCTGCGTCGAACTGTTTCAGAAGCTCTTTCGCCTCATGGGACAGCTTATCCGGCACTTGAACCACCAAAGTCACATAGTGGTCGCCCCGGTTATCTTTATTTCTCAGGGACGGTACGCCCTTTCCTTTCAACCGTACGCGCGTATCAGTCTGCGTACCCGCTTTCACGTCATAAATCACCTTGCCGTCCACCGTATCGATCACGATCTCGCCGCCGAGAGCGGCAACCGCGAAGGACACCGGCACGGTAGAATAAATATTATAATCCTGCCTCTGGAAAATGGGATGCCTGCCTACAATCACTTCCACAAGCAGATCTCCCCTCGGCCCGCCGTTGCTTCCCGGCTCTCCCTTATCCCTGATGCGTACGCTCTGCCCGTTATCGATTCCGGCAGGGATGCTCACCTTGATCTTCTTCCTGCTGGCAATATATCCGCTTCCATGGCAGTCCGGACACTTATCCTTGATCACCTTGCCCGTTCCGTTACAATCCGGGCAGGTCTGCACGTTCCTGACCGTACCGAAAAAGGACTGCTGTGTAAATACCACTTGGCCTTTGCCGCCACACTTCGGGCAGGTCTCAGGACTCGTTCCAGGCTTCGCGCCGCTCCCATGGCAGGAAGCGCATTCATCTTTTAACGTGAGCTCCAGCTCTTTCTCAATGCCGAATACGGCTTCTTCAAAAGTAATCCGTACGCTGGTGCGGATATTCGCCCCCTTCATGGGGCCGCTGCTTCCTCTTCCGCTTCTTCGGCCGCCGCCGAAGAAATCGCCGAAGATATCGCCGAAAATATCGCTGAAATCCGCACTGTTAAAATCGAAACCGCCGAAGCCGCCCGCGCCGCCTTCAAACGCCGCATGGCCGAACTGGTCGTATTGACGTTTCTTTTCCGGATCGCTAAGCACGGCATATGCTTCCGAAGCCTCTTTAAACTTTTTTTCCGCCTCTTTATCACCCGGATTCATATCCGGGTGATATTTTTTGGCCAAAACACGGTATGCTTTTTTAATCGCCGCTTCATCCGCATTTTTATCTACTCCGAGAACCTCGTAATAGTCTCGCTTTTGCTCTGCCATAACTAACTCCTCTTACAAAGATTTCTTTCCTACTTATACTTCGCGGTAATCCCCGTCAACCACATCGTCAGCCGCTCCCATATCGGGACCTGCCGCGCCGGCGTTCATATCAGGGCCTGCACCCTGCGCGCCCGCCGCGCCCTGCGCTTGTTCGTATACTTTTGCAAAAAGAGCCTGCGCATCTGTCATCAATTTTTCCTTTGCGGCCTTCATTTCATCGATGTCGCTGTCAGACATTTCCTGATCCTTCGTTCTCTCCAGCACTGCCTTCAAAGCAGAAAGGTCATCCTCTACGGTGTTCTTTGCGGAAGCGTCGATCTTATCTCCCACTTCATTCAATGCTTTCTCCGTCTGGAATACGAAGGAATCCGCCTCATTCCTTGTATCGATCGCTTCTTTCCTCTTCTTATCCTGCGCTTCGTATTCAGCCGCTTCCTTTACCGCCTTATCAATCTCGTCGTCGGACATATTGGAACCTGCGGTAATCGTAATGTGCTGCTCTTTACCGGTGCCAAGATCTTTTGCCGATACGTTTACGATACCGTTCGCATCGATATCGAACGTAACCTCGATCTGCGGAACTCCGCGCATAGCCGGAGGGATGCCGTCCAGCCTGAACTGTCCGAGGGATTTATTATCTTTTGCAAACTGTCTTTCGCCCTGTACTACGTTAATATCAACTGCCGTCTGATTATCAGCCGCCGTCGAGAAGATCTGGCTCTTCTTCGTAGGGATTGTCGTATTTCTTTCGATCAGCCTGGTCGCAACGCCGCCCATCGTCTCGATGGAAAGGGAAAGCGGAGTAACGTCCAGAAGAAGGATTTCCCCTGCGCCCGCATCACCCGCGAGCTTTCCGCCCTGGATGGATGCGCCGAGTGCAACGCATTCGTCAGGATTCAGGCTCTTGGAAGGCTCATGCCCCGTCAACTGTTTTACCTTTTCCTGCACTGCGGGAATACGCGTAGAACCGCCTACCAGCAATACTTTTCCGATTTCGGAATTGGACAGGCCCGCATCCTTCATCGCGTTCTGGACAGGAATAGCCGTTTTTTCCACTAAGTCATGGGTCAGTTCATCGAACTTCGCCCTTGTCAGATCCATATCAAAATGCTTCGGTCCTTCTGCCGTCGCTGTAATGAAAGGAAGGTTGATATTCGTCGTTGTGGAAGAGGACAATTCCTTTTTCGCTTTTTCCGCCGCTTCTTTCAGTCTCTGAAGAGCCATCTTATCGCCGGACAGATCAACCCCTTCTTTTTTCTTAAATTCATCCAGCATCCAGTTGATGATCTTCTGGTCAAAGTCATCGCCGCCAAGACGCGTGTCGCCGTTTGTGGAAAGAACTTCGATAACGCCGTCGCCGATCTCGATAATGGAAACATCGAACGTGCCGCCGCCCAAGTCGTATACCATGATCTTCTGCTCTTTTTCATTGTCCAGGCCGTATGCCAGCGCCGCTGCCGTAGGCTCGTTGATAATACGCTTTACATCAAGACCCGCGATCTTGCCTGCATCCTTGGTTGCCTGACGCTGCGCATCGTTGAAATAAGCGGGAACCGTAATAACTGCTTCCGTAACTTTTTCACCAAGGTAGCTTTCCGCATCCGCTTTCAACTTCTGGAGAATCATCGCGGAAATTTGCTGAGGAGAATATTTCTTATCATCAATCGTACGCCCTCTGTCCGTACCCATATCCCTCTTAATAGACGCAATGGTCTTTTCCGCATTCGTTACTGCCTGACGCTTTGCCGGCTCTCCCACAAGCCTTTCACCGTTTTTGGTGAACGCCACTACGGACGGTGTCGTCCTTGCCCCTTCTGTATTGGCGATAACCGTCGGCTTACCGCCTTCCATAACTGCCACGCAGCTATTCGTTGTTCCTAAATCGATACCAATAATCTTGCTCATAATCAAGTCCTCCTAAAATTATAAATTATGCTATAAACATTACTCCGTTAGATAGTTGCCAAAAATCTATGATACAGCCGCTAGCTGACTACGGCCACCATACTGTGCCTTACGACAGAATCCCTGTACGTATATCCCTTTTGCAGTTCCTGGGCTATGACGCCGCTTTCGTATTCCTCGCTCTCCACCTGCATAACCGCGTTATGGTAATTGGGATCAAATTCCTGCCCCACAGCCTCAATCGGCTTCACCCCCAGATTTTCCAGCTCCGTCATAAGCTGTTTGTAGATCATCTGCATCCCGTCTGCAAAACCATTGCCTTTTTCCTCTTCGGGAACACTCGCCAAGCCTCTCTCAAAATTATCCACCACCGGAAGAATTTTTTCGATCACGCTTTTGGCTCCGATCTCATACATCGCTGTTTTTTCCTTATCGGTACGCTTCCTGAAGTTATCGAATTCCGCCATCTGGCGTTTTACCCGGTCCTCCAGTTCCTCCACTTTTTGCTTCAGCGCATCCTGCTTTTTGTCCGTCTTATTTTTCTTTTTAAACAGCTTCTTCCCCGTTGCTTCCTCTCCGCCGGAATTAGCGGCGTTGCCGTCAGCAGCATCTTCAGCGGTATTGTCGTCGCTGTCGCCGCATCCCGCCTCTTCCAGGACATCTTCTTCCTCTGCCCCATCCATCCCGGAGCCGCCGTCCTCTTCCAGTCTTTCTTCTTCCAGCTCTTCATTTGCTGCTTCTTCGCTATCCATATCGCCGCTATTTATCCCATTGTCGTCCATATTCCCGATATTCACATCCTTTTGCTCTGCCAATTTTCTCATTCCTCCCTTTTTTATTCTCTTTTATTATACAGTTCATCCAACTGATGCATTAGAGTTTTCAACGTTCCGACCACTTTGTCGTAGTCCATCCGCTTCGGCCCGATAATACCGATCGTACCCTTCATCCCCTCTTCCAGCTCGTAAGTCGCTGTCACCACGCTGCAATCCTTCATAGTCTTTACCGGAGTCTCATCCCCGATATAAATCTGGATGCCTGTGTTAGCTTCATCTGCAAGCCTATCCACCACCAATTCGTTCAGCAGCTGTTTCTCTTCAAACGTATTGATCAGCTCGCTGGCCTTCTGATTGTCCGCCAGCTCGGGATACTTAAAAATATTGTTAGTGCCGCTCGTATATATTTCCAAATCCTCATCCGCCTTAATGGCCTCTGCCACAGCGTCAATCACATTCCCCACAATCGAACTGTGTATTCCCGCTTGCTGCTTCATGGCGGTTATCATGCTCAGATTGATCTCCTCTAAGGATAACCCGTTCAAATGGGTGTTCAGCAATATATTCAGCTTAAGCAGCGTTTCATCGTCCAGCGCGTCCTCCACGCTTAAGATATTATTCTTAATGACATTGCCCTCGATAACGATTACGGCAAGGAGCTGGTTGGCATCCATCCTCGATAACTGAATAAATTTCACTTTGTTTCTATGGATCTGGGGAGCCGATATCATGGTCGCATAATTGGTGTTCTGCGCAAGAACCTTTGCCATCTGTTTGAGAAGATGATCCATCTTATCTTCCCGTTCCAGCAGGATCTCCTTCAGTTCCTCCACTTCCCGCTCTTTCTCCTCCATCATATGATCCACATACAAGCGGTATCCTTTATCCGACGGTATCCTTCCTGCGGAAGTATGCGGCTGGACGATATATCCCAGTTCTTCCAGATCTGCCATTTCATTTCTTATGGTTGCAGAACTCAAATTTAAATCCGTATATTTTGAGATCGTCCTGCTTCCCACCGGTTCTCCGGTTTCAAGATAATTCCGGATAATGGCCTGCAATATTTTCATTTTTCTTTCATCCAATACCTGCACTCCACCATCTCCTTCTTATCTTTCCCTGTTAGCACTCATCCTTTTAGAGTGCTAACATCTTCTTACCATAAAATATCACTTACCCGCCATAATGTCAACCTATTACTTCAAAAATAATTATAAATAATTCTTAAAGTTTTTCATTACGGCATCATTTCCCACCATGATCCGGATGCCAAAAGCCCTGCCTTTTGGTTCATCCTGCGGACTGTACAATTCTTCGGATCGCACAAAAAATGACTTTAGCATATATCATCTCCAAATATGCCAAAGTCATTATATTTTTTGCCTATGCCAACTGACATTCCAACCGGCATTTAGTTAAATAAAGAAGCTTCCCGTAATATTTCCGTTAAATACATAGTATACGGTGCTTTCCTCCGGTTTTACATAGAGTTCCAGGCTGGTATACCCTTCCTCTTCCTTATGAAGATCGTATTTCCATACATCTGCCGCTATCTTCTGGAGATCCTCCGTGGAATATGATTTACCGGAAAACTGGAAATGAACTGCCGGCTGTACTGTTACAGCATCTTTCTTTGCCTTAGGTTCCTCGCCCTCTGTTTTCTTTACTGTCGTCTTCTTTTCCGCCGTCTTTTTTACCGGCGCTTTTTTGGTTGCTGCCTTTGCTTCCTTCTTGACCGCTGTCTTTACTTCCTCTTTTGTCTCAACCGCATCCGCTTTCACTTCTGCGGGGGCAACTGCTGCTTCCGTCTTCACCGTCTTAGCGGCAACCGTTTTCTTCTTCGATTCTGCCATATGTCCTCTCCTTTCACTATCGAGACTCCCCTCGAAAGTATTACAAAATTTAACTTCTCATATATCCTCCTGCAGCATGATTCTCCATCATCTGCGATGCAGACAGCCTTTACAGGTTCTGTTTACGATAAATAGTTTAGCTCAATTCTACTGCCTTGTCAACTTTTATACGGCTTTTTCCTTGAAAACGGCGTATTTAAGCAAGAAACATAAAGTATGCCAGAACGATAACTCCTAACACAATCCTGTACCATCCAAATATTTTAAAATCATGTTTTTTAATATATCCCATCAGGAAACGGATTACGGCAACCGATACCGCAAATGCTACCGCCATGCCCACTAAAAGAATAGACCACTCCTCCGCGCTGAATGCCAGTCCGAATTTTACCAGCTTCAGCAGGCTGGCGCCGAACATAACGGGAATCGCCAAAAAGAAAGTGAACTCTGCCGCCGTCGTCCTTGAGATTCCAAGCAGCAGCGCGCCGATGATCGTCGCGCCCGATCTGGATGTGCCGGGAAAAATAGCCGCGACCAGCTGCCAGATCCCGATCACAAACGCCATTTGGTAAGTCACGCCGGAAAGATCCGTTACCTTGGGCTTTCTCCTTTTATTTCTGTTCTCCACCACAAGGAACAAAACGCCGAATACGATCAGCGCAATAGCGACGCATACATAGTTATAAAATAATTCGCTGAACACATCGTCAAAAGGCAGCCCCACCACGATAGCCGGGATACAGGCCACCACAATTTTAAACCATAAAGTAAAAATATCCTTTTTTATCACCGGTTTTTTCTTAAAATCAAAAGGAAATATCTTATTCCAGAACAAAACGACTACCGCAAGTATGGAACCAAACTGTATGACCACAAGAAACGCATCCAAAAATTCCGGGGTGACATCCAATGCCACAAACTCATTCACCAGGATCATATGCCCCGTGCTGCTGACCGGAAGCCATTCCGTAATCCCCTGTACGATGCCGAACAGCACCGCTTTTAATATCTCTACCATCGCCTTCCTCCTTTTAGTTCAAGTATACGCGGCATTATCGAAATAAGTACTGATTACACTTACTTTGATAAATATTCCAAAAGATCCAAATAACATTCCTCCGCATCCCTGTATCCCTCTTCATAGAGCGCATCCAGTTTCCGTTTATCCTTTTCCACCCTTCCCACGCCGCTCTTTTTCTTCGGACGGATAATAAACGCCTTTCCTTCTGCTTCCATTTCCTCCAGGATG
The DNA here is from genome assembly GCA_021772075.1 of Lachnospiraceae bacterium. Taxonomy (GTDB): domain Bacteria; phylum Bacillota; class Clostridia; order Lachnospirales; family Lachnospiraceae; genus Kineothrix. The sequence continues at coordinate 26,665 of JAETNQ010000018.1, forward strand.
TCCAGCGTTTCATTATATTGCTTATCTCTTACTTTCATCAGTTCATATACCTTTGGATATCGGATATAACGGGCTTTGACCGCTGCCAGCCCGGACTCCGGCGCCCTGCGGAAACCGCTCTCCTTCGTCATAATAACCACATTCTTTTTATTTCCGTCGGCAACCGAGCGGACGATCGGAATGGAATCCGCCAGCCCTCCGTCCAAATAATATTCTTCTCCTATTTTCACCTTTCTGGAAACCAAAGGCATGGAACTGGAAGCCCGGACTGCAAGAATATCCTCATGCATGTCCTTAAGCCTCATATATTCCGGCTTGCCCGTCCGTATATTTGTCACCACGGCATAAGCCTTTCCTTCATATTTATGGAAGGCTTCAAAATCATATGGATCCAGATAATTCGGAATCAAGTCATAGCACATATCCGTCCCGAACAGGTCTCCGGTCGTCAAAAGGCTGAAAGCCCCGCAATACCTTTTATTATCCAGATAGTTCACCGCCACCCGGTACGCCCGCTTCTTCTGTTTCGATAAAAAGCTGCATAAATGGCACGCTCCCGCAGAGACTCCATAGCAGGAAGAAAACTCTATTTCCTTATCGAGAAAAAATTCCAGTACTCCCGCCGTATAGATTCCCTTCATTCCCCCGCCTTCTAAAACAAGACCCGCTTCATACATACTCATATCCATACCATTCCTTTCTTTCAGCCCGCATATGCGGATCCTCCATACTCTGTTTCCACGAATTTCCTTAACGCCGGAAGCGACCGCTCTACTTTTTCGGTATCGATGCAATAGGCCATGCGGAAATACCCCGGGCATCCGAAAGTATCTCCCGGCACGAGAATCAAATCATATTTTTTGGCCTTCTCACAGAAAATTTTCGCATCTTCCTCCAGGGCTTTCGGAAAAATATAAAATGTCCCGCCTGGTTTCACGCAAGTAAAGCCAAGCTTCTTCAGTTCATCATAAAGAATATTCATGTTCTTTTCATATACGGAAAGATCCGATGTCTCATCCACTGCCTCCGCCGCTGCCAGCTGAATGATCGAGGAAGGACAATTATGCCCGATTCCCCTCGAAATCTGCCCGCACATATTCACGATCAATTCCGCATCCCGGCACGAGGGGTTCACCGCGATATAGCCGATCCTTTCCCCCGGCACGGACAGCGATTTGGAATAGGAATAGCAGCTGATCGTATTCGCATACAGTTTCGATACATAAACTTCCTCCACGCCTTCGAAAAGAATCTCCCGGTAAGGCTCGTCGGAAATCAGATAAATATCATGTCCATATTCTTCCTCTTTCCGCCGCATCATATCCGCCAATTTTTCCAATGTTTCTTTCGTATATACGACTCCCGACGGATTATTCGGCGTATTGATCAGCACGGCCGCCACCTTCTCCGTCAGCATTTCGGAAAAACGCCCGAAATCCACCTGGAAATTTTCCGTATCTGCCGGAACCACCTTAAGCTTTGCCCCGCTCAAATTGATATACGGATTATATTCCGGAAAAAAAGGAGCAAAAGTCAGCACTTCATCCCCGGGAACCGTCACGGCTCTTACCGCATGGGCGATCGCGCCTGCCGCGCCCGCCGTCATAAAAATATGCTTCTGGGTATAATTCATTCCAAATCTTCTATTTAAAGATGCCGCCACTTTCTCTTTGACCGAAACGATCCCAAGGCTCGGGCTGTACCCATGCACTTTCATGGAATCCTCCTCCGTCAGCAGCCTGACCATCGCGTCCTTAAACGCCTCCGGAGCGGGAACGGAAGGATTTCCCAAGCTATAATCAAATACATTCTCGTAACCGATTTCCTTCCCCCTCGCCGCGGCGTATTCGGAAAGCTCCCTTATCACTGATTTTCCGTTTAGCATTTCTTTATATCGAGTCGCAATCATCCGCTTTTTCCTCCATTTGCCCTGGCATTCATTGTTTCTGCCTGAAATTCAATGTATACATTCTATCACAGTTGGGGGGATTATGGAATACTGGATTCTATTCGGACAGGACAGTCCATTTTGTCAGGCCAGGAGCTGGGCGGGAAGGAAGAGGGGCGGCGGGAGAAAACGGCAGAGGAAGAACCGCGGGGAAACAGGCTGGGAATGGTTTCACCGCTGCCTCACGTAGGAAAATGAGATTTTCTTAATATTCCGTTCAGAAAACAGCAATTTGGTGACACGGATGTCACCAAAAGCCCGCCATGAGCCCGGATGGCGAATCGCGGGCGGTTGCGTCCGATTGATACTGCTTTACCCGGAATATTTAGAAAATCCATTTCCCGGAGCCGGCACGGTGAAACCATTCCCAGCCTGTTCCCCTGCGGTTCTTCCTCTGCCGTTTTCTCCCGCCGCCCCTCTTCCTTCCCGCCCAGCCCCCGCCTGACAAAATTGATTTCCGTGCTATTCGGATGGAACCTGGCCGATGAAACACTGCCCGCTTCCATCTGTGTTCATCCGGTAAAAAGGATGGGGTTCCTCCCCATTATATACTTCCACCACAATCTCTCCTGCATTAATTTCAAAAATAAGCGATAAATAGGGCGGTCTGTTTTCTTTGATTTCCTGCTCTGCATCGGAATACCGATATTCAAACAGGACGGTCTTTCCGCTGCCATCCGCATTTAATCGGTTCAGCCTCATTCCGACCACCTCGTTTTCCTCTGCAATTTGTTCCAGCCCGTCTTCTTGTTTTTTATATTTAATATCTTCTTTTATTTCTGTGGAATAGTATATACTGCCCTCATATCTCTGCAGGCTGTCCATTTTCTCTTCTGTCTCCCCCATGATCCTTAAGGTTTTATCCCGCCACTGATACAGGCCGATATAATTTTTTCCACCGTGCTGAAATGTATAAAGCGCGCATTCCTCGTCGCAGTCACCGAACCATGTGCTTTTTCCCGGAAGTTCTTCCGAAACATCCCAAGGCTCTATTTCCTCCGCAAACTCCACCTTTTTTACTTCCCAGTCCCTGACCCGGTCCGTGGCAAGCCACCACCGCCTGCCCGCCTGTTGGAGAGTCATAGGGGCATCCAGCGATACTTCGTAAACAAGGTCGTACGCAGGATCCTCTTCCTCCCAGTGTTTCTCCATCTCGTCAAATTCAGAACTGCGCTTCTTTCGAACTCCGATTCCGCTTTCCCAGTCATTTTTTTTATAATCCGTCTCATACCATCCATACCCATAAATTTTTTCCGACGATAAGAGATACCAGATTCCCTCTTTATATGTATACGTATAATCTTCCGACCATTTCCAAGCGCTCCCGCCATAAGTATGCGTGGTAAAAGAATTCCCCTCCGCCGTCAAAGGCAGATAGGGATCCCCGTATACGCCTCCTTCGCTTCTCGTGCGGATCAGGTTTTCATTCTGGAAATCCAGCCGGTACCGCCCTTCTCCTATACTTGCCGCAGCAAACAAAATGCGGGGCGGCCAACCCATTTGCCCGCCGATATCCATTGAACCCTCCGTTTCCAGCACTCCTATATAATCCGTAATCCCATCCCCGTTAAAATCCGTTCCGGTACTGTCCAGAAGTTTCCAGCCATCCGGCACAAAATCAGCAATTCCTCTTCCTTCTTCCGGCAGCGCCGGCAAAGAAACAGGCCTCTTTTCCAGCGGCTCCACCCTTTCCCTTTGGTTCTTCCGCGCCCCCGCTCCCTCCTCTGCCAGCCGTCCTGAGGCCTCTGACGATTCCCCTGCCAATAATACGCCCAAACAAACTCCTGCCATAATCAAAGCCGCTTTTCTTCCGCCCTTCACTACAAACCTCCTGCCGTTCCATACTCCTCTAAAAGCTTCTACACCACAAATCTGCCCATCGACCGATCCAGCGCGTCAGCTTCCTGTTTCAGTAATTCCACATTCCCCGCCAGATCAGAAATAATTTTTACCTGCTTATCCAGCGTGGAAGTAATTTCTTCCGTAGCCACCGCCGCTTGTTCGGTGACAACGGAAATATGGCTGATCGAATCCTGCACCTGCTCCTTTTCCCCGCTCATCAGTTGCATATTATCCGCAATATCTTTCAACCCATTAACAAGTATCTCCACGCACTGGTTGATCTCCCCGAACACTTCTATTGTCTCCTGCAAAGCGCCCGCCTGTTCAAATACGATCGTCTCCGCTTCTCTTGCGGATTCCGTCGTTTTCTCCGTGGTTGCCAAAATACTTTCCACAATCTTCTTAATATTTTTGCCCGCCTGCATGGATTCATCCGCCAGCTTCCGTATCTGTTCCGCCACCACCATAAATCCCCTGCCGTTTTCACCGGCTCTGGCTGCTTCAATGGAAGCATTCAGGGACAACAGATTGGTCTGTTTCGCAATGCTGTTTATCGTATCAATAAAGCCTTCGATCGCTGAAGAACGTTCTTGTACATCATTGATATTTTTCATAAGGATCTTTGTAATGGATACCGTGGTTTCCGACTTCCTGTTTAGTTCATCCACGATAATCCGCCCTTGTTCCACCGCCGTCGTTGCTTTATCGATCGTATTCCCCATGTCGTCCGTTCCAGCGCATATACCGTCCACCTTTTCAGCAAATCCGGTCATCATATGATTGCTTACATCCGCTTCCTCCGCCTGCCTTTGCGCGCCTGCCGCCACATCGTCCACCGCTGTGGATATCTCCCGGATGGAAGTATTGATAATATCTGATTTTTCCGCTACTCCATCGGCCATTTCGTTTACCTTGTTCCCAAACTTCTGCATATCGCCCATGAGAACACGCATGTTGGAAAGCATATTGTTCATCCCTCTTGCCAGAAGGCTGAATTCATCTTTCCGTTTAATATGGAATTCCTGCGTCAGATCCCCCTCCGCCACTTTATCCATACCGTTTGTCATAATTTTTACTGTGCCGCTGATGCCCATCGCGATCCTGCTCCCAATGACAAAAGCTATAATAGAAGCAAGTATAATCATAATAATGCTTAAATTCCTGATCGACCGCACTTCTTTTACAATATTATCCTGCGGAATCAAGCCGCAGAGCATCATCCCTGTTTTTCCCATAGGAGCATATACATATAAATATTTTTCCCCTTCATATTCCACATACTCGCTTCCGGGTTCCGTCTTATCCCTGCTCGCTATGTAAAACTCTTTGTCCGTAAAAACCGGCCCGCCGCCGCTTTCCATCGCCACATCCGCATCTCCGCTCTGTCTGCGGATGATCTCGCGCCCGTCCTGCGAAATCAACGCCTTCATGCTGTTTTCACCGAAATCCATCTCTCTCAGCATTTCTTCTACCGCCTCAGTCGTAAGATCCAGCACAAGGTAAGCGTTAGTCTTCGGAAACTTTTGGTAAAAAGCAACCGCGTATCGATCCGGCGAAATAGAAAGCTGTTCATCCAGATAACTGTGGTAACCCAGCCATGCCGTATTCTGCATGGAATTGCCCTGTAAATACTTTCCCTCCTCCGACTCCATAAATCCCTGCCATGGATCATCGCCCATGCTCACCGACAGGGAAGTCAGATAAGTACCCTTTTCCGGTATAATATGATAGCTGTAAATATATTGCACGCTCGCTTTCATCTGAAGCAGATCCTTCTTGGCATCGCGCCAGTACTGCATTGCCTTGGCATCCTCTATCTTATAATATATTTCGTAATACGAAGACAGATTCCCCCCTATCACCCGCTCCAATGCTTTCGAGGATACATTCCCTGCTAAAAGTTCCCCGTACATTCCTACTGCGGAAATCGTATTTCTGGACGATTCCTCCACCTTATCCTTAATGATATTAGACGCCGTTATATAAGAAATGCTCCCCAATATAATAATTAATATGACAGGTACAAGAAAGGCTTTTAGCAATGTTCCCATAATGCTGGCCTTTCCAAGCATATTCCCAACGGCACGGATCCTCCCATTCCCTTCTCCGGCCGGCCTTATTCGTTCCGGTTTGACTTTTCCCGGTTTGATATCCTTAATCTTGATTCTTGGGATCTTCACCCTTTCCTGCTTTGTTCTCCCCCATTTCTTTTTTTCTTTTGCTCCAAACGCAAATCCTTTCCTCGTCCCCATAACAACAACCATACCTTTCTCTTTATCTGCATCCAAGCACTATCTTCTCCTAATTTACCCCCAAAATCGGACATAACCCCTTACCCCCGATTTTACTTTTTATTTTACCATTAATATACCATATATTTCAAGTGTGCTTTCGTTTTTTTTCGAATTATTTTCGTTTTTTTTCGTTGTTTGACGTTTTATTTTACGATTTTCTTCCTCATCCTATATTTACATACCATTTAAATCCTATTTTACGATTTTCCTATACAAAATGATGTGGAAAAGTTACAATATAAACAGACATCTAAGATGTCTGCCGGTGTCTTAAAATCTGTCGAAGGATCTGCGGTTTTTCCATATATTCTTTAAAATCTGTCAGATACCAATTCAAAAAATGGAGGGGATGGAATGATTCATGAAGTGAAAATTATGGGAAGCACGGAATATTTGTCGATCATCATCCGGCTTATGATGGCTATGGTTATGGGAGCGGTAATTGGATATGAAAGAGCTTCTAAAAAAAGTACGGCAGGGCTCCGCACATTTTCTATCGTCTGCGTGGCCTCTGCCTTCACAATGATCATTAACGAATATCTGGTGGGCAATTATGGAAGCGGGGACAGCGCCCGCCTTGCCGCCCAAGTCATCAGCGGAGTCGGGTTCCTCGGCATGGGCAGCATTATTATGACTGCCAGAAACAGGATCCGGGGGCTTACCACTGCGGCAACCCTATGGGCGACCGCTATCCTAGGCCTTTCTGCCGGAGCCGGCATGATCGTTTCCAGCCTGATTGCGTTCGCCATTATGATGTTTATTATTATCGTAATGTCCCCGATCAGCAGATATATCGAGAAATATAACCAGAAGATCACTATTTATATGGAAATAGACAAGCATGCCGGGCTGCACCAGATCATGGCATTCTTTTCGGAAAAAAATTATGAAATATTGCAGCTGGAAAAACATATGGCTTCCCCGGAAGGAGACCTTATGATCCAGCTGGAACTTAACTTAAACGGCAAATATCTCCATTCCGATATTATCAGCCAGCTCAGCCATTGGGAAACCATACATTATATTGAAGAAGTAAGGAAATTATAGGCATCCCGCCTTTATTCCTCCGCTTCGCTGCTATAAGCAATCGTACAACGGACGGCGCGTTTCCATCCCTTCAGCAGCCCTTCCCTCTTTTCCTTATCCATAGAGGGTTCAAAAATCTTTCCAAGCCTCCAATTTTCGCGTATTTCTTCTTTATTTTTATAATATCCAGTAGCAAGCCCTGCCAGGTATGCCGCCCCCAAGGCAGTTGTCTCAATACACTCCGGCCTGTATACCTTTGTATGGATAATATCGGACTGGAACTTCATCAGAAAATCATTGGCACTGGCTCCTCCGTCCACTTTCAGCTCTTTCAAATGGATCCCCGAGTCTTCTTCCATCGCCCGGAGGACATCGGCCGTCTGATAGGCGATAGACTCCAAAGCGGCGCGTATCAAATGCTCTTTTTTGCAGCCTCTCGTAATACCCGTCACCGTTCCCCTCGCATGCTGGTTCCAATAAGGCGCCCCCATTCCTGCAAAAGCGGGCACGATATACACCCCTGCCGTGTCATCGACTGCTCCGGCATACTCTTCCGTCTGGGCGGCATTCTTTATCATGCGCATTTCATCCCTCAGCCATTGAACCGCCGCGCCGGCTACGAATACGCTGCCTTCCAGCGCATACTCCGCCCCCTCCCCGGTTCCTGCCGCTATGGTCGTCAGCAGCCCATGGCGGGATTCGATCGCCGTATGCCCGGTATTCATCAGCAGAAAACAGCCGGTGCCATATGTATTTTTCACTTGGCCCTGCTCAAAGCAGCATTGGCCGAACAAAGCTGCCTGCTGATCCCCCGCAGCTCCTGCAATGGGAATATTTCCTCCCAGGACGCCCGCGTCCGTATAACCGTAGATGCAGCTGGACGGCTTTACCTGGGGCAGCATGCATTCCGGAATATCAAATTTCTCCAGCAGTTCCTTATCCCATCTCAGTTCGTGGATATTAAACAACATTGTGCGGGAGGCATTGGTATAATCCGTTACATGCACAGCTCCTTTTGTCAGATTCCAGATCAGCCATGTATCCACAGTTCCGAACAACAACTCCCCCGCCCCGGCTCTTTCCCTGGCATTCTCCACATGATCCAAGATCCATGCAATCTTTGTGGCCGAAAAATAAGCATCGGGAACCAGCCCTGTTTTCTTTCTTATAGTCTCCCCATAGCCTTCCGCGTTCAGGGCATCGATCTGCTCCGCCGTACGGCGGCACTGCCATACAATAGCGTTATATATAGGAATTCCTGTTTTTTTATCCCATACGACAGCCGTCTCCCGTTGGTTGGTAATGCCTATTCCACTGATATCCTTTGCTCCCGCGCCTACGATCGCCATAGCTTCCGTAGCCACTGCCATCTGGGAAGACCAGATCTCCATTGGATTATGCTCCACCCATCCGGGATTCGGATATATCTGTGAAAACTCTTTCTGAGCCATGCTCAGTATCTTTCCCTGCTTATCGAATAAAATACATCTGGAACTTGTCGTCCCCTGATCCAACGCCATAATATATTTTCCCATACTTCGCCCCGTATCCTTCCTTGTTTTCAGTCCGTTTTTCCTTTATCGATGTTTTTTGTAGCCACAATATCCACCCCTGTTCCGCCAGCATTGCTTAAAATAATATCTCCGATCCTTACCGGAGCTTCTGCCTCGATCCCTTTTAACGCTTTCATGCAATCTGTGATTTTCCCTTTTGGGATGTCCTCTTTCGTCTTTACCGATACCACCGGCCGGCTTCCGTTCTTTACCTTTACTGTGGAGGTTACCGTCCGCGTCGGATTTGTCGTCTCTTTCTTCCCGTAATCCGCCCCCTTGTTACAGGTATTCCCCGTTACATCGACCGTTCCGTCCTGGTTTTCTGTCACCGTCAATATGCATCCTATCGGACAGCGGATGCAAGTCAGTTCCGTTTTCTTCGGCCATTCTTCCCTTCCCTGCAATTTTCTTTCCCTCTCTTCATATGCTGGTCTGCCGCCCGGAATCCCAGTTCTCTACAGACACAGTGATCTCGCGCAGTCCCGCAAACTCTTCCAATTTGTTCTTTTTCAACTTAATCTGCTCCATTTCTCCGGGAGCCATGACCTTTTTATTTACTTTCATCACTACCTTATCATTAAACCGAACGGTAAGGCAGGCATGTTTATAAACATTCCCTACCCGGAAACGGACAATCTGTTCTTCCGGCATATGAGCAACACGTATCTGGGAAGGAACCGTATAGCGTACTCCTCCGGCGCATCTGACTGCGACAGCCTCTTCTTCCGTTCCATTTCTAACGCCCTTTACATAAGCTGCAGCATTTCTCCCCGCATTTTCCGCCTCCTCCGATACATAATCCACCAGGTCATGGACATGGAGTACATTCCCGCAGGCAAATACGCCCGGAATATTGGTTTCCAGGCTTTCGTTCACCACCGGTCCGGATGTTGCCGGATTCAGCACAACCCCCATTCCTGAAGATAATTCATTTTCCGGTATAAGGCCGCAGGAGAGGAGAAGCGTATCGCAACGAATATATTCTTCCGTTCCGGGAACGGGCCTGCGGTCCCTTCCTACTTCCGCCACTGTTACCCCTTTCAGCCTTTCTTTTCCATCAATATCGATAACAGTATGGCTCAGTTTTAAAGGAATTCCGTAATCGTCCAGACATTGCGCGATATTCCTTTTCAATCCGCCGGAATACGGCATCAGTTCCGCAACCAGCTTCACCTTTGCCCCTTCTAACGTCATACGCCTTGCCATAATCAGTCCAATATCGCCGGAGCCTAAAATGACCGCTTCTTTTCCCGGCATCCGCCCTTCGATATTCACATAATGTTGGGCTGTCCCTGCAGAATAAATTCCAGCCGGCCGGTAACCCGGTATATTCAGCGCCCCCCGCGGACGTTCCCGGCATCCCATCGCCAGCACGACAGCTTCCGCCGCTATCCCGAACATGCCGTCCGAACGGTTCATAACTACCACTCTTTTTCTGCCATCCGCTTCTATCCGGATATCTGCCACGATCGTATGCATCAGACAAGAAATTCCCATCTCCTCCACTCGGTCGATATACCTGGCCGCATATTCCGGCCCCGTCAGCTCTTCTTGAAAAGTATGCAGCCCAAAACCATTATGGATACACTGATTCAATATGCCGCCCAGTTCACCATCTCGTTCGACAATACATATCCTGTCGGCCTTTACGCCTTCACGGCATGCCCCGGCCGCCGCCGCCAGTCCCGCCGGTCCTCCTCCCACAATTACAATATCTGCTTTTCTGTCCATGCTTCCTCTCATTTTCGCCGTCTTCCGCGTCATTCCTTATTTTCCCCGGTCAAAAAAACGGATTTTCCTCCTGCCTTCGTAATCTCGCCGATATCTTTTCCCAGTTCCCCCGCCAATATCTCTATGACTTTCGGGGAGCAAAAGCCGGACTGGCATCGTCCCATCCCTGCCCGTGTACGGCGTTTCACCCCGTCCAGCGTCTTCGCGCCAAGAGGCCTGTGGATTGCATCCAGAATCTCCCCTTCCGTCACCAGCTCGCAGCGGCATACCACATGAGCATAAGCCGGATTTTCCCTGATCATTTCCTGCCTTTCCTCATCCTCCGCTTCCGCCATAGAAAAAATTCCTTTTCTTTCTTTGATAAAATCTTCTTTTTTCTCTGCAGGCAGGATATCCCGGATGATACCGGCCACGTATTCCCCTATCGCCGGCGCGCACGTAAGCCCCGGGGATTCTATCCCGGCCACATCGATAAACCCTTTGGCATCCTCCGCTTCTCCTATGACAAAATCGCCCCCCGCCTCATGCGCCCTCAGCCCGGCAAATGAAGTAATGATTTTTCCTGCGGGCAGGCCGTTGACACTCACCGCCCCCCTTTCCAGCACTGCTTCCAGTCCTGATGCGGTCGTATTCACGCCTTCCTTATCCATAATATCTTCCGCCGTAGGGCCGGCCAATAGGTTTCCATGAACCGTAGGAGTCACCAATACCCCTTTTCCGTATTTTGTCGGCATCTGGAACACCGTATGGGAAACATACCCTCCCGCCGTTTTGTCAAACAGGCAGTACTCCCCCTTCCTCGGCGTAATATGCAGCTTATGCCCGCTTACCATATTATGGAAAACATCCGCATATACTCCTGCCGCATTCACCACCACTTTCGTAAAAAACTCCCCTTTCGCCGTCTCCAGGCGGTACCCCTCTTCTACTTTTACGATCTTATCCACTTCCGTATCCAAATAAAATTCCACACCATTGACCGACGCATTTTCCGCCAAAGCGATCGTCAGCCCAAAAGGGCAGACGATCCCTCCCGTTGGCGCATATAGCGCGGCAATCACCCCGCGGGACAAATTCGGTTCCAATCCGGCAAGTTCTTCCCCTTCTACAATCCGCAGTCCCTCCACGCCGTTTTTCTTTCCCCGTTCCAGCAATTCCTCCAGTTTTTCCCTGTCTGCCTCATCAAAGCAAAGAACCAGGGAGCCATTCCTCCGAAACGGAAAGTCAAGCTGCCCGGAAAGACCCTCCATCAAACGATTCCCCCTCAGGTTCAGAGCCGCCTTCTTCGTTCCTGGCTTCGCATCATAGCCTGCATGGACAATACCGCTATTCGCCTTGGAAGTTCCTTCGCAAATATCGGAAGCTTTCTCCAGCACTGCCGCCTTCCATTTATATGCGGATAACTCACGGGCGACTGCACAGCCGCTTACCCCTGCCCCGATAATAATCACATCATACATATTTACCCTTTTCTCCTTGTCTTATCTGCCCTCCGCGCGGATCCATCTATTCGGAATCTCTGTTTCCTTCCCGTATTCCGGCCAGCATATTGGCATACTGCTGTTGCTCTGACTTCGGAACCTTCAATGCCTCCATCGCCTGTTCCACAGGCCACCCCATACTTTCCATCAGATTCTTTATTGAAGACAGAACCCCTTCTTTTATTCCTTCTTTTATTCCTTTTTTTATTCCGCTCTCTTCTATTCCTTTGCTTAGATTACACATAATCGACACCTCGCTTTCCAATGTCTTTGTCATCCTGATATCAAATTCCTCCTGCAGAATCTTCTTTTTCTCCTCCACTTCCTTTTCCGATGAAAGCAATACATCCAAAAGCTTTAATATTCCCTGATATCTGTCACTCCCAGAACGTCCCAGGCAAATCATAATTACAGTCATCAGATCATAATTTTCCCGCTTTTCCAATGCCTCCCCTATCAGATTTTCTTCTTGGATGAAATACCTCGTAATAGTATTCTCCCTGTTTTTTGGCGGATGCGGACATATCCATATAGAATAAACTTTTTTCATTTTTTCATAATGCGCTTCTATAAACTCTGTTCCATATTGTGATGAAATCATACGGCTACAGTAATAAATACCACGTTTAACGAGAGGATATCCGGGGTAAAAATCATTTTGCGCTTCTATATTTATAATCAGCCTTATGGCCTCTGCCTTTTTTGGAACTGTAGCCCAGAAACGAATATCATACGCAATCGTGCCTTCCCGAATCGTGCTGTCTTCTGTATTCATCCCCTTTATTTGCCCGCTTTCTCCCATCCCCTCATCCGGATTTAACTCCATTTGCGCAACTTGGGGATCACCTTCTATATATTTCTCCGCAATTTCATCCACATCAAAATCACGATACTCTTCCAAACAGCTTTTCATGATCCATGCAAGAATCTCCTTATTTGCCAACAGCCTTTTGCACGATGCGTCATAAGATGCGTTCTTACCTGCTGAAACCAGATTTCTTGCAAGCATATTCTCTGTTATCATCCCTTGTACTCCCCTTTTTCCTTTATTTTACCATATCCCCCCTATATCATCCACTTTTCTTTTTCCCGCCGGCCACAAACAAGGCGATGCCCGCCGCCACCGTAAAAATAGAAATAAACTGCGATGTAGATAAAAAACCCACGCTTCCTCTTATCAGATCGCCCCTGTAAAACTCCAGTATAAACCTTCCGACACTATACAGAACCAAATACAGCCCGCCGATCTGCCCGTCCCCTTTCTTTCTTTTGGCATACCAGATCAAAACAAAAAAAAGCAAAAAATCAAGGCCGCTGGAAATCAGCTGCGTCGGCAGAAGGCGGATGCCGTTCGGCGCATACTTCGATTCATGGAATATGATACCCAAAGGGCTTTCTGTCTCCTTTCCATAACAGCATCCTGCCAGAAAACATCCGATCCGGCCGAATCCCTGCGCCAATGCCACGGAAGGGATCAGCATGTCAAAATAAGCGAGGAATTTCAGCCCCTTGATTTTCGAATACAGCATGGCAGACAAAATACCGCCTATAATCCCCCCGTAAACGACCCACCCGTCTGCTAAATGATGCATGATATCCGGATTTTCCATTATATTTTTTATATTTGTAATAAAATACAGCAATTTCGAACCGGAAAAGCCTCCCACCACGCACCAGATGACATAATTAAATACATGATCCGCCTCTAAACCATATTTTTTTGCCCGGTATTCCCCTACAAAATATGCCGAAATAATACCAATTGCTATCATCAGGCCATAACCATATATAGTAAACGGCCCAATGGAAAATAACTCATTTTTCATCCATATCCTCCATTCTTTCCGCTTGTCCCATCCCCCGCCTTATTACCCCTCAATGCAACGATGTTCATGCAACACAGTTAGTGTAGCACAATATGTTAGATGTTTCAATGAAAGGAACGGAGGGAATCCATTTTTGGGGACGGGATAGCGCGCTGGAAGAGGGAGGCGGAAGAAAGGCAGAGAGGGGCGGTAAGGGGGGACGGTTTTTGCTGTTGCATACCATTAGCAATTCCGTCTACAAAAATGGATTCCCATATTTTCACTTATCATAATTTTCCTCTTGACAATAATATACCTAATGAATATAATGTACTTAATCAATAAGTACATTATTGCACAAAGGAGTACACATGTGGAAATCATAATCAGCAGTAATACAAATAAACCCATTTATGAACAGATTACCTCACAAATCAAAGCAATGGTGATGAGCGGGGAACTGCAGACAGGAGACCCTATTCCTTCCATGCGTTCATTGGCAAAGTCCATCCATGTCAGCGTCATCACCGTGCAAAAGGCGTACGAAGACCTGCAGCGGGACGGATTTATTGAAACCACCGTGGGCCGGGGCAGTTTCATATCTGCCCGGAACAAAGACTTTTTTCAGGAAGAACAGCAGCGGCGGGCAGAAGAACATTTGCAGGAAGCTGCGGATATTGCGCGCGCAAGCGGGATTCCCCTGGACAAGATGATAGAACTTCTCACAATCTTTTATCAGGAAGAAGAATAAGAAGAGCGCAGAAATGGAGAAAAAAATGACAGACGCAATTTTACAGATCGAAAATCTAACCAAACAATATTCCGGCTTCTTGCTGGACCACGTTTCCTTTTCCATACCCAAAGGCTCCATCATGGGATTGATCGGCGAAAACGGAGCGGGTAAAAGCACAACGATCAAAGCCGCCCTCGGCCTTATTAAAAAAGAGGACGGGAAGGTTTCTTTCTGGGGGCAGGAGCTTTCCATGAACGAAAATCTAAGGGAGGATATCGGCGTTGTATTTGACGGCATCAATTTTTACGAAACCTTGACGCCCGCTAAAGTCGGCAGCATTTCCAACGCCGCATACAAGCAGTGGAACAGCTCCCTTTACAGCGATTACCTCCGGCGTTTCAAGCTTCCTGCCGACAAGGAAATCAAAGAGTTTTCCAAAGGAATGAAAACAAAACTATGTATTGCGGCCGCGCTTTCCCACAATCCCAAACTGCTTATTCTGGACGAAGCGACCAGCGGCCTGGATCCGGTAATAAGGGATGATATTCTGGATGTTTTCCTGGAATTCGTCCAGGATGAAAACCATTCTATCCTGATGTCCTCCCATATCTCCAGCGATCTTGAAAAAATAGCAGACTATATTACGTTTATCCACCAAGGAAAGGTTCTTTTTTGCAAATCGAAAGACGAACTCCGGTATCGGTATGGAATCATCCGTTGCAAAACGGAAGTCTTCCATTCCATCGATCCGTCAGAAATCCTTGCCTGCCGGAAAGACGACTACCAATGGAACGTATTAACTGCCGATAAAGAAAGCGCGCGGCGCAAGTATAAAAATGCGGTCATTGATGATGCATCGATCGATGATATCCTCTTGTTATATGTGAAAGGAGAACAGCCGAAATGAAAAGCCTTGTTTTAAAAGATTTATATAATATCAGCCACAATAGCAAATCCATGCTCTTTATCCTTCTTTTTTTCGCCGTCGTATTTCTTCCCTCCTCCGGCATACAAGGATATGTCTATACATGCGCGCTCTTGTGCAGCATGATGATCGTCACCACCTTTTCTTTCGACGAGCGTTCCAACTGGACGCCTTATGCATTAGTCATGCCCGTCTCCAGAAATGATCTGGTTGCCAGCAAGTATATCGTCCTTTTTCTTTTTTCCTCCATCGGCGTTCTGTTCGGCCTTATTTTTGGAACCATCGGGGGTTTTATCCATAGAACCATGGGCATTGTACCGGAAACCCTTTCCGAAATGCCGCTTTCTATGGCAGCGCTTACCGCTTTGGCATTTTCTACCGTTTTCGGCAGCATATCCATTCCCCTCACTTTAAAATTCGGCGCCGAAAAAGGCCGTATTCTCGTGTTCGCATCCGTTTTCATCCCGGTTGCCATCTGCTATATCGCATACCGCCTGCTGGCTGCCCTTGGCATTACCATGACCGATTCCCTCCTGGCAGCCCTCCTGTATGCCTCTCCGGCCATCGCGCTTATCTGGAACTATTTGATGTTCAAAATAAGCTGCTCTATTTTTTCCAAAAAAGAATTTTAAGCCGGGCCGGAAGCGGAAAATGATACCATATAACCAATTGATTTTTTGCAAATGCGGTGATAAGATGGGTATATGGCCATAGCGGCCGCCAAATATATACAGGAAAGGTTTTTTATTCCATAAAATCGAATCAAGGAGATGTTATTATGTACACAATGAAACCAGAATATTACACCGGCATTGAATTTATTGACAAAGAGCATACGCGTCTGTTTGAATTGGCAGAGGAAACCCATGAACTGCTTTACGATGATCTTCTGCAGGACAAATCCGACCGCATCATACACTTAGTATCCGAACTCATCAATTATACCAAAACACATTTTGCCCACGAAGAAGCTTACCAGAAAAGCATCCATTACGCCTATATAAAGGAACATGCCGCACAGCACCGCCAGTTTGAAGACAGTCTTCTTGAAATCGATCTGGATGAAATCGAGGATGATTTTGAAACCCAGAACGACACTGTGGAACAGCTTCTGGAATTCCTTATCAACTGGCTGGTCAACCATATACAGAAAGTGGATATGTTTATCAAATAACCGAATATTACATATAATGTTACCAGGCAGGGAAGAATATCCTCCCTGCCTGATAATATGGATCCTTATAAAAATTACCGGAGCATGCTTTATCGAAGGAAACTTTCATCGAAGGAAACTTTCGATTATAACGGCCTCCGCTTCCTCTTCCGTCATTCCAAAAGAACGCAGTTTCAAAAGCTGCTCCGTATTGATTCTTCCAATGGCGGCTTCATGGACGATTTGGGCATCCACGTTTCTTGCATCTATTTCCGGTATGGAACACACCTGCGCTTCATCCATAATAATCGAATCGCACTGGATATGAGCCTTGCAAAGGGCGTTCCCCACCGCGTTAGGATGGAACGTCTGACGCGAGATTCCCTTCGCTACGGAACGGGATACGATCTGCGCGGAACTGCCGCTGCCGTTCATTCTCACTTCCATATTGGAAACCGCCGACTGGCTGCCATGAGTCATCAATTTTTCCATAACGACCAGCCTGCTCCCCGGCCCCATATCCACATCCGTTTTCCTTTCCGTGGAATCCACTCCCCGGATCTGAGCCGTATCCAACGTAAATATTGCCCCTTCTTCCAGGTCAATCCGCGTTACCGGATTCAATATATTTCGCCCGGTTCCCTCCCCTTCTCCATAATGTTTTTCTTCATAAACCACCTTCGCATTTTTTCCTACATGAAAAGCGTGTATCCCGTCATGCCGCGCCTCGTTGCAGCCGCTGTTATGAATGCCGCATCCCGCAACGATCACTACATCCGCGCCTTCCTCGATATAAAAGTCATTATATACGATATCCGTCACGCCGGACTTTGCGATCACCACAGGGATATGCACCTGTTCTCCCCTTGCCTCGCCGCTGATGTATACATCGATTCCCGGCTTGTCTTCTTTTCTTCTTATTTTAATATGCTCGCTGTCGCCATGGCAAAGCGCCTGTCCGTTATATCTAAGATTATATGCTCCTTCCTGGCGGAAACCGCTCGCATCTATCGTCTTCAAAACGCTATTTGTTACCGCATCCAATTCCATAGCCGCCGACTCCTTTCCTGTTTATACACGCGCATTCCCGTCCATCCCCGAACAGCCCCGGAAGGATTTCCTCTGCGCCGCCGCATGCATCTACCATTCCCTCCCGGATGACCAATATCCGATCCGCCATACGGATGATCTTCTCCTGATGGGAAATCAGCAGAAGGGTTTCCTTTTTTTCCCTGTGGATCTTCTCAAATTCGTCCACAAGCATAGAAAAACTCCATAAATCTATGCCTGCCTCTGGTTCGTCAAAAATACAGAGCTTATGGCTTTTTGCCAGAACAGTAGCGATTTCCACCCGTTTCCTTTCTCCTCCCGACAACGTAGCGTCCACTTCCCTGTCCAAATATTCCCCTGCACACATCCCCACGCTGCTGAGCAGATCGCAGCATACATGCTCCGGCAGATCCTTTCCAGCCGCCAGATTCAGCAGCCGCCGGATCGTCATCCCCTTAAAGGCAGGGGGCTGCTGGAAAGCATAACCAATTCCCGCATTCGCCCTTTCGTCCAGGCTCATCCCTGTGATATCCTCTCCATCCAGCAGGATCTTCCCTTCCGAAGCGGCAAGGACTCCCATAAGAAGCTTGGCCACCGTAGACTTTCCGCCCCCGTTCGGCCCGGTGACTACCAGCATTTCCCCGTCCCCCACCGTAAAATTAATATCTTTCACTATTGTAATCTTTTCACCATTTTCTATGACCTCATAGGTCAGATTACGCACATCCAGCATTTCTCATCCTCTTTTCTGTTTATGCCATGACTTTCTGCTTCCGATTTTGTTTATTATACCTTTTCTTTTTTCTTCGTGCAAGTCTTTGTGCATCGGGCATCGAAAACAGAAAAAATTCTATACAGATTATTTCGAAAGTGATATGATAAATTTAACGTAGTTACATGCTTTATCAACAGAACTTGGAGGTAATGTTTTGGACGGACTGATCAATCAAGAAGGATATTCAGCTGCTGATATACAGGCAGCCGACTATGTAAAAAAACTTGCCAACAAAATGCCGGGCGGCTTTTTTATTTACCGCGCCACTGGAAAAGAAGAAATCTTATATGCCAATAAGTCCATGTTAAAAATTTTTAATTGCCAGACAATGGAAGAATTTCGGGAAATTACCGGCAATTCCTTTCGGGGGCTTGTTCATCCCGATGATATAGAAGAAGTGGAACAAAGCATCCGGGAGCAGATCGCCGATAACGATGACGATATGGACTATGTGGAATACCGGATTATCCAAAAAGGCGGCGAAGTACGCTGGCTGGAAGATTATGGCCATTTTACCCAGCACGATTATAACGGCAATATTTTTTATGTGTTTGTAGTAGATATCACGGAACGAAAGAAACGCCAGCTGCAGGAAAAAGAAGAACAGCTCCAGGAACAACTCAGGCGTCTCGGCATGATCGCCGGCCTCAGCATCGACTATGAATCCATTTTTTATGCCGACCTGGATTTGGACAGAATCCAGGCATACCGGATCAGCCATCGGTTCCGGCATAAATTCCAGGATATTAATACCGTCTGCCCATTTATCGGGTTTGATGAAGAATATGCGAAAAAATGGGTGCATCCATCCGACCGGGGCAGTCTTTTACAGGCTACCAATGCCGACTATATCCGTCAGAAACTATCCAAAAATAATTCTTTCCATATCAATTACCGGATTATTCAAAACGAAAAAGAGGAATACCTCCAGCTCCGCATTGTAAATATTGGAAACCGTGATCATGTTTCCCAAATCGTTATGGGATATCGAAGCGTGGACGACGAAATCAAATACGAACTGGAACAAAAGAAAATGTTGAAGGATGCCCTGGAACAGGCAAAATCTTCCAATATCGCCAAAAACACTTTTCTTTCCAATATGTCCCACGATATACGGACTCCTATGAACGC
Organism: Lachnospiraceae bacterium; assembly: GCA_021772075.1. Lineage (GTDB taxonomy): Bacteria > Bacillota > Clostridia > Lachnospirales > Lachnospiraceae > Kineothrix. The sequence goes on from JAETNQ010000018.1 coordinate 46,112, forward strand.
GATCATAGGCTTTGCCACTCTGGCAAAAAAGCATATCGATGAAAAGGAGAAAGTCCGGGAATACCTGAATATGATCGAAACATCCAGCGACCAGCTTCTTCGGCTGATTAATGATGTTCTGGAAATATCGAGCATCGAAGCCGACAAAATGCAAATAGAAGAAAGCGAGTGCAGCCTTCTGGATATTATTCAGGAAATCCAATCCGCTATTACGCCAAGAGCCTCTGAAAAGGATATCGACCTTTCTTTGAATATCTCCGGGCTCAAGCACTACACCGTATATAGCGACCGGCAGAAACTTTTCCAGATACTCCTGCGGCTTACCCGCAACGCGGTAAAATATACGGAATTCAAAGGCAAAGTCTCCATTACGGTCAAAGAAACGGAATCCACGGACAGGGAACACGCTACATACCAATTTATCGTCCAAGACAACGGCATAGGCATCAGCGAATCTTTTATGGAACATATATTCGAGCCTTTTGAGCGCCAGCAAAATACAACTTTAAGCGGTATATATGGCACAGGGCTCGGCCTTACCATTACGAAAAATATTGTAGATATGATGGGCGGAACCATCGAAGTAACCAGCGCTTCCGGCCAAGGAAGCACCTTTATCATAACACTCAGCCTCCGCATACAGAACCGGCAGTTCCAGCCTTTCCAGCCGAAAAGCCAGGCACAAGCGCATGCACTGCAACAACGCCGAATCCTCCTTGTGGAAGATAACGAAATCAATCTGGAAATCGAGGTGGAGCTGCTTCAGGATGCCGGTTTTCTTGTGGATACCGCCACCGACGGCAGCATCGCCATTGAAAAAATTGCCAATGCAAAACCCGGATACTACAACTTGGTGCTTATGGATATCCAGATGCCGGTGATGGACGGCTATCATGCCACATCCGCCATCCGGCGGCTTGAAAACCCGTTGCTGGCCAACATACCCATCGTGGCATTATCGGCCAACACTTTGGACGAAGACCGCAGGAAATCTATGGAATGCGGCATGAACGCCCACCTTCCAAAGCCTGTCAATATGCCCCAGCTTATGGAGCTTGTAGAAAAAATATTAACCACGTTTTAAACACATAACCAAAAGGAGAATACAAAATATGAATGATCGTGCATCGAATCGATACGATAAAATGCAATACCGCCGCAGCGGAAAAAGCGGCCTGAAACTTCCGGCCCTCTCCCTGGGCTTATGGCATAACTTCGGCGATACCGGAAATTATGAAACTATGAAACAGATGTGTCTTACCGCTTTTGACAACGGCATCACCCACTTTGACTTGGCGAACAATTATGGTCCGGAACCGGGCAGCGCGGAGAAAAATTTCGGCAGGATCTACAAAGAAAACCTGAAATCCTACCGGGACGAACTACTGATCAGCACAAAGGCCGGTTATCTCATGTGGGAAGGCCCTTATGGGGACTGGGGCAGCCGGAAATACCTGATTGCCAGCCTGGACCAGAGCCTTGGACGCATGGGGCTGGATTATGTGGATATTTTCTACCACCACCGGCCTGACCCGGAAACACCCCTGGAAGAGACCATGGGCGCTCTGGACAGCATCGTCAAGAGCGGCAAAGCCTTATACGCAGGCCTTTCCAATTACAGCGGCTCACAAATGGAAGAAGCTGCCGCCATTTTAAACGACTTAAAATGCCCTTTCGTGATTAACCAGAACCGTTATTCCATCTTCGACCGGACGATAGAGCAAAACGGTCTGAAAAGTTCGGCTGCGAAAGCCGGAAAGGGCATTATTACCTTCAGCCCCCTCGCCCAAGGGCTGCTCACCGACCGTTATTTAAACGGCATCCCGGAGGACAGCCGCATCCGCACCGATGGACGCTTTTTAAAAGAACAGATTCTTACAGATGAGAAGCTGGCCCGGATCAAAGCCCTGAACGAAATTGCTGCGGCCCGGGGAGAGTCCCTGGCACAAATGGCTCTAAAATGGATACTGAAGGACGATGTGATCACCAGCGTGCTGATCGGCGCTTCCAAACCTTCCCAGATCATAGAAAACCTGAAAGTCCTGGACAGCCAGCCTTTTACCGAAGAGGAACTGAAAAAAATAGACGAATTTTCCCTTTGAATTTCTGAAAACATCCGGTCGGCAAAAGCTGATATTTGTCAAAACGCTTTTCCTGACAGAATATATGCTTTCAAAAATTCATACATTTCGTTTTCCGTGGGCGGACAGCCTGGCAGACTATGCTGAAAATCTTTCGTGCAGTTTCCGATGCCAAGCTTTCCGCTCTTTTTGCGGAAGCCCTGCCCGATACAGATTTTCTCTGGAAAACCGCGAAGCAGCCCCTCTTTTTCCAGCATATCCAGCGCCGGCAGGAGATACCCATAACAGGCGCTGCAGGAATCCACCTCTTCCGTCACTTCCCGGAGTTTCATGATCCTTTCCTTATCAGGAGCCGCCACAGAACCGTCGGAAGCATTCAATTCCCTGACCAGTATCCCGGACAGGTCAGCCTTTCCTGCTCCCAGTTTTTCCGCCAGCCCGATATAAGGCACTTCCTCCGTCCTGTAGCCCATCAGTCTGCATACATAAGCATCGCAAAGCACCGGATCCGCTGCCGCAAAAATCCGGTTCATCACCGTCGGGTTTCCCCCGTCTTCAAAATTCAGATCCCCGCATATACTGTCCACAAGAATAAAATCCTGACGGATTCCCGCCGCCAGATGAGCGATAGGCTTATGCAGCCCCATCGCATGGAACCGTCTTTTTTCCCCATTCGGGATAAGGCCCTTCATATTTTTCAGCGCGCATGTAATTCTCGTCTGGCAATGCCCCTTCATCACCGGTACATTGATCATGTAATCCACACCGAAAGCACACTGGCAGATATGAAGCTCCATTCCCGCGCAGTCCACGGCCTTTGCCTTTTCCTTCTGCGTATCGATCAGCTCTGCCCCATAACAGGCCGCCAGCTCCCTGTACCCGCATTCCCGGAAAGCATGTTCCGTTTTTTCCCCTACCCAGGAACCTTCCATAATTACGACGTTATGAAATCCATGCTCTTGCAGATACTGCAGCAGCCCCTCCACCACTTCTGGATGCGTCGTCGCGCCTTCTTCTGCGGAAACCGGAGACACCAAATTCGGCTTGATCCCGATCCGTTTTTCCGGATCCCCGATTCTGCCGGCCAGATCCGCCTCTTCCAGCAGTTCCTTCGTTATTTTTTTATATTCCTTCCCATAGACCACTAAAATCTCATTATTTTTCAAAAGACTCTTCTCCTCATTTCCGTTCCATCATCCGCTGCCGTCCGGCTGCGGATGCATCTTACCAATCGTTCATAGCATATTCCCTTGTCCACCGTTCTTTCTTCCCATATAAATCCCAGCTTTCTGCACAAGCTAAGCGAAGCCTCATTCTCTTTTCGAACCAGCGCCTGTATTTCCTGAAATCCCAACTCCCTCTCGCCATACTCCGCAATCGCTTCACACACTTCATAGGCGTATCCCTTTCGCTGGTAAGGAACGCCGATCACAAATCCAAGCTCCGGCATATCAAACCCCTGCCTCCAGCTAAGACCCGCGCGGCCTATTACCTCATGATCCGCTTTGCGCAAGACCGTCCATAACCCATAGCCGTAAAACCCATAGATTTCTTTGATATAATTCCTGATATACGCCTTTTCGTCTGCCGGATCGGGAAATAGGTCTTCCATGTAATAAGTAATGGAAGGTTCTGCATAAATACGATAAAATTCTTCTACATCCTCTACAGTCGTCTCCCTGACAAGGCACCGGTCCGTCTCTAAAACTTTCCATGGCTTCCCCGCCAGGCGCAGATATGCTTTTTCCAGGGACTCCCATTCCAAGTCTGCAATATCCGTAACTGCATAAGCAGCACCGGAAAAATCCTCCTGCCGGTTATGGTCATGCAAAAAGGCGATCCCGTAATCTCCCCTTTGCCTCAGTTCGGAAAGCATAACCGAAGAATCCGTCACAAAAAGGATCTCCCCTTTCGCGCATTCTTCCATGCCTTCCCTTTTCCAGCCGTCCGCATCCCCGCAACAAATACGCTCCGCTTCGATGCCCATATTTTTCTTCATTTTTTCTACTGCTGCGCCTTGTTCCCTATCCGCTATAAGAAAAATCACTTTTCTTAACATGCCGGTCCTTTCGGAAAATCTCTATTCTCCTATTTACTAATCTATCCGTTTCATCTACAATATAACCGTACTGTAAATATAATAAAACAAAATAGAAAAGAAGGGAAGCAGAACAATGGCACAAAATCCGATCGTTACATTTACAATGGAAAACGGGGATATTATCAAGGCGGAATTGTATCCCGAAACCGCGCCCAATACCGTCAATAACTTTATCTCCCTGATTCGCAGGAACTTTTATGACGGCCTTATCTTCCACCGGGTGATCCGGGGGTTCATGATACAAGGCGGAGACCCGGAAGGTTCCGGCATGGGCGGCCCCGGCTACAGCATTAAAGGGGAATTCTCCCGAAACGGTGTGGAAAATAATCTGAAACATGAAGAAGGAGTTCTCTCCATGGCAAGAAGCATGCATCCCGATTCCGCCGGATCGCAGTTTTTCATCATGCATAAGAACTCCCCTCATCTGGACGGAGCATATGCCGCTTTCGGCAAAGTGATCGAAGGCATGGAATATGTGGACAGCATCGCGGAAACAAAGACTGATTATTCCGACCGCCCCATGGCTCCTCAAATAATGAAAGAAGTCACCGTAGAAACCTTCGGCATTGACTATCCGGAACCGGAAAAAGTTTAAGTTCATATTTTGTTCATATTACTTTAAAAAAAACTTCAATTCATTATCATTCTTTAGACATTTCTTTCCCATATACTAAGTTCATAAGATAAATACATGAGAGCCAGAGTTAATTGATTTTTTAAATAACTTTTTCATAATAAATGCCAGATAAAGATTGCTTTATCTGGCATCCTCCCTTTTCAAAGGCTTTTTTATCAAACTTTTGTTCCATTTCATATTGACATACAGCACTTTACCGTAATAAAATATATTCATTACAAAGAGCGTAATAACATGCGCTCTTATTTTTATGAAGGAGGTGTGCCATGGCATCCTATGATGCCATGAAAACGTATGAATGGATTGATTCAAATCGTAACCAATATCAACGGCGTACTGAATAATTTTATCTGGGGTCCTGTCATGCTCGTCATTTTTCTTGCGGTGGGACTGATGTTCACCGTACGGACCAAAGTATTTCAGATTTCCCACTTCAAATACTGGATCGATGTAACCTTTCTCCAGCTTTTCAAGAAAGATTCGGCCCATGTACGGAAGACGGACGACAAACACGCCATTTCCCAGTTCCAGTCGCTCTGCACTGCCCTTGCGGCAACGATCGGCGTAGGCAATATCTCCGGAGTGGCTATCGCCCTCGCGCTGGGCGGCCCGGGCGCTATTTTCTGGATGTGGCTTTCCGCTTTTCTTGGCATGATGACGAATTATGCGGAAAATACCCTCGGCATCAAATACCGCTATAAAAACGAAAAAGGCGACTGGGTCGGAGGCGCCATGATCTATATTGAAAAAGGCCTGGGCTGGAAATGGCTGGCTGTCATTTTTTCCATTTTCTGTGTATTGGCCTCCTTCGGCATCGGCAATATGTCGCAGGGAAACGAAATCGCCAACGGCCTGTATAACTCTTTTTCCGTTCCCAAATGGGCGACCGCGCTTATCGTTATGCTCCTTGCCGGCCTCGTTATCGTAGGGGGCATCAAGCGCATTGCCTCCGTTACCGAAAAACTGGTTCCTTTTATGGCCATTACATATATCCTTGGTTCCCTCGTCGTTATTTTTACAAATGCTTCTGCAATTCCCGGAGCCTTCGGCGCTATTTTCAGCAATGCTTTCCAATTTTCTTCCGTAGGCGGCGGCCTGGCGGGATTTACCGTTATGGTGGCTATGAGAAGAGGGATTTCCAGGGGAGTATTCTCCAACGAAGCCGGCCTCGGTTCTTCTGTCATGGTCCATTCCGCTTCCAATGTGAAGGAACCTGTCGTGCAGGGAATGTGGGGAATTTTTGAAGTATTTGCAGACACGCTGGTAGTATGTACCCTGACCGCGCTTACGATCCTGACATCCGGCGTTTATGATTATACGGAATACGCCAAATATGTCGGCACGGATCTTCCTGCGACCTTAAAAAGCGGTGTTGCCCTTACCAGTGCGGCATTTGAATCCGTATTCGGTTCCGTCGGAGGCGGTTTTATTTCCATCGCGGTCATGTTATTCGCCTTTTCTACCATCCTCGGCTGGTCGTACTATGGGGAACGGGGCATCGAATATTTATTCGGCCTGAAAGCCGTCCCTGTTTATAAGCTTGTTTTCATCCTTATTATTTTCATCGGCTGCAACGCTTCCTTAAAGCTGGTGGTGGATATTTCGGATACCTTCAACGGTTTTATGGCGCTTCCCAACCTGATCGCGGTCAGCCTTTTATCCGGCCAGGTCATTGCCATGACAAAGGAATATATTGCCAAAGTCAAAGCGGGCAAAGAGACAATAAGCGGAGAAGAACTGAACGAATAAAAAGAGTCAAAAACGCTGCCAAATCATATCTGGCAGCGTTTTTTTTACATCCACGTCTTGTCATCAAACGAATAATGGTTCTCCTGGTTTCCCTGGTTCATTTGCTGCTGGAGCAGATCTGTCCTCATCCCCTTCATGACCACTCCGAGAATGACAACGGAAATACCGAAATTAATAATCCAGAAATAAGGAATGGTAAAAGGCAGCCACGAAACACAAGCTTTAATCAGCAAGGGAAGCACTCTGCTGTAAACGCCAAGCAGATACAACTGCCCGAAAGTAAGCTGGAATTTCATGCAGGATGCCACGATCATTCCGATCAGGGCGACAAATAAAACGCCGAAGAAAAACAGCAAGGTCATAAAGACATACATAATAACCATAACCACTACAATAATAAAATACATGGAAGGCACCAATGCCTCAAGGTCTTCTTTCGAAAAATTAATGCCTAATTCGTCAAAGCTGTATTGCTGCATCGCTGTGCCGGAATTTTTAATAATTACTTTTTCAGAGTCCATCAGTATGACATTGGTATAACCGGCATAGTATGCCTCCATCTCCGAGGCATCGTAAAATACCTCGTCCGGATTCGTGTCCACCCAGATGCACGTACTGCCATCATCAATCTGCACCGTTTCATCCACCCATAAAACGCCGTTGCTCAATTCAAAATCCGGTACATCTTCCCGGATCAGGGAACCCAGCCCCGAACCGCCCAGCATGAAAAAAGGAACGATTATCGTCAGCAGAAAGTAAATGAGCATAACGACAATGCCAAATCCTAAAACCTTTGATTTCCTATTATTTAAAAATTCCTTATAACTCTTAAAGCTGTAAATGGACAACGCCATTTCTTTAAATATATTCATCCTTTTCTCTCCCTCATGCCATAAGGCAAAAGGCTGTCCATGCGGGCAGCCTTTTCCTGTTATTTCATATGTCACCAGCCGATAGGCTGATGACTTATATCAGCTCTGCTTTTAAGCCTTGCCTACGGAACCGAATAATTCCATCTTTTCTTTTACTGTCTGTTTGATCGCTTCGAAGCCGGGCGCTAACAGCTTGCGAGGGTCAAAGCCCTTGCCCTGCTGGTCTTTTCCTTCTTCAATATACTTACGTGTAGCAGCTGCAAAAGAAAGCTGGCACTCCGTATTTACGTTGATCTTAGCTACGCCCAGGGAAATTGCTTTTTTGATCATATCAGCCGGGATTCCTGTGCCGCCGTGAAGCACCAGAGGCATTTCGCCTGTGAGCTGCTGGATGGCATCCAATGTTTCAAAAGACAATCCTTTCCAGTTTTCCGGATATTTTCCATGGATATTGCCGATGCCTGCCGCCAGGAAATCGATGCCGAGATCCGCAACTGCCTTGCATTCCTTCGGATCCGCGCATTCGCCCATACCTACAACGCCGTCTTCTTCGCCGCCGATGGAACCAACTTCCGCTTCCACGGAAACGCCTTTGTCATGTGCTGCCGCAACAACTTCTTTTGTTTTTGCTACATTTTCATCGATCGGGTAATGGGAGCCGTCAAACATAACGGATGAAAATCCTGCTTCGATACATTTATAGCAGTGTTCATAGCTGCCGTGATCCAAATGAAGGGCTACCGGAACCGTAATGTTCTGATCTTTGATCAGTCCGTTCACCATACCAACGATTACATCATATCCGCCCATATACTTGCCTGCTCCTTCGGAAACGCCAAGAATAACAGGGGAATTGTTTTCCTGGGCAGTCAAAAGAATTGCCTTTGTCCACTCAAGATTGTTGATGTTAAACTGTCCTACCGCATAGTGGCCAGCTTTTGCTTTTTGAAGCATTTCTGTTGCTGATACTAACATTTTATTTACCTCCATATGAATTTTTAAAATAACCTGAACCTATTATAATACATTCTTTTTAAAAAGGAAATAGTTTCTTATTTTTCCGGTATTCTTATTTTCACCGCGCGCTTCCGGTTTCTGATATCCACCCTTTTATGGCAGCCCCCGAACTCCCCGTCCGTAGTCCACCGGATCTCTTCCTCAGATTCAAAAACAATATCCGCTGTTTTAAAGCAATACATATGATCCGTATTGATCCTTCGGTTTAAAAGCGCCGCTATAATCGCATTCAGCTCTAACGGATTGGATGGTCTGCGTATCAATGTCACTTCAAATTCCCCGTCATCCAGTTCTACATATTTCCCGGTAATGCGCTTAAAGCCCCCTACGGAAATAGAATTCGTCACCATGCCGAAAATAAATTCATCCTCTATGGTTTTCCATTCCCGGCTGCTTTCTTCCATTCCCTCTTTCTCTGCCCTGCATTGATAACTTATTTTTAAGCGGTAGGACTGTATGGAAGAAAGGCGTTTCATTCCTTCCAGGATATAGGCCATATGTCCAAGGACATTTTTAATTTCCTGGCTGGTTTCATAAGATACATCCGTAAAAATGCCAAATGCAGCGATGTAAACAAAGCTTTCCCCGTTCATCTCGCCTATGTCGCAGGCATAATCCCGGCCATTTGCAATCGCTTCCGCCGCTTTTATCATATTCTTTGGAATTCCAAGGCTTTGTGCAAAATCATTGGTGCTTCCCGCCGGTATATAGCCGATCGGAACCTGCTTCCGGCATTTCATCATGCCGTTCACCACTTCGTCCAATGTACCGTCTCCTCCGCTGCATACCACCAGGCAGTACTCTTCTCGTTTATCCCGGACTGCCCGTATTGCATCGCCTTCTTCCTGTGTGGGATATACCGTGACCTCATACCCGGCTTTCACAAAAATATCTACAATATCGCATAACTTATTCCTTATCTTTGCCTTTCCCGCCCGAGGATTAAAAATAAATAATATTTTTCGCTCTTCCATAGCAATAATACCTCTATCCATAAAAACAGGAGCACCCGGGTACGCTCTTTTGCACCTGGCCATGCTCCCATTCAACCCTAGCTGACTTTTCCTTTTAACAAGTACTCCTCGATGTCCTTTACCGCCTGCTTCTCGTCCTGCCCATCCGCGATTACGGTAATCGTTTCGCCGCTGTCAAGCCCGAGGCTCATCATCCCCATAATGCTTTTCGCATTTACCTTTTTTCCTTCGGACTCAATGTACACCTTGCATTCATGTTTGCTGGCCACTTGCACCAACACCGCAACCGGCCTTGCCTCCATTCCTGACGGCAGCTGCACCTGCATGCTCTTTTCAATCATAATAATACTCCTCCTTTTAATTTCTAAGCCTATCAGCAATTTCACTTAATTTCCTCAGTCTATGGTTCATTCCCGACTTTCCTACTGTCGGGCTTAAGATCTGTCCCAGCTCTTTTAATGTTGCGTCTGGATATTCTAATCTTATTTCTGCCGTTTCTTTTAAGTTATCTGGTAGATTTTGAAATCCATAACGTTCTCTTATGAGGAGGATATCCTCTATTTGTTTGGATGATGCATTTACTGTTTTGGTAATATTCGCCGTTTCACAGTTTACTTTCCTGTTAATGGAATTGCGCACTTCCTTTACAATGCGGTAATTCTCAAAATTCATCAAAGAAATATGCGCCTCCATAATATTCAAAAGATCAACAATCCCCGCGCCCTCTTTTAAATATACGACATAATATTTCTTCCTGACGACAATTTTCGCATCAACTTCAAAGCCTTGCATTAATTCCTTTAACTGTTCCGCGCTTTCCCGATGAGAACAGACAAATTCCAGATGGTAGCTCTTCCCGGGATCGCTCATGGAACCTATGCATAAAAAAGCTCCTCGTAAAAAGGCTCTTTTGCAACAGGCATTTTTTATTAATAATGGATTCACCTTTACGACTTCCGCTTTTTTTCCGCCATCCAATTCCCTCATTTTCATGGCCTGCAGTATTCTATCCGCTTCCGCGCAATCCTCCGTAAGGCTCACATATGTATGTCCTTTCCCTTCTTCCCGGGGAAACTGCAAAGCACCTCCATCTATATTAAAGGTTTTTTTCAATAATGTAAAGCATTTTCTTAGAACTGTTTCATTTTCTGTCTGAATGCCAAGCCGTATCACTGATTTTCCGTCCGTCTCTATCTTTCCCAAGAAACAGATAATGGCAGACAGCTCTGCCAGCTGGCAATGTCTGGAAGAACTGACATGCCCCGCCAGTTCTTCCTTCACTTCGCTCGAAAAAGACATACTTCCAACCATGCTCCTTTCAAAGCCAGGAGCCCCTGGCCATCTCTTTACAGCCCTTGCCCCACATCCCTGTGATAGAGCTTAAGCCCGTAATTCCCCTTATCCTTCATACGCTTGTACAATTCGTTGGCCAAAGTCACGCTTCTATGTTTTCCGCCCGTGCATCCGATCCCGATCACAAGCTGGTATTTTCCTTCTTTTACATAATTCGGTATCAGAAAACTTATCATGTCTTCCAGCTTCTCCATAAACTCCTCCGATTCCCGGAAGTCCATGACATAATCCTGTACCGCCTTATCGTTCCCCGTCTGGAACTTCAATTCATCAATATAATAAGGATTCGGCAGAAAACGCACGTCGAATACAAGATCCGCATCCGCCGGAATGCCGTTTTTAAAACCAAAAGAAAGAATCGTCACCATAAGGCTGTTATACTCTTCATTCCTCACAAATATCCTGTCGATTTCTTCTTTCAGCTCCCTCGTCAAGAGGTTGGACGTATCGATAACATAATCGGCATCTTCCTTTATCGATTTCAATATTTCCTGCTCTCTCAGGATGCCGTCCTCCACTCTGCCTTCCAGCGCGAGCGGATGCAGCCTCCTGCTCTCTTTATAACGCTTCATAAGAACCTGCCGAGAGGCATCCATAAAAAGTATTTCGTATTTATAACCATTTTTTTTCAGATTTTCCAGCACCCGGCAGGCTTCTTCAAAAGGCTGGTCCGCACGGACATCGAGTCCCAAGGCTACCTTATTGATTTCCGAACTGGAAGTCACAATCAGCTCCACAAATTTTTCAATTAAAGGCACCGGCAGATTGTCCACGCAGTAAAACCCCACATCTTCCAACTGTCTTATCGCCGTCAGCTTCCCTGCGCCGCTCATTCCGGTTACGATTACAAATCTCATATGCCTTCTGTTTTTCCTCCGTATTCCCCAAGCTCATCCTTCCTTCCGGCAAAAATGCCGGACAGTCGGGATAATTATTAAAAATCACCCAGATAAATGATCTCTTTCTCCAGAGCCACTCCGAACTTTTCCTTTACACGGCGCTGTACCTCTTCGATCACTTCCCGTATATCTTCCGCCGTAGCATTCCCTGTGTTGACGATAAAGCCGCAATGCTTTTCGGAAACCCTTGCGCCTCCTATGGAAAATCCCCTCAATCCGGCATCCATAATCAGCTTTCCTGCAAAATATCCCTCCGGACGTTTAAAAGTGCTTCCGGCGCTGGCATATTCCAACGGCTGCTTTTCCCTTCTCTGCCTCGCCAGTTCCTCCATCCTGCCGCCAATCTCGTCCCTGTTTCCTTTTTTCAGGGCAAGCATGGTTTCCAGCACGATAAACGGGCGATTTTTTACCACGCTGGTACGGTATCCGAATTCCATCGTATCGTTATCCAAAACCAATATTTCCCCTTCCCGGTTCATTACTTCCACGGATTCCACGATCTGTTTCATCTCTCCGCCGTATGCCCCGGCATTCATAACAATAGCGCCGCCCATTGTCCCCGGAATCCCGGAAGCGAATTCCATGCCGCTCAGCCCGCAATCGCGGGCCTTTGACGATGCCCTTGCAAGAAGCGTTCCGGCAGGAACCTTCATCCGCTCGCCATCCACTACGATACCGTCTTTTTCAGCCTCCAGCTTTACCACGATGCCGGAATATCCTCTGTCACCGACCAGAAGGTTGCTGCCGTTCCCAAGAATGAAATATTTCTGCCCTGTCGCATGCAGATAAGGCACCAATTTTTTTAATTGTTCTTTATCGCTTATCCTGATCAGGCACTTTGCCGCCCCTCCTACCCGGAAAGTCGTATGCCTGCTCATAGGCTCGTTAAACAATATATTTTCCTTAGGTACTATTTCTTCAATATAATCAAAAATGGATACGCTCACCTTAGATTCCTGCCTGTTTTTATATTATGGTATGTAAATGGGTGACAACTTATTCCAATACCAGCCTGGCCGCCCCGTAAATGCCCGCATCATTCCCCAAAGTCGCCAGCGCAAACTTCACATTGCTGCTGCCCCTGAATACCGTCTTATAAAAATAAGGGCTGATATATTCAAACAAGATTTTTCCTGCCTTAGACACGCCTCCTCCGATTACGATAATCTCAGGATTGATTATGCTGGCCACGACCCCCAGCCCTTTGCCGAGATATTCGCCGAACTGCTCCGCAATCTTGACCGCCAGGCCGTCCCCGTCCTTCACTGCGTCAAATACTTTTTTTGCGGACAGCTTCTCTTCCGGCACGTCTCTCAGAACGCTGGGTTCTTCACAGGAATGAAGCGCTCTGGCGGCCAGCCTCACGATTCCGGTTGCGGAAGCATACTCTTCCAGACAGCCGGTATTGCCGCAGCCGCAGCGCTCCGTTTCATTATCCTCCACATGCATATGCCCGATCTCTCCGCCCGCGCCTACCGCGCCGGTGAGGATCTCGCCGTTTACAATAATTCCCCCTCCCACTCCGGTTCCAAGGGTAACGGCTATCAGATTTTTACAGCCCTGGCCGCCGCCCTTCCACATCTCGCCAAGCGCCGCCACATTGGCATCATTTCCTGCCTTTACCGGAAGTTCCAGCAGCTCCGCCAAGGTATCCCGGATGCTGAAAGTACCCCAGCCCAGATTTACCGCGCCGTATACCGTTCCCTCTCCGTCTATGGGGCCGGGAGCGCCCAGCCCTACGCCAACCACATCTTTTTTCAGAATATCCTTTTCCGCAATCTTCGCTTTGATGCTTTCTGCCGTATCCGCAAGGATAAGTTCCCCTCCGTTTTCCTTTCTGGTAGGTATCTCCCATTTATCCAGTAAATTTCCCTCTATATCAAAAAGACCCAATTTCACCGTAGTTCCGCCTACGTCCACTCCAAACACATATTTGCCCATCATTGATTCCCTGCCTTTCTCTCAGACTCCTTAATCTTCCTCTTCCTCATCCCTGCGTCTTGCCAAAGAATTCTGCACACGGGTGTACAATTCCTGCGCCGCATTATAACCCATCTTCTTCTGGCGGTGGTTGACCGCCGCAGACTCGCATATAATCGCGAGATTGCGCCCCGGCCGGATCGGAATATTATGGCATACAATCTTATTTCCCAAATACTCCGTATACTCCTCTTCCAGTCCAAGCCTGTCGTATTCCTTATCCTTATCCCAATCTTCCAGACGGATGACAAGGTCTATATTCTGTGTGTCCTTTACGCTGGATACGCCGAACAATGTTTTTACGTCCACGATGCCGATGCCCCGCAGCTCTATAAAATGCTTCGTAATATCCGGCGCGGTTCCGATCAGCGTATCGTCGCTTACTTTCCTGATCTCCACCACGTCGTCCGTCACAAGGCGGTGCCCCCTCTTAATCAGTTCCAGAGCCGCTTCCGACTTGCCGATGCCGCTTTCACCCGTAATCAGAACGCCTTCGCCGTACACATCCACCAACACTCCGTGGACGGAAATACATGGAGCCAGCTTTACGTTCAGCCAGCGGATGATCTCCGCCGTAAATGCGGAAGTCGCTTTTTTCGTCATAAGCAGCGGCACCTTATTGGCTATTGCCATCTCCAGGAACAAAGGATCCGGCTGCAGCTCACGGCAGAATACGATGCCCGGGATATCACAGGAAAGCAGCTTTGTATAGATTTCCTTTTTCCTCGCCTCCGGCAGACCCAGCATATAAGTATATTCCACGAAACCGATGATCTGCATACGGGTCGCCTCAAAATGTTCAAAATACCCCGCCATCTGTAAAGCGGGCCTGTTAATATCCGGCTGGGTAATCTTCACTTTGGCAATATCCAACTCCGGTGTCAGATTCTCCAGTTTCATTTTTGCGATAATGTCCTTCAAACTTACGCTTGCCATAAACCTTCTCCTTTTCCTTTATTATAAATTTTTCTTTTATTTCACGGTGTTCTCTGAATATAAATTTTACCATAGAAATATCGGAATAGCAATAAAAGCACGAGGGCAGATGCCGATCAATTTTTTCGGAATGCACGGCAGAGCGGGAAAAGCTGCAGGGATATGGAATCGCCGACAGGCGTTGGCAGCAGGCACCGGAGACAGGCGTTGGCGGGGGCGGGCTTTCGGGGATGGTATTTCCGGCTGGAGCTTTCAATCAGATTTCACTAATAAAATGGGAAATGTTACGGAACCGGCCGGGTCGAAAGCAAAAGGCATCCTTGCCTTTGCTTTCTAAAATTGCCATCCATGGCAATTTTCCCCTGGGTTATCAACCATTTTATAAGTAAAATTGCTGATTGCGCGCAACAGCCGGAAATACCATCCCCGAAAGCCCGCCCCCGCCAACGCCTGTCTCCGGTGCCTGCTGCCAACGCCTGTCGGCGATTCCATATCCCTGCAGCTTTTCCCGCCCCTCATATACTCTGCAAAGGCCTTCCGCCATCTCACCCTATGAACGGATTATAATAGCGGCTGCCGTCCCAGAAAGTAATAAGCAGATCCAATGCAATGATAGCTACAGCAAGGCCCATGGCAATCCAGTCTTTTTTCTGGAATTTCCGCTGGACATACCATGTCCGTTTTGCTTTTTTCCCGAATCCTCTCAGTTCCATCGCGTTACTGACAGTTTCGATCCGGTTCAGGCTGGATAAAACCAAGGGAAGAAGGATAGCGGCGGAATTCTTGATACGCGTCCAGAACTTGTCTTTGCCGGAAAGCTCGATTCCCCTGGCCTGCTGGGCCTGGCTGATATTGGTGAAATCTCTTTGCACATCGGGAATATAACGCAGCGCAAGGCTGACGGAATAGCCGATGCGGTAACTAACGCCTATGCCGGCCAGGCTGGCGGCAAATTCACTCGGGTCGGTACACGCGATAAAAAGCAGGGCTACCGGCACTACACATACCACTTTCATGGTCATGTTAAAATGATAAAAAAGCTGCTCTAACGTAATCGTATAAGGGCCGGCGATCGTCAGCAGGACCGTACGGCTTCCGTACAGGCCGACGCCGTATTCCGGCGAAAATAAATAGACGAATAAATTGTTCATCAGAAGAAAAACGGCGGCCAGTCCCAGCACGAAACGCACTTCCCGGAAACGTACTTTGCTGATCTTAAAGATCGCATAGCTTCCCGCCAGCATGCAGAGCAGAACCCTGGTATCATATGTCACCATCGCCGCTACGCTCCATAACAGGAAAAACACCAGTTTCGTCGTTCCGGTCAGCTCATGCACCAGACTCTTTCTCCTGATATAACTCATAATCGCAACTTTTGCCATGTCAGCGCGCCTCCTTCCGTTCGTATCCGATAAACCGCTCCGTAAATGCCTGGGGATCTTCTATTCCGCAGGAAACGCTCAGTGTATACAGGCTCGTTTCCTTCAGGTTCGCTTTTTCCACCAAGGAAGGACTGTTCAGCACATGGGCCGCGCTCGTATCCGCCAGCAGTTTCCCTTCGGAAAAGACAATCGCCCGGGGGGTATATTCCAGCATCAGATGCATGTCATGCGTTACCATCAGGATCGTGTACCCTTGGCGGTTTAATTCCACTAGGAATTCCATAATTTCCGTATAGTGGAAATAATCCTGCCCGGCCGTGGGTTCGTCCAGAATCAGGATCTGGGGGCGGCATACCAGGATGCTGGCAATCGTCACCCGTTTTTTCTGTCCGTAAGACAGCGCGGATACCGGCCATTTGCGGAAAGGATACAGACCGCAGATCTTCAGCGTTTCTTCCACCCGTTCCCTCCGCTCTTCCTCCGTCATTTCTGTTTTTAACAATGCCAGTTCCACTTCATCCCATATCATCGGCTTGGATATCATCTGATTGGGGTTTTGCATCACGTAGCCGATCCTCTCCGCTCTTTCCCTGATCGTGTCGTTTGCCAGATCCCTTCCTTCCAGCAGGATGCGCCCCGATACGGGAAGTTCAAAACCGCAGACCAGTTTGGCCAGCGTACTCTTCCCGGCACCGTTCCGCCCCACAATACTTATCATTTCTCCTTTATGGACGGTAAAATCAATATCTTCCAGCGTATTCTTTCCCTGCTGGTAACCAAAAGTCAAATGCTCCACCTGCAGCAGCGGTTCCGCCTTGCCGGGCGTCACCTGGCTTCTTGCTTCGCTTTGATACCAGGTTTTTACCATTTCCTTCTGTTCATCCGACAACAGCAAACTGTTTACATGGGCAGGGCGCATCCCGGGTGTCACCGTTACTCCCGCGTATTTCAGCGCGGTCAGATACAACGGCTCCCGGATGCCGTGTTCCGTCAGCAAGGAAGAACATAGCAGTTCTTCGGGCTTCTGATCCGCTACGATCCTTCCCTCGTGCATAAGAACGATGCGGTCCACGCTCCGCCAAAGGACATCTTCCAGACGATGTTCGATAATAATCACGGCAGCCTCCGTACGCTCCTGCACTTTTTCAATCAATTCAATCGTATTCTTTCCTGCCGCAGGATCCAGATTGGCCAAAGGCTCATCGAACAAAAGAACCTTTACCTCGTCTACCATGACGCCCGCTAGGCTGACCCTCTGTTTCTGCCCGCCGGAAAGCTCGTGGGGAGCATGCTGCAAATGATGGTCGATATCCACCAGGCGGGATACCTCGTCCACCGTCAGCTTCATCTGCTCTTGGTCAACACATTCATTTTCCAATGCAAAAGCAATATCTTCCCCGACCGTCAGCCCGATAAACTGCCCGTCCGTATCCTGAAGCACGGTGCCTACCGTGCGGCTCATCTCAAAAATACTGCTTTCCTTTACTTCTTTTCCGTCCACCAGCAGCTTCCCCGTACTCTGCCCCGGATAAGCAAAAGGAATCAATCCGTTAATGCAGCTTGCAACCGTGCTTTTGCCGCTGCCGGAAGAACCTGCGACCAACACCTTTTCCCCCGGATAAATATCGAGATTGATCCCATACAAGGTCGGTTCCGCCTGTGCCGTATATTGGAATCCAAAATCCTGAAACGAAATAATGGGTGAATTCATGCATTTTACTCCTTTTATCCATTGTCTGCGCCGCCGCCGGCGGCATAACCCTCATAGCAAAAAGGGAAAAAGCTGTCGCTTAAACAGCAACAGCTTATACTTTTCCTCACGATGGATAACGGCAGATGCCGCTATTCCGTTTTTTATTCTTTATTCAATGAACCTTTCTTTACCAATGTCTTAGAATACGCGATCAGAAGCAGCGTACCTACAACGCCGGTGGTAAGCATATTGCTGATGCCGGCAACCAGACCCTGCATAAACAATTTCTCCAAAGGTTCCGCATAAATCAGGATATCCAGGCAAGGCGCGATAAAGCCCCAGGAAACCAGATGAGCTATCACTTGGGCCACATTAAATTGAACCAGCTTTTTGCCGTCCAATCCCTCGGACACATCCAATTTCATTGTAATAATGCCAATAATCAATCCAGCCATCCCGGAAGCGATGATCCAGCTCCACCAAGGGCCGTAATTCGTCGCATCGATAAGCGTATGGCCGATCAGCCCGATCAGAAGCCCGGCTACAGGGCCGAACAACATCGCAAACACTGCCTGAACCGCATACTGGAGGCTGATATATGTATTAGGAACAGGTGTGGGAATGGAAATCTTTCCCAAAACAAAGAATAACGCCGCGCCGATGCCGATGGCAACTACGCTTTTTACAGATAGTTTTTTCATTTCTCACTCACTCCGTTTCTATAGAATATTGATCTACACAAAAACATTATAGTGGGAATGTCAAACCGTGTCAATATGCATCATTTTGATAACACGGAAATCAATTTTTGCAGGCGGCGGGCAGGGCAGGAAAGAAGAAGGGCGACAGGAAAGCAGGGGGAGCAGATGGGGGATGGCTTCGCCGTTGCCTCACGCAGGGAAATGAGATTTTCTTAATATTCCGTTTGACAGGCAGCAATTTGATGACAAGGATGTCATCAAAAGTCCGCAATGAGCCTGGATGGCGAATCGCGGACGGTTGCGTCCGGTT
>JAETNQ010000019.1 GCA_021772075.1 Lachnospiraceae bacterium
CAAACAATCTGAAACCGTATGATTACTTTGAGTATCTGCTTACCGAGATCCCAAAGCATCTGGATGATACAGACCGCAGTTTTCTGGATGACCTGCTCCCCTGGTCACCAAGCCTGATAAAAGTGAAGTGAAATAAAGACTGGAGCAAATCTGTTTCTATCATACAGGTTTGCTCCAGTTTTGTATAGGTACGGACTATCTACCGTTTACGTCTGTCCGGCATTTTTCTTCCAAAAACCGGGATATTTTCTGTAAATCCTGCGTCCTTGTTTCTGCACTGACTGAAAAATCCTGTATGTATTCATGATTCAGAAGCTGTACGGCATCCTGTATCTTTCCAAACATTTTTTCTTCCCACTTCCCAACAGACTTTTTCCACACAAAGGTATACCTGTTGGCGCAGGCTTCTAACTTTGTCCCATCTATAAATACCGTCTCCTTTGACAGTTCACATGCTTCTTCTAATCTTTTTACCATCTGATAAAAGAGCGTCTCACAGGCATCTGCCAGAAATCCTGTACGGAAACGGGCGATGGTACTGTGGTCAGGTGCTCTCTGTCCGGCCAGCAGCCACATGAAATTTATATCCCGGCGACAGGCTGTTTCAATCTTTCTGGAAGAGTAGATGTTTTGGGAATAAGCATAGGCCAGGATCTTGAACATGGTCTTTGGGTCTACTGCCGGATTTCTGCCTTTGGCAGAGTAAGCCTGATACAGCAAGCTGTAATCTAATTCCTCCAATTCGTGGCTCAGCAGTCGGACAGAATCATTATCAGGGACCAGACCTTCTAAACTTAATGGTAAAACCAGTTGATAAGGTTCGCCGAATTCGGTATAATTTTTATGGTATTTTAATTTATTTGTCATAACTTATTATACCACGGATGGCAGGTTCTTCGGAGCCTGTTTTTCTGTTTTTGGGCATAAAAACGGAGCTAATTGCTCCGGTAGACTATTCATCTACTTTTGCAACAGCCCCTTCCTGTTGATGGTTTGTGCCGCCAAAAGGCGGCATGGTAGTTAGTGTGAGAAGAAATTTTATGTTTCACGTGAAACATAAAATTTTTTTAAAATAAAATACTATATAATGTTTCACGTGAAACAAATAAACCCAATATATTGTAATGAAAAATGTGAAACATTTTTTTATTGCTATTTTAAAATAAAAAAAGTGTGAAACATATATTTTTGTAAAAAAATATTAACATATTATGTCAACAAATAGCAAAAATATTTAAATAAAATATATATGGATTATATATATGTTTAGTGCTATAATTTTTAAAGTATAAAAAATGGAGGAATTAGTATATGGGTAAAGCTATTGCAGTGGCAAATCAGAAAGGCGGTGTAGGAAAAACAACTACATCGATTAATTTATCTTCTGCTTTGGCAACAAAAAACAAAAAAGTGTTGGTAATTGATACGGATCCACAAGGAAATACGACAAGTGGATTTGGAGTGGATAAAAATAATTTAAATAATACTATATATGAATTGTTTTTAGGAGAATGTTCCATAGAAGAATGTATTATAAAAAATGTAATAGAAGGAGTATCTTTAATACCATCCAATGTAAACTTGGCAGCGACTGAAATTGAATTAATAGGCGTAGATAAAAAGGAGTTTATCTTAAAAAACGAAGTGGATTGGGTAAAGGATCAATATGATTATATTATTATAGATTGTCCTCCTTCTCTTAATCTTTTGACAATTAATTCAATGACTACTGCAGATTCTGTGTTAGTACCTATTCAGTGCGAGTATTATGCATTGGAAGGATTGAGCCAATTAATACATACTGTAAATTTGGTAAAAGAAAGATTAAATCCAAAATTGGATATGGAAGGAATTGTATTTACTATGTACGATTCCAGGACAAACTTATCCTTACAAGTAGTAGAAAATGTAAAAAGTCATTTGAACCAAAATATATATAAGACTCTTATACCGAGAAATATACGTTTGGCAGAAGCGCCGAGCTATGGAATGCCGATTAATATATATGATCCAAAATCTGCAGGAGCAGAAGCTTATATGATGTTAGCAGAAGAAATTATTAATAAATAGTTTTGGAGCAGAAAGGAAAAAATATGGCGGCACGAGGATTAGGAAAAGGATTGGGCAAAGGACTTGACGCGTTAATACCGAATACAGTTGAAGTAAAAGAAGAAAAAATAAAAAAGGAAAAAATCAGTAACGAACAGGATAAAGAATTCGAAAGAACTGTTAAAATAACAATGGTAGAACCTAACAGGGAACAGCCAAGAAAAAATTTTGATGAAGATTCTTTAATTGAATTAGCAGAATCTATTAAGCAATTTGGTTTATTGCAGCCAATTTTAGTACAGGATCGAAAAACTTATTTTGAAATTGTAGCTGGTGAGAGAAGATGGCGCGCTGCTAAAATGGCGGGTTTAAAAGAAGTTCCTGTTATTGTGAGAGATTTGACAGAACAGGAAATTGTTGAAATATCTTTAATAGAAAATATTCAACGTGAAAATTTGAATCCTATTGAAGAAGCTATGGCATATAAAAGGCTTCTTACAGAATTTGATTTAAAACAGGATGAAGTAGCTGAAAGAGTTTCCAAAAGCAGGACAGCAGTAACGAATTCTATGAGGCTTCTAAAACTTTGTGACGAAGTGCAGCAGATGATTATAGATGACATGATAACTACAGGTCATGCCAGAGCCCTTATTTCTATCGAAGATAAAGAACAACAATATGCAATAGCACAAAAAATTTTTGATGAAAAACTTAGCGTACGAGATGTAGAAAAATTAGTAAAGGATATCAATAAGCCTGTAAAAGAAAAGAAAGAAGTAAAAAAAGATAAAAGTTTGGAAATCATTTATCAGGATATAGAAGAAAAACTAAAGCAGGCTTTAAGTACAAAAGTAGAAATTATTTCAAAAGGCAATGGCATAGGAAAAATCGAAATAGAGTTTTATAATCACGATGATTTGGAAAAAATAACCGATAAACTTACACAATAAAAAATGATATGATAGACTTATCATATTTCAGTATAGAATACGACAGGAGGAAAATGTGAATAGTCAGATATTTAATTACATTGGTTTAGGCGGTATTGATATTGGATACATATTAATAGGAATGACAGCAGTTATATTGTTGTCTTTCTTGTTAATTGTTATACAAATGATAAAACTATCCAAATTAAAGAAAAAGTATTCCGTTTTTATGCAGGGCAAAGATGCAAAAAGCCTGGAACAAGATATTATAGGTATATATGAAGACAATAAATTTATGAAAATATCAATAGATAAAAACAAAAATGATATAAGGGAATTGTTTAAAAAGCATGAATTATCTTTTCAAAAATTTGGTATTGTAAAATATGATGCCTTCAAACAGATGGGAGGACAGCTTAGTTTTAGTCTTGTTCTTTTGAATGAAAACGATGACGGATTTATTATTAATTCTGTTCACAGTACAGAAGGGTGCTATTCTTATTCTAAAGAGATAAAAAATGGACAATGCAATATTTCATTAGGTGAAGAAGAAAAACAAGCATTGAATATGGCATTGGGAATTTAGTGTAAGATGAAACAGGGGAAATTAATATGAGAATGCAGAAAATTACCGAGTTGAACGGGGGAGAAATACTAGCGAAAATGGTTATGACTTCCGATTATACGGTATTATTGTCCGAAGGAACGAAACTGAGAAAAGAATATATTGATAAATTGAAGGAACTTGGCATTAAAGAGGTTGTTGTTGAGGATCAAATAGATACAGAGGAAGTTAAAATATTAAAAGATGAAACCGGAAAGAACTTCAAAAATAAAGTAAAAGATATTATAGAAAAGCATACTTACAGACATAGTAAAGAATTAGTGGAGTTAAGTAAAACGGCGGATAATATTATTAATAATCTTTTGGAGGAAGAGGAAGTAATCGAAAGAATTTATGATATTAAAGAAAGAAGTTCCGATATTTATGAGCATTCAATCAATATATGTTCCTTGGCTATTTTGGTAAGTCTGAAAATGAAGATTTCCCAGAAGAAAATCCATGATATAGGAGTAGGCTGTCTTCTTCACGATTTAGGATTAAGATATATTACGGTTAATTATACGAATAGAGATATCAAAGAATTTTCAGAAGCCGAATTAGCCGAATATAAAAAACATCCTATTTATGGATATTCTGCATTGAAAGATGAAACATGGATATCTGATTTAAGCAAAGATATCATTTTATATCATCACCAAAATATGGATGGATCGGGGTATCCTTTGAAATCAGTGCATATACCCATAGAAGTAAAAATTGTGAATATATGCGAACAATTTGATGAAATGATATGCGGCATAGGATATAGCCGTTTAAAAGTTTTTGAAGCAATCCAATATTTAAAAAGAAATAAAGGTATTTTATTTGACAGTTCAATAGTAGACATATTTCTTGAATTTACAGCGGTATATCCGGCTGGTTCATATATTCTTACCAATGAAGGTGAAATAGGAATTGTTTTAAGGCAAAATAAAAATAATCCTGACAGACCTTTTATAAAAATCATATATGATAAAATGGGAAACAGGGTGCAGCATGATTTTGTAAAAGATCTTTTAACAGAAGAAAATATTTTTATAGAAAAAGTAATAGAAAAAATTTAATGATATAGGAGGAGAATAATCGTGATTGATATTAAATTTTTAAGGGAAAATCCGGAGATAGTAAAGGAAAATATAAAAAAGAAATTTCAGGATAATAAGCTTGAATTGGTAGATAAAGTGATCGAATTGGATGCGGAAAGCAGAAAAGCAAAACAGGAAGCGGATGATCTTCGTGCCAATAGAAATAAAATTTCTAAAGAAATCGGCGCTCTTATGGCTCAGAAAAAGAAAGAAGAAGCAGAAGCAAAAAAAGCAGAAGTTGCCGCAGGAGCCAAGCGTTTAGCTGAACTGGAAGAAAAGGAAAAAGAACTGGAAGAAGAAATCAATAAAATTATGATGGTCATTCCGAATATAATAGATGCTACTGTTCCGATTGGGAAAGATGATACGGAAAATGTAGAAATAAAAAAGTACGGGGATCCTGTTGTTCCTGATTTTGAGGTTCCTTATCACACCGAAATTATGGAAAAGTTGAATGGAATTGATTTGGACAGCGCAAGGAAAGTTGCCGGCAATGGATTTTATTATTTAATGGGTGATATTGCCAGGCTGCATTCTGCTGTGATTTCTTATGCCAGGGATTTTATGATCCAAAGGGGATTTACTTATTGTGTGCCTCCTTTTATGATTCGGAGCAATGTTGTTACTGGCGTTATGAGTTTTGCGGAAATGGATGCGATGATGTATAAAATTGAAGGGGAAGATTTATATTTAATCGGTACGTCGGAACATTCTATGATTGGGAAATTTATTGATACAATCCTTCAGGAGGAAGAACTTCCGAAAACTCTTACCAGCTATTCTCCTTGTTTCAGGAAAGAAAAGGGCGCGCATGGATTAGAGGAAAGAGGAGTGTATCGTATTCACCAATTTGAAAAACAGGAGATGATCGTGGTTTGCAAACCCGAAGAATCTCCCATATGGTTTGAAAAATTATGGCAGAATACCGTAGATTTATTCCGCTCTATGGACATTCCTGTCAGGACGATAGAATGTTGTTCCGGCGACCTGGCCGATTTGAAAGTGAAGTCATATGATGTAGAGGCTTGGTCTCCAAGACAGAAAAAATATTTTGAAGTCGGAAGCTGTTCTAATTTAGGTGATGCACAGGCAAGAAGACTAAAAATACGTGTAAATGGAGAAAAGGGCAAATACTTTGCGCATACATTAAATAATACGGTAGTGGCTCCTCCGAGAATGCTTATTGCATTCCTGGAAAATAATTTGAATGAAGACGGCTCTATCCGAATTCCTGAAGTGCTTCGTCCGTATATGGGAGGACAGGAAGTTATAAAGTAAAGTTTTTTGGAAGGAATATTTTTTTGAAAAGAGGTGAAATCTTTGCATAGATATATGAGGGCGATAGGCTTTAGTAAATTAAAAAACAGGAAGGAACTACAGGATCTGATTACGGATATTATTGTAAATGCAGATGAAAGATCATATACTTCAAAAGATGACGATATAATAATAGCGGAATTTTGTAAAGATTTTGCTGAAAATATTGGTATAGCAGTCTGCGGGGAATTTGATTCCGAAGATAAATTTTCTTTTGACTATTATTATCCTTATTTGAGAGGAACTGAAATCAGTTCGGAAGAAGATGTATCTGTAGAACGGCATGCCGGTACGGAATCATATGCTGGCATATGTGATGATATTAAAGTGGGTGTTTCTCTTATTTTTTATCTGCAAAATATGATTCCATATATAAAAGCACATAATAGTAAGAAGCTTCCGGTTATAGGAACAACGGTTACTTTATCCGCGCTTTCTTTGCAAGGCAAAATAATGATGCCTATTATTAAAAATGAAAAGGACAAAAAAAAGATTAAAAAAGCGTCCAGTAATAGAAATTCATTAATAGCTGCCGCCAGAAAAGGTGATGAAGAAGCCATTGAGAATTTAACGTTGGAAGATATGGATACCTATACAGTGATATCAAAGAAAATTCAAAAGGAAGATGTTTTTACTTTAGTGGATACTTATTTTATGCCTTATGGAGTGGAATGCGATCATTATTCTATATTGGGAGAAATATTGGACTGTAATAAAGTAACAAATAAGATGACTTCTGAAGAAATATACCAAATGACTATTAGTTGTAATGATTTAATATTCAATATATGTATAAATGAAAAAGATTTATATGGAGAACCTTTGGCAGGACGCAGATTCAAAGGTTCCATATGGATGCAGGGATATATTAATTTTCCAGAGGGAGTTTGATTTTTGTAAGAGTATTTTATCAAAATGTGATTGATATTATTTTCATTTTATGATAGAATACTCTTCGGTAGAAATGCACGTTTCCGTAGCTCAGATGGATAGAGCGACCGCCTCCTAAGCGGTAGGTCGGGTGTTCGAGTCACCTCGGGAACGCTGGGAACATAGCCGAAAGCCTTATTTAACGGGTTTTCGGCTTTCTTTATTTTAGTATTAAGATTTGGGAAAATGATGAAAAGTTCCGGCACAGGTTTTAGATATTGAAATCAAAAAAAGTAAATTATTTTGTCACACAAAACAAAAGATATTGTCTAATTAAATATATGGAGAAAATTCTGCTAAGGAGTGCTGTAGAATTTATTGCTGGAAAGAAATATGTTTCTTATAGGTTTTCCATATAAAATATGATTTGCACTTCAGAAAAGAGGAATCATGAATTCATTTACAAATGAAGAATTATCGGGTCTGATCAAAAAAGCTACCGCAGGGGACAAACCGTCATTGGAAACTGTGATACTCAGTGTACAGGATCTGGTATTTAATTTGTCTCTGCGTATGTTGGGGACTTTTCCGGATGCGGAGGATGCATCCCAGGATATTCTTTTAAAAGTTATGACACATCTGTCATCCTATAAAGGAGAAAGTTCTTTTTCTACTTGGGTATTCCGTATTGCGGTCAATCATCTGAAGAATTATAAAAAGCATATGTTTGCTCAGTTTCCCTTAAGCTTTGAATTTTATGGGAATGATATCCAGAATGCCAGGACAGAGGATGTGCCTGATATGACGCAGAATGTGGAACAAACAATTTTAGCGGAAGAACTGAAAATGTCTTGCACCAATGTAATGCTGCAATGTCTGGATACGGAAAGTAGATGCATTTTTATTCTTGGAACTATGTTTAAGGCAGACAGCCGGATTGCCGGTGATATTCTTGGCATTACGCCGGAAGCTTATCGCCAGCGTTTGTCGAGAATTCGCAAAAAGATGGCAGATTTTCTGTCAAAATATTGCGGTGAATATGGAAAAGGGAAGTGCCGCTGTATGGAAAGAGTGAATTATGCCATCCAAAACCATAGAATTCATCCATCACAGATCTATTTTCATACGGCAATACCTGTTCAAATTATTCTGGATGTAAAAGAGGCCATGGAAGAGACGGATGGTTTATCACAGAAATTTTCTTTTTGTAAAACCTATCAGTCGCCGGAAAACCTGAAACAATTTATTGAAGAATTTTTAAATGGAGGCTCTTTTTCTGTTATTAGAAATAGTTAAAAAATAAAAAATGACGGTATAGCGAATAAGAATAAAAAAAAGGAGAAATAGATGAATACGCAGTTAATATTAAACTATTTGACAAGATTAAGTGAAAATAATAATAGAGAATGGTATCATGCCCATAAGGAGGAATATAAGGAAGCGAACGCCGAGTTTGAGGCATTCGTTCAGGAGCTGGTTTTGCAAATTGGAAAATTTGACAATAATATCCTGCCCATGGAAGCAAAAAGCCTGACTTTTAAGCTGGTGAGGGATACTCGGTTCAGCCATGACAAATCTCCTTATAATCCGGCATTCCGGGCGCATATCGGCTCCGGGGGGAAGCTGCCTGTGCCGGTTGGATATTATCTGATGGTCAAGCCGGGCGGGAAGTCCTTTCTTGGCGGAGGGCTGTTTGCGGATATGTTCAAGAATGCTACTTCTATGGTCCGGGAGTATATTGCGGCAAATGGCGGGGAATGGGAGAGGATCCTTCATGCCCCGGATTTTCAGAAAGAGTTTACCGTACAGGGAACGGCTTTGAAAAATGTGCCTGCCGGTTATGACAAAACACATTCACAGGCAGAATTTTTGAAGTTAAAAAGCTGGTATCTGGAATATCCGGTTCAGGATGATATAGTTGCTGATGACGAGTTGTTTCTGGCAGAGGCAGTAAGGCTGTTTCGGATCATGAAGCCTTTCAATGATTTTCTGAACCGGGCGCTGGAAGGATTTCAAATGCCGTCGAGGTAGAATTTTGTCATAAAAAATGTTATAATATGGCAGAAAGGATGGAAAACGGTATGGAAAGACAAATAGTGGTCACGATAGGAAGGAGTTTTGGCAGCAATGGCCGGAGGATCGGAGAAGGACTGGCAAGGGAGCTTGGAATCCAATTTTATGACAGGAATTTAATCGAAATGGCGGCAAAGGAAAGCGGACTGGACTGGAAGGTGGCGGGCAATGCGGATGAAAAGCTGGTTGGGCGGATCTTGAAATTTAAAGGGGGATTTGATTTTATCCAGGAAAATCCTAATGATAAGATATATAGGGCGCAGGCGGAAATAATCCGTTCGATCGTAAAAAGGGGCGAGTCCTGTGTAATTGTTGGCAGAGGAGCGGATTACGTCCTGAGAAACCGGCATGAAGTTCTTAAAGTATTTATTTATGCGCCTTACAGCACCCGCTTGGAGACGGTAATGGAAAGATATGGTTTTACAAAGGAGGAAGCCGAACGGGCTATCCGCCATATGGATAAGACGAGAAGGAATTATTATGAATATTTTACAGATAATAATTGGGACCAAAAAGAAGGAAAAGATATGTTGATTGACAGCAGCGAGTTTGGAATCGACGGAACGGTGGATCTGATCAAGTCAGCCGTGGAATGTAAATTAAAGAGAGATTGGGATGATTTATAATATGAAAAAAATTTATATTTTGTTTTTTGGATTGGCTGTTTTTCTTTTTTTTATGGCCGGATGCGGGAATAAACAGGAGGAAGCGTCTGATATCCATATTACCGCCTTGAAGGGGCCTACGGCTATGGGGATGGTAAAGTTAATGAAAGAATCGGAAGAAAATGCCGGAAATGGCGGCAGTTGCCAGTTTACAATAGCGGCTTCCGTGGATGAGGTAATGCCGAAGCTCTTGCAGGGAGAGGCAGATATTGCCGCTATTCCTGCGAATTTGGCTTCCGTGCTTTATCATAATACAGAAGGGCAGATACAGGTATTGGCAGTAAATACGCTGGGTGTATTATATATTGTGGATATAGATGGTTCTGTCCGGTCAATAGAGGATTTGAAAGGAAGAACGATTTATGCCAGCGGAAAAGGAGCTACGCCCGAATATGCGCTTCAATATATTCTTTCTGCCAACGGTATCGATAGTGATAAAGATCTTACGGTGGAATGGAAATCAGAACATTCGGAGTGTGTATCAGCATTGGCAGGATTTGATCCGAAAGATTCCGAAAGCAGTGCTGTCGCTTTGCTGCCACAGCCTTTTGTGGCCGCCGCACAGGCAAAAAACGAAAAAATCAGAATTGCCCTCGATCTGACGCAAGAGTGGGATAAGCTTCAGGAAGAGGAAGGACAGGGTGCGATGATTACCGGGGTTATCGTTGGAAGGAAAGAATTCATAGAAGAGAATCCGGAAGCGGTAAAAAAATTTATGGATGCTTATAAGGAGTCTGTGGAGTATGTAAACCAGCATATAAAGGAAGCATCCGCCCTCATTGAAGAATATAATATTATTTCGGCGGCGGTAGCCGAAAAAGCATTGCCTTATTGTAATATTGTTTTTATCGAGGGAGAAGAAATGAAAGATAAATTGTCCGGTTATCTGGACGTTCTGGCAGGAAAGAATCCGAAATCCATAGGAGGAACCATTCCAGGAGATGAATTTTACTATATCAGGTAAAAATAAAAAAATAAAAATATGGGCAGTACTCATATGGCTGGTTCTTTGGGAAATCACTGCCCGTGCGATAGGTCAGGAGATACTTCTTGTATCTCCTGTCACTGTAATAAGGAAACTTGTGGAAATGGCAGGACAAGGGGATTTCTGGTTATCGGTGTTATTTACCGTGTGCAGGATTGCCGGCGGCTTTTTGGCAGCATTTTTCATAGGTGTCCTCCTTGCCTGGATCGGGTCTTTCCATCCTTTTATCAAAGAGCTGGCAGCTCCTTTGATGGCGGTTATAAAGGCGGCTCCGGTCGCATCTTTTATTATATTGATCCTGATATGGGTACCTTCCCGCAATTTATCTTTTATCATTTCTTTTTTGATTGCATTGCCTGTTATTTATACAAATGTGTTATATGGAATAGAAAATACAAATCAAGAACTTTTGGAAATGGCAAAAGTTTTCAGGGTTCCGCTTGGAAAGCGCATATGGTATATTTATTTATCAGAAACGCTGCCCTACTTAAGAGCCGCCTGTTCCGTTTCCCTTGGTTTATGCTGGAAAGCGGGAGTCGCGGCGGAGGTGATAGGTATTCCTGCCGGTTCGATCGGGGAAAAGCTTTATGAAGCGAAAATATATCTCCAGACGCCGGAATTATTCGCATGGACGCTTACCATCATCCTTTTGAGCATATGGTTTGAAAAAATATTTCTTTTTATTATTGACAGAGTCATAAAAGCGGAGTGAAATATGGATATTGTAATCGATCATTTGTCAAAAAGATTCGGTGAAAAAGAGGTAATAAAAGATTTTTCTGCCAGAATAAAGGAAGGAAGCGTAACTTCCCTTATGGCTCCTTCCGGCTGGGGAAAAACCACTTTGCTGAGAATAATAGCCGGGCTGGAAAAGTCGGACGAAGGGCGGATTGAAGGACTGGAAAACAAGAAAATAAGCATGGTTTTTCAAGAGGACAGGTTATGCGGCAATCTTAGCCCCATATCTAATATACGTTTTGTATGTAATGGAAAAGTCCAGGAAAAACAGATATATGAAGAATTGGAAAAAGCGGGGCTGAAAGGAGAAGAATTGGTTCCGGCCAGAAACCTCTCAGGAGGAATGAAAAAAAGAGTGGCTCTGGTAAGGGCGCTGATGGTTCCTTTTGATGTTTTGATATTAGACGAGCCTTTTGATGGATTGGACGATAAAAATAAAAGAAAAATGATCAATTATGTAAAAGAAAAAAGCAAAGGAAAGACAGTTATTTTAGTTACCCATGAGAAAAAGGAAGCGGAAGCGATGGGGGGAGAGATTATCCATGGATTATATTGTATTCGATCTGGAATGGAACCAAAGCAATGATGGAAAGGAAAAGGAAGTAAAAGAAATTCCTTTTGAAATCATAGAGATAGGCGCCGTTAAAATGGATGAAGATTTCCAGTTAAAGGATAGATTCAACCGTTTGGTCAAACCAAGAATATATCATGAAATGCATGATTTTACCAGAAAGCTGATCCATATTAAAATGGAAGAACTGGAAAATGAGAAATATTTTCCCGAAGTAATGGAAGAATTTTTAAACTGGTGCGGGGAAGACTATATTTTTTGCACTTGGGGACCGCTTGATTTGACGGAATTACAGAGAAATATGCGGTTTTATCATATGCCTCCTCTGGCCGATGGACCGATTAAGTTTTATGATGTGCAGAAATTATTCAGTATAGGATTTGAAGACCGGAAAACGAGAAGAGCTTTGGAACATGCGGTGGACGTCCTCCGGATCGAAAAAGATATTCCTTTTCACAGGGCATTCAGCGACGCGTATTACACGGCGAAAGTTTTATCAAGGATTGAAAAGCCGGTATTGAAAAATTATTCTTTTGATGTATTTACCGCCCCAAAATCAAAGAAAGAAGAAGTGAAAATAATCTTTGATAATTATATGAAATATATTACGAGGGAATTCGACAGCAAAGAGGAGATCTTTTCCGATAGGGAAATCATGAGCATCAAATGCTATATCTGCAGAAAAAATGTAAAACGGAAAATGAGATGGTTTTCTGCCAATGGAAAATACTATTACAGTGCGGGGTATTGCGATAAACATGGTTATATAAAAACAAAAGTCAGAGTAAGAAAATCAGAAAACCAAAAGATGTTTGCTGTCAAAACATTAAAATTCATTTCGGAAGAAGAATTTAATGCATTAAAAGAGAAACGAAACAAATTAAAACGGTAGGGCTGCCAAAAAGGAGTTCTACCGTTTTAAACTTTTTGTTTCCATTATCCTTTAAAATTCGGCCCTTTTCCTTTGAGCCATTTTTTCCTGCGGCGTCTTTCGAATAGCCTTCTTCGGCTGCGCCTGGAAAAGCTGTAATTTTGTATCAACGATTTGGCGATAAACAGCAGGATCAATATTCCTGCGCTGACCAGGACGAAGAGAAGCACTTTTTTAATATTGACAAAGATGATATTCTCATCGGCATTTTCTTTTTCGGCTTGTGTTTTATCGTCTATAGGAGAATCAAAATCGTAGGAAGAAACTGCTTCCGTGGAAATATCCACGGAGGCGTTTCCTACGTATACGCCGTTATAAGTATAGTCGATACGGGCAATCTGGTTTTCATCTTCCGTATCATAAGATATGGAGGATATAGTGTCTTTAAAGACGGCCGTTTTGGGCAGTATAAGGTAACTGGTTTTATTTAAGGAAAGAATAGGTTTGGAACTGCCGAAAATATCGTTATTGGACTGGAAAAAATCCGCATTGTTAATATTGAATTTTGTTTCATTTTCCGAAACATTTACAATCTCAAAATTATTAAATCCATAATTCAGCAAATCTATCGTATCCGTAAACTGATAGGGCGATTCATCCTTCATAACGACGCAGATCAGCTTCATCCCGTTCCGTTCCGCACAGGTAACGAGAGTCTGCCGCGCCATGTTGGTATAGCCTGTCTTTCCTCCTATGAGGCCTTCATAGGAATATTCGTGAGTAACTAATTTATTATGGGTACCCAGTATAAAATCGTCCGGCTGGGTTTCGGTAGCCTCAAAATGATGGGTAGGCGTTCCGGAAATCTTTGTAAGCAGTTCGTTTTGGAAAAACTTCCTCGCAATGACGGAAAGATCATAGGCTGAAGTGTAGTGGTCATCGTTGTGAAGGCCGTTGGCGTTGACAAAATGGGAATCCACGCATCCCAGTTCCTGGGCTCTCTCGTTCATAAGTCGGGCAAATTCTTCCATGCTGCCGCCGACATGTTCCGCGACCGCGTTGGAAACTTCATTGGCCGATACTAAAAGGATGCCGTAAAGGCATTCTTCCATAGGAAGGGATTCCCCGGCATCTATTCCCATATTAGAGCTTCCCTTTTCGATAGAGAATACGGCATTATGGGAAAAAGTAACCATTTCATCCAGTGTGGAATTTTCCGCAGCGATTAAAGCAGTAAGAATTTTTGTGGTACTTGCCGGATATAGTTTTTCATGGATGTTTTTGCTGTACAGAATAACCCCGGTATTGGCTTCTACCACGATTGCCGATTGGGCGCCGACGGCGGGGCCGGCCGGCCAGTTCTCGATTTCGTTGGACTGGATGGGCAGTAATTTCCTGTTTTCCATGGCCTCTGCCAGTTCTTCCAGTTCGGAAGCCTGGACCAGTATGGAGGCTGCATAAAAAATAAAAGCGGGCAGACATAAAGAAAGCGCTAAGAATTTCAGTTTATTCTTGAATTTATAGAAAAAAAGGGATAATTTCATTATTATAATACTCCAAATAAAGTTAAAAATAGATAGCAACATAAAAACATTATATATCATACACTATTTCTTTAGGAAAACCAAACCAATTTAGGAAAAAATAAAAAAATTTTTTATGAAATTTATCGCGATGCCAGCTCTTTTCTTTTCTGCATAAAAGGTGTAAAATAGGCAGGATGGAAGAAAAGGAGCGGAAGGGATGCGGTTAAGGAATATATCAGGATCCAGGGAAATCATAGGGGAAAGCGAGTTTGTGATTCATGATCCAGAGGCCCGGAGAGGGAATTGGCAGAAGGTTTTTGGGAATAATAATCCCATACACATCGAAATAGGAATGGGGAAAGGCCGGTTCCTGATGGATATGGCAAAAGCATTTCCTTTGGTTAATTATGTGGGAATCGAAAAATATTCCAGCGTATTGCTTAGAGCGATCCAAAAGATGGAAAAGGAAGAGAAGCCTCTTTCCAATGTCCGGTTTGTCAGGATGGACGCGGAAACGATAGGGGATGTGTTCGGAAAAGGAGAAGTGGAAAGGATTTATTTGAATTTTTCGGATCCCTGGCCTAAAGACAGGCATGCAAAGCGACGGCTTCCTTCCAGAGAGTTTCTTGCCCGTTATGATAGAATATTGGAAGAAAACGGACAGATCGAGTTCAAGACGGATAATAAGGATTTATTCCAGTTTGCTTTAAATGAGCTGGAGCCGGCGGGCTGGGAGGCGGAAAAGGTCAGTTATGACCTGCATCATGACGAGGATATGCGAAAAGGCAACATTATGACAGAATATGAGGAAAGATTTTCTTCCATAGGAAATCCAATTTACAAATATGTTATTGTAAGACGGCGCTGAAAAGCGGCCAAGAGAAAGAGAGGTATAGGTTATGGAATACAAATTTACATCGGCGAATTTTGAGGCGGAAGTCCTTAAGTCGGAGTTGCCGGTATTAGTGGATTTTTTTGCGGATTGGTGCGGACCTTGCAAAATGATGGCTCCCATTGTGGAGAGCCTTGCGGAAAGCTATGAAGGCAAAGTAAAAGTTGGGAAGCTTAATATTGATGACGAAATGGAAATCGCGCAAAGATACCGCGTCATGTCGATTCCTACATTCATTATTTTTAAGGATGGCCAGGCAGTAGATGTCAGTGTGGGAGCAATGTCAAAGGAAGAACTGGAAAAGAAGTTACAGAAAGTATGCTAAGTGGATAGAAGCATCTGCAAACACTCGCCGGGCGGGTGTTTGTTGCTGTCATGGTATGGTTTTACAACGGAGAGGCGCATTCGTATGTTTTTCTTATTTTTTCTTGTTTGGATTATTTTTAACGGGGCGGTTACGATGGAAATCGTTTTGTTCGGCGTGGCGGTATCTTTTGCGATGTATGCTTTTATCTGTAAGTTTATGAATTACAGCATACGCAGGGATATCGCTTATGGGAAAAGAGGGTTCCGCATTATACAGTATGTCTGCGTATTGGTGTGGGAGATTGTAAAAGCTAATTTTGCAGTAATCAAATTGATTACTTCTTCCAGATATGATCTGGAGCCTGTACTTATCCGGTTTAAAACGGATCTGAAGACAAAACAGGCGCGGGTCATACTTGCCAATTCTATTACGCTGACTCCGGGTACGATCACGGTGACGCTGGAGGATGATGAATACGTGGTACACTGTCTGGATAAAGAACTGGCAGAGGGAATGAATCATTCCATATTTGTAGAACTTTTGGAGAAGCTGGAAAGGATGTAGAAAAATGGTAGTTACAGGTACATTGACGACATTGGAGACGGCATACCGGACGGTATATGTGGGCGCGCTGATATTTCTTGCGCTTATGACCTTTCTTTGTTTGATACGCGCTGTAAAAGGGCCGAGGGTGGCGGA
The DNA here is from genome assembly GCA_021772075.1 of Lachnospiraceae bacterium. Classification (GTDB taxonomy): domain Bacteria; phylum Bacillota; class Clostridia; order Lachnospirales; family Lachnospiraceae; genus Kineothrix. Next base: position 16,182 of record JAETNQ010000019.1, read on the forward strand.
CAGGATCGTGGCTGTGAATATGATGGGTACGATGGTCATGGTAATGATAGCGATCCTTGCGCTTCTTTTAAAGGAGGGGTATCTGGTGGATATCTGCCTGATTTATGCTATGATCAGTTTTCTTGCCGTTATCGTATTGACGAAGGTATACATGGGGGTACATAGCGAGAAAAAGAATGCAGAGGAGGGAAGGCGGAATGGAAGTTTTTGAATGGCTTCGTTTTATTATAGGAACTGCCGTGCTGTTGTGCGGCCTGGCTATATTTGTGATCGAAATTTATGGCATCTTCCATTTGAAATATGTTTTAAACCGAATGCATGCGGCGGCCATGGGGGATACTCTTGGAATCAGTATATCGCTGGTCGGGCTTATGATATTTTCCGGTTTCAATTTTACCACTTTGAAAATGGCTTTGATCGTTGTATTTTTATGGTGCGCTTCGCCGGTATCGTCCCATTTGATCGCAAGGCTTGAAGTTTCTACCAATGACAGGCTGGAAAAATATTGTGAAACAGGGGCAGGGCTTTCGGAAGAAGGAAAGATCATGCCGCTGCAGAAGAAAGACAGGGAGGATGGGAGATGAAAGTTTTTCAATATATCTTGCTCAGTTTTTTAATAGTATGCGCTATATCGGTCAGTTTTTCCAAAAAGCTGCTGAATTCTATTTTGATTTTTATGTCCTACAGCCTTGTCATGTCGATCATATGGATCTGCCTGGAATCGCCGGATCTTGCGATTACCGAGGCTGCGGTAGGGGCGGGGATAACGAGCGTGCTGTTTTTTGTTACGTTAAAAAAGATCCATGCGATCGAGGAAGAGAGTAAAAAGGGTGAGAAGGAAAGCATGATAGAACGCAGAAGGAGGTAAGGCCGAAGATGAGCAGAATGAAATCGGAGGATGAATATAAAAAGACGAAAGCCTTTCACTTTTTCCGCTGGCTTTCCGGAGAAAAGGATCCGTACATCGGAAATCTGGAAATGAAGCCTCAGAAAGAATACATAACGGAGGAGGCATCGATCCGGGAGAGAATGCGGGAAAACCAGATGGTGATGGATAAGGTATACAATACGAAGTATAACAAATGGCAGATACTTTTCCGTCGTTTCTACCGTGTGATGGCAGTAGCGTTCTGTATTATGCTGGCCAGTCTGCTGTTGTTTACGGTCTCTTATCTGCCGCCTACGGGCAATGCCTCTAATCCGGATAATAACGAAGTGGCCGAAAGATATATAGAAAAAGGCGTCCAGGAAACGGGCGCCGTCAATATTGTGACGGGAATGATATTGACATACCGGGCATTCGATACTTTTGGGGAGACCAATGTTCTCTTTATTGCTACCTGCTGCGTCATGATTATGCTGATGATAGAAGATGCAGAATTGAAAAAAGAAGAAGTTCTTGGCGATCGGCGTTTTGAGCCGAAAAATGATGCTATTCTCCAGGCGGCGGCAATGATCCTTGTACCGGTGATCTTTATTTTCGGAATTTATATTATATTGAACGGCCATTTATCGCCAGGCGGAGGATTTTCCGGAGGAGCGACGATAGGTGCAGGCATGATTCTGTATACCAGTGCTTTCGGCTTTAAGAAAACGCAGCGTTTTTTTAATGAGAATATATATAAAGTTACAAAGGTTTCAGCCCTTTGCACCTATGGGCTGATCGGGATATATTATTATGTGACGGGCGCTAACGGGATCGAAAACCATATTCCTTTAGGGATTCCCGGCCATATTGTCAGCGCGGGTATTATTTTTCCGATCAATATATGCGTAGGCATCGAAGTGGCGTGTACCATGTATGCTTTTTATGCATTATTTCGAAGGGGAGGGCTGTAAGAATGGGAGCGAATTTATTCAACAATTATGGAGAAGCGGTGGCAATGATCCTGTTTGTGATCGGCTGCGGCAATCTGATGTTGCAAAGCAATCTGATCAAGAAAATCATAGGATTGAATATTATGGATACGGCGGTATACTTATTTTTGGCACAAAAAGGTTATATTTCCGGGAGAGTGGCCCCAATCGTAGTGGATGGAGTACAGAGCGTGGAAGCATATATTAATCCGGTACCCAGCGGGCTTGTGCTGACAGGCATTGTAGTATCCGTGTCCGTATCCGCACTGATGCTGTCTCTGACTATTCGGCTGTACCAGAGGTACCATACTCTGGATCTGGATGAGATATCCCTTCAATTAAAAAAGGAGGGTTTGTAAATAATGCCGGGGCAAATGTCATTTGTTCAGAACTTTCCCTGTTTTTCGATTATACTTTGTATGTTTATCGGGATCATTAGTTCTGCTTTTAAGGAAAAAATTGCAAGATGGTTAAATATTATTGCGCTTGTTGTGAATATTGTGTTGTCGGCGGCTGTTCTTCTGTATACGGTCAGGACGGGCGAGTCTTATGTCTATGTTATGGGGCGTTTTCCTGCTCCATGGGGTAATGAGCTGCGGGTAGGCATGCTGGAAACAGGCCTTGCGTTATTTTTCTGTGTCATTATGCTTTTCTGCCTGTTGGGAGGAAGACATAAGTTGGTGCAGGAAGTGGAAGAAGGGAAACAAGGGCTGTATTATGTATTGGCAGATTTGATGCTAAGTTCCTTATTGGCGCTGATTTATACCAATGATTTATTCACGGCTTATGTATTTGTAGAGATCAATACGATTTCAGCCTGCGGATTGATTATGATCCGGCAGAACGGACGGACCATTGAAGCGGCAGTCCGCTATATGATTATGAGTCTGCTCGGTTCCGGCTTGTTTTTGGTAGGAATCTGTATGCTGTATGACCTGACGGGACATCTGCTGATGTCGAATATTAAAATAGAGATTGCCCGCATCGTAGCGGAAGGCGCTTACCGTCCGCCGCTGCTTGTAACGATTGCCATTATATCCGTGGGGCTGGCGATTAAAAGCGCATTGTTTCCTTTCCATGCGTGGCTGCCGGATGCTTATGGATATTCCACAGTATCCTCTGCGGCGATTTTATCCAGCCTTGTGTCAAAGGGGTATATCTTCTTATTGTTTAAGATTATTTACCGGGTGATTGGATTTGAGGTATTCCATGACAGCAAGATTGTCGATATTCTTTTTCTTTTCGGCCTGATGGGGATGGTATTCGGTTCTTTGAGCGCGATCAAGGAAAACGATATCCGCAGGATGATCGCTTTTTCTTCGGTGGCTCAGGTGGGATATATTTATATGGGTATTGGCATGGGGACGCAGGCGGGAATGGTGGCATCGGTTTTTCATGTAGTTTCCCATGTGGCCACAAAATCCCTGCTTTTTATTTCTGCGATTGGCTTGACCGATGTGTCGGGAGGCAGCAGAAAGTTTATCGAGCTGACGGGGTCCGGCTATAGAAATAAATGCGCCGGCGTGGCGTTTTCGGTAGGGTCTTTATCCATGGTGGGTGTTCCTATGTTTTCCGGATTTGTCAGCAAGCTGTTGTTTTCCCAGGCTGCAGTGCAGAACGATGGAAAGATGCTGCCGACGCTGATCGTGCTCGGTATCAGCACAATATTGAATGCGATCTATTTTATGAAAACGGTTATCCGTATTTATACCCCGGTGGAGGAAGGGGAATATCCTACGGTGGAATGGTGGAGTAATAAAATATATGCGTCGGTTCTGCTTTGCTTTGTGGTTTTAAATATATTGTTGGGCGTATGTTCCCAGCCGATCGTGGACTTGATAGAATCAGGGCTTAATATTTTTGCGTAACGGATCGCGGAAAAGAGGTAGATATGATTTATACAATGGTATTCCCAATCCTTTTTCCGATCATTGCCGGTTTTTTCCTGCTGGTAATGAAGGAACCTGAAAATAGAAAGATTTTGACCGGAATGACAGGGGCGGCTCTGCTCATAAGCGGCGGTTCCATAGTTTATGCCCTATTATCTGTCGAGGGAGAAGCTGTTATTCTGTTTCACCTTACGTCGGCGCTTCCGATATATCTGAAGCCGGATAAATTGGGGCTTTTGTTTGCGGCGGTTATGACTATTGTCTGGGTTTTAGCCGGTTTCTTTTCTTTTTCTTATATGAAGCCCCGTCATGAGGAACCCCGCTATAGCGGGAGGGAAAAAGGGGAAAAGAGGTTTTACGGGTTCTATTTGATGGTATTCGGCATTTTGACAGGTTTAAACTTTGCCGGCAATTTGATTACATTTTATTTATTTTATGAGTTGATGACGCTGTTATCTATGCCATTGGTTATCCATACGAGAAGCAGGGAAGCGGTCATGGCGGCTTTAAAATATTTGTTTTATTCTTTTTCCGGAGCTTATATGGTGCTGTTCGGCTTGTATTTTCTTTACCGTTTTGGAAATACCCTTACGTTTACGGCGGGAGGAGTATTGGATAAAAATATGGTTGCCGGAAACGAGAGTTTATTGCTGGTAACAGCATTTTTTATGATTATCGGATTTGGCGTGAAAGCCGGAATGTTCCCTTTGCATGCCTGGCTGCCCACCGCCCATCCGGTAGCTCCGGCTCCGGCCAGCGCCCTGTTATCCGCAGTCATTGTAAAGGGCGGCGTACTCGGTATGATACGGGTGGTCTATTATATGTTCGGGGCGGATTTCCTTCGGGGGACATGGGTGCAGAAGGCCTGGCTCACATTAACGCTGGTTACGGTATTTATGGGATCCATGCTTGCGTACAGGGAAAAGGTGTTGAAGAAAAGGCTGGCTTATTCGACAGTGAGCCAGGTATCCTATATTTTATTCGGTCTGGCGCTGCTGGAACCGGCCGCTTTGGAGGGCGGCATATTGCATGTAGTATTCCATGCGTTTATTAAGTGTGCCTTATTCTTGATTGCCGGCGCGGTGATTCATAAGACCGGCAGGGAGAGGGCGGATGAACTGACGGGGATCGGCAAGGAAATGCCAGTGACGATGTGGTGTTTTGTTTTCTTGTCATTGGCGTTGACGGGCATTCCCCCGACCAGCGGTTTTATCAGCAAATGGTATTTTATCTTAGGGGCATTGCATTCGGAAACTGGTATATTCTCCTGGCTGGGGCCGGTGGTTTTGCTGGTGAGCGCATTGTTGACGGCAGGATATCTGCTTCCTATTGCCATAAAGGGTTTTTTCCCGGGAGAGGATTATAAATATCAAGATATTGAATATCACGATATTGAATATCACGATATTTCATATCAGGATATTTTATATTCTGAAAAAAGCGCCGGAAACGGAAAGAAGAAATTTTTGGCGGAAGAGATACCTATCGTTATACTTACGGTTTTAGCGGTAGGACTCGGTATTTGGCCAAATCCATTGATAGAATATATTTCCGGTATTGTATCGTTTATTTTGTAGGAGGGAGTCGGAATATGAGCAAAATAATGCTGATGGCTGTTATTTTAATACCCGTATTTATAGGCGTGCTGGTACCTGTCATTCCCTTTAAAAAGCGGCGGTATATGGAAATTTTTCTGGAGGCCGGGGTAATCCTTAATACTCTTCTTGTATGGTCGTTGCTTTACCACAGACCCACGGATAGTTTTATCCTTGCAAAATTTACGGGTAATCTGGCGATCGCTTTCCGCGTGGACGGCATGGGTATGGTTTTCGCGGGGCTGGTTTCATTTCTCTGGCCGCTGGCCACCTTGTTTTCTTTTGAATATATGACAAAGGAAAAACATGAAAAAGTATTTTTTACGTTTTATACGATCACGTATGGAGTTACGCTGGGCATTGCGCTGGCGGATAATATTCTTACCATGTATTTCTTTTATGAACTCCTTACTTTAGTGACTGTTCCGCTTGTGATGCATACGCTCACCAGGGAAGCGATCCTGGCGAGCCGTAAGTATTTGTATTATTCCTTGGGAGGAGCGGCATTTGCTTTTATTGGAATGATATTCGTCATTATATACGGGAATACGACGGAATTCGTGCTTGGCGGCGTATTGGATATTGCGAAAATCGGGGACAGGACAAATATTCTTCTGCTGATCTATGTCATTGCCTTTATGGGGTTCGGGGTTAAGGCCGCAGTCTGCCCGTTTAACTCCTGGCTGCCTCAGGCGGGCGTGGCTCCAACGCCGGTTACTGCGCTTCTGCACGCGGTAGCGGTAGTAAAGGCGGGCGCATTTGCGATTATCCGGTTGACTTTTTACAGCTTCGGGACGGATTTTTTGAGAGGAACCTGGGCTCAGTATACAGTAATGGCTATTGTTATGTTTACGATTGTATATGGGTGCAGCCGTGCAGTAAAAGAAACTCATTTGAAAAGAAGGCTGGCTTATTCCACGATCAGCAATTTATCTTATATTTTATTCGGTGTGACGATTATGACGCCGCTTGGAATGACAGGAGCTCTTACCCATATGGTGTTTCATGCGTTTATGAAAATTTGCTCCTTTTTCTGCGCCGGCGCGATTATGCATCAGACGGAGAAGCATTACGTATATGAATTGGATGGATTGGGACGGAGGATGCCTTGGGTTTTCGGAATATTTACCGTATCTTCGCTGGCACTGATGGGAGTACCGGGGCTGGCCGGTTTTATCAGCAAGTGGAATCTTGCTTATGCGGCGGTGGAAAGCGGTAATACGCTGGCTTATTTTGGAATAGCCTGTCTGTTGGTTTCTGCCCTGCTGACAGCTATTTATATGCTGACCATTGTTATAAGGGCTTTCTTTCCTCCGGCGGATTTTGATGAGAATACAGGAAAGGAATTTTCTGACCCGAACTGGAAGATGCTGGTTCCGCTTATAGTATTTGCAATAGCGATTGTCTGCTTTGGCTTGTTTTCGTCTCCGATCGTCGATTTTTTCCGGGATGTGGCGGACGGTTATTATATCGTTGTGTAGAACAGGAGGTTAGGCATGGAAGGAAATTATATGTTGCCTTGTCTTGTATTTTTTCCTATGATAGGGGCATTAGCGGCTTATTACGTGGGGCGTAAAAATAAAACGGCAAGGGATTATATGGCAAATGCCATTGTCATACTGGAATTTGCAGTGATGCTGTATGTATTTTCTATGCATCATATGGCATGGCGGCTGGAAGGAAATGCGGGGAATTCTTTCGGTTATCCTTCTTCTTTCCGCATTCCCGGTTTTTGCGGGATGGGGCTTCATTTTGCCATAGACGGGTTTCGGGTGTTGTACGGCCTGATCGCGGCATTTATGTGGATGATATCAACAATATTTTCTAAAGAATATTTTATTCATTACAGAAACCGGAACAGATATTACTTTTTTCTTTTGATGACGCTGGGTGCTACGATGGGGGTATTTTTGTCGTCGGATTTATATACGACGTTTATCTTTTTTGAGATTATGTCGTTTACTTCTTATGTGTGGGTAGCCCATGATGAAAAGAAGGAATCTCTGCGGGCGGCGGAAACTTATCTGGCGGTGGCGGTAACAGGCGGCTTGGTGATGCTTATGGGGCTTTTGCTGCTTTACCGGGAAACGGGTACTTTGGAAATAAACGGGATTTATGAAGGATGCCGGAATATTATGGCCGGGTCTGGGACGGAAGCCGGGAGAAGGACATTATATATTGCGGGCGCATGTATGCTTTTCGGGTTCGGGGCAAAAGCAGGAGCTTTTCCGCTGCATATATGGCTGCCGAAAGCTCATCCGGTGGCTCCGGCTCCGGCCAGCGCTCTTTTGTCAGGCATACTGACAAAAGCCGGTATTTTTGGAATTCTTGTAATCAGCTGCCGGATGTTTTTATACGATGTGAAGTGGGGAACGTTGGTTTTGCTTATAGGCGTGGCGACTATGCTGCTTGGGGCGGTATTAGCCTTGTTTTCTATTAATTTGAAGCGTACTTTGGCTTGCTCCTCCGTGTCCCAGATCGGTTTTATCCTTGTGGGGATCGGTATGCAGGGGCTGTTGGGGAGCGGGAATGCTTTGGCGGTCAGAGGTTCCTTGCTCCATATGGTGAATCATTCCCTGTTTAAGCTGGTTTTGTTTATGGCGGCGGGCGTAGTTTATATGAATATCCATAAACTGGATCTGAACGAAATACGGGGATTCGGGCGAAAGAAGCCGCTCCTTCATTTTATTTTCCTGATGGGGGCTCTTGGCATCGGCGGTATCCCTTTGTGGAGCGGGTATGTGAGCAAGACGCTGATCCATGAGAGTATCGTGGAATATATAGAGGCATTGCAAATGGGGCATTTACTGCCGGGTTTTTTAACCCCAGGGGCGATGAAGGGCATCGAATGGATTTTTTTAATCAGCGGCGGATGTACCGTTGCTTATATGCTAAAGTTGTATATTGCTTTATTTATAGAAAAGAACCGGGATAATGCGGTGCAGAAAAAATATGATGAGCTTTGTGGAAAATATATGAATAAAACCAGCGCCTTTGTTTTGACGGCCAGCGCTTTGCTCTTCCCCCTTATGGGGATGTTTCCGGGGATGGTGATGGACTCCGTTGCAGATTTCGGAGAAGGCTTTATGAGTCCGGAAAAATTTACAGGGAGCATTTCCTATTTCAGTGCGGCTAATTTGCAGGGCGGATTTATTTCCATAGCGATCGGCATTTTTCTTTATTTTGTATTGGTAAGAAAATGGATGATGAAGGAAAAGGAAGGAAGCCTGGTATATGTGGACCGGTGGAATAAATACTGGGATTTGGAAAATGCGGTTTACCGTCCGCTGATGCTGAAGATCCTTCCTATGGTATTCGGCGTAGTCTGCCGGATTTTTGACAGTTTGGCGGACGGGCTGGTGGTGCTTCTGCGCAAGACGGTTTACAGAGACAGCAAACTGCCCCATGAACTGGAAGAGGGTACTTATCTGACCCATGTGGTGGGAATGGAAATGGATGGTTTCGTGCATTTTATGAACCATACCTTCTGGAAAAAGATACCCCGCAGGGAAGGTTATGAGCATAGATTAGCTTTGAAACACGAGGAAATACAGGAGAACAGTACAATCATAAAAAGAAGCCTTTCTTTTGGTCTGCTTCTGTTCTGCGCCGGGCTGATTCTGACATTAGTTTATCTGCTTTGGCTGTAAGAAGATATTTTGCAGGATTTTGCCTTGCGGATCAGGATTTTATAAAAAAAGGCGGTACATGCGCCTACGGTCAGCAGAAAATAAAAACTGAGCCCTCTGGTCACGCACATGGAGGAAGCCAGAAAAGTATTTGTAAAAACGGGGGCAAATACGGAAATATACATGAGTTCGGATATTCCCTGGGATCCGGGAAGGGGAAGCATGTCCACCGAGATATAGACAGAAGCCTGTAACGCCATGATGAGCAGGGGGCTGCGGCCGGAAAGGCCAAATCCCCGGTAAATAAACCAAGTCAGCAGAAAAAGGCTGCATCTTTGGAAAAAGGTACAGAGAGCCGTAAAAAGAATTTTAGATTTGTGTTTTAACAAAAAACGAAGCGTTTCCTGATAATCCGTAACGAGTTGGCGGAACGCTTCTTTTCTTTGCTCCGAAGGTCTGCACAGACGGATTTTGATACAAAATGTTTCTATCCGTAAAAGAAGGCTTTCCATCCAGTTTCCATGTACCATGAGAAGAAGGAGGAGAATGACAAGGAACCCGTTCAGAAAGATACCTAAATAGTAAAAGGCCATGTAGCGTCCCAGATATGCCGACAGCCCTGTTTTCCAGAAAAGCAGGAGGCCGAGGCCGATCAGGACAAGAACCAGTTTATAGAGAACGGCGACCGTCATGAGGGAGAGCGTGGCGCTTCCTATGGGAATACGGTCTTTTTTCATGGCCAGCAGCTGGGCGGGCTGCCCGCCTGTGGCCGACGGGGTGATGCCGGAAAAGAAAAAGCCGATAAAGGAATAGGAAAAACAGCGGAAAAGGGAAATCTGTTTTTCGGTAAGCCGGAGAAGATACCATATCATGAATCCTTCCATACAAACAAAAAAAATGGCGGAAAAGACGGCGCATACAAGATAAAAAGGGTTCAGGAGGCGGACGGAAGAAATGATTTCCGATAAGTCGTTGCGGCTGAAAACAGCGTAAAACGTTAACGCCATAACGAGCAAAAAGAAAAGTATTTCCAATATTTTAGACGGCTTAAGTCTTACAAATTTCATAAATTTCTTCACCTCTGACTCCTGAATGGTAATGCCTTGGGGCAATTTGTATGCATAATTCCCGGAGCGATCCTTCATATATTACATTTTCCCTCCCGTATTCGTAAAAATCCCTTGGCGTTACAAGCGAGAAATGCTTGGAAAAAGAAAGCACGCCGCTGCTTTCCAACAGTCTCGCAATAAAAGAGGAACAAGTATAGTGGCTGCGCTGGTAAAAAGGTTTTCCCATCAATAAAAAGAAAAGGCCGATAATACAATAATGGTATTGGAAACGCCGCCGGTAACATTGCTTTAATCGAAAGGCGATTTCTTCTTTCTGCTTTTCGGTGCATTCGATAGTATATATTTTATAACGGGCGGTAGGAAAAGCCTGATAAATGCGGTTTATGTTTTCTTTTTCAAAACCTGCAAAAAAAGGGATAAAAGGGTTTCTTCTCCCGACGCTGTATGCTTCCCGGAAGCTGTCATCCAGGGAAAGAACCACATGGATATAGTTGATTTTAATAACGCGGCGTATGATCCAGGCAAATAAGCCAGGAGTGTCCACTAAGGCGATGTATAGCTTTGTCATCATAGGAATTGCGCCCTTTCCTTAAAGATATTCAATTAAATTGATAAATTTTCCTTGCAGCCCGGTATCCGGTTACGGTGACAAAACGCCCTGTTTTTCCGGGGAGGTTGGTAAAGCTGCATAAGGTTGTATAACGCAGCCTGTGGTATAGGCTTTTGTTATGGGCTTTGATATAGTTCCATAACTCGGCCCGTTTTTTCCAGGCATCCTCCGAACCGATCAGGAGGAGATGGATGGAGGAGATAGCCATCATAATCGACACATTTCTTGTCATATATCTGGCAAGTTTGGGATATTTTTCCTTTACTTCTTCCAGATCCACGCAGTCGGCGACTATTTTGGTGACAAAGATCTGCTGGTCGATCCTCTGCTTCAGAACTTCTTCGTTGACGGACTGGTCTTCCCTGCCGATAAAATAATGATACAAATCGGTGTTGATATAATAAATATGTTCCACATAAGGCAGCGGCCGGTAAGCGAAGATATTGTCCACGTAAAAAGTATGTTCCGGCAAAGTAATACCGCTCTTTTTTAATATTTCCGTACGGAAAATGAGGGAATGCATTACAAGGTACTGGGAAGGAGAGAAAATGCCGATGTCGTTCCATGTCAACATCCGTCCTTCTTTAAACACATTTCTATAGGACATGGATTTTTTTCTGTTTTCATAGAGATGATCATAGACGTAATTACAGACGATCATATCCGCTTGTTTTCCCTGCTTTTCCCAATGCATCATGCGCAGCAGGACTTTCTGGAGGGAGCTGCGGTCCAGCCAGTCATCAGAGTCCACTACTTTAAAGTACTTGCAGGAGGCATGGGCAAGCCCTGCGTTGACTCCGGATCCATGGCCGCCGTTTGCTTTATGGATGACTTTGACAGCGTCGGGAAAACGGAGGGCATATTCGTCCGCGATTTCCGGCGTTGCGTCGGTAGAGCCGTCATTCACGATAATAATCTCCACATAATCCTGAAAGGGCAAGAGGGAGTCGATGCATCTTCTCATATACGGGGCGGAATTGTAACAGGGTACGGTAAATGTGATATATTTCATAATATTTCCTCCATTCTTATCACGCGTATTTGTTATATATAACGCGGGGAATTTATAAATATCTTCAAAAAAAGAATAAAGGAAAAAAATAAATAGAAAGAGAATAGAATTTTTAAATATTTTTAAATGATTTCTTAAGAATATAAAAAAGCCCACATTTTATGGGCTTTTTCCTATCGGCGCGACAGGATTTGAACCTGCGACCTCTGCGTCCCGAACGCAGCGCTCTACCAAACTGAGCCACGCGCCGTCATGCATCGTGCTGCAACAAATAAAATAATACAATATTTTATACCCATTTGTCAATGTTTGTACTATACATTTTTTTAGAATTTGATATAATTCCTTTGCATGGATGTTTATCGGAACGGATGGTGATGGTAAAATGGGCGGAAATATAAAAACAATGACGGAGGGAAAGCCTCTGAAGCTGATTTTTTCTTTTGCCCTTCCTTTAATGATCGGGAATGTATTCCAGCAGTTATATACGGTAGTAGATACGATGGTGGTAGGGCAGGTGCTGGGAGTAAATGCCTTGGCGGCGCTGGGGGCATCCGACTGGCTGAACTGGATGATGCTCAGCGTGATCCAAGGGTTCGCGCAGGGATTTTCCATTTTAATGGCACAGGAATTTGGCGCGGGACATGAGAGGCGGCTCAGAAAAGTGGTGGGAAATGCGATAGGCTTATCCGCTGTATGTGCGGCGGTTTTGCTGGTTTTCGGGGAAGTTATCATATATCCTGTTCTGGAATTGCTGCAGACGCCGGATGCTATTATCGGACAGTCGGCATTATACTTACGGATTATGTTTGCCGGAATTCCGGTAGTTATGGCTTATAATCTGCTGGCTTCCATATTGCGGGCGCTGGGAGATGGGAAAGCGCCGCTGCATGCGATGATAGTCGCCGCAGTAATCAATATTGTGCTGGATCTTCTTTTTGTGATAGGCTTTCGGTGGGGGATCGCCGGCGCTGCGGCGGCCACGGTCATTGCCCAGTTCAGTTCCAGTATATATTGTTATATGCATATAAGAAAAATAAAAGTTCTTTCGTTGGCTAGGGAAGATTTCCTCTGGGAAAAGGATCTGGACTGGAAACTGATCGTTTTGGGGCTTCCCATGGCTTTTCAAAATGCTATTATTTCGGTGGGCGGGATGATTGTCCAAACGGTCGTGAATGGTTTCGGGGTTATTTTTATTGCCGGATTCACGGCCACCAATAAACTTTACGGAGTTTTGGAAGTGGCGGCTACTTCTTACGGATATGCGATGATTACATATGCGGGGCAGAATCTTGGAGCCGGAAAAATAGACCGGATAAAAAAAGGCATGAAATCAGCGCTTTTTACCGCGATAATAACGGCGGCAATGATTGCCGCGTGTATGTTGTCTTTCGGACGTGAGATATTGAGATGTTTTATTTCGGGAACACCGGAAGAAGTGGAAATGACGATGACGATTGCTTACCATTATCTTGCCGTTATGAGCATTTGCCTTCCTATTTTATATATTCTGCATGTGGTGCGTTCCGCATTGCAGGGAATGGGGGATACGCTGCTGCCGATGGTTTCCGGGATCGTCGAATTTATTATGCGGACGGGAACAGCCGTATTGCTGCCGATAGCCATAGGAGAAGAAGGAATTTTTTATGCGGAAATTCTTGCGTGGATGGGAGCGGATGTGATTCTGGTGAGCAGTTATTGGGTACGCATGAAAAAATTAGAGTATAGAAATGGAGGAAACGAAAATTGAGCAATGCGGCGGTTTTGTTGAAAAAAGGGGAAGGAAGAACGATCAAAGCAGGAGGAATGTGGGTATTTGATAATGAGATTGACCGGATTTCGGGTTCGTTTGAAAACGGGGGTATCGTAGAGGTGCATGATTTTGACGGTTATTTTATGGGTTACGGGTTTATTAATACGAAATCTAAAATTACCGTAAGGATGATGTCGAGGCGGAAGGAAAATCCGGTGACGGAAGATTTGATCGAACGGAGGGTAAGGGCGGCTTGGAAATACCGGAAACAGACAGTGGATACGGCCTGCTGCCGCTTGGTTTTCGGGGAAGCTGATTTTCTGCCGGGTATGGTAATTGATAAATTTTCGGATGTTTTGGTAGTGGAATCGCTGGCTCTTGGAATTGACCGGTGGAAACCGGTGATTTTGGATAAATTAAAGAAAGCGCTTGCGGAAGACGGCATCGAAATCAGGGGAGTATATGAAAGAAGCGATGCCAAAGTAAGGGAAAATGAAGGAATGGAGCGGTGGAAAGGGTTTATCGGGGAACCTTTTGACACGAAGGTGGAAATTGTTGAAAACGGTGTGAAATATATAGTAGATGTAGAGGAAGGGCAGAAGACGGGATTTTTCCTGGATCAAAAAAATAACCGGGCAGCGGTCGGGAGGCTGTGCGGAGGAAAGAAAGTACTGGACTGTTTTACCCATACCGGGTCTTTCGCCCTGAATGCGGGAATGGCGGGGGCATCTTTCGTTCTTGGCGTAGATGCTTCTATGACAGGAATACGTCAGGCAGAGGAGAACGCCAGGCTAAATCATCTGGAAGATAGGGTAAAGTTTATGTGTACGGATGTATTTGATCTGCTGCCGGAGTTGGAAGAAAAAGGGGAAAGATTCGATGTGGTGATTCTCGATCCGCCCGCGTTTACGAAGTCCAGGGGATCCGTGAAAAATGCGGTAAAAGGGTATAGGGAAATCAATATGAGGGGGTTAAGGCTGGTGGAAGAAGGCGGTTTTCTGGCGACCTGTTCCTGTTCTCATTTTATGGAACCGGAATTGTTTGCGAAGACGGTCAAAGAGGCGGCAAAAAGCGCCCATAAGAGGCTAAGGCAGGTGGAATTCCGTACACAGGCTCCGGATCACCCGATTCTATGGGCGGCAGACGAATCTTATTATTTGAAGTTTTATATTTTTCAGGTGTGCGGTGAATTATAAGGGCATGCCTATTGCGGAATCCCAGATAATGTCCCATATAGCGTTGGAAATAAAAGGCGCAACCAAAAAAGTAACCAGCCAGGGAGTAAAGAAATAAATATAAATTTCCTGCCGGGCAAGTTTCTTGCGCTGCGGGTTATTCGTCTGGGAGTGCATGCGTTTCATAAAATGCATATTTTTGATCAGAAGGAAGAGACAATAGCCGACCATAGCCCCCAGGAGATTCATTATAATATCCGTGATGTCCGTTACCGCCGTAGTGGCAAGGCAGAAAATTTGTGATACTTCGATTAAAGCGGAAAAAAGCAGTATATAGAGAAAAACTTTTTTAGGCGGCTGGAACTGTTTCCACAAGGTGGGAAGCAACAGGCCAAGGGGCATAAAAAGAAAAAAGCTCTGGATATAATGGTTCAAATCATCCATAAATCCGTAAAAAGGAATAAAATTAAACTGTGGATCAAAATTAATTTGATACAAAGAAGGGGTATCCGTGGACATCAGTATGGAGCAGATAGCCAAGGCATACAGATATAAACCAAATTGATGCCTTTTGGGTAACTTTTGCTTTCTGAAAATGATCTGTAAAATGACCATAAAAGGTATCACACCAATATATGCGGCAAATGTGTTGACACACAATACAGTGAAATCAGACATTTTTATCCTCCCGGTATATATTCTGATAGTAAAGTCTAATTCAGTATAATACAGCGATATTATTTTTTTGTAAATAAAAAATAGAAATTTTTCTTAATATATTACATTATACACCTTTTTTCGTAAAGCACAATTACAAGATTTGCCAGAAAAAAAGAATGGAATAAAGTGGCTGACTGATATGTCCCTTCGGGTCAAATAATAAGGAAGAGAGCGGACAGCCAGGTTTTAGAAAAATGCTGGACGGAAAAATATGCGAAAAGAGGTGGAATGATGGATAATAATCAACTTCCGATCGGGCTGGGGCTTTCCCTTGCAATGAACCAGAAAGCAATGGACAGGTTTGCCGGCATGACTGAAGCGGAAAAGGAACGGGCGATTGCAAAAAGCAGGGGAGTAAAGTCAAAAAGGGAGATGGATCGTATTGTCAGTTCGCTGGCAGAAGACGATGATGAAGAACTGAAGGGATTTTTCAGCGGGACAAAGATGTAATCGCCCGAAACGGGGCAGCAGAGTATGGCAAGAAAAATCTGCTTTTGACTTATGCAATAGTTAAAAAACGGCCGTGCCTTGTAAAAGGAGGCTGTTTTTTGCATTTTTGAGATGCAATAAAGACAGTATTGGCAAGCAGTTATCATTTATATATTGACAATTCGTAGATAAAATGAAAAAATGGGGGAATATAGAAAGAGAGGAATTGGAAATGAAACTGAGCGCGATGTGCATACGGTGCCTGATGGACAGGCAGGAAGAAAAAGTGAGGGAATACGAAGACGAGGAAAAGAAGTCGGCATATTTGAAAGAAGCAGCAGGAATTATTGCTTCTTCCAAAGAAGGTGATTCCGCCCCCTATCTGGTATTTCAGATGAACCAGGCATATGAACGTTTTTTTGGAAAATTCATGGATTATAAGAAAGAAAAGAAAGAGTTTAATTCGCTGATGCTGGATTTGGAGAAAGAGCTGGAGGAAAAGATCCGTTCGGGCGGGAGCAGGGAAGAAATATTGAGAAATGCCATAAATTATGCGAGATCCGGTAATTACATAGACTTCGGCGCGTTAAGCCATGTGGAAAAAGAAGAACTGATGGAACTGTTAAGGAAGGCAGGGGAAGAAGATGTGGACGGGCATACATTTGATGCATTCCGAAAAGACCTGGATAAGGCAAAAGAGCTGGTCTATCTTACGGACAACTGCGGGGAGATCGTGGCGGATAAGCTGCTGGT
Organism: Lachnospiraceae bacterium; assembly: GCA_021772075.1. Taxonomy (GTDB): domain Bacteria; phylum Bacillota; class Clostridia; order Lachnospirales; family Lachnospiraceae; genus Kineothrix. Next base: position 32,674 of record JAETNQ010000019.1, read on the forward strand.
CAAAGTGCTGAAGGAGCAGTATCCCGATCTTAACATAACGGTTATGGTGCGGGGAATGGAGGTCTTGAATGATGCGGTAATGGCAGATGCAGAAGAAGTGGGATTGACGAAGCTGGTAAAAGTAATCGGCAACGGCAACGGAGTAGCCGGAACGCAGATGGATCTTTTGTCCGAGGAAGCCAGGGAGGCGATAGAAAAGGCGGATCTCATTATTTCCAAAGGCCAGGGGAATTTTGAAACCATATATGGAGGCGGGCGGAATATTTATTATTTGTTTTTATGTAAATGCGCATGGTTTTCTGATAGATTTGGCATGGAACGGCTGAAAGGCGTATTTATTAACGAAAAAGATGTCAGGGTGTAGAAAGGCAAGGATAATTGGATGTTGGACGTGATCACAGATACGCTTGCGGATGCGGTAAAGCTGCTTCCCTTTTTATTCGCGGCATATTTAGCGATGGAATATATAGAGCATAAGATGGGGGAAAAGGCGAAGCAAAGCATGGAAAAAGCCGGAAGGTTCGGTCCTGCCTGGGGGGGAATTATAGGAGCCTTTCCCCAGTGCGGGTTTTCTGCCGCCGCTGCTAATTTATACGCTGGAAGGATCATTACATTGGGGACATTGCTGGCCGTTTTTTTGTCCACTTCGGATGAAATGCTGCCGATATTGATTTCAGAAAAGATGGAGATTGCCGTTATCGGCAAGCTTCTTGGAATGAAGGTGTTGATCGGTATGGCGGCCGGTTTTTTGGTGGATTTGGCGGTGAAAAAGAAATACAAAAGCGGGCATGCCCATGAAGGAGGAAGCGGTTCTGAATATGGAGAGATCGGCCACATATGTGAACATGAAAATTGTCATTGTGAAAAAGGAATCGTAAAATCGGCCTTTCACCATACGGCAAATATTTTTTTGTTTTTGCTGTTGGTTATGTTCATGCTTAACGGAACCGTTTACTATATAGGAGAAGATTTTCTTGCGAATCTTATTTTGGACCGGCCGCTTTTAGGCCACATGGCGGCAGGGTTGATCGGTTTGATCCCGAACTGCGCTTCTTCGGTCATCATTACCCAGCTTTATTTAAACCATGTAGTAGGGCTGGGGATGGCGATGTCCGGTCTGTTGGCCGGGAGCGGCGTGGGATTGGCTGTGTTGTTCCGGATTAATGATAATGGAAAAGAAAATATAAAAATTACTTTTTTATTATATATTATCGGCGTTGGGGCGGGCATGCTGATCGACTTGATGGGATTTAGTATTTAAATCATATACTTTTGGCTTTCTTTTGGAAGGATTTTATTATATGATAGGATCATATGATAAAAAACGTTGGGTTTTATAAATTGAGGACAGGGAAAAGGGAATTATGGGAAAAGAATTAAAATTAGCGGTACTTATCGATGCGGACAATATTTCGGATAAATATGTGAAGATCATATTGGATGAAACAGCAAAAAGCGGAGTGGCGACTTATAAGAGAATCTATGGGGATTGGACGAATCCAAGGCTGGTATCCTGGAAGAATGTGCTTCTGGATAATTCTATTTCCCCCATCCAGCAGTATAGTTATACGACGGGGAAAAATGCTACGGATTCCGCTATGATCATAGATGCGATGGATATTTTGTATTCAGGTACAGTGGACGGATTCTGCATTGCTTCTTCGGACAGCGATTTTACAAGGCTGGTTGCAAGACTCAGGGAGTCCGGGATGTATGTGACAGGTATGGGGGAAAGCAAGACGCCGAAGCCTTTTATTTCTGCATGCAATCAATTCAAATATTTGGATATTCTTTTCTCCAACCAGCAGAATGAAGAAAATGCAGCCCGGAAAGAGGAAACGGCGGAAATAAAAACAGTGTCAAAAACGACCCGGATTAAGCGGGGAGCAAAGGCGGCATCTTTGCCTTTGAAAAAATCCAAAGAAGAGCTGCGTCCGCAGACGGATTTGAAAATGATAAAAAGAGCGATCATTTCTTTAGTAGAGGAATGTTCGGATGACGATGAATGGATTTTATCTGCGGAGTTAAGAAACCAGCTGGGCAAGCGGTTTCCTGATTTTGATGTGCGTAATTTCGGACATTCGAAGTTTTCTTCTTTTATTAAGTCGCTGAATATCCTGGATTGCGAACAGGAGCAGAATATCGTGAAATTCCGGATCAAGCGGTAAAAAGGGATGAAAAAAAGTACCGACCCCATGGCGCTAAGACCACAAAACCAGTACTTCCAGTGCGCCGCCAGGGGCTCGAACCCTGGACACCCTGATTAAGAGTCAGGTGCTCTACCAACTGAGCTAGCAGCGCATATATCAATATATAAGAGAATGATATCAGATGAAGAATTCCTTCATTTGCAACGCAAATGTTATTATAGTATAATGTGTTTTAGTTTGCAAGTATTTTTTAAAAAAAAATTAATTTTTATTTGCGGGAGGCAGAATATGATTTTTGAGAGCCATGCGCATTATGACGATAAGGCGTTTGACAAGGACAGGGAAGAGCTGCTGGGCAGTCTCAAAGAAAATGGAATTGGTTATGTGGTCAATATAGGGGCGAACATAGAAACGACAAAAAATACGATAAGGCTGGCCGAAAAATATTCTTTTATATATGGTGCTGCGGGAGTGCATCCTTCGGATACGGATGAACTGAATGAAGAGAATTTTATGTGGCTGAAAGAACAATGTTCCCATCCGAAGATTGTGGCGGTAGGGGAGATTGGTCTGGACTATTATTGGGATGAACCGGATAGGAAAATCCAAAAAGAGTGGTTTGACAGGCAGCTGGAGATGGCAAAGGAAGTGAAGCTTCCCGTGGTGATCCATTCGCGGGATGCGGCAGAGGATACGCTGCAAATGATGAAGGGGAAACATGTCGGGGATCTTGGAGGAGTGATCCATTGTTTTTCTTATACGAAAGAAATTGCCAGGGAATATTTGAATATGGACTACTATTTTGGGATAGGAGGCGTAGTGACTTTCCAGAATGCGAAGAAATTAAAAGAAGCGGTGGAATATATCCCCTTGGAAAAAATATTATTGGAGACCGACAGCCCTTATCTGGCTCCGGTTCCTTATAGGGGAAAACGCAATTCTTCCTTGAATCTGTCTTATATAGCGGAGGGGATTGCCGCAATTAAGGGCGTGGATTATGAAGATGTGGTAAGAATCACGGAAGAAAATGCAAAAAAACTGTTTGGCATCAATTAGAATGAGAGACGAGGGAAAATATGGCGGCATTGGGAACTCCGGGAGGCACGGTCGAAATCCTGAAAAAATATAATTTTAGTTTCCGGAAAAAATATGGACAAAACTTTTTGATCGATACAAATATTTTAAAAAAAATAGTGGACGCCTCTTGCATTACGGAACAGGACTGTGTTCTCGAAATCGGCCCGGGGATCGGAACGATGACGCAATATCTGGCAAAAAGCGCGAAGGAAGTTATCGCGGTGGAGATTGATAGGGCGCTGATTCCTATTTTAGAGGATACGCTTTCGGGATATGATAATGTGACAATTATCAATGAGGATATTTTAAAACTGGATATAGGACGGATGGTGGAGGAAAAGAATGAAGGGAGGGCGATAAAAGTAGTGGCGAACCTTCCCTATTATATTACAACGCCTATTATTATGGGCCTGTTGGAAGGGCATGTGCCGATCGAGAGCATTACCATCATGGTACAGAAGGAAGTAGCCGACCGGATGCAGACGGGACCTGGGACAAAGGATTATGGAGCGTTGTCTTTGGCCGTGCAATATTATACCAAGCCGGAAATCGTGGCGCAGGTAACACCCGCCTGCTTTATGCCGAAGCCGAAAGTGGGAAGCGCCGTCATCCGGCTGGCCAGGCATGAAAAACCGCCGGTCGATGTGGATGATGAAAAATTGATGTTTTCTGTCATACGGGCTTCTTTTAACCAGAGGCGCAAAACACTTGTAAACGGATTGGCAAATGATCCGAAGCTGGGGATTTCAAAAGAAAAAGCATTGGAGGTTTTGGAAACGATGGGACTGCCTTCTACAGTGAGGGGGGAAGCTCTTTCCTTAAAAGAATTTGCACAATTAAGCAACCTATTGTTTTGACAATACACTTTTCCTATGGTAAACTTAGAGGATAAAAATGGGGATATTGTATACTGTGGATACATATTTAGACAAAACATAGATTTATGAGGTGAGTACCTTGGATAAGTACGAATATAAAGTACGCGCGGAAGAAATAAAAGCCTTAATTGCGGAAGGAGAGTTTGCGGAGGCCGTTAAAATTGCGGATACGATCGACTGGCGCAGAGTAAAAAGCGTGATGATGCTTTGCACGATCAGCGATTTGTATAAGATCAACCGCAGATTTCAGGAAAGTAAAGATATCTTATTAATGGCATACGAGCGCCATCCCGGCGGTCGTCTTATTGTGTATTCGCTTTGTGAATTATCGATTAAAATGGGGGAATTTGTCCAAGCGATAGAATATTATAAGGAATTCGTCCAGATTGCGCCAAAAGATACCGGAAGGTATATTCTGCAATACCGGCTGTATGAAGCGCAGGACGTAAGTTTGGAAGAGCGCATCGCGGTGCTGGAAGAGTTCAAAAAACGGGATTACCGCGAGAAATGGGCTTATGAACTGGCATATTTATATCACAGGGTAGGGCTTGAAACGAAGTGTGTGGAAGAATGTGACGAAATGTTCCTTTGGTTCGGCGACGGCAGATACGTGATGAAAGCATTGGAGTTAAAAATGCTGCATCAGCCCTTGACCGCCCCCCAGCAGGAAAAATATGACTGGATGAAAAGGGAAAAAGAACGGCAGCTGGCCGGGCTGGAAGAAGAGGGCGTGGAAGAAGTGGTTCTGGAAGGAACCAGCCCGGAGGAAAACGAGCCGGAAGAAGACAGGGAAGAAGAGGATCCGGAAACAGGATATGGAGAAGTAGAAGGTTTTTCCGGGGATGTACGGCAGGATGAGGAATTTAAGGTAAAAACGATCGATATGGGGCAGTATAATACGATCAATCTCCAGAAGGAGCTGGCAGAAAGCATGAAGGAGATTCTGGGGGAAGAACAGGATGAAGAAACTTTATCCATGAGTCCGATCAAGGAATCCATCGTGGCGCCTCTGTTGCAGGAAACGGGAGACATTGCTTCAGCAGCGGCCAGCCAGCGGCTGGAAAAAACAGCGCTGGAATATGGGAAGCAACAGCCCGGGGCAGAAGAGGAAGAAGGAGCAGCCGGCCAGGCGGCCAGGGAAGAGGTGTTTTTTGAGGAGGATGCGAGGGATATCCTTTCCGAAGACACGAAGGAGATCGGTATTAAGAAACCGGAGAAGGAAAAATTCGGGGATACGAAAGAAATAACGCCGAAGCGAAGGCCTGTTTCCAAGGTTCCGGTACAAGCTGCAGCAGAGAAAGAAGCGGCACCGAAAACAGTCCCGGCTCCGGAGATACAGCCAGCCCCCCCTATACAGGCGGGTCCCCACTTGATGAAATCGGTAAAGCCTTCTGGCTTTGAACAGATGCTTTCGCAGGAGTATGACGGGCAGATCAGTCTTGTAGTACCAAATAAAAGCAATGTGGAAAAGCAGATCACCGGCCAGTTGAATATTACGGATATTATGGCGGAATGGGAACGGATGAAGCGGGAGAACGAAGAAAAGCGCAAAGAAGATGTGCGTAAACGCGTTCAGCAACATACGGGCAACATGTTTTCCGAGTTTGATGAAGCGACAAAAACAGGGCTTTTAGAACAGTTGGAGAAGGCTGTGATAGAAGCGATCTTAAAGGAATCCGGGGAAAAGGAAATCGACCCGGAAGATATAACGGAAGAAAAACTGACGGATCTCGTCAAAATGGCAGGAAAGAAGAAGGCGGAAAATAAGGAAGAAATAAAAGAAGAAACAACGGAAGAAGAAAATACAGGAATGCAGGAAGCGGCAGAAAACGATAAGCAGAAAACCGCAGGAAACGGCAGCGGGGAGCAGGAAGAAGAGAGTCTGGCTGCAAAGGATAAGAGTCCCGAGGAAGCGGAAGAGAAAACGGGCGCCGTCTGGGAAACAGGCATTATCGATTTGGAGAAGCTGCTGGCAGGAGCCGGGGAGACCGAGGCCAAAAAGGGAGTAAAAACCAAGGCAGAGGCAGGCGGCAAGATGAGGGCGCTGTCCGACGAGGAGAAAGAACTTTTCGGGCGATTTGCACATAACAGGAAAACAAAAGAGCAGATTATCCATGCATTGGATACGATGAGTATGGATTCCTATAGCGGCAATGTAATCGTAACAGGGGAAGATGGAGCAGGAACGCTCGACTTGGCAAAGGGATTAGTACGTATGCTGCAAATTACGGACCGCAATTTTTCGGGCAAGGTTGCTAAAATATCGGGCAAAACATTCAATAAAAAAGACGTGGAAGGAACATTGGCAAAACTGACGGATGGCGCCCTTATTATAGAACATGCTTTTCAGATGTCGAGCGAGACCGCCGGGGATTTGCACAAAGCCTTGGAAAAAGAAGGCAGGGGGCTGTTTGCGGTTATGGAGGGGAGGAAGGATGAAATGAACCTTTTTCTCCGGAAAAACGGCGGGCTGATGGATAATTTCAATGCCCGGATCGACATAGAGTCCCTGGATGACCATTCCCTTGTGGAATATGCCCGGCAGTATGCGGAAGAACAGGAACATTCTATCGATGAACTGGGAATTCTTGCGCTTCATACAAGGATCGCGGATATGCAGACAAGCGACCATGAGGTGACGGTGGCAGAAGTAAAGGATTTGGTGGACGATGCCATTTATTTTGCAGATAAGAAAAATCCGAAGCATTTTTTCGATATTTTATTTGGCAAGCGGTATGATGAGGAGGATATGGTCATCCTCCGGGAGAAGGATTTTATGCATTATTAGAATTTAAATAAATTCCATTGAAGTAAATTCATTATAAATATAGGGGGTATGTTTATGGCAGCAGCAAAAAAGAAAGTAAAGGCGCCGGAGCCTGTGTTGGAGCAAAAGGTATTTATTTCTGAGGCAGACCAGTATCTTTTTGCCCAAGGCACGCATTATGATATTTATAAGAAACTCGGCGCGCATCCATCTGTGGAAGACGGGGTGGAGGGAATGTTTTTTGGAGTATGGGCGCCGAATGCGGCGAGCGTCCATGTGATCGGCACGTTTAACGGATGGAATGAAGAGATGCATCAGATGGAGCGGCTGGGGCCGGGGGGAATCCATGCGCTTTTCATACCGGGAGTCGGGGTCAATGAGCTTTATAAATTTTTGATTCGGACGCCGGACGGGCGGAAGCTTTATAAGGCTGATCCGTTTGCCAATTATTCGGAATTCAGGCCGGGCAATGCTTCGAAGACAACGGATCTGTCCAAGTTTGAATGGACGGATAATGCATGGATGGAGGCAAGACAGGGCAAGGACTATAATAAGGAGCCGCTGGCTATTTATGAGTGCCATATAGGTTCCTGGATGAAACATCCAAACGGAACGCCGGACGGTTTTTATAATTACCGGGAGTTTGCTGACAGGGTCGTGGAATATTTGAAGGAAATGAAGTACACCCATATAGAGCTGATGGGTATTGCAGAGTTTCCCTTTGACGGTTCCTGGGGCTATCAGGTAACGGGATATTACGCGCCTACATCCAGATATGGGGAACCTGCCGATTTTATGTATTTGGTTAATAAACTGCATAGAAATAAAATCGGCGTGATCCTGGACTGGGTGCCGGCTCATTTTGCTACAGATGCCCACGGGCTGGCGGAATTTGACGGCCAATGTATCTTTGAACATCCCGATAAACGACTTGGCGAGCATCCTGACTGGGGGACGAAAATATTTAATTATGGAAAAACGGAAGTAAAAAATTTCCTGATTGCAAACGCTCTTTTCTGGCTGAAGGAGTTCCATGTGGACGGTATCCGCGTGGACGCGGTGGCTTCGATGCTGTATTTGGATTACGGCAAGCAGGAAGGGCAGTGGCTGCCGAATAAATATGGCGGTAATAAGAATCTGGAAGCGATAGAATTCTTCAAACATTTGAATTCCGTGGTTCTAGGCACATATCCTGGGTTTCTGACGATTGCGGAGGAATCCACGGCATGGCCGAAAGTAACAGGGGATATCGAGGATGAAGGGCTGGGCTTCAGCTTTAAATGGAATATGGGGTGGATGCATGATTTCTGCGAATATATGAAGCTGGATCCCTTGTTCCGTAAGAATAACCATTATTCGATGACGTTTGCCATGAGTTATAATAATGCGGAGAATTATATTCTTCCATTATCCCATGACGAAGTGGTTCATCTGAAATGCTCCATGTTGAATAAGATGCCCGGATATGAAGTGGATAAGTATGCCAACTTAAGAGCGGGATATACATATATGTTCGGACATTCCGGCAAGAAGCTGCTTTTTATGGGGCAGGATTTTGCGCAGGAAAGGGAATGGAGCGAAGAGAGGGAGCTGGATTGGTATTTGCTGGAAAGGCCTCTGAACAGGGGAATGCACGAATATGTAAAAGAACTTTTAAATTTGTATAGAAAATATCCATGCCTTTATGAGATCGACAATGAATGGGCCGGTTTTGAATGGCTGAATGCGGATGATAAGGAACGCAGCGTATACAGTTTCTATAGAAAGGCCGAAAATGGCAAGAATAACCTGCTGTTTGTTCTTAATATGACGCCCATGATGTGGGAAGGCTATAAAGTAGGAGTGCCGAAAAAGAAGAAGTATAAATTGCTGCTTAACAGCGATGAAGAACGGTTCGGAGGAAATGGGCATGTGGTTCCTGCGGAACTGAATGCAGTAAAGGAGAAAGAACAGGTTAACTATAAGGATTACAGTATTACTTTCGACTTGGCTCCTTATATGGCCGCTGTTTTCGTATTCTAAAAGGGAGAGGTTAAGGAATTAAAATAATATGCCGAAATAAAGGGTGAACGCAGGGATGTGTTCACCTTTTTATTATGGAGGAAAAGCATGAATATTATTTTAGAGAATAGCAGGGCAGAAAACGAGACCAGAGGCGTATCCGCTTCTGCTGCCCATGGAAATGTAAATAAAGCGGGGGCTTCCCATAACGGCTCCCGGCCCGGAGCGGTGTCCGGCAGGGGGGCGTTTGCATGGGATGTTTCCGGCATGGCGGCGGATAATACGGCTTATGGGGACCGTGGAAAGAGTATGGAAGATATTATGCTGGATGCGGGACAGATGGATGTCGCTGCCCAGAGGAACTATATGGCGGTAATGTCCAATACGATGTCCGATGAGGATCTGGCAAAGCTGCAGGAGGAAGGCCATCATCCGGGAAGCACGGAAATTGGAACGGTAGTTACAATTCTGGATGAAATTAAGGCGGCGCTGGTAAAAGGCGGAAAAAATATTGCTGGTTATACCGATGATTTGGATGTGGAGACTTTGACGGAAATCACGGGAAGCACAGCGATGGCGGAAGAAATCGTGAAGCAGTTCGCGTCCTATGATATTCCCGTTACGAAAGAAAATGTGGAAGATGTATTGCAGATGTATGCCACTGCGTCAAAGCTTTCACAGCCCGGAGAGGGTACGGTAAAATATATGGTGCAGAACCATATGGAGCCTACGGTGGACAATGTTTATAAAGCACAGTACAGCGCGGCAATGGATGCCAATAAGCAGGGACGGGGCTATTATCAGGACAATGCGGGCTATTATGCAAAAAAAGCAGAAGAATATAATTGGCAGCAACTCAGGCCCCAGATGGAAAAGGTGATTGAAAATGCAGGGCTGGAGGTTTCGGAAGAAACGCTGGCCGATGCGAAATGGCTGTTGGAAAAAGGAATGCCGCTGACGGAAGAAGGGCTGAATACCCTATACGAGCTTAGAAATATGGAGATGCCTGGTTCGATAGAAGAACAGATTTTTATGGAAAAGATGGTTTCATCGGCAGCGGCGGCCATTGCAGACGGGAAAAATGCCGGGGCGGCTAATCTGGCAGACGGCCGGACGGCCGCAGAAAAAGCGGCGGCGTATATGGAAGATGTAAATTCCATCAGCGACGAAGCGGTGGATATGGTTGCGGGAGAAGGAAAAAGGCTGAATCTCCGCAATCTGAAAGCGGCACAGATACAGATCAGCTTGAATATAAGCGTAAAGTCTTATTCAGTGAGCCTGGGCGGCAGAAGGCTGATGGAAGAAGTCAGGCTGCAGATGACGGTGGAAGCGAATATTCATTTGATAAAAAGCGGTTTTTCCGTGGATACGGCGGAACTGGAACAGCTGGTGGAATCATTGAAAGCGGCGCAGAAACAGGCAGAAGAAGCCATGTTTGGCAAGACGGGATGGAAAGAAACGGAAAGCGCGTCCGGCGTTTTCAGAAATACGATGGCCGCAGTAAAAGGATTAGGCGGCATGCCGGCGGCATTGGTCGGCAAATTCGCTTTTCAGGGAAGGGCGCAGCTGGAAGTAAGGACATCGGCTTCTTATTCGGAAAGCTCCGGAAGCTTTACTTTGGAAACCGCATATAGAGAGGGCGCTGTTTTACAGGCAGCTTATGAGAAGGCAGGAGAAAGCTATGAAACGCTGATGACGGCGCCGAGGGCAGATCTTGGGGATTCTATCAAAAAGGCATTTCGGAATGTGGACGATATCCTGAAAGATATGAGACTGGAAACTTCGGATTATAACAGAAGGGCGGTAAGGATCCTTGGTTATAACCGTATGGAGATTTCGTCAGAAAATATTGAGGCGGTAAAAACAGCGGACACGACTATCCGCCGGGTATTAGATAAAATGACTCCGGCTGCGGTTATGCAGATGATACGGGAAGGAAAAAACCCCCTCTCCATGGATATGCAGGAACTGGAGACTTATTTGGATGACAGGGAAAGGAGTCCCCAGGAAGACATAGAAAAATACAGCGAATATTTGTATAAACTGGAAAGAAACCATGCCGTTACGGAGCAGGAAAGAGATGCTTATATCGGAATTTACCGTCTTTTCCGGCAGCTGGAAAAAACGGACGGGGCGGCGATCGGCACGTTAATCAACCAAGGAGCGGAGCCTACGGTAAGAAACCTGCTTTCCGCCATGAGAAGCAATAAAAAACATGGCATGGATATGAAGGTGGACGATGGCTTTGGCGGCGTAACATCTTCTTATACCGGAAAGAGCATATCGGAGCAAATAGAAAGCGGTTATTATAAGAAGCTGGCATCGGATATTTTTGATTATCTGGACGGCGGAAAAATGAATGTGGTTCCTTCCGGCGGCGATATCGGGCTGGAAGAAATGGCGGAGGCTCTTAGAAACGCAGAGCCAGATAAGGGGGCGGACCAGGAATATATCCGGGAACAGGCCGGGGAAATAAGAAAAGCGATGACGGCGGAGGACACCGTAATCAAAGAACTTCTCAGTTTCGGGCAGCCGGTGACAGCGGATCATCTTATGGCGGCAGGGCTGTTGATGAAGGAACGGGGGAAGGCGGCAGGGCGTTTTTATGAGCTGGCCGAAGAAACCGGAAAGAAAGCGGAACTGGATGAGGCTGTCCGGGATGTGTATGAATCGATGACTGACGGGGAGCCGATGAAGGAAGCTTATGAAAGATTAAACAGGACATATGCGGACATATTGGAAAAGGCCGCATACGGGCAGGACAATATAGGAAAAATTGATCTGAAAGAAATCGGCAGTTTATATAAGCAGATTGGTTTTAGTGCCGGGATGGCAAGGGAAGAAAGTTATGAAGTGCCGGTCAGGATCGGCGGGGAAATGACATCCATCAATCTGAAGATCATCCATGGCAGAGAAGAAAACGGGAAAGTCATGTTATCCATGGAGACGGCAGCTTATGGGAAAGCAATGGCGCAGTTCAGTATTTCCGTCAGCCGTTCGGGAGAGTACCATTTGTCAGGATATGTGTCCTGCGGAAACAGAGACGGATTAGAAAAGCTGGAGAAAATGGGAGAAGAGTTAAAGAAAGCGCTGGAACAGTCCGATATAAAGACTATAAGCTTAAGTTTCGTATATAATAGCGGGCTGGATTTGTCCTCAGTTTCCAAGGCAGCGGCGCAGGCAAGGGAAGAAGCGGCCGGAGGGGATGGAAAACAGGGAATATCCACAAAGAAGTTATATGATGCGGCAAAAATATTTATTGGCTATATACAGAAAGGTGAAGGAATAAGCGATGAGAATAAGTTATAACGCACCGGCAATGGTGGCACACAATGCGTTGACGAGAAACGATAACAGGCTGACAGAATCTTTGAAAAGGCTTTCTTCCGGCTTGAAGGTCGTAGAGGCGAAAGATAACCCGGCGGGAATGGCTATGGGAAAAAGAATGAATACCCAATTAAAAGGACTGTCCGTTGCGACACAGAACAGCAGCGATGCTATTTCGGCGATAGAGACGGCAGACGGCGCTCTTTCGGAAGTCCATGATATTCTGCAGAGAATGAACCAGCTGGCGGTCAAGGCGAGTACCGGTACGATCAGCGATGCCGACAGGGCGACGATTGAGGATGAGATCGTACAGCTGAAGGATGAAATTACCCGTATCGCGGATACGACCCAGTTCAATGGGGAGACTTTGCTGAATGGAAATTTTGACTTGAGGGGATATACCAGCGATGAGAATGTGAAAGTAGGGTATTATTCGGACCAGGTGACGGCGGGGACGTATGTGATTGATAGTATACAGGTGGAGTTTAAGGACGGGGAGATTGATCCGGCTACGGTAAACTGCGTTTTGAATACAGCTGTGGGCGCGCCGAACGTCCAGTTTCCACAAGATGCTGCGGTTACGGCGTCCGGTAACAAATTAATTATTACAAGCCAGAAGAATGCAGATTTTGAGATGACAATAAAGTTCGAGCCTCCAAAGGATGCAAATGGAAATGTTATCGATGGGAAAGTTCCTGCTGCAGCAGCAGCTACCAATGTGAGTGTCGATATCACAGGAATCGGCGCGATGACAATGCAGATTGGCTCCAATGAGGGCCAGGTACTGGATATCCGCATACCTACGATTTCTCTGGATGAATTGGGGCTTGAGTATACATCAGTGTCAACAATGGACGATGCGCGCAAAGCGATTGACAGCGTGGCAGGGGCTATTGCATATGTATCCGAAGCAAGAAGCCGCCTCGGCGCGTACCAGAACCGCCTGGAGCATTGCGTCAGCAATTTGGATATTATCAGCGAAAATATGACGGCGGCTTATTCCCGGATCATGGATGCGGATATGGCAGAAGAGATGACGGAATATACGACGATCCAGGTAATTTCACAAGCGAGCATGTCCATGCTGGCGCAGGCGAATGAAAGGCCAGCGCAGGTACTTCAGTTATTGCAGTAGGGTACTGTAGCAAAATTGTAAAGAAAGGTTCTGGAATATGACGAAGGAATTAAAACAGGAGTATACGCGGAGAATTACGCAGGCGAATAAAACCCAGCTGATTACTATTTTATATGAAATGCTTCTGATTTATGTGGAAGAAGCTGCGGACGCGTATAAAAAAGAAGATCGCAGGGGATTCCGGGAAGGTATCAGAAAAGCCAGGGGGTGTATCAATGAACTGATGGAGTCTTTGAATTTTGACTATGAGCTGGCAATGAATTTTCTGCAGTTATATCTGTATGTAAACAGGGAACTGGTAAGGGCAGAGGTCCGGAATGCCGAAGAACCTTTGGAAAATGTCAATCAGGTGATTAAAGGCCTTCATGAGGCTTATGTGAAACTGGATGAGATGGATGCTTCCGGACCAGTTATGGAAAATGTACAAACGGTTTATGCCGGCCTTACATACGGCAGAAATAATTTAAATGAAAATTTAGCCGATCAGGGCATTAATCGGGGATTCAGGGTTTAGTTTTTCTTCAGGCAGCAAATTAATTTTTGCTGCCTGTTCTAATAAGAATTTATACCGTTTCAGGACGGAATTTACCTCATAAATGTAGCAGTCGATCAAATCGGGGTCCGTTACGCTGTCAAAGCCGGCATAGGCATCTTCCAGAGCCCGCCGGGTTTTATCCAGGTCGGCCAGAATATTGTTTTTTTGCAGTTCTTTTTCACTTACGGTCTGATGGTTGTAAATGGTCTGTCTAAAACATATTTTCATACATATACCTCTTTTCCGATCATCCAGAAATTTCCTCTTTTTCTAAGTATAGACGGGAAGAGCGTAAATATTCATGGAATATAAAAAAAGTACAGGTCATATATTGTAGTGGAATATGAGAAAGCGGAGGGTCGTTATGGATAAATATATCGGCGGGATCATGATAGCGGGAGTGTGTATTTTTGTGCTTATGATCGGTGCGTTCCGAAGGAAAACGGAATGGATTATCAACTTTATTTTCCGTTCGGTAATCGGAACAGTGGCGGTTTTCTTTTTTAACGGATTTCTTGTTTCCCAAGGGCTTTCTATTGCGATAGGAATCAATTTGATTACTGTATTGACATCAGGTATTCTGGGTTTTCCTGGTCTGCTTATGCTGTACGGCATAAATTTATATAAATTTTTATAGGAAATTTACAAAGTTTTATTTGTCTGTAGAAAAGGATGGACAAGGGAAAACTTTCATTTTATAATTTATTTAACAGTTCAAAATATTCAAGTATCCGGCACAGAGAAGGCCGGATAGTCACAGGAACAGCATCGTTCCGATTTTCAACCAGATATACTTATAAAATATGCGATGGAAAGGGTGATGTGTATTATTATTTTATTTTTTGTATTGGCAGGAGCGGCAATAACGGACTTGCTGTTTGACAAAATCTATAACGAATGGATCTTGAGCGCAATGGCGGCAGGCTTGTGTTATGCCGTCTGGAAGAATGGGGCAGAGGGACTGGCAAGGGCGCTGTTGTCGATGGCAATACCATTTGCGTTGCTTTATCCTTTGTTTCTCATAGGGGGGCTGGGAGCTGGCGATGTGAAACTGCTGTCCGTAGCAGGATGCTTCCTTACAGCTAAGGAGACTATCTTATGCCTTGGTCTGTCTTTTGCCTTGGGCGCCTTGTTCTCTTTGCTAAAAATGATTGCGGAAAAAAATTTTCTGCAAAGAATGAAATATCTGCTGCTGTATATGGCAGATGTTTTTACCAGCGGGGAATGGAAGTTTTATGAAGAGGACCGGAATGACAGGCAAAGGAGGAAAGAAGGAAAGATACACTTTTCCATACCTGTGTTACTGGGTATGGTAGTGTACAGGGGAGGAATATATTGGTAAAAAAGATTTTAGCGCTTTGTGATAAAGAGGAAAGTTATCTCAGGCATATGGCGGATTATTTGGGAAAAAAAGACATGCGGCCTTTCATGGTACGGGCATTTACGAACGCGGACCAGTTGAAAAAATTTACTGAAAAAAACAACGCGGAATTATTATTGATCGCGGAAAACGCTTATAGGGATGAGATAAAGGACTGGCCTATAAAGCATATTTTGATTCTGAACGAAAGCGGAAATCTGGTTGGGACAAACGTGGAAAATATCAACAAATACCAGTCTTCCGAAAATATATTCCGAACGGTCATGAATTATTATATGGAAGAAAACGGACTTGCCGGAAGATTGTCTACAGGAAACGGGATGAAGATTATCGGTAATTATTCTCCGGTCAGAAGATGCATGCAGACGACGTTTGCACTAAGTATGGGGCAGATCCTGGCCAAAAAGCATAAAACTTTATACTTGAATTTTGAAAGTTATTCGGGTTTTGGATATTTGCTGAATAGAGAATTTGCTGCGGATATTACGGATGTTTTATATTATTTCAACTGTGAAAGGGAAAAACTGCCTTACCGGCTGGAGGGGATGATACAAACGATAAATGGCTTGGATTACATTCCGCCGGTTCTGTCTTACAAAGATCTGACAGAGATAGAAGGAAAGGAATGGATCGAACTGTTTCGGGAAATCGAAAGGACCTCGGAATATGAATACTTGATTTTGGATTTGTCGGATCAGATGAAAGGACTGTTTGATGTGCTGCGAGAGTGCTTTCGGGTATTCACCATAGTAAAGGAAGACGGGTTCGCGGAAGCGAAGCTTCGGCAATATGAAGAAGTAATGAAGATGATGGATTATGGGGATATCGCGGCTAAGACGAAGAAATGGGCCTTGCCTGAGTTCTGCCGTCTTCCGCCGGGGCTGGAGCAGCTGACCCATGGTGAAGTGGCGGCTTATGTAAAAGAAATCATTGAGAAAGACATCTATACATATGAAGGATAAAAATAAAAAAGAAAAGCTCCGGGCAATGATCTTGGACAGGCTGGATTTTTCCAGGGAAATGCCGGATGAAGAAATAAAGGATATCATTGACGAATTAATCATTGCCCAA
Source organism: Lachnospiraceae bacterium (assembly GCA_021772075.1). Classification (GTDB taxonomy): domain Bacteria; phylum Bacillota; class Clostridia; order Lachnospirales; family Lachnospiraceae; genus Kineothrix. The sequence goes on from JAETNQ010000019.1 coordinate 48,996, forward strand.
AGCAAGGAATTCTATATAGGGTTAAAAGAAAGAGAAAGATTAAGGCAGGAACTTTTTTATTCCATACGGAAGCTGGATATTCTGCAGGAACTGATCGATGATGCAGATGTAACAGAAATCATGGTCAATGGCACGGATGAAATTTTTATTGAAAAATCCGGCCGGGTTACGGGATACGGAATGGGGTTCGAATCGAAGGAAAAGCTGGAAGATGTAATACAGCGCATCGTGGCGGGGTGTAACCGGGTGGTAAATGAAGCATCCCCTATTGTGGATGCCAGGCTGGAAAACGGCTCCCGCGTGAATGTCGTTCTCAGTCCTGTGGCTTTAAACGGCCCCATACTGACGATACGCCGGTTTCCCGACCGTCCGATAGGGATGGAGGAATTGAGGGAGTTTGGCAGCATTACGGAGGAGGCGGAGCTGTTTTTATCCAAGCTGGTAAAGGCAAAATACAATATTTTTATAAGCGGCGGCACGGGTTCTGGAAAAACTACTTTTCTAAATGCACTTTCTGCATACATTCCCAGAGAGGAAAGAATTATAACGATTGAAGATAATGCGGAACTTCAAATCAGGAATATCCCTAATTTAGTCCGTATGGAAACAAGAAATGCAAATGTGGAAGGATGCCGCCCTATCAGTATCCGTGATTTGATTAAGACAAGCTTGCGGATGCGCCCGGACAGGATCATTGTAGGAGAAGTGAGAGGAGGGGAAGCGATCGATATGATGCAGTGTCTGAATACGGGGCATGACGGTTCCATGTCTACCGGTCATGCAAATAGTTCCAGGGATATGTTGAGCCGTTTGGAAACAATGATTTTAATGGGAATGGATCTGCCGCTGGCGGCAGTCCGGCAGCAAATTGCCGCCGGATTGGACATTATTGTCCATCTGGGGCGTCTCAGGGATAAAAGCAGAAAAGTCTTGGAAATTTCAGAAGTGGAAGGAGTGGAAAAAAATGAAATAAAAATCAAACCGCTTTATCTGTTTGAGGAAGAAGGAGAAGAAAATGGAAAGATAAAAGGAAGATTAGTAAAAAAGGGAGAATTGAAATATGACGGTAAGTGCAAAACGGCAGGGATCACGGTTTAGGCTGTTGTTTTGGAAAAAAGGAGCTGCAGATGCCGGTCTTCTTAGTAAAAAAGACCGTATACAATGTGTAATAGAAGGCATTATGGTTATAGTTCTTTTCGCTTGGTTTTTTTACCGTTCCGTCCTGGCGCTGCCATTTTTGACCCCGGTTTATCTGTTATACCAGCATGAAAGACGGAAGGTGTTAGGAAAGAAACGGCAGAAAGAAGCCGCGGTTCAGTTTAAAGATGCCATTCTATCGGCATCGGCCAACCAAAAGGCGGGATATTCCATTGAAAATGCCTTTCAACAGGCATATGAAGATATGGATTTGCTATATGGAAAAGAGAGCATGATTTGCGAAGAATTGTATACTATCGTGGCAGGCCTAAAAAATAATGTACCGATAGAAAGTTTGTTATATGATTTTGGAAAGCGCAGCGGAGTGGAAGATATTATAGAATTTTCCCAAGTATTCGCCGTGGCGAAAAGAAGCGGAGGAAATTTGACGGAAATTATAGAAAGAAGCGCGTCGGTAATAGAGGATAAAGTAGAAACGGAAAAAGAAATACAGGTGGTAATCAGCGCAAGGCAGATGGAACAAAGGATCATGAATATAGTGCCTTTTGGAATTCTACTGTATATTAGCGCGGCATCAAAGGGATTTTTCGACATGCTTTATAAAAACGCCGCAGGGATCATAATTATGAGCCTTTGTATGGCAGTTTATGTCGGAGCAGTTTTCTTGTCGGGGAAAATTACGGATATTGGGGTGTAGTGTGAGAAGTACTTCTAAAGCTCATGTCAGAGGGCATTTCGCTAAGAAGTACGAGACTTGCTTCGCAAGTCTTTCTCACACCGAAGAACGCTGAAATACGGCGTTCTTCTCATGGATGATTTATGCCGCCGGGAGGCGGCATGGGGGTTAGTATGATTATTTTGTATGGAATAGTGCTTGTGTTGTATGTATTGTTGTTTTTTCTGGCATTAAAGAGGAGAACTTCTATTGCAGGGGTTGTCTATGATCTTTGTATGAAAGGGAAAGTATTTCGGCAAAAGAGTGCCGGGGAAAGGCTGCCCATTCTGCATCCGGAAATCAGGGGAAAAAGAGAAAAGGAAAAAGGCTGTCTGCGTCAATTTTATATGGGAAAGATCCGTTTATTGCTTTTCCTGGTTTTTATAGGGGATATATTAGCAATATGCTTATTTGCCGGGGGGAGAATGGAATGTGTGGTGACGGATGGAAAATACATGAAAAGGAATGGATATGGGATGGGAAGCAGGGAAACCGGTTTAGAGGCAAAGGTGGAAGGAAGCCAGGGAATGGTCCGGCAGGATTTTGTTATTGCTGTGGAGGAACAAAGATATGAAGAAGTGCTGGTAAAGCAAATGGCGGAAGAATTGTCGGAGGATTTGCCGGATAAGATAAAGGGAACAAATGCATCGATAGGGGAGGTGCGGAGCAATTTGGATCTGATGAGGGAAGTGGAAGGATATCCTTTTCAAATCGCTTGGGAAAGCGATGATTATTCATTGATGGACTCCGATGGGAGCATAAACAATGAATCGGTTGGAGAGGCAGGGGAAGTTTGTAATTTAACAGCTGTATTTATTTATGGGGATTACAAAGAAGAATATAAGTTTCCTGTCCGGGTATTTCCGCCGGAATATTCGGAGGAAGAACTTCTGAAAAAAAAGATATCCGAATTGCTTGCCAGCAGGGAAGAAAGGGACCGGTACAAAGATAAAGTGGAATTGCCGGAGAGCGTGGATGGGAAAGGGATTATATGGAGCGAAAAGGCGGATGATGGCAGCGGATATATCTTTTTCTTGCTATGTATAGGCGCGGGAATTATTTATTTTATGCAGGACAAGAAATTGAAGGAGGAAATCGACAGGAGAAATCGCCAGATGCTTTTGGATTATCCCCAGCTGATCAGCAAATTTATGCTTTATCTGGGAGCGGGAATGACGATCAGGAGTTCTTTCAGGAAAATAGCTTCCCGTTATGCGGAAGAAAGGAAGGAAGACGGAGGATTTCATTATGTATATGAGGAAATGCTTCTGATATGCCATGAATTGGACAGCGGAATTTCTGAAACGGCGGCTTATGGGCATTTTGGAAAGAGATGCCGTCTGCCGCAATATACGAAGTTGTCAAATATTTTAGTACAGAATTTGAGGAAAGGCAGTAACAGCATATTAGATGCGTTGCGGCAGGAAGCGGAAAACGCTTTTGAGGAACGCAAAAATATGGCAAGAAAGATGGGAGAGGAGGCAGGAACAAAATTATTGCTGCCGATGATGCTGATGCTGGGTATTGTTATGGTATTGATTCTTATACCGGCATACTATTCCTTCTCTGTTTAAAATAAAAAAGTTACATGAAAATCAGCAAAATTAGGATCGCGCCGGCTTTGTGCCTTAAAATAGCGCAGAAATGAGGTTGAAAATGAAAAATAAGTTAAAAAATTTCAAGGAATTTATTTTGGAGGAGGATGGAATGGGAACCGTGGAAATCATTTTGATTATCGTTGTCCTGATCGGTCTTGTGATCATATTTAAAAACCAGCTTCGCACATTGGTGACAAATGTCTTTAAAAAGATTACACAGGACAGTAATACGGTAATGTCATGAGTAAGGGTTCCCTTACCGTTTATTTGTCGCTTTCCCTCTCCCTTATCCTGGCGTTTGTCCTGACTGTCTTGGAGGGAGCCAGGATGAGCGTGGTCAGGATGGAGGCGGAATGTGTGGCAGATATTGGAATGAACAGCGTGCTTGCGGAGTTCCACAGGGAACTTTTGGAACAATATGATCTGCTCTTCGTAGATATGTCTTATGGATCTGCGAGCTGCAAGCCGGAAAATCCGGCGGAACATCTCAGACAGTATATGGAGAATAATTTTGTCTCAAGCGAAAGCAGAATAGGATCTGTAAAAAATTGGCTTTCCCTTTCGGTAGATAAATCGGTGATAAAAGAAATGTCCATCGCCTCTGATGATGAAGGAAATGTCATGAAAAGACAAGCAGTCGCATATATGCAGGAAAATTCCATGGAAGGAATAATAGCCAAAACGATAGGACAAGCGGAAGAATTGCATACATGGGGACTGGAAACGAGGGATATTGCAGGAGAAAGAGAAAGCATACAAGGGCAGATCGATGCCGTTGAACTTCCGATAGAGGAAGACGAAGACGGAAATCAGAAAGAAATTTCATTTGACAATCCTGCGGACAAGGTAAATGCATTGAGGGGGAGCTTGGCTTTCCATCTGGTATTAGGGGATACGGGACATATATCAGGAACAGTCCGGCCGGAGGATTGTTTATCCCAAAGGGAAAGGCTGAAAGGAGCAGGAATGCGCCCGGGCTTAAGGAAACCGGAAAATATATCGGATCATGTGCTGTTTGACTGCTATTTGTTCGATAAGTGCGGATGGTATGGAAATGAACTGGAAAAATCATTCATGAAATATCAGATAGAATACATAATCGCCGGTGAAAAATCGGATATGGAAAATCTGGAAAAGGTGGTAAAACGTTTGATCCGGTGGCGGGAAGCGGCAAATTTAATTTATTTATTTTCTGATGCAGGGAAGTGCGCGGAGGCGGAATTGCTGGCGGTTACACTGACTTCAATCTTCCAGGTACCCGTATTGGTAAAGCTGGTGAAAGCATCTATTTTATTTGCTTGGGCATACTTGGAAAGTTTGGCAGATGTAAAATGCCTCTTAAAAGGAGGAAAAGTTCCTTTGATGAAAACGGCTGCGGACTGGAAAACGGGTATATCAAATCTCATTGATTTTTCAGGAAATATAGCGGATGGGGAAATCGCGGGACACGGTTTAAGTTATCAGGACTATTTAAGAATCATGCTGTTTTTAGAAGACAGCGGAAGAAAAAATATGCGGGCGATGGATATTATGGAAATGGACATACGCACGACGGAAGGCAATGCTAATTTCCGGATGGATGCTTGTTTTGACAGTTATTTGTCCGACATATCCATATCCAGTGCTTTTGGGTATCGTTGCGATATCCGAAAAAGATATGGTTATGATTAATAAATTTTATAATTTGTATACTATGCTATTGATAAAAATATATGAAGGAGGAAAGCAAACGATGTCCTTTTTCCGGTGTCTAAAAGGCAACTATAAACACAACATAAAAACTATTGTTTCTCCGGGCAGGAATCTATTTAATCAAGATAACACATCTCAATTCTTTTCTATTATAGCCGGAAAAAGGATGTCGCTTACTTCCCTCCTTCATAAAAGAAATCTAAAGGCAGGCATGACGGTGGAAGCTTCTATTGTTATTCCGTTATTTTTATTCTTTTTTATGAATCTCTTATTTGCTTTTGACGTATTGCGGCTTCATGGGAACTTAATGGGGGCAATGCACCAGACAGGAAATAAAATGGCGTTTTATGGTTATGCCTATAGGCAGGGAGTCAAAGAAGAAAATTTGCTTTGGAACGGGATTGGTTCGCTGGCGTTGTCAGAAGGCTATGCAAAAAGGAAAATAATCGATATTTTGGGAAAAGAATATTTGGATCATACTTGTCTGGCTGCCGGGAGTCAGGGGCTGGATTTTTCCAAGTCGTCAATTATGGGGGAAGGGGACAGGGTAGAACTTATCGTTTCTTATAAAGTGAGGCCTCTGGCGGGATTCATAGGATTTCCTGATATTTCGATGGAAAACCGGTATTATGGACGGGCATGGACCGGTTATGATGTGGAAAATAAAGCAGATGGAGGAAAAGGCAGGGATCCGATAGTATATGTAGCGGAAAACGGTACAGTATATCATATGGCTCGTAACTGTGCGTATTTAAACCCTTCGATAAAGGCAGTATCGGCATTATCGGTAAAAGAACTGAGAAATGAAGACGGTGAAAAATACCATATGTGCGGCGGATGCAAAGAAGATCTTTACCAGGCAGTGGTCTATGTAACCTCTTATGGAAATAAGGCACATAGTTCTTTGGATTGTTCTGGCTTGAAAAGGACAATTTATGCCCTGCCTCTGTCCGAAACAGAGGGAAAAGGAAAATGTCCAAAATGCTGCGACTAGGAGGGAAGGAGACAAATGGAAATAGAATGGATGATTTGCTTGGCTTTTATGGCAATATGTGCAGGGATAGATATAAGAAAAAAAGAAATACCAGTGGTTGTTCTTGCATTATTTGGAGGCGGCGCCTTTTTGTATACAATGATCTGGGACGGAAAAGCATGGAATGAAATATTCTACTCTCTTGTACCGGGGTTATGTTTGCTATTGCTGAGTTTTTGTACGCGGGAAAGCATTGGGTATGGAGACGGGCTGGCAGCTATGGCGGCCGGTATATTAATAGGATGGAGAGGATGCGTGACGGCGATCATTGGCGGTTTTCTGTTTTCTGCCGTATTTTCGTTGGTTCTGTTGGTTTGCAGGAAGGCAAAAGGGAGAAGCCGTATACCTTTTCTTCCATTTCTGACGGCTGGATTGGGGGTGTTTTATGTTGTATGGCAAGGGGTATAAAAATGCAGGGGGCTATCTGACGGTAGAAGCAAGCCTGATAATACCATTAGCAGTTTTTTTGACAGGGTTTATTTTTTATATGACTTTTTATTTATTTGACCGCTGCGCGGCGGCTCAGGATACATACTTGTTAGCGTTTCGTGGAAGCGCTTGCGGCTATTATGGCAGCGGATGGAGCGGTGTTTATGGATGTGATAAAAGCCCGGAGGAAATAAAAAGGTTGATCATAAGTCAAAGTAATAAACAGTTTGGGGAAAAATATATAGGGATAGACAGATTGGTCAGCACTGTGCAGACGGATCACAAGACCGTTTTAGTGGAAGCATCCGGAAGGGTAACGTCAGCTTTTACCGGGCAGTTATTGCCGCAGAGACACTGGGATTTTTATGCCAGGGGATGGGCGGAAAGAGTTTGTCCTACAGACTGTATCCGTAAAGCGAGGATGGCAAAAAGGATAGCGGATGGGTTAAATAGAAGTATGGGAATGGAATAGGGAGAAAATATGCGGAATGTAAGATATCATAAAGATTTAAACCATAATTTATTGATTATAAATCATCAATTAGATGAAAAAGGACACGATTACCAGCATAGGATGATAAGCGGAAATAAAATTGAGCATTTGCTGGAATGCAAGATAAGGTATGTAAATGAGGAATGTAGTTTTTATTATGAAATAAGCTCGAAACAAAATCTAAAAAGTTTATTCGATAAAAAGAAAATGAAGTATGAGAACATTTATGATCTGCTGGAAAACATAAGGGAAGCTTTGGAAAAGCTGGATACTTTTTTGCTGGATAGCCGGTGTTTGGCGCTGGCACCGGAATACATTTTTGCGGAACCGGAAAGCAGGGAATATTTTTTCCTGTATGATCCCTATGCAGAAGAGGAAGACAGGCAGGAGGCATTGATGTCATTTGCAGAGTTTTTGCTCGACAGGGTGGACCGGGAGCAGGAAGAGGCAACGGAAATTGTATATAAGATCTATGAATCCGTACAGGATAACAGATTCATACTGCCGCAGATTTTAAGCTGGTTTCCTTCTTCAGCAACGGTATGGAAAGAAACAGAGGTGGTAAATGAAATATGGGAAGAGAAAGAGGAGGAAATGGAGGAAAATGCCTGGATAGAGGAAGAGGGCTTAAAGCGGGCGGATCAGGAAGCTGCCGGGGAGGAAAGGGAAAATCATCTGCCGATTGTCGGAATACTATCGCTTTTATGTACGGGAGCAGCAGCAGCGATTGTCAGCGTAAACTATTTTTTTATATTATCTACGGAGGAAAAGCTTGTGGCAATGGCAGGAACCGTTGTGTTGGTCGTTTTGTCCGCTTTACTGTTTTTGTATTTTATTTTTAATCTATGGAAAAACAAAAAACGGATTAAAATACAGGAGGAGACGCGGCTGGAAAAAGGCAAGGATATAGAAAACCGATGGACCGGCAAAGGCAGGATTTATGAAGAAAGCGTGGAATATAAAAAAACAGGGGAACGAGAAAAGCAGGAGGAATATGGAAATACCGTTTTTTTGGACATGTCTTCATATAAAAAGGAAAAGAAACTATATGGGATAAATAAAGGAAATAAATATCATATCAGCTTGGACCGGCTTCCATGTACCATAGGAAAAATGGCAGGAAATGTGGATATTGTTATCAAGGACAGTACGATAAGCCGGATACATGCCCGTTTTACAAAACAGGAAGATGGAATTTATGTGACGGATATGAATTCTACCAACGGAACATTTAAAAACGGTTTAAGGCTGGAACCCAATGAAACCGTAAGGATTGAATGCGGAGACGAGCTGCGTTTTGGGCGGATGACTTTTTGCTATAGATAAAAATGGCAAATGCAAATTTATTGACACAAACGTGAGGAAATGATACCCTTTTCCATAGCATAGGAGAGTTTGCATATATATGGGAATGGGAGAAAATATGGTAGAACAGCAGCTCGATGATTTTATGGCGGAAGAAGGATATGTAAAAGTTCCTTCGAATTTACCGGAATTTATTTTTTATTATTATACGGAAAATAATTATGTAAATGTATTTCATGTGATATACTATGAAAAAAATTTATATATAACAGAAGAACAGTATCAGCATATTAAAAGTAAAATAAAGGATTTTTTTAAAGAGAAAAAGATGGATGATGTCCATATTATGTCGTTAATCGTTAGCAGGGAAGCGGAAAAAGGGAAACGGATCTGCAAAGAGGATCCGTTTTGCTGGATTATTGATCCAGTTAACGATCGATTGGTGGTATATGAGAACCAGGTGGGGGATTTTTATGGAATGCGGAATAAAATAGAATGTTTTCTTTCTCAGGTTTCCGCATCCGGGCGGGGAACGGAGGACGGGGAAGGGGATACAGACCGGGCGGTGAAACGCGATTCCCGCTTTTGCATACCATATGTGACAACATTTTTGGTGGCGGCAAATATTTTAGTTTTTCTGATATGTACATTTACTGGAGATTTGTTATATAATGAAGGTGCTTTTAACGCGGGGATGTTTTGGGAGGACAGAGAATATTACCGGATCCTGACAAGCACATTTTTGCATTGGGATATCGACCACCTTGTCAGTAATATGATTGTTCTATACTATTTGGGCGAAGTAGTGGAAAAGCATTTCGGCGGCATAAAGTACAGCGTTATATATTTATGTGCAGGAATATTGGGGAATCTTTTGTCTGCGGCTTATGAAGTTTATAAAGGGATATATATTAGTTCTGCAGGAGCAAGCGGCGCGGTATTTGGAGTGATTGGCGCATTATTTGTATTGGTGTGCGTCCATAAAGGCCATTTAGAACAAATCACAATGGGAAGGCTTCTTTTTATGATCGGTTATTCTCTTTACAGTGGTTTTGCGGGGAGCGGCATTAATAATGCGGCCCATATCGGCGGATTTATAAGCGGAGTAGTAATAGCGTTTGTGCTTTGGGGGTTGGAAAGAAAGACAGGATGGGAATGAGGAAATTATTATGAAGATTAATATTTATTATGGCGGAAGAGGGCTGATTGATGATCCTACCTTATTTGTTATTAATAAAATGCAGGAAGTTTTGGAAGAACTTAGAGTAAAAGTAGAGCGTTTTAACTTGCATGAATTGAAAAATGGCATTACCGCTTTGCCCCAAAGCTTAAAAGAAGCGGATGGTATTATCCTTGCCACTACTGTAGAGTGGTATGGGATCGGGGGATATATGCAGCAATTTCTGGATTCTTGTTGGCTGTATGGTGATAAAGAAAAAATAAGCACTATTTATATGTGTCCGGTTGTTATGTCCACGACGTATGGTGAGAGGGAAGGAAAGCTGAGTCTTACTTCCGCATGGGAAATTTTGGGCGGACGGCCATGCAGCGGCATATGCGGATATATTGCAGATGCATCTTTGATGGAGGAGAACCGGGAATATATTATGCTGATAGAGAAGAAAGCTGAAAATATGTATCGTACGGTGAACCAAAAAATTGTCAGCCTTCCTGCGAGCCATCAGGCTGTCGGACAGATCGTATCCAAGACGCAGATCGATCTGACACCCCAGGAATCGGAACAGCTTTCCCAATATGCTTCCGATGATAATTATGTTCAAAAACAAAAAGAAGATATTCAGGAATTAAGCAGTCTGTTCCGGGATATGCTCAATAATGGAGAGGCGGAAGAGGGCGGAGAGATTGTTGCGCGATTCCAGCAGCACTTTAAGCCGCAGCCTGGATTTGGTGGCGTTTATCGTTTTATTATTAGCGGAAAGAAGAAAAATTTGATTGTCAAGGTAAATAATGCAGATTTGCAATGCTTTTTTGGAACATCGGATTTTGCTGAGGTAGAATTACAATTGGAAAAACGTACATTAGATGAAATTGTGAATGGAAGAATGACGTTTCAAAGGGCTTTTATGTCCGGTGAAATGAAGATGAAAGGTGATTTTAAGGTATTGCGCGCGTTGGATCAGATTTTTGTTTTTTAGGATCTTTAGCGATTTGCCCGGTTGGAATAAATAGAAAAATTTTGGAAAGGAAAGGCGCAGTATTGTGGCACATTATTGCGCGGGAGAGAGTTATGGGAGAAAAGGATTGTATATTTTGTAAAATAGCCAATGGAGAGATTCCTTCTAAAACACTTTATGAAGATGAGGATTTTAAAGTGATTCTCGACGTAGGGCCGGCAACCAGAGGGCATGCGCTTATTTTGCCGAAAAATCATTATGCGAATTTATACGAGCTGCCGGATAAAGAGGCCGTAAAGGTAATGCTTCTTGCTAAGAAAATGGCGGCGCTTATGACAGAGAAGCTTGGCTGTGATGGTTTTAATCTGGTGCAGAATAATGGAAAAGCGGCCGGGCAGACGGTATTCCATTTCCATCTTCATTTGATTCCCCGTTATAAGGAAGACGGGCAGACTTTAGGGTGGAAACCTTTGGAACCGACGCAGGAAGAGTTAGAGGATATTAAGAAGATTATTACGGAATGATGAGGGATATATGCGTATAGTACAAACGCCGGTAATTACAGAGAATATAAAAGAAATGTGTGTGGAAGCCAATCATTACCTTTCAGAAGATATGAAGGCGGCTTTTAGCCAAGCGGCTGAAAGTGAAAAAACGCCCTTGGGAAGACGGATATTAAATCAGCTGAATGAAAACCTTCAGATTGCAGCGGAAGATATGATTCCGATTTGCCAGGATACAGGAATGGCAGTTATTTTTATGGAAATAGGACAGGAAGTTCATTTTGAAGGAGGCATATTGGAAGATGCGGTAAATGAAGGGGTGCGCCAAGGGTATACAGAAGGATTTTTAAGAAAATCCGTAGTGCGCGACCCGCTTATTCGGGAAAATACGAAGGATAATACTCCTGCGGTAATTCATTATGAAATAGTTTCTGGCGATCAAGTGAAGATTACAGTAGCGCCCAAAGGATTTGGCAGTGAGAATATGAGCCGTATATTTATGTTAAAACCGGCAGATGGAATAGAAGGTGTAAAAGAAGCGGTTTTAACGGCAGTAAGAGAAGCGGGACCTAATGCCTGTCCGCCAATGGTAGTCGGCGTGGGAATAGGAGGAACATTTGAAAAATGCGCATGGATGGCGAAGAAAGCGCTGACAAGACCGATTAATGAACATTCTTCAATTCCGTACATAAGGGAGATGGAAGAAGAACTGTTGGATAAAATAAATATGACAGGCATCGGACCGGGCGGGCTGGGAGGAAGCACAACGGCTTTTGGGGTAAATATCAACACATACCCAACGCATATTGCCGGGTTGCCGGTAGCGGTTAATATATGCTGCCATGTAAACAGGCATGTGATACGGATTATTTAGTTTGTAATCAGGATAAGGCTAAAAGGGTGGAAAGATATGGATAAGCATATTAATGCTCCTATGCGGGATGAAGAGATAAGAACTCTTCGGGCAGGCGATTATGTATATATTACAGGAAAGATTTATACGGCAAGAGATGCCGCCCATAAAAGGATGGATGAGGCGTTGCAAAAGGGGGAAGAACTTCCTGTTAATTTAGAAGGAAATATTATATATTATATGGGGCCTTCACCGGCAAGGGAAGGGCGGGTGATAGGATCCGCAGGGCCTACTACATCAAGCCGGATGGATAAGTATACGCCTGGCTTTTTGGATATAGGATTAAAAGGCATGATTGGAAAGGGCAGACGTTCGGCAGAGGTAATAGACAGCATGGTAAAGAATAAAGCGGTTTACTTTGCTGCAGTAGGAGGGGCAGGAGCTTTGCTTTCGCGTTCCATTAAGAGTTCTAAAATAATTGCTTATGAAGATTTGGGTACGGAGGCGATTCGTGAACTAGAAGTAAATAATTTTCCGGTGATCGTAGTGATTGATTCAGAGGGGAATAATTTGTATGAAATAGTGAATTGCGCTGATGCGCAAGCAGGTCATCAACCTAGCGGTTGGTGACACGGGAAATGGTGAATTGCGCTGATGCGGAGTGTTCGTAATATTATAGTATAGTTAGGAAAGCAAAATTATGTATAGAATTGCAATGATGGTTTTACGATTGTTTTTAAAAGTTCCTTATTATCTTTTTCGGATATGGTGGTGCGGAAAAAGCGATAGAGTAAGTTTTGAAGAGGCATATGCCTATATCAAAAAAGTTACGATAGCCGCGAATAGGGCAGGAAGAGTAAAGATAGAGTCTTATGGCCTTGAGAATATACCTGAGAAAAACGGTTTTGTATTTTTTCCTAACCATCAGGGACTTTATGATGTGCTGGCTTTTCTGGAATCCTGTCCTGTTCCGTTTGCATTTATAATAAAGAAAGAAGCGAGAAATGTTATTTTATTGAAACAGGTAACGGAAGCTTTGGGTTCTCTTTCTATAGACCGTGAAGATATCCGGCAATCTATGAAGGTTATTATGCAAATGACCAAGGAAGTTAAAGAGGGAAAGAATTTTCTTATTTTTGCTGAAGGGACAAGAAGCAAAGAAGGAAATAAGCTGTTGGATTTTAAGGGAGGGAGTTTTAAAAGCGCTGTAAAGGCGCAGTGTCCGATTGTTCCATGTGCTTTAATAGATGCTTTTAAGCCTTTTGATGAAAAATCTGTTAAGCCGGTTACGGTAAGAATCATATATCTTCCTCCGCTATATTATGAGGAGTATAAAAATATGAAAACGGTGGAGATAGCGGCTGAAGTGAAGAAGCGTATCGAGAAAGCGATTGCGTCCTATCAGAAAACTTCTATAATAGAAGAAAAATAGAAGAAAAAAGAATTGACAAATAAATATTTCCTGCTGTATAATAATATTTGCGCTGTTGCATAGTTATTAAATATTGCAAATGCGTAGTAAATTAAATAATAATAATTAATTCAGGCTATGGAGAAATACTCAAGAGGCTGAAGAGGCGCCCCTGCTAAGGGTGTAGGTCGTTCACGCGGCGCGAGGGTTCAAATCCCTCTTTCTCCGTTTATATACCAAGCAAAAGAGCCTTAAGTGATTGGGATTCAAATTTTATGATTTGTCGGGCAGATGATAAAGTTATAGAAAACAAAATTCTACTTGACAAATAAAAAAGTGCGATGGTATAATGAAAATCCACTGTGAAAGAGCGGTGGAAATAAATTCATAAAATGTACAAAAAAATAAAAAATGGTCTTGACTTATAGAAAAAAACGTGATAGTATAAACGAGTTGCGTCTAAGAAAGATAAGACAAAGCATTTTATGGATAATTGAACCTTGGCAAATGAACAGCAATGCAGCCCTGAAAATTCCGAGAGCCCCGAAGAAACGGGGCGGAAAATTCAGAGGAAATTCAAAGAGGACAGAATCCGTGGCGGAAGCCACGGA
>JAETNQ010000069.1 GCA_021772075.1 Lachnospiraceae bacterium
CTTTTTCAGCCGGAGCATAGCTTCCGCCAGCAGATCCCGCGCTGTCCCCTGCACAATATTTTCCACCAATTTCGGACCATAGGTTTCAATCCGCCCCCACTTTCCGCTCTCACTGATTCCCTCATAAGTCAGGCCGTTCCTACCAAACTTATTCACATCCATCCGTGGTTTCACATACGCCAGTCTTCTCCCGGACGGAAGCATGACAAACAGGATTCCGCTCTGGTAAAAGAACGTAATCCGCCCAACCCTTGTCTCCTTCTTCTCCGTCACGGTCTTAATGGCGGCAGCATCCACATCCCACCAGAACTGCGTAATATGCGGATTCGCATTTCTCCATGTGGATACCAGCGGAGACAATTCTTCCTCTGCCAGCCCCATATCTAAAGCTCCCATAGAGGTTAAAGCACCCACAGAGCCGCCATATCCAAGGGCCAATTCTGATATTTTCCCTTTCTGCCGGAGCGGGGAACTTTTCGTGATTTCCTCAATCGGCACATGGAACATGGCGGATGCCGATGCCTCATAAATCTTCCCATGGGAAGCAAACACATCCAGCCGCCACTGTTCCCCGGACAGCCATGCCAGTACCCGTGCTTCAATGGCGGAAAAGTCTGCCACAATAAACCTGCATCCCTCCTTCGGGACAAATGCCGTCCGTATCAATTCAGACAGTACGTTTGGCGTGGAATCATAAAAAAGCTCCACTTGCTCAAACCACCCCTGCTTCACAAGGCTTCTGGCAAGTTCCAAATCCACGATATGGTTCTGCGGAAGGTTCTGCACCTGCACAAGCCTCCCTGCCCACCGTCCGGTGCGGTTCGCACCGTAGAACTGCAATAAGCCATGTACCCGCCCGTCTGAACAGACAGACCGTTCCATGGCCTCATATTTTTTCACAGAAGTTTTTGCCATCAGAAGCCGGAGCCTTAAAAGCTCTTCCACTTCCCCATCCGTCTCTTTTATCAATTCCGATACCGCCTGTTTGGAAAGGCTTTCAATCTCTAGCCCCTTTTCTTCCAGCCAGCCCTTCATTTGTGCCACAGAATTGGGATTCTCCAATCCAGTCAGCTCATACGCCCGCTTTGTCACAATTTCCTTATGAAGTCTTTCACAGGATATCGCCTGATGCACCAGCGCCAAGTCCACCAGCACGCCCCTGTCATTGATCTCCTGGTCCAGACGGTACATCTCCATCTCGCTCTCCGGGACAGGGAACCCATGGAGTTTCTGCCGGATGGCTTTTTCCACATCCACATCACGCTTACAGTAAATCTTAAACAGTTCCCACTTCTCAGGTGCATGGCAGGGAAGGTTCCGGGTCCTGCCGCCGTTTGCCTTGGTCGGCTTGCACGGCATACAGAAATACCGTATCAGTTCCTTCCCTTCCTTCATCTTCTGCTTATCAAGTCCCAGCACGGCTCCCACATCCTCCAATGACCGGGGCAGAGCAAGCAGCGCCGCCTGTACCGCACTGCAGTGCCAGGAATCCGGGGAAAGCCGTGTTCCAAAGAATCTACTTAAACAGGTACGTTCAAAGTTAGCATTAAAAGCAGTCTTTGTAACGGAATCATCAAAAATGGCTGCCTCCACCTCTGCCGGAATCGTCTCTCCCTGTGCCAGATCTATGATCTGTGTTTCTTCCCCGTCAAAAGAATAAGCAAACAGCAGGACTTCAAAAGCAGGGCTGTCCGCATACGCATAAACCCCGCATTTTATCAAATCCACATCTGAAAAAGTTTCAATATCCATTTCTAAAGTCTGTCCCATGGCATGGCTCCCTCCTTCCGTATCCGGAATAACGGGCAGCGGTTTCCCGCCGCCCTGCTGTTACTATCCAAGGAAATCTTCTTCCACATCCACAGCGTCAAAATCATCCTCCGCATTGCTTCTGCCACCCAGGGATTCCCCGTCACGCAGCTTCTGGATATTGCCAAGCCCCGCCGCAATGCCACGATTCCCATTATTATTGAACCCATAAAAGTTCACGCTGATCCTTCCATAGCATCCGGAATATACTTCTGACTGGTCCAGGATCGGCTGCACATTTTTGTCTACTACCTGCGGAGCCTGTCTGCTGTTGGCATTAAAGAAATAGCTGTCTGCATATGCCTCATCTTCCGGACGGTCAATATCCCCGTCACGCAGAGGCAGCTTCAAATTCGCCGGAACCTTTCCGCCCCACTTGGAAACGGAATCCTTCTTTGCCTGCTCAATGGCCCTCTTGATCTTATTAATCGTCTCCATATCTGACTTCGGGATAATTGCTGATACAGAATATTTCGCTTCCCCGCCGTTTACTGCATTCGGCTCCCAGCAGTGCAGGTAAGAAAATCTACAGGGTACGATCACTTTTGTCAGGTTCATATTTTCATTGCTCATTTAGTTTGCCTCCTTAAAATCCGCCTCTGCGGTTACTGTCTGAATTTCCTGTCTCTTATCCGATTCCGTCACCAGTGTGATCTTGCCCTGCGGCTTATACACCAGCTTTCCAAGTACCTCCGCAAATTTTTTCTTTCCCATCAGCTTCTCCATCTCCGTGATGCCAACCAATGATTTTTTGTAAATATCCGTGTACCCGGCAGCCTTTGCTGCCTCCGCCACTTCTTCCTCATCCGTATATTTCCGGCTGCTTCTGCCTTCCACCAGCTTGAACCCTGTCCACTTCTTCCCGTGGGTGATTGCTTCATCCGTAGCAAAGGCGTACACATCCGCAGACCACTTGGCAAGCTCGTCCGCCACTTTCAGCACTTCCGCAATCTCTTCATCAGAGAGCAGCGCCGGGGCCTTGAACTCCATCTGTGCAAGACGCAGGTATTCTTCTGCCCTCGCCCTGCAGGTGTTCTTCGCCTTGCAGAAACGGCACCAGGAACCGCAGTGAAATTCCCCCTCCCCATGGATGGCAAGCTGCGCTTTCGGTTTCAGTTCCGTCTCCACCCATTCCATCAGATCAGAAACAGAAATCTCCCAGGTGCTGATCGATTCCAGCCTTGGCTGGTAAATAGTCATCCGCACCGTATCAATGTCATAAATAGCATCAAACAATTCCAAAGCACCCAGTCCGTACAGCATCATCTGCGGATTCCACTCCGCATCTACCGCCACACCTTTCCCATATTTCAGGTCAATGACCGTCAGCGTCTTATCTGCCACGATCAGCAGATCCCCTGTCCCGAACCCCTCCGGTACATAAGCGGAATAATCCAGCCTCTGTTCAATCAGCACAACCGGGTCTTTGCAGTCCTGCTTTGCAACCTCCACCTGCTCCATAACATAAGAAGCGTACCCGTCTGTGCATTCCTCCATCTCGTCACACTGGTAATCTGACACCGGGCGTTTGGAACGCTTACGGAGACACTTCTTCACCTTATGCTCCGCCAGCGCATGGGCGGCAGTGCCTTCCTCCGCATAAGGACCGGCATTCTCTTTCCTGAACTGCTCTTCCAATCTTGCGGACGGCGTACAGTTCAGCCACCGCTTAGAGGAAGAAGCAGACAATAACGCATGTTTCCCCATCACAGCGCCTGCGCTTCCTGCAAAAGAGCCGGGTAGTCCTCCGGCTTCACCGCAGACAGCTTCACCGCCCCGAACTTCTGCAGAAGCTCCCGGATTTCCTTTGTCTTCCCCTCCTGGGATTTCTGCGCCATCACTGCGCGGATATCTTCCACTGCCACGGGCTTTTCCTTTTTATCATCCGCTGTATTTTTCTTGTCCGGCTTTTTCGCTTTTTCTGTATCCGCCTGCTCCTGTTCCACATTTTTCTCTGACGTCCTGCTGGTTTTTTCCATCCCTGCAAGCCCTCTCAGCCCTTCCGCCACCATGGAAAAGCCGTCTGCAATCTTCAATAATTCACTGCCCATTGTCATACCTCCATTTCTTCCAGACGTTCGATCAATTCCTCTGAATACATGGCGCAGAGCAGAAGCTCCCTGCCAATCTCCGGATGGCAGAAATACCTGCCCTTCTCCCCGTATCGCTTTTGTACAGCCTCTTCCCTTTTCTTCCGTGCTTCCCCTTGTTCAAACCCGAACACCCATACCTCATCCACGTTCTTCACAAGCCGCTCTGCCAGGAAGCCCTCAACCGCCCCGGCAAGCTCATCCTTGAAAACACCGTGAAAGCACAGGTACGGGGAAAGAGGGATGTTCCCCTTGTGCGCCGCAAAACGGCAGTATTCCGCCGCCCTCTGGCGGTCGAGCTCTTCATTCCCCGTCACGTTGGTAAGCACCATCACCGTCTTCATCCGTACCTCCTCCTTCCATGAACCGTATCTTCTTCCCCTGCTCCGTTGCAAAGGCAATCTCCGCCTGCATCCCTTCCGTGGTTTCCCCGAACACCCACACTTCCTCACAGTCCAGAAGCAGCTCCATCCCCATAGAGATGCCAAGCTGCCGCTCCGCCTCAATCCCTTCATTCAAGAACTGCGGGAACAGCATGTGCGGCGCAATAGGGAGATAGCCCTGCTCACAGACCATACGGCTGTAAACCGCTACCTTCCTTGCATTGCCCTCCATGTCTCCACGGAATGGGCTGCAGATAAACACTTTCTTACGCATCACCATTTCCATCCTTTCTTTCTCTGGCCGCCAACCGCTGTCTCCATACCGGATTCATAAGCCTGCACTTCTTTTTCAATCTGCATCAGCTTCATGGCAAGGCTCTTTGCTACAACGCTGATTGCCTGTAAAATGCCGATCAGCTCCGCTGCATTCTGCAATTTTCATTTCCTCCTTTCCGGGACGGTAAGTTCTATCCCTTTCACTGTCGTAATGACACTTTTTAGAATTTCGGTGGGTGAAAATGAAAATATCTTAAAAAACTTTTCGACATCCTTTGCGTAATGTGTCATCCGATGACCTTTTCTGTCGCAGTTTATTTTCCTTCAATATCAAAACCGCGTTCCATAAAAAAATGTCTTAGCTTAGACAATATTCTTCGCTTATGGTCAGAAAGGGTTCTCGGATTCCGCTTCTTCATATTTGCAAAATCTATCAGCGGCATCTCTTCCCCGAACACTTTCACCGCCAGTTCCATCTCTTCCGGTCTTAAGCTGTCTAAAGCCTCCTGTAATATATCCAGCAGGATTTTCTTCTCCATCAGTTCCTCCATGCTCTCTGCAAAAAGCTCTGTCCGCATATCGTTCTCTTTCCACTCTTCATAGGATTCCTCCTTATATCCACATTCCTCCATCGCTTCCCGGTTCCTCTGCTCCCGCTTTTTCTGCTGCCACCATGGGCGGTAATACTTCTGGTATTCCTCTTCCGTAACCTCCATCCACGCTTCCAGTTCTCCGGACCGGATTCTGATTTTTCGTTTTGCCATACAGCTTTCCTTTCTTTACCTTGCGGTAAAGCCAGAAAAAACTGACAGCCTTCTCCATAAACGCAAAAAAAGACCGCAAAAAGCTAACATTCAACTTTTTACGGTCTCTAAAATAAACCTCTACGCACGGGGCATGTCCCGGCGGACGAAATATCTGGTTTTCACTAATACTACAATATTTTTCATTGGTGTCTGGCATTCCGCTTATCAGGCTTTTCTCAGCCGATAAAAGCGCAGGGTCAGGCATCGTCTCTCTCCTTCCCGGCAGTACCGCACATATTCATGACTTCTCATGTACTAATGCAATCCGCCTTGGGCCTGTCTGTTACGATGCAATCCCATTTTCCATAATCTACCATGTATAAAGAGTGTTCCCATTTTTAAGGAATTACAAACAAAAGAAACTTAGCACTTGTTCAAATAATCCTGCAATTTCTCAACGAATCTCCCCACATGAATTCCATCAACAAAAGAGTGATGTACCTGCACTGAAAATGGTAAGACTATTTTACTTTCCCGTTCAAAAAATTTTCCCCAATCAAACAATGGTGTCGAATTTGTCCTATTACCCGAAATTGTATGAGAAATATGCGTATAAGAAATCCATGGTAAAGGCGAAAAAGAAAATTCATCATTTGCAGGCGGAGCTACGAAGTACTCTTTTTGACTTTTTGCTTTTTCCTCTGCTGCCTTTATATACGTCTCCATATCCTCCTGCATCGGTACACTTACAAATTTGAACAGTTCCGTTTCTGCATCCAGATAAGTAAATGAAGTATGTATGGTATCATAAAGGACAACCTCATCATCCAGAAAACGATACCGGAACTCTTCAATCTCATTGGCACATTTGCATACCGCATAAATAAAGGCAAAGGTAAAAGAGTAGTTATTCTTTTTCACCATTTTCAAGAAATTTGTAATATCCAATTTCAGGCTGATGCAATACTGCGGTTCCAAACTATTCTGGAAAATCTGGCAGTGCATATTCCTTTTCCATGTTTTCCTGTCAATCACCTGATAACTCGTTTCCATACCTGCTGACCTCCGTATATTCTTTTTTGTCTGATTATACCCTCTTAGTTGTATGCTGTCAATATTGTTGTATACTGTCTTTGGGTGAAAAATATGGCAGTGTCCCCACACCGCCACAAATTATCACATATTCAATTCTTCCATCGCATGGAGGATATGGATTTTCATAGCACTTCTTGCTCCCTCCCCATTCCTCATCCGCAGGAACTCCATAATAGTTCTATGATCCTGAATTGTATCTGAAACTGCTTTGCCCTTCTCTTTGGAAAGCTGAACTCCCTTATCAATGGCCTGGTAAATAACTGGCAGCAGCTTTGTCATAAATTCATTATGGGTTGCCTTTGCAATCGCTTTATGAAAATTTCTCTCTGTTTCTGTTCTGTCTTTCCCACCAGCGATCTCCTCTTCTATCTGCTTTCCCAGACGCAGGATATGTTCGATTTCCTCATCGCTGGCCCGCATTGCCGCATAATATGCCGCCTCCGGCTCCACAATCAGCCTCATCTCATACAGGTCCCGGATATCCGTTTTCATATCAGCCAGAGATGGAACGCCTCCCTTGTCAATCTCAAAATCTTCCCGTACAAAAGTTCCAAGACCTCTGCGTATTTCCACAACCCCATTGGCAGCCAGAATACGGAATGCCTCCCGAAGCGTTGTCCGGCTGATTTCCAATTCACCAGACAGTTCTATTTCATTGGGAAGTTTCTCCCCCGGAAGAAACCTTTTCTCTATCACAATCATTGTCAGAATGTCATCTGCCACTCTGTCAGACAGTCTCTTCTGCATCCGTTTTTCCTCTCTCTCCATTTATAATTCTTTCCGCCGCCCGCTCCGGCATTATATGGGAAACATCTATTTTTTCCGTATCCAGCTTTTCATATAAACCAATCCTGGCAATACTTCTCTGAATTACGTCCTCTGACCGGATACCTGCGTCTATATCCTTTTGCAGACGTTTCCTTAAAACATCCGCATCACACATCAAAGAAATAGTATATATCTGACAATCTTCTGTTTCCAACTTTGATATAATTTCATCTATAATACCCTGCTCGTGCATTACCCAACAGAATATGATATTCTCATATGCGCTGCAACGAATAAACTGATTCAGCAGAAAACAGATATTCTCCATTACCATTTTCTTTGTTTCCGGTGTTACTTGAAAGGGATGCATGTCCCAGCACCAGTCCCCGTCAAGAAAAGCACAGTTCGGAAGTTTATTTTTCAAAATCCGGCAGGTGGTAGTTTTTCCAACTCCCATCATTCCGCCTATTAAGTAAATATTTTTCATAGTCTTCTTATTCCTGCAATTCCAATACCATCAGGTAGTCTTCATTCTGCTCCCTTAATACCTGAAATCCCAGTTTCCAATACAGAAAAATTCCTGCACATCTCTTT
>JAETNQ010000070.1 GCA_021772075.1 Lachnospiraceae bacterium
AAGACCAGCAGATTGAAAAGCTGACGGAGGCTCTGGTTGCCGCCCAGCAGACAGCGGCAGCGGCCCAGGCCCTCCATGCGGGTACGATCCAGCAGCAGCTTCTTACCGGGGAGGCTAAAGAGGACCAGCCGAACCAGGAGTGGGAGAAAAGGAGAGGCTGGTTTAATAAGTTGTTTCGAGGGTGAAGTTATATTTACATGGTAGACAAAGATACAGGCAATAAAAGCCGACCTTTATTGGCCGGCTCTTATTGCCTGTAATAGATTTTATGAATCGAGAGAATAACTTACGGCTAAGTCTTTAGCTAATAGACTATCAATAATATCGCTGATTTCTGAGTTATGTGGTTGTGAGATAAAGGTAATTTCTGAGCCATAATGTGAACTGTAAAAAGATTCTCCTAAGAATAGGTTAAAAAATGGACTGATTTTACGATCACCTTGTGGTAAAGTACTATCAAGTTGAGGAGAATTAAGAATAAAATCAATAAAATTCTGGGTTATTTTTCCTGATATAATTGAACCATACTTCCAATCTGACGGACAGATATTTCCGTATTGGAGTACTTGCTGTATAGTATCTTGTTCATCAGACCAGCAATGAATTGAAAAATCTCCTCCGAGATTGTCGATCAAAAATATTTGGGCTAAAGATTTCCACCATGAAGTATAAGTCGTTTGCTTGTTGATGATTTCTATATATGTATACATAAAAGGCCCTTTTTATTTAGCCGGTACAAGGGGAAGGGGATCTAATGGGATAACTAGGTCGACGAGGGTAACGATGAGAAGTCCGCCAATAACTACAGTCGCAAAGAAGTTCGCCTCACTTAGTACATTGCTAATAGATTTTGCAACGACATCTACGAATTCTGTAACGGCATTAGTCCAATTATTGTCGTTACAATGCCTAAAGACTTCTACTTTCTTTACACTGTCCCAAACGATCATACATTCTTTCCCATTTTGGTAGACGGCTTTGAAGATATGATAATTTGCAATGTCTTTTCCTGTTTCAGTATTTCTGATATGTAGATTAACGTGGTTAACCACTCCATAGGGACCTACTCTATGTGTGTGAGGGTTAGTAAGTGAAAACTCAATATTTCCGACTGACATAGGCCCCCAATAGAGCCCAGCACTTCTTGTAACGAGGTTTACAATTTGAGTATCAGATTGAATCGTTGTAGGAGCCGCGGCAAAAGCAGGGGTTGTAAGAGAGGTAAGGATGGAGAGAAGCAGGAGAAAAGAAATAATTCTCTGTTTCATATTGGATAGCTCCTTTCTTTTGCATTGTCGCATAGTGGCATACTTAATTTCGGAATCCTGTTACCAATCTGTGTGATGCATAAGGGGAAGGTCTATCTTAATTCTCCTGAAAAGATCATAACACACAACAGACAAAATATAAAGAAAAAAACATTGAATTTTATTAAAATTAACAAATTAAAAGGGAGAAGATAGAAACAATAATTAGATTGACCAATATGAAAAAGAAACCCTGACCTTTTTTTTACGAAAGGTCAGAGTTTCTTTGTTCACTGTTTATTTCGACGTTCTAATGAGAAAAAAATACCAATGAAAAATAATAAGAGACTGAAAATGAAAATTGAAATGGAAGTTGGGTCAGTAGTTTCGCTTGGGATAACAGATAAGTTGGAAAATGCAAGAAGAATTATTCCTTGGTACAGGCGATTTCCAATAAAAATAATAGCAGATGCGATAATTAGGGAAGGGCCTAAATACGGATTTTTTTTCATGGACAAAACCTATTAATTCTGAATGACGGGAGGCTTTTTACTCATATAATCGCTGTCTTGGCACCAAGTATATGTTCCAGCAGGGAGGGTATAACGATGGCCGAGTATATATGTGGAACGCTCATATGCTTCCAAAACTTCTACGTCTTTTGAAGATTCTACAACGATTCGATCTCTATTATATCGGGGGATAAAGTATTTCTGTACCTCACCTACATAGCGAGTGTATTCTGGTTTGTATTGTAACCAGATACGCTTATGAGAGGGAACAGAATAATTTACGGATACAGTAGAAGAAAAAGTTTCTGTGTACTGCGTTCCGATTTCACTCTCAAGAGCATCAAGGTACTTTCCAGTTAGTTTGGCACTGATAGATCCGGAAGCAGATGCAGTAAAAGTTACAGTAGAAGATTGAGTTGTATCAGTGGCATTTCCCCAGGGATCAGAGATGATAGAGTAATCACCATAGACCTTTTTTCCGCTACCGGAATCAGGAACAAAACGATATTTGTACGAAAAAGCTCCACTGAGATTTGGGTCATCAGAAAGATTCGGTGTAGATGTTTTCTCAGAAGAAGAGCTGCTGGGAACAGGAACAGACGCAATTAGATTGGCAGGATAAAGAAAACGCTGTTGCCATAACCAACAATGAGCTGATAATTCTCTTTTTCATCTCCATGATAGCTCCTTTCTAAAGAACGGGTGGTTAGCATTAGCTAACTAAAAATTATCATAAAAATGTTATAATGTCAATAAAATCGGAACGAATAAGAAAAAATTAGATAAAATGACGAAATTTAAAAATGGAAAGTGTGGATACACTTGCGAGGCAAGAGTCTTTGCGCTCTTGTGGAGCCGACCGGGAGCAGCGGGAAACCGTAGCAGTCGGAAGCTCCGGCGTTCCCTCGCGGGAGCGCGCAAAAGCACTTTCATACTGACGCCCCAACGGGGCGGCGGTGTGAAAGTGCTTTTGCGTTACTTTCTCCCCTGAGAAAGTAACAAAGAGGGGTTGCCCCCTTGCGGGGGCTATGGTAAGATGGGATTTATAAGGGCTAAGGACGATAGAAAGGACAGGTGATTTTATCGGTACAACCATATCCGGCATGATAGGGCCAGGCAGTATCAGCCACAATAACCGGAAGTTTTTTGCGGAGAATGTAGACCGGAGCCGGACGGAGCAGAATGTGGTCTTTTGCAACGAGGATCAGAGGCAGGTCTACCATGAACTCTTTGACGAGGCCCTGGCCGCCTACAACACCAAAAAGAAAAAGACCAGGGATAAGATCACAGACTATTATGAGCATATCCGGCGGGGAAAGCAAGAGAAATTATTTCACGAGGCAATCTTCCAGATCGGCAACCTGGCGGACTGCGGGTGCGGCTCCCCTGGAGGGGAACGGGCGGCGGCAGCTCTCAAGGAATTTGCGGAGTCCTTCCAGGAGCGCAATCCCCATCTTCGGGTATTCAATATGGTGCTGCACATGGACGAGGCCACGCCCCATCTCCATGTGGACTATATACCGGTAGCCACGGAGCAGAGCCGGGGCCTCCCCACCAGGGTTTCCATGAAACAGGCGTTAAAGCAGCAGGGCTTTGTGGGCCAGGGGCGAAAGCAGACGGAATGGAACGCCTGGATGGAGCGGGAGAAAGTGGTCTTGAAGGAGATCGCCCAGGCGTATGAGTTTGAGATCATCAGCCTGGGCGGTGGCCGTCCGCACATGGATCTTCCGCAGTACCGGGAGGCGGCGCAGCGGCTGGAGGCCGTCCAGGAGCAGGTGACGGCAGCGGAACAGGATATAGCCGAGCTGGAGAAGCAGAAGAAGGCCCTACAGGGGACTGTACGGCGGCTCCAGGCGGCGGAGAAGGTGCGGGTTGACCTGGAGGCGATACAGCCGGAGAAAACGCTTACAGGGGCCGTCAGGGGCGTTACGGTGGAACAGGTGGAGGATATTAAGGCGGCGGCGATCCGTGGGGCCGCTGCGGAGCATGATGTGCGGGAGCTGAAGAAGGAAAACCGACAGCTTCACAGCCAAATGCCGTCTATCAGAGAACGGCTGAAGGAGGCCGAAGAACGGAAGAAGATCGAGCAGGAGAACAAGAAGCTAAAAAGCTATGTGGCGGTGTTGGAGGATGAACTGGTCAAAGAACGGAATTTCATTGAGAAGCTGGTGGCGGGTCTGAGCGATGCCCTGGACTTCCTGGAAAAGCATTTGCCGGAGCCGCTGCACCCTCTCCTTGAGAAGCTGCAG
This sequence comes from Lachnospiraceae bacterium, assembly GCA_021772075.1. Taxonomy (GTDB): domain Bacteria; phylum Bacillota; class Clostridia; order Lachnospirales; family Lachnospiraceae; genus Kineothrix. Next base: position 4,009 of record JAETNQ010000070.1, read on the forward strand.
AAGCTGGTGAACGCGCCGGAGGTGGTAATGCGCGGTATGGATCAGCCGGAGCCGGAACAGGAGCCGGAGCGCGGCCATACCTGGGGCGATATGAACTTGTAAAAAATAAGCCTATCCAGCGGACTTGAAAGACCAGCCCGGACAGGCTATAATAACAACTAAAAATAGGGAAAAAATTTATTGATAATATATGCCTGCCTGTAGGGGGCAGTGGTAGGGTGAGAATATGCCGAAATCTGGTTTGTCAAAAAATAGGGAAAAAATTTATTGATAATATATGCCCCCCTAAGGGTCTTTAGGCCTTAAAAAAATCTCTTGAATTTTTCTCTCGGACAGTGAGAAAGTCGGAAGGGAAAAGGGGGGTGAGCGGCGGGGTGTGGGAATGTGGTAAACCCGCAGGGTTTTCCATCATTTCCATGCCCCAGAGTGAGGGGGGAAAGGGGGAGGTGACTTTCTCTTTAAGGCCCCGGAGGGGCCGCTCTTTGGCTCCCCCTTTCCCCCCTGTGGGTTTGTAGAATGTATGAAAAGAGGTGTAAGGAATGGAGGATCAGCAAGCAGCATTGGAACGGTTGCGGGAATTGTACCGGGAAAAGAATGAGCATTTGGTGAAGTTTTTAGAGCCGGTGGAGCCGTATGCGTTTTATCGTGAGATTTTCCCCGTGGGTAGCTTTGAGAGGAAAGGCCATTTTGAGGACGCGAAGGGTAACGGGATCGCGGTGACGGTGCCGAAGGCTGCGGGGATTGCCTTGGAGATTGAAGGTGACGGCAAGGCCAAACGCTATACCATCACGGACGAGCTGTCGGAGCTGTCGGAGGTTTTTGATACGGACTTTACTATCATGTCCCCTCTGTCTTACTTTGGGCGCCGACGGTGCGGAAAGAATGCCTGGTATCTCTATGCCCTGGTTTTTGACTTGGATGGGGTTGGTATGCCCCAGCTCCGGGACACGCTGCACCAGATGAACAAGGATATTCTTCCCCAGGCAACCTTTGTTGTAAACAGTGGGACGGGACTTCACTTGTATTATGTCCTGGAAGAACCGATTCCTATGTACCCTCATAACCAGAAATGCTTGAAGGAATTGAAGTATGCCCTTACCCGGCAGATATGGAACAGGTACACTTCTACCATCAAGGAACCGCAGATGCAGGGTATTTTGCAGGGGTTCCGGGTGGTCGGTTCCGGCTCCAAACTGGGCCGGGAGTACCCTGTGACGGCGTATCGGCTCGGTGGGAGGGTGACGCTGGAAAGGCTGCTGGACTTTATCCCAGACAGCAACGGGGAGCAACAATACCTTGTGGGCCTTATGCGGAAAGGACGACTCTCGCTGGCCGAGGCGAAGGAGAAGTACCCGGACTGGTACGAGCGGCGGATCGTCAAGAAGGAGCGGCGGGGCCGCTGGACGGTCAAGCGCGACCTTTACGACTGGTGGCTGCACCGGATCAGGGATGAGATCAGGGTGGGCCATCGGTTTTATGGCATTATGACGCTGGCGATCTATGCGAAGAAGTGCGGGATCAGTGAGGACGAGTTGCGCCGGGACGCTTTCTCGCTGTTGAAACCTTATGACGATATGAGCGTGGAGGACATCAACCGCTTTACAAAAGATGATGTGGTGTGCGCCCTGGAGATGTTCAACGAGGACTATGTGACATTCCCCAGGGACGATATAGCGAAGCTCTCCGGCCTGACTATGCCTGTTAATAAACGGAATTGGCGCAAGCAGGAGCAGCATTTGAGGATAGCAAGGGCAACGAGGGACATAATCCATGATAATTGGCGTGAAGGTAATGGTCGCCCGTCAGCCCAGGATTGTGTGTATGAATGGCGGCGGCAGCACCCGGAAGGCCGTAAAGCCGACTGTCACCGGGACACGGGTCTTGATCCGAAAACGATCCGCAAGTGGTGGGACTGCCCGCCTCTGGCTGTGCGTGTCTAGGATGGGCATATTACGGTGCGTGTTAGCCCCTCCCAGGTGGTGAGTGATCTGCTGGTAGAGGTTTTGGGTCAGAGCGAGGATTAATGGTGTTTTCCGGCCCCAGGATGGCTTTTCCGGCTCTCCGAGGGGAACTATACTGCCCCCCTCTTTACTGTGCCCGGAAACACGCATAAATCAAGGCTTTTTCACCCCCTAAATGTCTACATACCAGGTGTGACGGTGTTGTGTTCAGATAACTTTTAAGCATTGACAAAATGATAACTTTTTCGTATAATGTAAGAGGATAGGGGGAAGAATAAATTGCACGAGATTATTTTTTATGAAGATAGTAGCGGAAAAAATCCTGTCCGTGAATATATGCGGGAGCTGGAGAAAAGCAAGAGCAAGGACAGCCGGATAAAGCTGAACAAGATCAATGATTACATACAGGCTTTGAGCGTGTATGGAGTAGCGGAGTTAAGCGAGAACTATGTGAAGCATTTGGACGGCGAGATATGGGAGCTACGTCCGATTCGTGACCGGATATTATTTGCCGGAGTGATCGGCGGCCGGTATGTGCTGCTTCATCAGTTTATGAAACAGACACAGAAAACGCCTGCCAGAGAGATTGAAAAGGCCAAACGGGAATTAGCTGATTTCAGAGAAAGGAGCGGTTTATAATGAGTGTTGAACTGAATGGTTTTAAGTGGGCTACTTGGGATGATGTACGCAAGGAAGTTTTCACCCCGGAGGAAATTGCAGAGAGTGATCTGCGGGTGGCTCTTATTGGAGAGCTGACTAAGGCCAGGAAGGAAAAAGGGATCTCCCAGCGAGAACTGGAGGAACTAAGCGGCGTAAAACAGCCAGTGATCGCCAGGATGGAGAATGGCATCACGACACCAAACTTGAGTACGGTTTTGAAAGTCCTTGCCCCCCTCGGAAAGACTTTGTATATTGGAGATTTGAAGCAGGGCTGATGAACATTTTTACCGTAATGACTGAGGACTTCGGTAAAAAATGAGGCCGCATGGTCCACAGAAACTTAGTGGTTTCTATGGGCAGCGGCCTTTTGGGAGTATTGAATAATTGCCGCCAAAACTGGAGCGAAAATCCGATATGGGTTTTGCCCTGTTTTCGTGGAGAAAGGAGAGGCGCATGAGCTGGGATAAAGAGAGGATCGCGCAGCTGCAGCTCCCCGATCCGGCAGACGAAGATCCGCACCCTCGTCTGCTCCTGGATGGGTACGGCGTACACGCCGGGCAGGGGTTTACGGCCCTGTTCCCTGACGGGTGGCATGAGATTACCCTGGAAGTGGCATGGGAGCCGACAGGTCCCGGATGCTGGTACATATCAACGCCTGGATTTGAGGGTGTGTGTCCTATTGGCCTGTTTGTGAAGGTATGAAAACGATCCGGCAGATAGCCGACGAGATAGGGGTATCAAAGCAGGCTGTTTATAAGCGGTACAAGGGAAAGCTGCATACGGTTTGCGCTCCGTATGCGCATACGGAGCAGGGGGTCTTGTATCTATCGGAGCAGGCTGAAACACTGATAAAACAAGACTTTTTGAAAGATGACCGCTCCAATGGAGCGCATACGGATATGCATACGGAGCACTCCATTGGAGCGGTGCCGGAGCAGCCGCAAGAGGCCAGTGTGGTGGCAGTTTTACAGGCCACCATCGACACGCTGCAGGGGCAGCTTGAAGTGAAAGACCAGCAGATTGAAAAGCTGACGGAGGCTCTGGTTGCCGCCCAGCAGACAGCGGCAGCGGCCCAGGCCCTCCATGCGGGTACGATCCAGCAGCAGCTTCTTACCGGGGAGGCT
>JAETNQ010000071.1 GCA_021772075.1 Lachnospiraceae bacterium
GGGTACAGGGGCGCAGCAGCCCTGTTGGGGTCAAGGGGCAACGCCCATTGGCGGGTTAAGGGCGGCAGTCCTTATCGGGTCAAGGGTGAAACGCCTTGCCCAGCTAGAGTTGGCGCTTGCGCCAATTCGTACTGGGTATTACCTGACGCAAGCCCCGCAGGTTCGGCGGCTTCGCAGCCCTCCCGCCAGCCCGGGAATCGGTAAAAAGGAAAGGGGGATTTTGGATTGAAACTGACACGGCACAACGGACGCTCCGGCAAAAACGGCACGTACAACCCACGCCACAATGACCGCCGCTTTGACGTGGAAAACAGCGGTCATATTGATTCGGAGCGGGCAAAGAAAAATGTATACTGGGACTGCTACCGGGGCTATACCACCGCCGGGAGCCGGGAGGATTCTTCCCAGCCGGATTTCAGCTTTGAGCAGATAGAACTGGCTTATTACACCGAGAATTATTCGGATTTCATTGAAGCCCAGAACGCAAGGAATGAGAAGAACCGGCACACGGAACGCAACCGCACGGTGGGGGATTTGTTAAAGAACAATAAGACCTGCCCGGAGGAAAGCATTTACCAGATTGGGACGGTGGAGGAATCCGTCCCGCCGGAAACCTTGTTCCAGATTGTGAATGAGTTTTATGCAGAGTTTGACCGGCGTTTTGGTTCCCACGTGCATCTTCTGGACTGGGCGCTCCATCTGGACGAGGGGACACCGCATATCCATGAGCGCCATGTATTCGATTGCAAAAACCGGTATGGGGAGTTATGCCCCCAGCAGGAAAAGGCGTTGGAAGAACTGGGAGTGCCGCTCCCTGAACCGGATAAGAAAAAGGGAAGGAACAACAACCGCAAGCAGACTTTTGATGCGGAGTGCCGGAAGATGCTTTTCCGTATCTGCGCCGCACATAACCTTCACTTGCAGGCAGAGCCGTCCTACGGCGGGCGGGATTATCTGGAAAAGCAGGACTTCATCATTGAAAAACAGAAGAAAATACTCTCCGCACAGGGGGAAGCCTTGACGAAAAACACCGTAGCCATAGCGGAGCAGGAAAAGAAGTTTGATAAAGCCGCAAAAGCCGTTTCAGAAAAAGAAAAGGAACTGGAAAAGCAGGAGGGGCTGATTGCGGAAAAAGGGCGGGAACTTTCGGAAAAGCAGGCGGCACTTGCCACTGTCACCATGAAGATTGCAGACATGGAATCGCTGGTGGAGGAAGTGGCGGACACGGCTTATGAGAAAGCCTGCGAAGTTGTGGCGGATACCGTCCGGGCGGAAACGCAGAAGGAGGACATCCGGGCGGTGGAGGATTACAAAAAGTGGCTGGCTTCGCCGGAACGGAAAGCCCCGCAGGAGAAAAGGGATTTCGCCGTGAAGTGCCTGTGTACGGTTCAGGAGCAGATTAAAAATGCGGCGCAGAAAGTGTTAAGGAAAGTCCAGTCTGCGCTCCAAAAGCCGGAGGTGAGCCGTGCAAACAAGGAGCAGATTAAAGAGAAGGCAAGGGAATCCATGAAGGACAGGCTCGCAAGGGGGAAAATAGAAGCTGACCGGGTGAACCGGGAGCGCATGGAGCGCAGGAACGTAAGGGCAGCAACAAAAAAAGATATGGAGATTTGAAGCATTTGCTTTCCGCTGTGGAAATGGCAGATGCTTTTTTATTTCCGGGAAGGGACGGTATGAATGTATTTGAAGCAGTAAAGGAAAATGTAACGGCAAGGCAGGCGGCGGAAATGTACGGCATCCGGGTGAACCGGAACGGCATGGCGTGCTGCCCTTTCCATGATGACAGGAATCCCAGCTTGAAGGTGGATAAGCGGTTCCACTGTTTCGGCTGCCAGGCGGACGGGGACGTGATTGACTTTGTGGCAAGGCTTTACGGGCTGCCCGGTCTGGAAGCGGCGAAAAAGCTGGCTTCGGATTTTGGCATTTCTTATGACAGCCGGGGGCGGGCTTCCCCAAAACCGGCAAGACGGAGCGTGTCGGCAGAACTGCGGTTCTTGCAGGCGGAGCGGAAATGCTTCCGGGTGCTTAGTGATTATCTCCATCTGTTGGAGCGGTGGGAAACGGCATATGCGCCGAAATCGCCGGGGGACGGGTGGAACCCGCTGTTCGTGGAAGCCATGCAGAAACGGGAGTATGTGGGTTATCTTTTAGACACGCTGCTGACCGGGACAAAGGAGGAAAAAGCCGCAGTCATCACGGGGCATGGGAAGGAGGTGGAACGGATTGAGCGGAGGGTATCAAAGTTTGCCGCCAGAGGTCAGGCAAGCCGTGGGAACAGCCGTAGACAGCATGGACGGTGAAAAGACGGTGGGGGAAGTCCGGCAGATGCTGGAAACCACCCAGAAGGGGCAGACCGCCAACACGCCGGGGAATTACAGGGCGGTGTTTTTGCATGACCCGCTGCTTCGAGGGGCGTTCAGCAGCAACCTCCTGACTGACCGGGTTGACATTGTGAAGCCCCTTGGCTGGTATCGGGACGGGAACCGGCTGACGGACGTGGATATTCAATATTTAGTTCTGTATTTGGAGGAACACTACGGGCTGACATCAGAGAAGCGGATTGAGGGGGCTATCAAGGTAGCCGCCAATGAATACCGGTATCACCCTGTCCGTGATTACCTGAACAGCCTGCAATGGGACGGGACGGAGCGGGTGCGCTATGCCCTGCGCCATTTCCTCGGTGCGGAGGTGAGCGATTACAATTACGAAGTCCTCCTGCTGTTCATGCTGGGGGCGGTGGCACGGGTATTCAAGCCGGGGACAAAGTTTGAGGTCATGCTCTGTCTGGTGGGCGGTCAGGGAGCCGGGAAGTCCACCTTCTTCCGGTTCCTTGCTGTCCGTGATGAGTGGTTTTCTGATGACCTGCGGAAGTTAGACGATGATAACGTATACCGGAAGCTGCAAGGGCATTGGATTATCGAAATGTCGGAAATGATTGCCACGGCGAACGCAAAGAGCATTGAGGATATTAAGTCCTTTTTGAGCCGCCAGAAGGAAACCTACAAAGCCCCTTATGAAGTCCACCCAAAAGACCACAAGCGGCAGTGCGTGTTTGCCGGGACTTCCAACACGCTGGACTTCCTGCCCCTTGACCGCACCGGGAACCGGCGTTTCCTGCCGGTGCAGGTGCAGGCGGAAGCGGCGGAGGTTCACATTCTGGAAGATGAAGCCGCTTCCAGAGCCTATATCGGGCAGATGTGGGCGGAGGTCATGGAGGTTTACCGGAAAGGGGATGTAAAGTTGAAATTAAGCCCGGCAATGGAGCGGTATCTGAAAGAACACCAACGGTCATTCATGCCAGAGGACACCCTCGCCACCCGGATTCTGAACTTCTTGGACGAGTACGGCGGGAAGATGGTATGCTCCCTGCAAATCTACCATGAAGGGCTGGGGCACCCGGATTATGAGGAACCGAAGCAGTATGACATTCGTGATATTAACTCCATCATGAAGAATTATGCGGCGGGCTGGAAAGCCTTTGAGAATCCACGGCATTTCCCGCCGCCCTATAACCGGCAGAAGGGCTGGGAACGGGCAGAGCCGCCTGACAACGGAGGGCATGGGAAATCGGGTTTCCAGCCTTTGCCCGAAGGGGAAGCCGTCCAGCTTGGGCTGCCGGAGGAATGGCTGGAAGGAGAAAAGCCATAGCCGGTTGCCGGCTGGTTGCCCCTCCCGTTGTCAAGCCCGTTGCCGGGAAGAGAGCCTGCAAATGCCGTATTTCCGGGCTTTTTCTTTTCCTGACAACGAAAGCAACGGAAAAATAGAAAGAAAATCAATCAGGACAGGAAACGGGAAGCCGGGTTTTGTGTGCGGGGTTTTTTAACGTCCGTTGTCAGACCCCGTTGTCAGGCTCCCACCTGCCCGGCAGCACACGACACACGCCCGGACGGAGCCGTCCGGGTATCTTTATGGAGGTAAATGCCTATGGCAAAACAAGCAGACCGCCCGGCGCAGAGCCGGAACAAAAAGAAAAAGGTGCAGTTTATCGTGTCCCGTGAGTTTGCGGGCAGCCAGACCATGCAGGAAGCTTTTGAGCAGCTTATCGAGCGGCAGACCTGTGAGCGGTTCGAGGAATGGCAGAAACGGCAGGCCAGCTAAAGGGCGGAAACCGGAGAAAAACCGGGAATCTTGCAGAAAACAGTTGAACAAATGGCGGGGGCATGGTATTATCATGGTATCGTGTCCCTGTTCATAGAAGGAGAACCCTATGAGCAGGAAAAATAACCTATCGAATCAGAAAATAACCGCCCTCTATTGCAGGATTTCCCTTGATGACGGCAGCCAGAATGAGAGTATGAGTATCTCGAACCAGAAACTTTTGCTCAAAGATTACGCTGAAAAGAACGGTATGCCCCGGTACGAGTATTACGTGGACGACGGGTATACGGGAAGGAATTTCAACCGCCCTTCGTTTAAGCGTCTGATTGCCGACATTGAAGCTGGGAAGGTGGGCTGCGTGATAACCAAAGACCTTTCAAGGCTTGGGAGGAACTATATTGAAGCGGGCAGTTATATCGAAATCTTTTTCCCAAAACACAATGTAAGGTATATAGCGGTCACGGACGGCGTGGACAGCCTGACAAGGCAGGAAATGGATATTACGCCGTTCAAAAATATCCTGAATGATATGTACAGCCGGGATATTTCAAAGAAAGTGCTTGCCGGGCGCATGACACGCTCCCGTCAGGGGAAGTTTTGCGGCGGGCAGCCGCCCCTTGGCCTGATGCGTGACCCGGAGGAAAAGGGACACCTTATCCTTGACCCGGACACTGCGCCGACTATCCGTAAAATCTATGACCTTGCCTTAAACGGCTGGGGGTGTATGCGGATTGCCAAACAGCTTATGGAGGATAAAATCCCCATCACACGGGTAAAGGGCAATACGGAATGTGACGTGAATTATTACTCATGGGGAAGCGCACGGATTAGCCATATCCTGCGGAACCCATTTTATAAGGGGGCGCATTTAGTCTGCCGGACGCACCAGAAAGGAATCCGCTCCAACACCTATGACATCATTCCCCGTGAGGAATGGGAAGTGCTTGAGGGCTGCCATGAAGCTATCGTAAGCCCGGAGGACTGGGAGAAGGTGCAGGAACTCATTGACCGCCGCCCGCCTATCATGGAGGGGAACGCCTGCCCCTTCTACAACCTGTTCCACGGCATTATCTACTGCGCAACCTGCGGGAAGTCCATGCAGGTACGCTATGAGAAGGTGGGCAGAACTGGGAAGAACCGCTTTACCGGCGAGGAACGGGAGCCGATAGACAAGGCGTATTATATCTGCCAGACGTATAACCGGCTGGGGAAGGATGCCTGCACCAGCCATAAGGTGGAAGCGAGGGATTTGTACAACCTTGTGCTGAAGGATATTCAGGAACTTGCGGCAATGGCGTTGAAAGACGTGGAATCGTTCTACCAGCGGATTAGCAGCCGCATGGAGCGGCGGTATCTGGCGGACGCTTCGGAGATGGAGAAGGAACGGGAGCGGCTGGAAGCAAGGAACCGGGAGATTGACGATATGTTCCTGAACCTGTATACCGACAAGGCAAAAGGAATCCTGTCCGAGCAGCGGTTTGTGAAGCTGACAGCGGCAATGGAGCGGGAACAGGAGGAAAACCAGAAGCAGCTAAAAGAACTGGCACTCTCCTTGCGCCGTTCCAATGAGCAGGAAAGCGACGTCCGCACCTTTATCCGTGAAATCCGGCAGTATGCCACGATACAGGAATTGGACGAGGGTATCTTAAACCGCCTTATCAGCCGGATTCTGGTGGGTGAGGTGAAAAAGGTTGACGGGGAGAAGTTTCAGGAAATCAAAATCATTTATAACTTTGTCGGGGAGATACCGGCGGTAACAGAATAACGGCAATGCCCTTCTCTCTTTTTGGGGGAAGGGTTTTCTTTTTGTCTGTACACGAAAAAGAAGCCGGGTTCCCTATTCTCCGGCTTCCAGAAAAAACTGGGATTTATTTGATAGGTGTCCCAATGCGTTTATCCAATCTCCATTGTGGTGCCATTCCATCATCGGCATAATATTCGTCCATTGCTGTAATTTTATCGTTTTTTGTTTGAATAAACGAAGTCACATGAAAAGAAATACTTCTATCTTTGGGATAGATACGAACAACTGTAATAATTAAATCATTCACAATTTCTACTCTTTCAACGAGTCCGTCCCATTCTCCGGGGTACTCACAATTCGCAACAATATATTCATCCACCGTAAAATGCTCGTTGGTGCAATGCCAATTTACATAGGCTTCTGCATGAAAGTATTTTCTAATTTCTCTTTCATCTTGGGCAAGAACGGCTTTCCAAAATTGTTCTATATTCATAATTTTCTCCTTTAAATTGCGATTTCCCAGTATGTCAAACTGGAAATGGTTGAGAAAGACACTATATTGAAATCCAAAATCTTTGAATAATGCCACTTTTACTTAATCCCACTGTATCAACAATTTCATTTTCCATCACTCCACCGTTTTTAATAATCGTCCTTTGCGAAGCTACATTTCGCTTATCGCAGGTTACTAAAACCTTGCTTTCTCCAAACGCACGGCAAAAAGGTAAAACTAATCCCAGCATTTCAGACGCATAACCTTTTCGTCTTTCTGACGGACGAACACTATATCCAATATTACCCCCAAAATTTTTGAGAAAATCCGATAATGGGTGTCGAAAATCAATCATACCAACAACAAAATCGTCTTTTCGCCTTACCGCTAAAAACACTTCTGATGGAACATATCCGCTTTTATATTTTTCTCTTAATCTTCTCTCAAAGTCAATCCACTCATCAAATGATTGGACATCTTCAAGACCTGCACAACCATCAAAACTATCTCCACATTGTAACATTTCTTCTTTATATGACATGACTTGTTTTGCATATAGTTTAGATGGCCTAACCAACATCAATTCACGCATCACATTCATCCTCACAAATTTGAATTTATCTATACAAGGAAATACAATACCTCTCTTATATCTTTCCCACCGATATTATCATCCCGAAATACTTCTGAATAAATAAATCCGTTTTTTTCATAAAATTTTCTTGCTCTATGATTATCCTCCAAAACCCATAAAAGCACTTTACTAAATCCGCATTGTTTTAATTCTTTAATACACTTGTTAAGCAATAACCTACCGTATCCTTTTCCAATGTAATCAGGCAAAAAATATATGGAAACGATTTCTCCATATTCGCTGTATTTTTCCCATCTTGATTTACAGAAACTTGCAGTACCTATAAGACGCCCATGTTCTATCAGAACAAGGTTATTCATACCAATTTTATTGATACTATTAGCCCATTGCCCCGTTGGAATACTATTAAGATAGTTTTGAGGAATAATGTTTTTATATGCGTATTTCCAACTACTTTCATATATTTTGCTTATTTCAAGAGGATTATCATCTTTGGTGATGTATCTAATCTCCATTTCAACAACTCCTTAAATCTATCTATTTTCCATAATCAATTCTTTGCACTTCCATTCCTCACCCAGAATACAATATCTTTCTGTTGTATCAAGAACTACGTCGCTAAAACCGACTGCCTTATAACAGTAATAAGCTGGAAGATTATTCTCAAAAACACCCAATGATACTTTTTTTGCTCCATATATTTCAAATGCAAATTTTAGACCTAACTGGAGCATAGCTTTTCCATAGCCTTTTCCTCTCTTGTGAGGATTTATAATAACAAATCCAAAGCGTAATTCATCCAAAGATTCATCAGGATTCCTTAGTGTAAAAAAACCAACAATTCCAGTTTCATCAAATGCAGTAAACGGCATTAGAGATTCAACAAAGCAAAATTCATTTTGTGTTATTGGGTAATTACCAAGTACACCTGCTGTCCATTGATAAAATGCTTTTTCATCTTGACACCACGATAATATCGTATCTACATCCGAAGCTTTATATGGTCTTATTCTAATCATACATTTCTCCTTGCAAATTTGAAGCTGTTACCCTAAGACTTCCATGGTTTTTTCAAATTTATTTTGATAGTGCTTTTTACTTCTTGCAGATAATTTTTGAAAACTTCTTATCAGTTTATTTTTTACAAATTCCTTACCATCTTCAATCCCCATCCCTCTTTGAACATAAGCTAAATACAACAAACTTGGTAGACTGTCAAAATGTGAAATTGCATCAGCATCAGCAACGCATAATTCCTCGATACTATTTTTTTCAAGAGATATACTTCCTCTATGATTTTTAATACATTTTTGCACTAATAAAATTTTTTTGTCCTCATAACCATATTCTTTTAGAATACTATATGCCATTTCTGCTCCATGTATATGATGAAGTTCATACAAGCTGTATTCTGTGATAGATGCAATATCATGTAACCACGCTGCTATCATAACAATTTCCTTATCTGCTCCATATTCTTCTGCCAGAATTTCTGCATTTTTAACCACTGCAACAATATGATAATAACACCCCATGCCAAATTTATTTGTTTCTTTTTGGCATCTGTCATATATTTCCTGTTGTAAATTCTTCAAAATATCTTTTCGCATAGTGTCATCCCTGTAAATTCTGATTTGTTATTGCGTTCAGTTTAGCACATTTATAGAACATCTACAAGATTCCGTGTATGAAAAATCAAAAAGAATGAAATCTTCACTTGACAATGTGGCAAAGAATTGATGAGCCGGGATGAGCTGGCGGTCATGGATGGAAATAAATGTATCCTGCAGTTGCGTGGGGTACGTCCATTCCTAAGTGATAAATTTGATATTACCAGGCATAAACGGTACAAGCAGTTATCAGATTATGACAAGAAAAATGCCTTTGATGTGGAGGCTTATATGAAACATCAGTTAAAAATCAGGATGAAGGAGGAATTTGATTTATATGAAATAGACGGAAGTGAGGAAAATACGGACGGAACAGCAGAGCCGGCAGGCGGGGAGCAGTAGGGGGAACGGAGAAAGAGGCCGTTCTTTTTACTGCATGTCAAGTCAGGACTTTGCGACACGATGTCGCAAAGTGGGATTCATGCAGGATAGATTTTTAAGAGGATATAGGAGAAAAGTTTACGACACGATGTCGCAAAGACGGATTTATGCAGAATAGATTTTTGAAATCTGGCAGGGAGAAAAACTTTGCGACATCGTGTCGTAAAGTCAGAAAGGGGAGATAATGGCTTTTATTATTAAGACAGTGATGTGCGGATATGTTCTGCCGCCAATCCGGGCAGAGCCTTTGGAGCAGATAAGACAGCCCATTGCACAACTATAAAAACTAAAAAACAAAAATAAAGAGAAAGGATAAACCAAATTGGAAAGGGCGGACCGTCAGTAGATACTGGCGGTTTTTTGTTTGTGCAGGATGAAAAAATCATCTTTTTCTGATTTTGGTTACAGGTATTGATATGGCATTTTTTACATCAGCAATCGGAATCTTAAAAACATTGGTCGTGGCGATCGGAGCCGGCCTTGCAGTGTGGGTAGTGTAAAATAGTTTGTGTCTTTGGAAAGAAATACCTCTTTTTTGGTAAGAATCAAGATATGACAATTCTTATCAAAAAGGAGGATTTTTTATGCCAGCAACAAAACAGC
>JAETNQ010000072.1 GCA_021772075.1 Lachnospiraceae bacterium
TCTTCATTTCCTGCCATCTCCTTTGCGTTTTCTTTTTCTTCCAATAACTTCAAAATCTCGTCCTCGCTGAATTTGATAAGTAATTGCAGCTTCTCGGACGAGATTTTATGCTTTTCGATAATATCCATTTTTTCGGCTCTTTCCGCCATGCGTTTCTGTTCTTCCAAGTCCTTCTGCTTTGCCTGCAAAGTTTCAAGCTGCGCCCGCACTTTAGAAAGCTCCTTTTCAATCCGTTCCTTTGTCATAAATGCCTCCTTAATTCAATCTTCCGAAACTGTAAAAATGGCTCTGCCAGTAGGACGAGTTGATGCTTGCGTAGCTGATCGGATCGCCGCAGTGTATCATTGTCCCGTTGCCGCAGTATATCCCCACATGGCTGACCGCACCTGCCGAATTGTAAGTCCCGGTAAAGAAAATAATGTCCCCCGCCTTTGCGTCTGATGCGGAAACCGGAGTACACTGGTCATAAATCCCCTGCGCTGTGGTTCGTGGAAGGTTATGCACCCCGCTGTTGGTAAATACCCAGCAGACAAAGCCGGAACAGTCAAAACTTGTGGAAGGGCTTGAACCGCCCCACACATACGGGAATCCTAAATATTTTGCGGCTTCCTCCATAAGCGCCTGCACCGATGCGTCATCATAGGCGTCCGGCGGTATGGCGTTCCCCGGCAGACCGCCCGGCGTTTCCCCGTACAGCGTGCCTTCGCCCACGTCAAAATAAAATAACGGGTTATAATACTCCCCGTCATATAAACATTCGATATGCAAATGGCTTCCTGTGCTGCTCCCGGTATTCCCCGTCGTGCCGATGACCGCCCCTTTTTCCACTTCCTGCCCCGCACTCACACTGAGCGTATCCATATGGGCATACTTGGTTGTGTAACCGTCTATCTCAATCGCTACATAATTCCCGTAGTGGCTGTCATATGCCGCCGCTGTCACCGTACCGTCATGCGCTGCATAAACGGTTGTGCCTGTCGGCACCGCTATATCCACGCCCCGGTGAAATTCCTCATTCCCTGTGCTTGGATTTTTCCGGTATCCGTAGTAGCTTGATACATAATAATACCAGTAAAGGTTAAGCGGCGAAGCGAACTCCTGAAGCAGACCGTTTGTTTCCCGGTACATGGCAAAAATCTCTGCCTGCTCCGTATCCATTTTTCCGGAAACAAGGTTCTCAAGCGGAATAACCGTAAGCGTCACTCTGAGGATACTGACCTCGTATTCTTCTTCCTCATCGTACTCATATTCTTCCTCGGTTTCTTCCCCTGTGACCGGATCAGTGACCGTCCTCGTGCCTGTTTTTGTGACCATCCTTGTCCTCGTTTCCGTATCCGGCGTGAGCGTCAGCGTGTACATTTCGTCAAAAAGAGCCTGTATTTCGCTTTCCACTTCACTTGCGGTAAATTCCGTATGGACAGCGGATAAATAGCTGATGAGGGTAAACGGGTTATGCCCGATTGCCCCAAGATTGTAGGAATATTCATCGTACCCCGGATAATCTGTTTCCACCCGGTCAATCTCATTCTGCAAGTCAAGCTCCAGACGGGTAAGCTGTAAATCGGCGGCGTCAATCTCCTTCGGCTTGCTTAAATAACTCGCCGCTAATATGGTAGACTGCGTGTCCGCAAACATCGCCCCACAGGACGATACGGAAACCATAATCATCATAAGGAGCAGAGCCATGATGCCCACCGTTACAAGAAGTCCTGCATTTTTCCTCGCAAACTCCTGTAACTTCCTCGCCACAGTGACCGCACCGTTTTTCGTCTTTTCAAACGCCTGCTCCGCCGCCTTTCCTGCCGCCGCTTTCTTTCTCGCCTTGATATACTCCCGCTTGATGCGCTGTTTCTGCAGCCGCTTCTGCAATGCTTTTTTCTGCATCTGCGGGTTTTCCTCCAAGAATTTCTGGTACTGGAAATTGACTTCCTTTTTAAACTGCTTCTTTTCCAGCTTAGCCACTTTCGCCCGCTGTTTCTGCCCTTTACCCTTTATCTGCCTTTTGACGAAAGAAAATAGTTCCTCTCCTTTCTGCTCCGATTTGTGTGCGCCCTCCACCGCTGAATTTTCTTTCTCCGTTTCAGCGATTTTCCCATGCACAAAATTCTTGCCCTCATTCTGTACCCGGCGCATGGTGGTTTTGGGTATGCCCTCCTGCTTGAAGGTTTTCTCCTTATCCAGAGGGACAACCACATATTTTCCCTTCCCGGTTTTCTCGTCAAACACTCTCTGCAAGGTGTATTCCCTTGTCTTTGGCAGCTTTGCCCTCGCTTTCTGTACTTTCCTCCCGGCTTTCTGTGCCTGCCGCTGTTTCTTTTGCAGCTTTTTACTTCCGGTAAATTCAGAACCTCCTTCCCCCTGAAAAGTATTTCCGGTATTCTCCGTAAAAGTTTCCTCCGTAAAGGTCTTATTTTCCGGTTTATCATTTGTGCCGCCTTTTACCCGGTGTTCCTTCTGCACCCGTTTTTTATGGTATTTCCCTTTTTTCTGCGACTGCCTGTATGTATCCCTCCGGTGGTAATCCTCTGTATCTGCCTGTTTTTTTTCCGTTTCCTCCGGCTGTCTGAAATTCTCCTGCCCGGTAAAAGTATTGCTTTCCTTTACAAAATCCGGCTTTTCTTCCTGTCCCGGCTTTGCACCGGACTTTTGGACTTTTTGTCCAGAAGCGGGCTGGTACATCTGTTTTTTCGCACGAGCCTTTGAAACATGGTTTGATTTATGCTGTCTGGTATCTTCCTTTTGGAAATCCATGCTTTTATTCTCTGTAAAAGCGCTGTTTTCCCCCGGCTGGCTCTTTTCGGACTTCTGGACTTTTTGTCCAAAAGTTTCCTGTTGCGCCTGCATACTTTTTTCAGTCTGTTTTTTCCTGCCTGCGCTCTGCCCTGTCTTTCCGGTGTTGGCATCCCTCGGCTGATAGGCAGCACTGCCGCCATTTTGAAAGCCTGTACCTTTATTTTCCCGAAAATCTCCATTTGCTTTCTTGTAAAAAGGGGCTTCCTGCTTCTTTTTTTCATTCGCCATCTATCAATCCCCCTTTAATCAAAATTTTTGATAATAATTTCCTTATACATCTTTTTAACAGTAGGTGCTGTGATATTGCTCTGACGTTCTATTGGAATAATGCAATACTCCCTGTACAATTCCCGTATAAACGGGCAATCATTGTAGGTCAGTATGAATTTCCCCTGTACCTTCTCCAGGCTTTCCTTTAGCCTGATGTGGTCTGATGTTAGAAATTCTTCTGCATAGTACCCTTCCGCTTCATAATACGGTGGATCGGCATAGAACAATGTCCCCTCCCGGTCATACAAAGCTATCAGCTTTTCAAAATCCAACTGCTCAATAACGGTTGATTTTAGCCTTTCCCTAAAAAGTTCCAGATTCTCCACCGTACTGCTGAAAGAAACACGTTTGCCACTGAAATCCTGCATTTTTGCGCCAAAACTGCATTTCACCAGTATAAAAAATCGGGCAGCTCTTTGTATATCCGTCAAGTTCGGATTATTTACATCTTCCTTTGCCTGTTCAAACTGTTCCCTTGATACAAAAACCCACTTTAATTCTTCATACAGGGCATCTGCATGATACTTTACACACCGGAACATATTTACAAGATTATGGTTGACATCATTATAAACTTCCACCTCTGCGTGCCTTTCCTTTGCAAAAAGTATCCATGCAGCACCCCCAAACACTTCCACATAGCACGCCATTTCCTGCGGAAATTCCTTTAATATCTGTTTTCGCAACAGACGCTTACCTCCAACCCATTTAATGAAACTGTTCATATTTCCGCATCACCACTATCCTTCCTCATCTTCCTTTTTCACTGATTCCTCCGGCTTCGTATTCATAATCGCATAGGTCTTTGTATCTGCCGGGTACTTATCCACGAACGGGATAACCACGTTGTCAAACAGTATCAGTCCGCTTCCTGGTTCGGAATTGGTGACGTGCATGAGCTGTTTTTCCGACAGTCCCAATTTATCCGCCAAGATATGCTGGTCTTTGGCGTTCTGGTTTAACAGGTACACAAAATCGCTGTTCCCCAAGATGCCCTCGATTTCCTCCGATTTCAGAAAATCGCCCACGTTCTGCGTCAGTCCTGTTGGGATTCCGCCCCATTTCCGAAACCTTTTCCAAATCTCCACCGAGTAAATGGCGGTCTGCTTCTCTTTTAAGAGCAAATGGAACTCATCACAGTAGTATCTTGTGGCAACCTTGCGTTCCCGGTTCTGTGACACCCTGTTCCATACCGCATCCTGCACAATCAACATTCCTATCTCTTTTAACTGGTTTCCCAAGTCACGAATGTCAAAACACATAATCCGGTTATGGGAATCCACGTTAGTGCGGTGGTTGAAATAATTCTGCGAGCCATGCACATACAGCACAAGGCTGTTGGCAATCCTTACCGCCTTCTGCTTCGCTTCCCTCTGCATCTCCGGCGCAACATCCCTCGGCTCATATTTTAACAGCGCATTATATAAATCTTCCAGTATGGGCATATTCTCCGGCTTCGGGTGCTTGAAATACCCGTCATAGATATGCTTGATACAGGTGTCAATGATGCCCTTCTCGTCATTTTCCAGCCCGTCCTTCCCTCCGGCTATCAGGTCACACAGGGTAATCAGGAAATCGCTCTTTAATTTGAGCGCTTCCTTATCCCCTTTATGGGAGAGCTGAATGTCCATCGGGTTTAAGAAGTCCCTTGAATTGGTGGCAAGCCTTACCACCTGCCCATGAAGCGCCTGCACCAATGGAAAATACTCGCCCTCTGGATCGCAGACAATAATATCGTCCTTTGTGATAAGGAAACAGGATAAAATCTCACGCTTTGCGCTGAATGATTTACCGCTTCCGGGTGTACCTAAAATCACGCCATTCGGTGTACGCAACCTTTTCCGGTCTGCCATAATCATATTGTTGGAAAGTGCGTTCAGACCGTAATAAATGGCGGGTGCGGGCATAAAAAGCTCCTGTGTGCAGAACGGCACAAGCACAGCGGCGCTTTTTGTGGTAAGGTTCCTTTCAATCCCCACTTCATTACAGCCAATCGGCGCACTCGCCATTAACCCCTGTTCCTGTAAATACTGCAAGCACCGGAGGTTGCAGTTTGCCTGTTGGATAATGCCGGACACCCTCTGCGTCAGGTTCTCCAGTTCCCGCTTCGTCCTCCCGTAACAGGTAATGAGGAAGGTCATCTTGATAAGTTTCTGGTTGCTTGTGTTCAAATCATCTAAAAGCTCCAGCGTGTCCTTCTCATACGTCACAATGTCCGTAGGCAGAATATCCATATCGTAGCCGCTTCTCACAGCTTTCTTCTGTTCCTCAATCTTCATTTTCTGAATGTCGGTAAGCGCACGTTTTATCATCTTGATTGCCTCTACCGGATCAATGGTCTGCATATGCATGGTAAGGGTAAGGTTGTCATCAATATCCAGCAGTTTTTTCACCATCTCGTCCGTAAACTTCGGCGCAATCATATCAAGGTAAGACACGCTCCCGTAAATACTGCCAGACTTGAAGCGGCTGGGATAGCGGAAGTCAAACCCCGGCGGCGCAATATAGTCCTTAACCGACTTCCCGGATTCTGACAGCTCTTTAAAAGAAAAACGAAAAGGCTCCATTGTACCCTGATTGAAATACTCATGCAGAATACGCAGCCTTTCCTTCCCGTCAAGACCTCTGGCATTTGTGCCGATATTGTTTAAATTGTGTACCACATCTTTCTCAATATTGCTTAACTTGCTTTTCGCTTCCCTGTACCCGGTGCTTTCTACACCAAAAATCAGGTATTTCGACTTGATGATACCGTTGTTGCCCTTTGCCGACTGGTGCTTTAACATCTGCGTGTATTCATCACGAATATCGTCAAAATCATCCTCCTGCAGAGAAATGTCGAACTGCTCCGCAAGCGCCTGCTCGCTGACCTGCCTGTTAAATAAAAACAACTGGAACCTTATGGACGGATCGAAGTAGTTAATCAGCTTGCTGTATTCTTCCAGAATATCCGCCTGATCCTCCACCTCCAGCAAGTCATAGTTGATGTCGTAAAACTCCACCATTTTCGTATAATAATTGTCCGCCACCTGACAGATGCCGTCCCGGTACATTTTTTTGAATGTAATGGTTTTCTGTGCGGTATCCGGCTTTGCCTGCTCCTTGCTGTTCCCGGCAAGGACACGCCGAAGCTCCGCCAGACGTTTCTTTTCCGAAAAAGTCAGTCCCGCCTTTTCCGGTGTCCGCCTATTTTCCTGCGGTTTTGGCTTTGCCGCCACCGCCTTTTGCTTTTTCTTCAAGGAAACATACCTCCCTCCTGATTCTTTCCCGTTCCTCCAACTGCTTGTAGAGGTTTTCCGATTTATACGGTCTGATTCCCGGCGTGAGTATCTTCTGCCGGAGCATGAAGTATAAAATCTTCTCTGCCGGGAAACCGTCTTTTTCATACATTGCCAAAAAGAAGAATGGCAGCATTGCGCCCACCATGATAAGCGCCGCCCCCTGCGTACCCAATACCCCTTTGGTAAGGAAATATAAGGGTACGCCCACAAGGGCAGCTCCCGAAAAGCAGATAATCTGCCTTTTGGTAAGGTTCAACGCCACTTTTGTCTTGATTCCACTCAGGTCTTTCGGCACTGGTACTGATATTGCCATAGTCTGCTCCTTTCGTGGGAAATGCCCGCCAAGCACAATGTCCTTGCACTCAGTGGGCATTAAAAATTGATTTCGATAATGAGCCTGTCTTAAATAAACTGAAACAGAGGATTACGGTATATGCCGCCACCGACCACAATGCGCTGTGAAGGTTGCCCGCCACTGCGACGCCCGCCACAAGCACAGCGTAAATCGCCACGCACACCATGATAAAGAACCCCTGAAAAGCAAGTGCGACAAGCCCTTTTAAATAATTTGTCCCGATTGTACCCCATTCCCGGTTGGTAACTGTCGCTGCCGGGATTGGCGCAACTGACACATAAAGGTATATTTCAATCATGCGCCCATATAGAATGACGGTGATGAGGACGGACATGATTTTCATACATAAGCTGATTACCATAGTTTCCAGACCAAGACCGATCAGCTCCCCTATCCCCATCGTGTCAATCTGATTGTTGAACATGGTTGTAAGGGTAGCCTGAACGTCAAGGCTTGTTGAACCGGAGATTGATGCTGCCGCCTGTGTCACCACATGGCTTCCCACGTCAAACACCGCCATGACTATATCAAAGGTCTTGGAAAGCAGCATGACAGCGATACAAGCCTTAAATAAAAAACGGAAGAACAGGCTTGTATCAAAGTCATGCATATTGTTTTTGTCGATTACCATTGTTATCAGCTCATAGATCAGCACAAAACTGATTATCAT
>JAETNQ010000020.1 GCA_021772075.1 Lachnospiraceae bacterium
GATAACTATAAATTATCTATATACAGCAACTCCTCTTTTAAAATCATCTTTACCTTTTATTATTATATAAAATAATACTATTTTTTACAATACTATTATTTTTAAAATGCTAATTTTATTTAAAAAACCACCTATTTTTACCCTTCCACCCACTATTTCTTCCCCCTCCCCACAAAAACGCAATTTATATGCTATAACATTTCCATAGCGTTACATCCCAAGGAAGAATCCGTCCAGACAAAAAATGTCTTTTTCTGTCTTTTTTCTTCCTTTGTATTGGAATTTTTTTCCAATCCATTATGCTAATAAAAGAAACAGCATTATTATTTTTACAAAGGAGGAATTAACCATGGAAAAAACTATTGTTTCTGAACTATTAATCCGCATCGGGGTTAACCCTTCCTATAGGGGATATCCTTATCTGACCCACATCATCTTTCAGGCATCGTCAGATGAAGACAGCCCGTTCCTTACCAGCAAAGCGCTTTATCAGGATACGGCTGAATATTTCCACGTATCTCCGGATTCTGTCCAACATAGCATCCGAACGCTCCTCGATGCCTATTGGGAACAGGGCAACGGCAGCCACTTCTGCGCCGTTACCGGATATCCCAACGCAGGGCCGCTGCCTCCCAAAGAATTTATCGCGGTTCTTGCCGATTATCTGCGAAGAAACAAATTGCGTTAAAAAAGTTGGCCCGCAGCCAACTTTTTTAACCCTTCCTGATGCGCCGGCTGCTTTCCCTGCAGCCTTAACATGTTTCTTTTTTACCAATTTTCCTCATAATCTTCTTTGCCGATACTTCCCACTGGAACATGCCGATCCTCTTTTTGATCTCCCCTACCGTTACATCCTTTATCTCCTGACGGATGCCCATCCGCATTTTTTCTTTTAATTCCTTCTTATCCCCCAACCGGAAATAAGAGGCTGCTCCTCCAAGAACCTCCTTCAACGATGCCGCATCGGAAGAAATCACCATCGTACCTACCGCCATCGCCTCCAAAGGCGGCATGCCGAACCCTTCGTAAATAGAAGGAAAAATAAAGCAATCCGCCATATGGTACACATAAGGCAGGTCCGCATCTTCAATAAATCCGGTTACGATAATCTTCCTCCTGTACACCTCTTCGATCCGATTCAGGAATTCGTCCATCTTCCATCCCTTCCGTCCTGCCAGAACAAGGGGAATGTCCAATGCCTCTTCTTCCTGGAGCTCTACATAGGCTTTTACCAGAAAAGGAAGATTTTTTCGGGGTTCCAGTGTAGCGAGGCAAAGAAGGTACTGCTCGGGCAAATGATATTTATGCCGGATCTCCAGACGTTTTTCCGTTTCTTCTTTCGACAGCGGAATTTTCTGATCCCTGACATAATCCATAAACACATCGGAAATCCCACAGTAAGCAAGAATCAGCCTGTCCTTGCGGTAATGGAATTTTTTTATAATACGATTTTCCGTAAACCTCGATATTGTAATGATTTTCTCGCTGACCCACAGCGCATTCCGAATCGCCAGCTTAAAATACCATTCCATATGCTTTTTCATCGTCTCCGGGCAATCCCAGCATGTCAAATCGTGAATCGCATTATAAATCCCTTTGCGCCGGAACAGCAAAGGACTCTGAAATGCCAGAAACAGGAAGACATCCGCCTTTACGCCATAAAGGTGAAAAGGCAGCAGCAGCTGTGCAAACAATAGTTTGTTTTTCCCCTGCCATACCTTAAACGTTACATTTTCCAGTTCCCTATACCGTTCGAATTCCGGATGAATCTTCCGTTTGAATAATAAAATATACGTATGTTCCCTTTGCTTATCCAACTCTATCAATTCTTTGGCTATGTTCATGGCATATCTCTCGATCCCCGAAAAGTTATCGGCCAGAGAAGTCAAATCAATCGCTATCCTCATCGTTGTCCCCATTCCTTTCGTAAGTCTTCCTGCCGCCGGCTTCTCTTTCTCCGCCATCCCGGCAGGCTCCACAGCAATACTGCCGCCGCCATCGCCATAATCCCGTAAAACACGCCGTCGCGGAAATGCTCCATGGTCACTAGGCTTCCGTTTTTCTCCACCAAATATTCCTTTTCCCCGCTTATATGCTCGATCCTGTCATTTCCCGCGCTTTTTTCGATCCTCTCCCGGTAAATGGAACCGGCATCCACCTTATATACCGGTTCCCCTGACTGTCCTACGATCTGTACGACCTGATTCATCAGCCGTGCATATTCTTCCTCATCGATCCTGCAATACAGCTCCAGCAGCCGGATGCGGAACCTGTCGTATATTTTACTGCTTTGCACGGATACCGGAATGGAATATTCCATGGCCGCCGCCACCTCTTCTGCCGATAACTTCTCCTCCAGACCGGCTTTCCTGATCATTTCTTCCATAGCCTCCGGTTTCTCTATCATGGATCTGCAACGGTTCATCCATTCTTTCAGCTCTTCCTTTGTAACTTGTTCCTTGCCAGCCCCCGCCTTTATAGGGATGCCTGCAGACTGCCCCATCGAAATATCTGTTTCAGGCAACTTGCCCATGCCTCCCACTCCCACCTCCACGCTCCATGCGTCCACATAAAGCAAAGAATCCAGCGGTACCTTCACAAATTCTTTTGCCGGCACAAATACCAGATAAAGGACAGCGGCCGCGATACCTGTTCCTATACAAACAATCCATCGCGAAATTCCAAACTTTGTCTCCGTTTCCCAGCCGCCTCCCTCTCCAGCACAACGCTTCGCCTTACATCCATATCTGCCCGCCGCATTTTCTGCCCCAAATAACACTTCCCCCAAAAAAAGCAACGATAAATTCATAAACGCATTGGAAATAAACTGCTCCATAATTCCATACAACAAAAACGCAAAAACAATGCTCAGTTCCTGCAGATGCTCCCCCTTTTCTGCGGCTTCCGCATCTCTCATACTATCCGTATCCCCATCCGCACCGCTCTGTCCCGTCTTATTCCCTGTCCCCCTAAATCCGCTGTATCTGGCGATCAGCACCGCATATCCTACGCAGAACAGCGCAAATACCACAATTCCGAAAGTCATAAAGATATAAACATAGCCGTTGTCCATAATCACCCAAAAATTGGGTACGTCTTTCATTCTCGTTCCAAATATCGTAATCGGCTGATTTTGCAAGAAATAAGAAGAAAAAGTCAGCCTCCCCTGCATCATGGCATCCACTTTCTGTACCAAAGGAATATTAAGCAGGAACGGCCCTCCAAAAGAAAATATCAGGCAGAGGGGGAGCGGCAGCTGGAACAAAAACCGTTCTGCCAGGCTCAACTTCCCCCTTTTTACCGCATATAAAAATAAGAATAAAAAAAACGTAACCACGATTACCCCGGTATAACTGAGCGAAAACAGGAACACGGCCAGATTCCCGGCCATCAGTACCGCCATCCGCTTTATATCATAACGCTTTCCCCATGTATAACATAAAAATACCGTCAGCATGAAATAGGACACATGGAACACATTCCCCGTGCTGTACCCCATCCCCCAGCGGATCAGTTCCACCCCGCCTTTCCTGTGTACATCCAAAGGATTATGGATTACGCCCCATTTCGCCATAACCACCGTCCATACGAAAGAACATCCATAAATAACAAGCCCCATGCGAAACAGCTTTTTAATATCCATATCTTTCAAGCCGATGAGGGCAAGAACCGTCAGGACAATCCCCAGCCGTCCGGAATTCCTATAGGAAACAAAGGCTATGATGCATAAAACCGCCATAGCCCCTATCTGCTTCGTACTATATTTTGTAAGAACCAGCTTTACCCCAAGACAAAGACAGGCTGCCGCACTCAGCAAATAATATAAGCGGACGCCGCTGTCCAGGCCGATTCCCTTTGCCAGAACCATAAGCCCGAAAAAAAGATAATAGGATAATTCCTTCGCTTTATTTTTTGTCATTTCATAACCCCATAAGGCTATCTGCCGATGCTGTAATATTCCACGCCCTTCTCTTCCATCTCTTTGACATCATATATATTTCTTCCATCATATACCAGCGGAGGCTGCATCAATTCTTTATAGCTTTCCGCCGGAACCTCTTTGATTTCCGGCCACTCCGTAAAAATAAAGCAGATATTCGCCCCCTGCAATGCATCTTCCGGTTTTTCCACATAAGAAATTTTCCCTCTTTTCAATAACCCTTCCGGATATTTTCTCTTAAAATTATCCATTGCCACAGGGTCATAAGCATAAACTTCCGCTCCGCTTTCCAGCAGAAGCTCCACGTTATCAAGGGAAGGCGCCTCCCGCAAATCATCCGTTCCCGGTTTAAACGCAAGCCCTAAAACCGCGACTTTCAGTCCCTGGAACGTAATCATCCTGTCGCTGGCTTTTTGGAACAGCTTCGTTTTCTGTCTGGCATTGACGGATACCGCCGCTTCCACCGTCTCCAAATGATACCCTGCCTTTTCCGCAAGAAACTTCAAAGCTTTCGTATCCTTTGGAAAACAGCTTCCTCCATAGCCGATGCCTGCCTTCAGAAAATTAGCTCCTATTCTGGCATCATAGCTCATCCCCCTTGCCACATCTTCAATATCTGCGCCCACCAGCTCGCAGAGGTTAGCAATATCGTTCATATAAGAAATTTTCAGGGCAAGGAAATCATTGCTTGCATACTTGATCATTTCCGCACTCCGGCGGCTGACTGATACAATGGGGAGCTTGAAAGGCTCATATATCTTCATCAGCATTTCCTCTGCGGTTCTGCTTTCCGTGCCGATAATGATCCTGGCCGCATGCAAGGTATCCCGCACCGCTGAGCCTTGGGCAAGGAATTCCGGGTTGGAAGCCACCTCCACCTTTACATCGTTCACAAGAAAATCTTTGATAAACTGCTCCACTTTATCATTTGTCCCTACGGGAACCGTGGACTTCACCACGACCAGGCAGTCCTTTTCCAAGGATTCTGCAATCTGCCGGGACACAGTCGCAATATAGCTTAAATTAGCGGAACCGTCAGGCTGCTCGGGCGTTCCTACGCCGATAAAGATAGCGTCTGCATTCCTATACGCGTTTTTATAATCCACCGTATAGTGAAGTCTTCCAGCCTCATTATTTTTCTTCATCAGTTCCTCCAGCCCCTCCTCATAAATCGGGGACACGCCGGACTCCATTAATTTCACTTTCTTTTCGTCCACATCCACACAGGTGACATTATGCCCTGCTTCTGCAAAACAGACTCCTGCCACCAAACCTACATACCCGGTTCCTGCTACTACTAACTTCATGATTTTCCTCCATTTCTTCTATTTCTTTTGTCAAAAACATCCTTTTTCAGCCCGCAGTTTCCTTCTATCGCAAATAATCCAATAAACCGCCGCTGCAGCACTCGCCAATGAAACAAGCTCCGCCGCCCTCCAATGCCATGGTTCTGCAAATTTTACTCTTACGCTCCCGGAATACCCTCCCGGCAGATGCAGAACCGCCCTATGGGATTTGCCGTCGCTGAGTTGGAATTCTTCTCCTGTCTGCATATCCCTGGCACGGTACCCCTCATAACGGATCACCGGGAGTTCCAGCGTCTGTTCCTCCGCAGATGCATTGGACGCTGTCACCCTGACCTCATTTCCTCCCCTTTCCCATTCGGATACCGTAATGCCTTCGCCTACATCCGTTATTTCATTGACACAGTCTTCCATTTCATAACCTTCATACAAATATTCCCCGCCTGACACTCCAAAAGAAGGCAGCGCTCCTCCGTCATAGATCCGGCTTATTTTTATATCATTCATAACCTGGCTCATAAAATCCATACTGTTCATCAGCAGCACCGTGCATACGATGATCGAAAATGTCTTTTTCCACCGTTTTTCTATATTGGTTCCCGATAAAACCATAACAAATATCCAGGCGCACAGCAAAGCCACAATGCTAAGAAAACGCCATGGATACTGAAGTCTGGCAATTAAGATCTGCAATATTTCCAGTTTTTTCCCAAGCCATCCAAACGGAAAATCTTTTGTACATATCCACATAAAAAATGCCATTAGGAAAAGGCCCATTACCCATTCCTTTTTCTTCTTAATCTCATTCCAGCGGCACAAGCTTAAATATATTGCCGCCATCAAAATGATAAAAAAAGCAATCCCCAAAGTAAGCGGCATCTCTCCTGCCATTCCTTCTGCAACTGCCAGGCTTTCCCCGTTTACATTATAACGGGTGGTAAAAAACTGCGCCCAGAATATTCCCCTTTCCTCCTGGCGGTAAACGTTAAATTCACCCAGTCTGCCGGCAGCAAAATCCAGCTGCATATATTCCAGCAATGGAAGCCAATACCATGCCCCGCCGGCTACAATCCCTAAAAACGCCTTTAACAGCGCGAAAAACCTTTCTTTCACAAATATCTTTTTTATCCGGAAAACGCAGATCAATACCGTCAGCATTCCAATCATCTCACAGCTGATCAAATGGGAAAACAGGATTCCCAAATAACCGGCAGACAGCAAAATCCAAACTTTATCTTTTTTTATTTTCTGTAGATCCTGCGTAAAAATATGCCATAACCCCCAGAAAACCAGCGGAAAAAACGTCATGGCAACCAGTTCCCCCAGCGCCGCCCGCACATATATATTCGTCAAACGGTATAAATTCAAAGTATAAATTGCCGCTCCCGCTAACCCGGCTCTTCTGTTCCCGCCCATTTGGGAGAAACAAAAATAGGATAGCCACGCAGTCGCCAGATTCACAAATAGAATAAACACTTTATAGCTGTCTTGGACCGATATGCCGACGAGCCTTAATAAGGCAGGAAAATACAGCCAAAAATCGCCATAAAATATAGAGACCGGATAACCGTGCCCGTTGAGCCACTGGGGCTGTATCCTCACCGGAAAGTCCTTTGCTGACGCCAGCCCCTCTTTGATTCCCTCTATCCGGTTTAAGTGGAATATCAAATCCTGTTGTTTGAACAATCCGTCCATCATAAGCGGTATCGACGCTATAAAAGCAATCGTAGCAATTCCTGCTATTGTTTCCCGCGTTTCGGGCAGGATTATTATTTCCTTTCTCTTGTTGAACAGATATAGAACAAGATCAGTCAGCGCCATGCCTAACAATAAACGGAAAATACCCAGCCGGTAGGACAGGAAAGTCCTGCTTATGGTAACTTCTGAAAAAAGCAGGTAGTCCCCTCCCACACACTCGCTGTTCAAGCGTCCTATAATACAAAACGGCTCTTCGCCCCCATCCGCCATGATATTCACTTTTTTCCGGTTTTCCAAGCCGTCCAGCAGGATATTCCCGCTCAAGTCATACTCATTTCTTCCATGTTCATAATACATTTCCAGATGGGATATTCCTTTTGACCAATACTTCACATCCACCAGGTAACTTCCATCGGGGATCTCGATGCCTGAGATCCCGATACGGATGTCTTTAAAATTATTTACACTGGCATCCACATAAAATTCTTCCTCTGCTTCCCCTGCCAGACATTGGAAATCATCCTGTCCATAGTGGAATACCAGCCTATTCTTCTGAAAATGGTTCACTGACCATAGGATTGCCGCAGACAATACCGCCATTTCTGCAAGCAATAAAACCCCCCATCTCTTCTTCGTCATCCGCCTGTCTCCTATTTCTCTTTTTCTGCATTAATCAGGAATTGTTCCACCAGGAACCTCGGGCGTTCCTTTGTCTCCAAGTAAATCTTGCCGACATATTCCCCTACGATCCCGAGCGACAATAAAATCAAGCCTCCAATCGCCCAAACGGATACCATAAGGGTCGTCCATCCTACAATCGTCGCCCCCATAAAATGTCTGATGAAACTATAAATCAGCATAATAATGCTCACAAAAAATATGCAAAATCCCAAAATCGTAATTAACCGGACAGGCTTTATACTCAGCGAAGTAATTCCCTCCACCGCAAAGGAAAGCATTTTCTTTAACGGATATTTACTTTCCCCGGCAAACCGCTCTCCCCTTTCATAATAAACAAAATCCGATGAATAACCTATTAAAGGAATAATCCCCCGCAAAAACAGATTCACTTCCTTAAATTCCGCCAGCCCTTCGATCGCTCGTTTGCTCATCAGCCGGTAATCGGCATGGTTGAATACCGTATCCGCGCCTAAAAATTTCATAGCTTTATAAAACGCCTCCGCAGAAGCTCTCTTAAAAACAGTATCTTTTGCCCGGCTGCTCCGTACGCCGTAAACAATGTCAATACCGTTCCGATACTTTTCTATCATATCATCCATAGCATCAATATCATCCTGCAAGTCGGCATCCATGGAAATCACCATATCCGCATATTCCTTTACCGTCATCAACCCTGCCAGAAGCGCATTCTGGTGTCCTCTGTTGCGGGTCAGGTTGATCCCTCCGTATAAACGGTCTCCTTCATGCAGCTTCTGGATCAGCTCCCATGTGCGGTCCCTGGAGCCGTCATTTACAAAAACGACCTTGCTTTCTGCGCCGATTTTTTCCGTTTCCATCAAACAGCGCATCTTCTTTCTCAAGCGCTCCGCCGTTTCCAATAGCACATCCTCTTCGTTATAGCAGGGAATTACAACATATAAAATATTACCTTCCAATGTTCCATCCTCCTTTTCTGTCAACTGTCCAAATCTGCATGGTATCTCCTTTCTGAAACTTCTTCAGCCTTACGGACCAGTCTTCTAAGCTATAACTTAGCGCTGTTTTATCATCCACTAAAATATAGTATTTGTTATCTCCTGCCGGTTCCAGCCGCCATTCAAACGAACCTTCCAAATTAGCCGGATACACTTCCTCCCCTCCTGCCAATTCCAAAGTATTCTGAGAAGGCATAAAGCGTATCACCTGATTTTCGTATAACTTATACAAGCTGACTATCTGCACGGAATCATCACCATGCATCAAAATAACGTCTTCCCCCGCCTCGGTTAAATACAATTCACTGTCCCCGGCGGGCGATATGCTATAATATCCGTTTTCAATGCCAGGCGGCTGCCTTTTTTCCTCCTCTTCTAAAACAATTACCACTTTATCAAAGATTCCTGAATATGGCAATATAACTACAAAAACTATTAACAGGCCAATGCCGGCCAACCGGTATTTATGAACCGGTATTTTTCCCTCCGCTCTGCCCTTCACTGCCTTTTCCAGCTTTTGTTCCAGCAAGAACAGACCAATACAGCTATAAGGAATCATCAAAAAATAATACGGAAATGCGTAACGGCTCCCTGCCTCCCAGAACAGGTGAAAAACAAAACCCCCCAGAAAGACTAATAAAAAGATCCATTCATAATCCGATTTATTTTTCTCCCACAGGATATAGCAAAGAATGCCCAGCAATATCCATACCTGGAATATATCTGAAAAAAAACGTAATACGGACCTCAATCCCCCGGCCTCCACGCTGTTTACCAGCCAGGACAGCCCGTCCCATTTTACTGTTGCATTGCTTAATATCATGCTGTCCGGGTTATTCCACTGGCTTGCTATCTTTTTTGCAAAAAAATTAACGGCATACCCTGGATTATTTTTGAATTCCCTGATCGATTTCTTTATACTCTCTATCGATTCTTCCCTGGCCAAGGAAGTATCATACTCATTCTCCGTATAAACCTTGAGATTATATCCGTTATAATTTCCTGCCGCTCTTGTCCCATCCTGCAGCCCCATAGCAATCCATGCCTCTTTCGGCACCCCTTCCGCTTTTTCCATCCCGACAATATTTTCCAACAATGCATCCGTTCCTTCACGAACCCCTGCAATCCCTATGATAAATACTGCCATATACATAATAGCTTTTTTCCAATACCGGTGCAAAAAAAGATCATATACAATAAGCCCCGCCATGGCAATCGCCATAATTAAGTAATTCATTTTTAACTGTACCGCCAAAGAAATGCATAGGACAGAAAGCAGCATCCATCTATATTTTCTATCATAAAAATATTTTAGCTGGAAATATATTGCCGCCACAGACAGGCATAAACCATAAATATCCCCATAAATAAACGTCGTATACAAAATCATCGGAAGAAAACATGCACTGCAGACCACTGTATAAAACGCCGCTCTCTTTCCCTTCCCCCACAATTCCCCTACCATTTTCCAGACTATGAAAAAAATAGCCATCACTGACACTACATTCAGCAGTCTCCAGGCAATATAATTATCGATCCCGAACAAAAAGGACAATAAATAAAAAAATAATGCCAGACTCTGATTACTAGACCAACTGTTTAAATACCCCCCCCCGAACGAAAGAGGTAAAGTTGTACTGCCTCATCTGCCTCGCCCCTATCAATACATTTTCCGGGTCATACCTTGGCGGCTTCATATATAACAGCACCCATACCATAGCCAGCGCCCCCCATGCCGCAATCACAAGCCGCGCCGCGTTCCTATAGTCCTTTTCCGGCAATTTTTTATGGTTCAGCCAATAAATAACTCCTAACAAAACAACGACAGACGCCAGATGCACGATTGGATAATCCTTTAAGTAAAATACATGCGAATTCCCATTGGCCTCCGCCCCATACACACAGGTCGATAATATATTCACCAGCAGCAGATACGCCAAAATCCCGCCGCTGCATATATATATCACCCGCCTTGCTATAACCATCAGTTTCTGTTTCATCATACTTATATTTTCCTCTCTATTTTTATCTTTTTATGTAAATTTTAATATGTACGCCGTTTCTTCTCCTTTTCAAGCTTCCAGATCTGCATTTCGTCCCCAGCCTCAAACTCTTTTAATTTTACCGACCAGTCTTCCAAATTGTAGGCCAGAGCCGCCTGTCCATCGCGCAGGATATAATATGCGCCGCTTTCCCCCGCAGGCTCCAGGCGCCATTCGAAAGCATTCTCATGACCTGCGGCTGCCACATCCTCCCCTCCTGCCAATTCCAGGGAATTCTGGGAAGGCATAAAACGTATCACATGATTTTCATACATGCGGTACAGACTGACTATTTGTTCCTTTTCATTGTTCATCAGCATAATATTCCCATCTGCCTCAATCAAACACAGGTTATGGTCCCCGCCGGGCGATATGGTATAATATCCGTCTTCTACATGAACAGGTGCCTCTATTTCCTTCTCTTCCGCGACGAAGACCAATTTGCCAAAAATATTCAGCCACGGCACGGCACCTGCCAAGACAAATGCCAAAAGGCAGCCGCCCAGCCCCCAGACTCTTTTAGCAGGAACTGTTTCCTCCAATCCCTTTCTTATTATACCTTCCAATTTCCCTTCCAATAAAAAAAGCCCTCTGACGCTATATGGCATAAGCAGCATATAATAAGGAAAAGCATATCTTGCTCCCGCTTCCCAAAACAAATGGAAAAAGAAACCTCCAAGAAATATTAGTAAAAATATCCACTCATAATCGGATTTATCCTTCTCCATTATGATATAACATACTGCCCCCAGCAATATCCATGACTGAAACAGATTGAGGAAACCCTTAATCAACTCTTTCGCGGTTCCCGCCATTACGCTGTTTTTTATCTGCGATACGCCGATCTGCTTTTCCAGCCCATTGTCCAATGTCCAGCAATCCGGATTATTCCACTGAGCCGCCGTCTTTCTTGCAAAAAAGTTTACCGCATATTCCGGATCTACTTGAAATTCCTGCAAGGATTCCCCTATGCTTTTCCATGCCTCCTCCCTTGTCTTCTGACTATCTGAACCATTATTTATATATGTCTCAATATTATAACCGTTAAAGGTTCCGGCGGCTTTCTCCCCGTCCTGCAGGCCCATGGCGATCCATGCTTCTGCCGGAACCCCTTCCGCCCGCCCAATCCCTGTAATATGTCTCAAAAGGATGTCGCCGCCTGTCCGCATCCCGGCTGTTCCTATCAGCAGCACCGCCAGAAATAACGCCATCCTCTTCCAGCAGTTCTTCAGCAATGCCTCATATATTGATATTCCGACCATCGCAATCCATATAATTATACAATTCATTTTCATCTGTACTGCCAAAGAAATGAAAAGGACTGAAAACACCATCCATCTATATTTCTTTTCAGCAAAAAATCTGAGCTGGCCGTATAAAGCCATAACAGCCAGGCACAAGCCGTAAATATCCCCGTAAATAAGCGTGGTATACAAAAGAGCCGGGATAAAGCAGCAGCAAAATACCACTGACCAGAATGCAGTCCTTTTCCCCTTCCCCCACAATTCACCTATTATCTTATAAAACGTTACAAAAATCACCATCACCGCCGCCACATTCAGCAGCCGCAATACAATATAATTATCAACCCCGATGAAAAAAGATAAAAGATAAAAAAATAGTGCAAGAAATTGGTTTCCCGGCCAGTTTTTCAAATATCCTCCTGCAAACGAAGAAAAATTATATTGCCGCATCTGCCTGGCCGCCAGCAGTACATTTGCCGAATCATTGGCAGGCTGTTCCATATAAAATATGACCCATAGGGAGGCCGCTGCCCCCCATATGCCGGCCGCCAGCCATATTGCCTTATCATAATCCCTGCACAACGGTTTTCTATTCTTTATCCAATAGACCACGCCCATTAAAATCAAAACGGCAGCCAAATGCAGCATCGGATAGTCCTTCACATAAAAAGTATGCTTTCCGCTGACAGCGCTCGTCCCGCGGATACAAGTAGATAAAATACTTGTCAATAATAAATATGCCAAAATAACGCCGCTGCATATATATACAGATTTTTTTATCCCGTTTTTCATTTTACTGCTTGCCATAATATTCCGATCCCCTCCTCCCCACATATTATAGTGGAAAACCCTATGTGATGCAATCTTTTCTTTGCTTAAAACGGCTGATGTATGCTATAATCCTTAACGGAATATCTCATTCAGGCAAAAGATATTTTATGCTTTTATTTTATCCGGGAGGCTCGCTTATGCATACTATATTTAAAAATATATCAGGGAAATTACGTTTCATAATTATTGCCGAAGCCATATTCCTGTCGGCGGCAGTATTATTATTGGTTTTTACCCCATTGGCCAGTTACAATTACCCATACACGGACTTGGTAAGCACAGTCGGGGAAAAAAGGCCGGATCTTGGGGCTCTTTATATCAACGGCTCCATGAATGATATGCCCGGCTTTTTCGGGACATCCCCCGCTTCCCGTCTGGCGCCGGGCACTTATTCTGTTGAATTGTCCTATAACGCAAGCGAAGAGGGCAGCACTTTCCATATTGTAGGGCAGAATACAGCCGAAGGCATTGTCCTCGGGAATTACAGCACGCCATTACCCGCCTCCCAACATGATGTTTCTTTGAAAGTATGGATCCTGCAGCCGGTATCCGATTTTACTGCCAAAGCCACTTTTTCCGGCTCAGGCTCCCTTTCTGTATACTCCATCCGTATTCAAGAAACCTATTCCGGCCGGTGCCTTATTTTTTCGGCACTGCTGTTTTTCCTGCTTCTGGTTGACGTGCCTGTCTTCTGCAAAGGCACGCTTCCCTGGATACGCAAAAATAGGAATAAAATATTAATATTTACGGTTACCGTCCTGTTTGCCTCCTATCCGCTGTTTAATGATTACCTGTTTGAAACCTCTGACATGCGTTTTCATTTACGCAGAATTTATGGTATAAAAACAGCCATACTGAATGACCATCAGTTTCCTGTCCGTATCCTTACCAACTGTATGCAGGGCTATGGATATCCTGTCTCTATTTTTTATGGCGACTTGTTTTTGTATTTTCCTGCATTTTTATGTACCATCGGCATGCCGCTGCAAACTGCATACAAAATATATATCATATGCATCCACATATCCACAGTTCTTCTTTCCTATTTTTGTTTTAGCAAAGTCTTCAAAAATGAGAAGATCGGATTAGCCGCTGCCTTTTTATATACCTTATCGCCATACCGGATCAGCATACTCTATATACGCGCCGCATTGGGGGAATTCACTGCTATGACATTCCTTCCTCTTGTATTTTATGGATTATGGAAAATCTATATGGATACAGACCAACAGCCTCAGCAGAAAAACAACTGGCTTCCCCTGGCTTTAGGCTTAAGCGGAATCATCCAATGCCATATACTTTCCTGCGAAATGACAGGCATATTTATTGTTCTTGTATGCCTTATCTTGTGGAAACACACTTTTTCCATCCCCCGGTTTTATGATTTGTGCAAAGCGGCTATTGCCACTCTTTGCCTGAATGCCTGGTTCCTTATTCCATTCATCACTTATATGGTTACAGGGAAATATGCTGTCAATAACCCGGACGCTGCTTACCTTCCCAACGGTACCGTGCAGGCCTCCGGTTTAACAGGTTCTTCCCTGCTTTCCCCTATTCCGTTCCATCGGGTTGATGCTTCCGGCATCACCCTTAATTCCTATCTCTATGTATTGGGCCTTCCTTTTCTTCTCGTTATCATAGTATTTTGCATATTATATATAAACCGTCATTTTGATACTCTTCCTTTGGGAAGAAAGCTTTCCCGTCTTTTTGGTTTTTTATGTTTTCTCTCGGTTTGGCTCTGCTCCTGCTATTTTCCTTATTCCTTGTTGCAAAAACTCGGCCATATTCCCTCTATGATGATATGGAACCTCCAGTTTCCCTACCGTTTCCTTACCATATTTTCATTGCTGGCAACTATACTTTTTTGTCTCTCTTTCCGCTTCCTGCTGGATTTCAAAAAAGATTTTGGTTATATTTTTTGTTGCCTGATCCTTCTTCTTTCCTTATTCCAGCATGGAAACATGATGGAAGGATTTATTTCTTCTTCCTCCAAATTCCAATGCTGGAACACGGAAAACGCCGACATGCCCCGCATGGGCCGGAACGATTACCTGCCTATCGATACCGATTGGACAGAATTATCCGCCCAACGTAAAGAGCCGGTATCTTCACCCAATATCACCATATCCTTCTATAAACAGTCCGGCACTTCCGTTGCCCTGACCTGTGAAAACACAGGAACCGACGAATATATTGAAATACCGCTTCTATACTATACGGGATATTCCCTGCACAGCGGCTCTGATTCGGATGTGGTATCGCTTGTACCCGGAACGAACCACAAAATCAGGATCTTATTCCATGCTCCTTACAGCGGAAAGATCACTGTGCGTTTTTCGGAACCCTGGTATTGGCGTTTATCCGAAATAATCACCCTTTTATCCCTGCTTTATATTTTACAATCAGCATGGAGGCAAAAAAGCCTTGCACACTATCAAGGCCATGCGGTATGATTTACTTATCATTTGTTTACTGTCAGGAGCGTTTATTATGAAAGATAAGGTAAAAATAAAAATGGATTCCGTTCTTACTAAAAAAGTGCAGATACGGAATGTTTCCTTTGAAATTGTTGATTGTTTATTCATCTTCTGCATTATGGTCCTGGGGTTTGCTGTCCGTTTCTCGCTCCGCCATATCGAATCCGGCGACTGGACGGGAAGCCTGACGGAATGGACCGCTGCAATGCGCCAGAACGGCACCATCCATATCCTCGGGCAGGATTTTGGCAGCAACTATAACTCGCCCTACTTATATATTCTCTATATCATCTGCCAGACCCATACCAATTTCAGCGACATGTATTTTATTAAGCTCGTTTCCGTTATTTTCGATTATTTATGTTCATTTGCCGTATTTTTTACCATGCTCCGCCTTACCGGCAATAAAAACAAAGCAATTTTCGCCTTCAGTGCGGTTCTGCTTGCTCCCACCGTATTCCTGAACAGCGCCGCATGGAGCCAGTGCGATTCCATTTATGTTTTCTTTGTACTGATGTCCTTTTATTTCATTTTAACGGAGAGAAGCGGCTATTCGCTGCTTTTTATGGGCATCGCTTTCAGTTTTAAACTTCAGGCCGTTTTCTTTCTCCCGTTCCTGCTTATTATGTGGCTGAAAGACCGGGTGAAAACTATGCACTTTTTGCTCATTCCCTTCGTTTACTTTTTGAGCATCCTCCCTATGCGGTTCCTTGGAAGAAGCTTTGGAAGCCTGATCGGCGTTTATGCCGGCCTTACCGATTTTTATTCCGACCTGACTATGAGCTATCCTAATATTTATGCTTTGATAGAATCCAACCAAATCACGAAATACCTCAGCGGCGCCGGCACTTATTTAACAGTCGCCTTCCTCGGCTGTACCGCTTATTATATATACAAAAAAAAGTTCCGCCTGACTTCTTCTTTTATAGTAACGCTGGCTCTCTTTTCCGTATCCGCCACCGTTTATACCCTGCCCCATATGCATGAGCGGTACGGCTATATGATAGATCTGATTTCCATTATTTACGGCTTCCAGCGTATGAAAAAATTATGGATGTCCGTCGGCTTTCAAATGGTATCTTTGATTGCATACACCCCGTATCTCTTAAAATCAGAAATTGTTCCCCTATGGCTTGTTTCTGTCTTCTATTTGGTTCTTATCATCCTCACGGGCCGGGATCTGTTCTGCCAGATAAAAGAAAATGAAACGGTATCCGTATAAGGCTTACCGTTTCATCCCATTTTCCCATTTTTTCTGTATGATAATAGACGGAAGATACAATAAATAAAACAATCCTTTCTTCGAAAGGCCCGCCGCCGCTTCCTTCCGGCTGATTCCGGCGAAACGGGAATAAATTATATATAAGACCTGCATCTTTATTTTTACTTTAAAACAAACCTCCTCATTTTCCAGATAAATCTTCGAACGCAGCATCATGCCTTTGGGAGAACGCGCCTTCATCCGGCGGCCGCTCTTTGTCAATCCCCCTTCCAGATAATCACAGATATAAACACATTCGTTTATATGAACCATGCGGTATTTTTCCGACATCCGCATCCATACAATATCCTCC
This sequence comes from Lachnospiraceae bacterium, assembly GCA_021772075.1. GTDB lineage: Bacteria > Bacillota > Clostridia > Lachnospirales > Lachnospiraceae > Kineothrix. The sequence continues at coordinate 16,769 of JAETNQ010000020.1, forward strand.
GGCAAAAATTTTTCCCCCGGAAACTCGGGAAAAGGATATTGCTTTAACAAATCCGTGAAAAAAACCTCCGCCTTGTCCCCTCCTATGCCTCCGTTGATCCTCACCTGCAAAAAAGTGTCGATTTCCTCGTTTTGGGGAAAATAAGCGGTATTTACCTTTCCGTCACTGTAAAACCGCAGGAAACTGTACCCGCATATTCCGGGAGTATCCGCATATCTGCCATGGTATTCCAGAATAATCCGGATGCTGTCTTCGGGCAGATAGTCGTCGCTGTCCACGATAAATGTCAAGCAGCTCTTTATCTCTTTTATTCCGGCATTCAGCGCCCTGTGCTTTCCCCCGTTTTCCTGCCTTTGGTAGAAAATATCTATTTCCTTTTCCCTCTTCCACTCTTCCACCAATTCTTCCGTCCCGTCCGTGCTGCCGTCATCCACGATAAACCAGCTAAAATCCTTCTCCGTCTGTTTTAAAAGGCTGGAATAAAGTTTTCCCAGCGTTTTTTTTCTATTATAAGTCGGTGTAAGTATTGTAATTTCTGCCATCCTGTTTCTCCTGACCTGCATTTTCTCCGGCATTTACTGCGGCTGCCTTCCATACCTCGCCAGCACCTGCATGACACTATGGTAATATTTCTCAAACTGAAAATCCTTCTTTACATGCTCATATGCCTTTTTCCCCATAGCCTTTAATTTTTCTTTATCCTCTATAACCCGCTCCATTTTTTCTGCCAGATCCTCTACGCTTTTATCCCGGAAAATATAACCCGTCTCTCCCGGGACAATATAGCTCGCCGTCCCGTTATCCGTTCCGCCGATCGCCGGAATGGAAAATGCCATCGCCTCCAAATGACTGACGGCTCCTGGTTCTCCTGTACTCGGAATCACAAACAAATCTGCCTTTTTATACTCCTCCCTCATTTCTTTCTGATCCAGGTTCGTATAAAGAGCCACCACATGCTCCAGTCCGTGTTCTTTGATATACTTCTTTACGCGTCCGTAATACTCTCTATGGAAGTCATTGGACATTTCCCCGGCTATATCCAGATGAATATCCGGGAATCGCTCTAACAATGCCTCCACCGCTCGAATCATCAAAAAATGGTTTTTTCTTTCCTGGTACTTCCCTATCGCCAGTATATTGATCTTCCCTCCTTGAAAGTATTCCTTTTCGTCAGGGGATATTTGCGGCTCCATAAGATAGGGAGCGTAAAAAGCATTTTTATCCCTTACTTTTCCCTTTTTCTCTATTCCTACCATCATGGACGGAGTCAGCCTATACTGCGGAGTCAGTTTTCTCACGACTTTATGGGGAATATCCTGCTTAGGCGCCTCCCCCCATACCGGATTCATCATATACAGACATGCCGGTATATGGTAATGCCTGCATAAAGCGTTCGTACAAATAGAGTATAGGGAACGCTCACGCATAATGACGATATCCGGCCGGAAGTCCTTCATAATCTTCGCCAGCTTGCGTACCGGGGGAAATCCGCACTTCACTTTCAGATCCACGGCCGCCGGGTTTTTCCTTGCCAGAATATGCACATAAATATAATCGACCAAACGGTATACCGGCGAATAACCCACGATAACGGGCTTTGTATACGTATAATCTTCTATTTTGCCCGCATACTGACTACAGAATAACACCTCGTCCCCGTGTTCTTTCCATCCTTTTACAATCGCATTCTGGTTCGTATGATATCTATGGGACATATACATAATCTTCATATTTTTTCCATTCCTCCTGCTGCCTCCAGCATAAGATCCGCAATTTTTCCAATGGAATATTCCGTCCTGACCTTTGCCGCGTTATGAGACATCCGCCCGGCCAGCTCCTGATCCCCGGCCAAACGGCACATGGCATCCGCCAATGCCTCTGTATCCCCTACCGGTACCAGCAGCCCGTTTACTTCCGGTTCTATATACATACGGCAGCCTCCGATGGGGCAATCGGTAGCAATCACCGGCAATCCCAGCGCCAATGCTTCTACCATGGAATTGGAGACTCCCTCATAATTGGAAGAGAGAACAAACATACTGCTTTTACAAATATCCAGATCCACTCTATCCGAAAAGCCATGGAATACTACTTTTCCCTCTATTCCCAGCTTTCCTGCATGCTCCTTCAGTTCTCCTTCCAAAGGTCCTTTTCCAAAAAAATGCAACGTATAGTCTTTAAACTGTTTTTCAAATATGGAAAATGCTTCCAAAAGCATACGCTGATTTTTTACCGGGTGAAGCCTTCCCACTGTAACAATCTCTTTTTTTCTCGTTCCGGTATATACTTCTGCTAATCCGTCAGAAACCGGGTTGCCAATTACACATGCTTTTTTTTGAAGGTTTTTAGGAAAACATTTTACCCCGTCCGCTGTCTGGCAGACTAACTTTTTTGCAAAGCCATAAAAAAAATTGCGGTACAGCTTATGGTCGCATGTCTGCGGGTCCGTCCGTTCCGCCACCAGCATGTCGCGTCCCATAAACAACGTCGCCAATACCACGAAGCCGGTTCCGATAGTACTAAAAGAAAAAATTCTGCATCCTCTGTTCTTCTTGAAATAATGCCTCATATGGGCAATGCGCTTCATTCTCACCATAGGATTTCCATTTGAAGGCATTGCGGCGCTGTATTTTTCTACCCGCTCATCCAAGGGATAAGCATATTCGTTTCCTGCAAAGGTTAAAATGCCCACCTCTATCCCTCTGTTGACATACTCATTAGCCAATAAAGTAATTACCTTTTCTGTCCCGCCGCCGGCCATATCCGGCACTACAAAAACTATTTTATTCATACTATTTTATCCTTTTGCACCACTTTGCCGTCGCCGACTTCATATATCACATCCGCATTCTTGATCGTTGTGAGCCTATGGGCAATAATGATCATCGTTTTGCTGCCCTTCAGCTGATCGATAGATTCCATGACGGCTTCCTCCGTTTCCGTATCCAAAGCAGAAGTGGCTTCATCTAATACAAGGATCTCCGGATCATGGTACAAGGCTCTTGCAATTCCTATACGTTGTCTTTGTCCGCCCGACAGCCTCACTCCTCTGTCTCCGACAAACGTATCCAGCCCGTCAGGAAGATTTTCCACAAAATCCAAAAGCTGCGCCTTTTTTACTGCTTCCAGAACGGCCGCTTCATCAATTTCCTTTTCAGTAATTCCAAATGCAATATTATTGCGGATCGAATCATCCGATAAATATATGGTTTGGGGAATATAACCTATTTCCTTCTGCCATGTACTTTTATTCTTGTTGATATCCAGGTCGTCCGCCTTGATTCTGCCGTACTGCGGCGACAGCAGCCCCAAAATAATATCTACCATCGTAGTCTTACCCGCTCCCGATGTTCCTACAAATGCAACGGCCTGTCCCTTTTTTATTTGGAAGCTCGCTCCGTCAATTACGTTTTCCTCCGCATCAGGATAATGATATTTCACATTTGAAATAGTTATTCTGTCACGAAACTGCCAATCCAGCGCTTCTCCTTTATCTTCTTTCTGCTCGTTATCAATATCCTTTAAATCATGATAAATCAGATCCAAGGACGGTGCCGAATATAAGATACAGCTTAAATGCTCATTAATTTTTCCGACAGCAGGCAAAAGCTTAAAAGCGGCAACCGCAAATACTGCCAACTGAGGAATATATTCCGCAATATCCTTCTGCCCATAAAGCATCTTGATAATAATTGCCAGCAATAAGCCTGTCATACATACTGTTTCTACAACATGCTTAGGCAGCATCCCGATCAGGCGGTTCAGGCGGAGCCCTCTGACGTATTTGGTAAAATATACGTCATACGCTTCCACAAAATATCCCTCTCTGTTCAAAATCTTTATTTCCTTTATACCGCCCAATGCCTGATTCATCCATTGATACAGCTTTCCCTTATATTCCTGGCTTTCTTTCCCTATACTTTTAGAGAACTTCCTGGATATCCCCGTAAATATGCCAACGCAGACCAGAAGGAGACCCACTACAATTACGGTGATCGACTGGCTGACAAAGAAGAGGTAAATGCCAAGCACAATACAAACTGCCATCTCCGCAAACAGCTCCAGGAGATGGATAATCCCTTTTGCGAACAAATCGGTATCCTCCTGCAGGCTTCTTTGCAATACGGCAATGTTTTTATTTAAATGAAACGAATAAGGCTCTTCCATATAAGCAGTAAGCAGCCTGACCGACAGTTTTCTCTGTAAGTTATAGGAAAATTTGTACATCCAGTTTTTTTCCAATGATAAATATATGTTCTTTACAAAATAAATGACAATAATCAAAACTGCCAATGCAATGAGGAAATCTTTTTCCGACATAAAACGGAACGCTTCATAAAAATAATTTAAATATGGTTCCTGCCGGATCGTTTCAGGATTCGTAATAATTTCTATAAAAGGAGAAAATATGGATACCCCCAGTAATTCCATAAAGCTTCCCGCAACCACCCCGATCAACAAAAATACCAACAATATTTTATCTTTCCTCGAAAATATATAATTTACCTTCGCAAACATATGCATTCCTCATCATTCCACGCCGACTCTATTTTTCACTTGCATCAAATATTCCGTATACCCCGCTTCGCGGTTCGCTTCTATCCCTTCTATCCCATGTTTCGGCAAGGGTACTTTCTTTTCGCTCTTATGAAGAAACCACTCATATTCCATATCCAGATTGCCGATATCAATGACGCGGTAACCCTTTAAAAATAAAGCTTCCGCCACAAACTTCGCGGTCACTCCAAGCGACAGCAGAAACAGCCTGTCCTTGGGATAAGCCGTGCATGCCCGCACAATATCATCAAAAACCCGCATGGCATTGCTGGATGGGCAGATGATCCTTTCCACGCTTTCCGCCGGTTCGAACAGGTCGTTTCCCACTCCGTTATGAGTTTTTGTCCCTTCCACTACTACAAGGTTCTTTCCTTTCCATATCTGCCTTATTTTTTCAATCCATCCTTTACACGGCTCCTTATCCTCAAACACATAATAAAATCTCGAAAAAGAAGTATTGGCATAGATCCTTTCCGGATTGCAGTATTTTTTATAAATTTTGCGGCAGAAAAACAAATGCTCTTTCCAGAATTTGCGGCTCTGCTCCTGATAGTCCTCCACTCCGTCAAAAATCCCCTGCAGCGACACCATCAGGCCGTCATAAGGATATGCGATGATTCTTTTCAAGCCGTCGGAAATTTCTTCTGTTGTCTGCTGGAGCTTGATATTGCTTCCCTTTAAAACGATAATCTCGCCGTCCCCGAACCGGACCAGGCTTTTGTCCGTATGAACTAATTCTTCGATCGTTTCATCCACCGACTGCACTTTGATCTGATTCTTTAAAATATGCTTTTGGTACATCCAATAAACAATATTGGACAGAATTTCCTTAATCTTCTCTTTCACTCGCCTACCTCTGTATCTCTTCTCCTGTCCCGCCGCAGCTATTCTTCATATAGGTGTAGCAATTTATGGCAATATTCCTGCAGGGAATCAAAATGTACGCTTTTACATGCTTCCGTATACCTTTGCAGCCGCTCCTGCTCCTTCCAAAGAGATTTTATTTTTTCTGCCAGTTCTTTCTCATTGCCGCTCTCAAACAGCTCTCCCGTTTTCCCTTCTTCAAGCAGTTCCGGAATCCCTCCAAGATCGGAGCCGATCACCGGGGTACCGTAAATAAGCGACTCCATTACCGTAAATGGGCAATTTTCATAACATTCCGACGGAAAGACAGTAAACCTGGCCTTTGCAATTACCTCAAACAACTCCCTGCCTTCCAAAAATCCTAAAGCTTTCACATTCCTGCAGGAACGCACCTGTTCTTCCATCGGCCCCGTCCCGGCAAACCGAAACGGGATATGCGGCAGTGCATTGCATACTTTCACCAAGGTGCCGATCCCCTTTTCCATCGAATACCTCCCAAAATACAGGACATAATCCTCTTTTCCATAGTCTTGTATTTCCGTCCTGTCCACAAAATTATGCATTACCACGGTTCTTTTTCTTAAAACAGCGTCAGTATCCAGCTTTTCCTTTATAAAACGGCTCGGACATATGATCGTGTCAATCTTTGCATAAGCCTTGACCCTTTTATAGACCATGCCCTCCATAGTACCCAATATGCTTTTCACCGTAGATCCATGAATACATTTATTTTTTGTACAGCATATCAGCCCGTCTTCCAGGCATTGGCTGCAACATTTCCCGGTAATGGGGTTCTGCATTAAATGGTTCGGACATACCAGCTGGCTGTCATGAGCCGTATATATAATTTTTATCCGGCCTCCCGACTTTTTTTCATATGCCCTGATCTCGTACAATATGGACGGCGTCAGCTGGAAGTTAAAATTATTCAGATGCACGATATCCGGCCCGAACTGTTCCAGGACAGGACGTATTTTCTTCCTCGCTTCCAAAGAATATATGATCTTAAAAGGATATAATATTTTTTTCAGCTTTCCCGTATGGAAATCCATATCTTTCGTATAGCTTTCTGCCTGGTTTCCTACGATCCTTCCTTCATGTTCCATGCCGAAATACTGGACTTCATGCCCCATGCGCCGTAACTGCTCCCCCACCTTAAAAATATAGGTTTCCGAGCCGCCGTTCGGATGAAGGAATTTATTAACAATCAGTACCTTCATTTCGTCTGTTTCTCCTTCGGGGATTCTTCACGGATAAACCGGTTTTCTGACAGGCTGTATTTATTCCCTTTCAGGAATTTATGCTTTACTACCCACCATGCCGGAACCCAGATATACTTGTGCATCGCCGGGGAAGCGCTCCCGATCATCCAGCAGTTCCTGTCGCATTTTTTCGTGCATTCCCTTACCGCCTGCGCTTGCCGGGAATTCCAAAGCTCGTCCCATGACTGGCTGCGCAGATTTCCCATTACCGCCTTCTTCTCCATTCCATTGCAGGGAATCACATCGCAGAAAGGATCAATGAAAAAGGCGTTCCTTGACATATCGCAAGGCAGCAGGCGCTGGTTGCCATAAATATAATTGATCAGTCCATGGTTAAAATAAGCCCTGAACCATTTTTTCGGAGACTTGCTCTTCAACAGTTCATTGATCAGCTTTTCAAAATTTTCCGCCACCTTCCTCTTATCATTGATACGGTTGTCTGTTTTCCTGAAATAAAACGAATTGTGCAGCGTAGCCGTCGCAAACTCCATCCCCATATCATTCGCGATATTATATAAAGGAACCAGATCCTCACAGTTCATATCCTGCACGGTCATGCCAAAACCCACATCGGGATGCTTCATTTCCACCAATGTCTTCAACGTTTGGTATCCTCTGTTAAACCCATCCGGAATACCGCGGATCGCATCGTTTGTTTCCTGGAGTCCTTCGATGCTGATACGAATTCCCACTTTCGGGAACTCTTTGCATAAGGCGATAATCCTGTCCGTAAAATACCCGTTGGTGGATATAACGATACGGTCTGATTTTTTATACAGTTCCCTGACAATATCCGGAATATCCTTTCTTATAAAAGGTTCCCCGCCCGTTATATTGGTAAATGCCATCTCCGGAAGTTTTTTGATATCCTCCAGCGTGATTTCCTCCTCCGGCCTGGTCGGGTCTTTAAAACAATCGCACATATTACAGCGGGCATTGCAGCGGTAAGTTACGATCACGGTTCCATACAATGTTCTTCTTGCCATTTATCTTACTCCTGTCTTTCTTCATATTCTTCCAGTCTCTCTTTCACCGCTTCCTCATACTGCAGCAAGCGTTCCGGCTCATTCCGAACGCTGACCGTATAAGAAATGATCCTGAAACCGGATAATAAGGATATGATGCCAATAAACGCGGCTGTTATTCCTATCCCTATAACCGCCGTCAGGCATCTTTCCTTCGTCTTCCCGTCATTCCGCTTTCTCTCCTTCCATAAAACCAGCATCCTCTGCACCATGCCCGAATACCCTGCGGCGCAGTAAGGAAGCAGAAGTACAAAATAAGGCAGCGTATACTGCGGTTTTGCTTCCCAGAACATATGGAACAAAAGTCCTCCCACCACGGCAATTCCCAGCAGCAGTTCCCCGCTTTCCCACTTTTTCCTATGGAAAAACAAGTAAAAACAAACCCCCGCTAAAATCGCTGTATGCAGATAATTGGCAATACTGGCCGCCTTGTTTTTTAACGGGCCATGGCAGAGATTGTCCAAGTCGATTCCGCCGGTCTCCTCCCTTCCGGCAATTACCGCTAATGAGCTAAAAGCAGGATCATTCCATTGCGCCGCATTTTTCCTCCCAAAAAAATCCACGCCATAACTCTTATCCTCCCAAAACAACATCAACCTATTTTTAATCTCTTCTTTTGCCGCGGCATCCGTCCTGTCATAATCATAGTTATTTTCTTCATAAGTTCCTACGCTGTAACCGTTATATACCCCGGGAGCGCTTGCCGCCTCTTGGAGTCCCATGCCGATCCATGCCGTTTTTGGCATTCCTTCCGATACCTCTATGCCGGTCAGCTTCTCCGCCGCCGTATTCACCGCCCACGCTCCTGCGGCATATAACAGAAATAGCAGCAATATAACCGCCAGCGATTTTTTCTTCCTGCCCTTGCCCCCTGCTATACAATCATATACAAGAAAAATACACATGGCAATCAGCATAATTAAGGAATTTGTCTTCCAAACAACCGCAATACTGGCTGCCGCCCCCGCGCCTGCCCCATAAATAAGCCGACCCGACTTCATATATTTTAGCTGTAGGTAAAATGCAAGTACGCCAAACGCCAGTCCCGGAATCATTCCATAAACTAAAGTTACATATAACGCCATAGGGAAAAAAGCGATGCAAAAAAGCAATGTCATATCTTGTACATTCTTATCTTTATCCCCCCATAGCAGGAAAGCAATCCTCCCCAGGAAAAAATATGTCCCTGCCAGGCATACCGCATTCCATATCTGGATCGCCAGATAATCCTTTTCACCGAATATCACATGTATCCAATAATAAATAAGCACGATCCCTGTCTGGTCAGGATAACGGTGCATATAGCCTTCCATTGCAAATTGTTCATAATTATGCTCTCTTATCTGTCTTGCAACCGTGAGGATCTTATTGGAATCGCTGACAGGGTATAAATCTGCCTGAATAATAAATAAAATACAAAAAACAAAAAAAGGGATGCAGAGCCATTGCAGGCTTATTTTCTTTTTCCTGCTGTTCCAAAAAGAAAATACAACGCATAAAACAACCAAAAGTATGCCGCATGCCAATAAATGCTTCCAAGGAGAATCGGGAAGAAAATAATTGTAATTTTCCACTCTTTCCGGCTCTCCCTCAGATATCACCCTTTTCAATTCGATGCTGCTGGTGCTGAACATGCTTAAAAGAGCCAAATATACTATGCTTATCAAAAAAAATATATAGCATCCGTACTGAAATATTTTTTCAACCCATCTTTTCACATTAATTACTCCATTTTTTTATATAAAGCCAGCGTCTGTTCCAAAACATCGTTCCAATTATATTTCGTACATATAAATTCCTGGCTTTTCTTCTTATATCCATCCACTGTTTCTTTATCCGCCAAAAGCATCTCCAGCTTTCCTTTCAAATCTGATACATTCCCTTTTTCAAAAGCTACCGCATTCTTCTCCACTACTTCTATATTCTCTTTGATATCACTTACCAGACAGCAGTTTCCATAACTCATTGCCTCCAAAAGGCTGATCGCCATCCCCTCAATATCACTCGGCAATACAAAAATATATGCATTCGAATACAGTTCTTCTAACGCTCTCCCCTGCACAAAACCCGTCATCAGGATTCGGTTATCTTCGGCGGCCATTTCCTGGACTTTTTCCATATACTCAAAAGAATGGCTGCTCCCTCCCGCAATTACTAACTTTTTATCTGTTTCTATTTCCTTAAAAGCCCTGATCAAATAATGAAGCCCTTTTTCCGGCACAAGACGAGCCACAAAAAGAATATATCCGTCCTTTTCCAGCCCGTATTTTTCTCCTATTTCCTTTATTTCCCTCCTGTCCGGACGATTCACCCCGTTTGGTATATAATGGGTTTCCCTATGGTATGACGATTTAAAATAGTCCTGCACATTGCGGGAAAGAACAATAATCTCGTCTGCATATTTAGCTGCTGTTTTTTCTCCTGTCTTTAAGATATAAGAAGCGAAATTCCCCCACTTTGCCCTCTGCCAGTCCAATCCGTGTATCGTTGCCACAACACGGATCCCGAACAGTTTCGGACACCATAACATAATACACGGCCCTTCCGCATGATAATGAATCACATCATAATGGCCGAACAAGGCACGGAGCGTAGCTAATATAGTATAAACAATAGCATTCAGCTTGCCGTTTTCGAATGTTGGCACTGTTATAATACGGACTCCCTTATAAAGCTTTCCTCTTCCATCATCAAATTCTTTCCCTGAAACATGATACCCTGAACGGTTATATGCCTCAACCGAGTATCCACAGGCAGAAAGCCTTGTGGACAATTCCGTTACTACTACTTCAACCCCTCCTTCTCTGGATGGGATTCTTTTCTGCCCAATCATAGCGATTTTCATTTTTTTATTTTTCATTATGCACCTTTGTTTTCCTATATATCATAAAAAATGCCGCCTCTGCCAGACAATACCCTGTTACGCAGCCTACTATGCCGATGCTGGCCATTCCTCTTATTTTTTCCAGCTTAATAATATTTCCCTCAAACTTTTCCATCTTGGTATTTTTATCTGCATAATCTAAAATCAAATAACCTTCATATTCCTGAAAACTATCCCCATCTAAGTAAATAGAACTTTCTTTCCCTACATCCGCGCAATGCTCCCTGGGTACGATAACTCCTTTATAATCCGGCATATTTTTAGTATATAATACCATACATATGATGCCGATAACAGATGAACAGGCAATAATATACTTTTTTTTCTGTTTTGCCGCTAATTTCAGATTATCTTTCAATCTTTTCCAGTCGATCCGTTTCAATGGAACGAGGATATCCTCTGCCGCCCTGCCGCAAAAACTAATCTTAAACTTATCCTCTTCCGGCTTTCCTCTTCCAAAAATAAAGGATCCCATGAACAGAAATGAAATATTCTTGTATGATGTATTAAAAAGAAACGGCTCTGTCAGCCCTGCTGCCAACAACGCAAAAACCATAAGCAGCTCCATCCCTTTCTGCTCTTTTACATACTGATGGATAAGAAAAATATAGCCAACTGCCACTGCCCCGAAAAACAAGATGCCGTAAGCAATCAGCCCGTACACGTAAGAGCAGTCCATGGTCTTCGTCGCGTCTGTCAGCAAGCCGATATTGTTCCCAAACAGCCTGATATTCTCCTTCTTCAAAAACAGTCCTGACAAATACAGCCGCGTATTCAATAATTTATTTATAATATCAAACAACTTTCCTTTAATCACCAGCGGCCCTGCCACCGACAGCAGGACGCACAGCGGAAAAACACATTCACATGCTATCTGTTCTATCTTACCAAATTTTCCCTTATATTGCCAATATAAATTAGCCGCCAGGTAAATTGTCACCACAGCAAAACCTGTATAACTGACGGAATACAAAAAAACGTAACAATTTCCTGCAAACAATGCCAAGCAGACTTTCCAGTTAAACCTTTCCCGCAAATAATATACTATAAACAAAAGCAGAATTAAATATGAGATATGTAGCACATTCGGATGCGGCTGCCCCATCCCCCATCGAAATATGTGCCCTAATCCCAATTTATCATGTACTTTATACAAACCGCCTGGAAGATGGAACAGGGAATAAATAAACATCCCTATAAAAGAAAGGCTCCATATTTTCATTCCCCAACGCATCACTGTATCCAGCCTTACATTTTTCAGCCCCACAATCATCCAAGTATAAAATAAAATACCCTTTTCCCTGGAATGCTTATAAATTATAAGGCTTAATGCAATCATTCCGGCAATAAAAACCAGATCTTTCCATGAATATTTTGTTACTGCCAGCTTGCATATCCCGAAGAAAAATGACAGCATAACAAAGCACGTAAATATTTTTTGTCCGTCATAAAGCCCGATTCCCTTCGCAAAAAAAAGCGCCCCAAATGACAAACCATATAATATCTCGCCCAATGGAATGGATTCTTTCTTAACTAAACTCTTCATCTTTACACCACTTCCCCCCGATTATTCAAAAACACCCACCCCTGCCACAACTCATGCATCCTCTCCGGCTCGAATTTCTGGGAATTTTTATGGATCGAGGGGCGCATCACAATCTTTTCTTTGTTCCGGTTCAGCCTGGCCCCCCAGAAACTGAAAGTAGAATTGGCGCAGATATTATGCCTGCACTTGCTCATCAGCCACATATCATAAAAACTGTCTTTCCCCCTGTTAATATCCACTACCGTAAATTCCTCGCCGCCATACTTTCCCTTTACATACGGAATATCATCGGAAAAAACATAAAAATGCGCCGAGGGATATATCTGTTTCATCTCCCGGATCGCGCCCTTATAATATTCTTCCGTACATATATTGCCGAACATCGCCGTATTTTCCGCATCCAGATAGTCCCCCCGCCGGATATGGACGCTGACCGATTCCCCGTTTTGCATCCTCTCCGCCATCTTTTCGTTTTCCGGATTGCCGCTTTCGGGGAATATGAACTGTTTCCGCAAGGTTTCCATAATATCCGCATAATATTTCTCGCAGGCAAAATAGCCGCACAAGTACCTGTCCTCAAAATCAAAGATTTCCGGATGGTACATTTCCGATTCGCGGAAAATCTTCTTCGCCCCGGGAAACAGTTTCCCCTTGATCTTCCCGACAAGCCCGCCGCTTCCGATCAGTGCCTTCCTCTCCTCTTCCGTACATGCTTCATATTCCACATTTTCAAAATAGTTTAATTCCAGGTCCCGCCTGGCATAAACATTCTTCTGCCTGTCTTCTTCCTGAAACCAGGAAATATCCAGTCTCGCTTCTTTCCCAAGGCTTAAAAGCTTCCGATACAGCGCATACTGCTGCATCTGGTTCCCAAGCCCTCCCGCTAATTGTATAATAATCATCGCTTACACGCCTTTCTTCCTCAGTACGCCCAGACCCGGCCCCAGCGACCACGGATAAGCGCCGTATATCTGCGGGTACTCGGCAAATCCCATGCATTCCGCAAGGCAATGGTAGATCTTCCCGTCTTTCTCGCATCCTGCCAGATATGCCGCCGCCCGGTCCGCCAGTTCTTCCGTACCTTCCCAAACATCGGTTCCTCTATAAGCATTTGCATCCGTATTTTCATTTTCCGCACCGGCCCGGCCGCATGGCCTGCCCATGCATGCCGCATAGGCGATCATCGCCGTAGCCGAACTGTCTTCCGGCCCTTCCGCTGCTTGCAGCTGCCATGTGAAAGCGCCGTTTTCCTTCTGGTAAGGCGCAGCAGCCGCCAGAAGCTGTCGGTATTCCCTGCCGCATTCCTCACAACCGGCCCGGCACACATCCGCCATGGCTCCTTCCTTTCCCTCCGCCAGGCATTTTTCCAGGCTTCTCAAGGACCGGGCCAGGCCCATAAGCAGCCACCCAACGGCGCGTCCCCATCCAATGATCCCGTATTTTGTGCCATGCCGGAAGCCATGGTAAGGAAGCCCCGTTTTTTCATCCATCCCGAACCGGAACATATTGCGCATCTGGAGCAGCCCAAGCTCCACGCTGTGGGCATGATCGAATGCCGCGCCGTATTTTACAAGAAACGAACTGACCATGCCCACGCCGTCCGCGAAGACATAGCCGTTTTTCTGGGACGGCCGGTACGGGATGCTGCCATTGCTGTCCGCTTCTTCCCGTTCCAGCCGGAACAGGTATTCAGCCATCTTATCTGCCCCTGCTTTATATTTTTCTTCCCCGGTCGCCGCATACAAATCCACCAGCGACACTCCGGCAAGCGTATCATCTATATAAAAAATCGGCATTCCGGCATCGATCCAACGGTCAAAATAGGCCTTTACGGCGGATAGTGCTTTTTCATCCGTAAATGATTTCTCATTCGTGAATATCTTTTCATTCATTAGCACCCCCCCCATTTCCCATTCTGTCAGGCAGTTGGCAATCATCGCCGTTGGCCAGAAAATCAGGTCTTTCGGCGCCACATAACGGCCAGCTGCTCTTTTTACCGTGTCTTTTATCTTCTGTTTGCCGGTTTTTTCATGGTAATGCAGCATTTCATGGATCGCTTCCTCTTCCATCCGACGCAAAACCTCTTCCGTGATTGCCTTTCCCATCCTTCTTGCCGACCTCCTTTTCTGTTTTGGATTTATCCCCTTGTCCGACTCTTTTTCCGTATTTTATCCATAACCAGACCCCATAAATAAGCAAATTCCCTGCATCTGCCGAATATCAGTACGAAAATCGCGTTGTAAACCACCGTTATGACGCCCACCATAAGGATAAACATCGGAATCGTCACCGTCGTCATCATTCTGTTTTTCAAAAACAGCAGCAATGCGAGAGCGGCGGCATTGACCGCAATATACTTCAAAGAGTCTCTAAAATAGACTGCCACAGATTGATCAAAACATACCTTATAAATAATAAACGGCCTGGTAATATTTGCTATAAGGCCGGAAACGATCGTACCGATATAAATGCCTACCAGCCCTATTTTCTGCACGAACACGATAGAAATTACCAAATTCACCGCGCCTTGTATCAGCGGCAGATACTTGTCCTGCTGGAACACCCCTGCCGCCGTCTTATAATTCGTCAGCACGATGCGTTCCCCTTTAAAATAATAATCGAACATGATACAGCCGATCACCAGGTCGGATAAAGCCCTCTCTTCCCCGACCCACAGGATGATAAGGGGAGTCAGCATTAAAAAGAAACCGATCGCGGAGAACCCATAGATCCAGCAGCCGAGAAACCGGTACACCTGGAACATCCAATACTGCTTCTCCTTCTTTTCCGTCGCGATCAGATTGCCGAAGCTGGACAGCACGGAATTAAATATCACGTTAACAAAATTAGAAACGGAAGATATGACATGGTTATAGCTTCCGACAAAATTTACCGTAGTGACATCGATAAAAGCGGCGATGATCATCGCGTCCGTCTGGGATCTCGCCATATCCCCCACCCTGTGGAGCACCAACGCTTTCGTCTGCTTGACAATGCCTCCCACTTCTTCCTCGGAAAGCTTTTCTACCTCTTTCTCTTTCAGATAAGGATACATTTTGTCCAGATATATGCTCACGAATATTTTCTGTATCAGCTCGACCGTCACAGCCGTCACCAGGTACAGATAAAAATTGGGAAAGAAATAAAGTCCCGCGATCTGCAGGGATATGGTAATCGTTTTTGTGATCGTAATCACATTCGTTTCGATATAATTCTTCTGCTGGGCATTTGCCAGACTGTATTTGTACGCTACGAAATAACTGCTTACCGTATTAAATAATACGATAAAATAGCAAATAGTAATATCCCTCAAAGAAACGCTGCCGGGATCTTTGATCAGATATTTCAAGAAAGGCGCAATCGCCAGCCCGATCGCCGCAATGGCCGCCGCGATGCCCCGGTAGGCTTTTTTATACAGCTTCATATAGGACTTGACTTTCTCTACCTCATTCCTGGCTACCGGCCCGTACAGGCTGTAATTAAACGCGGTGCTGATCCCAAGCTCCGCCAGGGACAATACCGTAAGAATGCTCGTATAATAATCGCTGATTCCGAGCAGCGTATCTCCCAAGCGGTTAATAAATACCTGGCGGAGCGCCGCCCCTAGAAACAGGGTGACAACATTCCCCATCCACCCGAAGGCTATATTTTTCGCTGCGTATCTTACTCTTCCCATAATTATCCTTCTTCTTGCCTTTTGCTGTATCCGTACAACCGCATATATGTTTCCGGCATATAGCGGTACATAAAAACCTTGATCCGGTATCCCCTGTCCAATTCCCGGAAAGCCCCCTTATGGCTTCCATATTCCCTGACCAGACGGAGGCACCTTTGTGTACACGCCCTCTTTTCCTTCCGTTCCTTTCCGTCCAGAGCCGCCAGCTTGCCGACTACCAGCATCGCGGATACGAGCAGAACCGCCTCCGCCTGGTCAGCCAGCCCCGGATCGGCCGACTCCAGCACCGGCAGCGCCCTTTCCCAGCACGTGATCTGGTCCATATAGCTGTCCCGGAAGCGGTGCATCATAGCACCCCCGTCGTTGATCCAATAGACATACCCCTTATAATTGCTCCGCGCAAACCGCTTCCCTGCTTTTGCCAGATCCAGCAAAAACAGCATGTCCTCTCCGATCGACAGCCCTTCGGCAAACCGGACGGCGCCTATGGACTCTTTCCGGTACAGTTTGCTCCAGCATCTGGTATCGCTTTTCAGGATTCCCCTTTTCATAAATTCCAGCCCGGACAGCGTTTCGGCCTGCTGCAGGAAAGCCTGCGCCTCCCGGGCTGGCCGCATCCGGCTCAATGCCTGTACGCCGTCTTCTTCCTGCCCGACGTCTTCCGGCCCGAACTCCCGAAAACCGCAGCCAGCCACGTCACAGCCTGTTTTTTCCAGAAGATCCGCCAGATGCTCCACCATATCTTCCTCCAGAAAATCATCCGCATCCACAAAGGCGACATAATCCCCTCCGCAAAGTTCCAGCCCCAGGTTCCTTGCCGCAGATACTCCTTTATTTTCCGTATGGACCGCCCTTACCCGCTTATCTTTCTTGGAAAAATAGTCGCATATCTTCGCGCTCCCATCCGTGGAACCGTCATCCACCAGAAGGATTTCCATATTTTCCCATGTCTGGCCCAGTATGCCCTCCATGCACCGCCCCAAATAGCGCTCCGCATTGTACACCGGCACAATGACGCTTACTGCTTTTCCGTTTCTCTTTTCCATAGCTTCCTGATTTCTTCCCCTGCTTCTCCGGCTCTGGCGCAATAGCCGGGCATGATTCGTTCCAGCGTCCCGCAGATCTCTTTTTCCCTCTCCATCATCCAGTCGTATGCCCCGATCAGTTCCCCTTCCTTCTCCAACTCCTGCACCGGCAGCACATAATGCTCTTCCGTTCCGAACAAATCCCTGGCGATCCCGCGCGCTTTTACGGAATAGCCCACTACCAGCGTTGGCACGCAGCTGGAATAAGCCGCGATCGTGGCATGCGTCCTGGCTCCGATGAATGCCCGGCATTTGGAAATCACATATTTTAATTTCCGGCAGGACATATCCGGGAACAAAAAGACTCTTTCATTATTTTCGTATCCCCGGTACAGTTCTGCCAGCGCCAGCCGGTCATCGTTGTTTTTCCACATGACATGGGGAATCAGCGCCACGCTGTTATCCGTGTCCTTCAGGATATGGTCCATCAGCCTGCGGTAATTCTCTACCGTGATCCCCTTTACCTTTTCATGCCTTACAATCATCGGACTGACATTGACCCCGATCGTCCGCCCTGCCGCAAAACCTTCCGGCAGTTTGGTTTCCTCCGGCTGCAGGAAAAATGCCGGATCCGGGAAATATTTCACATTCTCTGTGACCCCGGCATCTTTTAACGCTTTTTCCGTCAGCGACTCCCTGGGAGTGATCAATGCATAGCGCTTCATGTCCTCGATCATTTCCGGCTCCTTCAAAAGCTCCGGTTCGATGGAGCAACCCCATAAAATGGTTTTTGCTCCCGCCCTGCAGAAAGTACGGTTAGCGAGAATGGCCTCTTTTTTTGAAATATCATAACAGTACATATCCCCGCCTATCGACAGGTACAAAGGCTGCAGATTTTTCCCGAGCACCCGGCGGAAGCGGTAGCGCATAAAGGATTCGGGATCACGGAAAATTGCCCGCCATAAGTAATACCACACATGGGCAAAAAAATGTTCCGCAATTTTATTCTCCTGCAAAATATCGCACAGGGAAGCGAGGGAATAAAAACGATCCTCTTCTTCGCTGTTCGTTACGAGCAGCTTCGGTATTTCCCCGGTCATGCGGCAAGTGCCGTTTACAATCGCCTCGCACCCATGGTTCCCGCTGCCCCCATGCAAATACATCACTAATTGTTTCTTTTGATCCATTTCCGTTCCTTTCCCTTTTACCGCGATTTATCGTAATATTTCATAATCAGCCGCAGCATGGACAAATAAAGCTTGTTCGGATGCCTGATTCCGGCATACAGTAACCGGTTCGCCCGGTTTTCGACTGCGGCCTGCGTTCCGTCGATTCTTCCGCGTACCACGGGATCCGTAAAAATTCTTCTTACCTTTTCCATGTAATTTCTATCCGGGTTCCGCAGTTCGTTCTTCATAACGAGAATCATCATATAGACATATTCCCTTAATAATTTTTCCTCCATGACGCTCATCCCCTTATCCCGGGCCGCCCGAAGCGCGCATGAATACCACCGCTCCACGCTGTCCTCCATACGGGGATCATAGCTGTGGACGATGGAATCTTCCACATACCGGTAATGGTAAAACAGCGCCTGTTCCATCACCACCACTCTGCTGCAATTCAGCAATGCGGGAAACATCAGGTTAAAATCGTCCCCCATGCGGATCTTCGTATCATAATATTTTTCGTTTCCATCGAATACCGATTTCTCGCAAAGCTTCATGCAGCGGGACATGGGAATCTTTCTGTTCTCGTTGCCCGCCAGTTCCGCTTTCACTTCCCGCTCCAGTCTTTCCCCCTCATAAATTCCCGGAGCAAGCCCCTGGATCACAGGAACTGTTTCCTTCTGCTTTTCCAGCACATAATTACAGCAGACGATCTCCCCTTTCCGGCCGGAAAGATGCCCCGCCATCTCCTCCAGCATTTCCCGGCTGACATAGTCGTCGCTGTCGATAAAGGCATAGTATTGCCCCGATGCCTCTTCCAGCCCCCTTAAAACTGCGGCTGTAGAACCGGCATTTTTCTGGTGGACCGCCCGGACTCTCCTGTCCTTTTTGGCATATCCGTCGCAGATCTCCCCGCTTCTATCGGCGGAACCGTCGTCCACCAGCACAACATCCAGGTTGGAATAAGTCTGCCCAAGAATACTGTCCATGCACTGTCCCAAATATTTTTCTTTATTATAGACAGGCACGATGACGCTGATCAGGAATTCTTCTTTTCTCATCGGCCCTCCTCCGGCATCCAATAACCGCAAAGCAGATCATACACCTTCTGGTTCACCCTGCGGTAGTCATAATCCTTGGAGTTCTTATAAGCATTATGGGAATAAGTATCATAATAGGCAGCGATCCGCCGGACGGCTTCCAGAATGCCTTCTGCCGTTCCGTCCGTCTCCTCCGAATCCTGGCCGAAACGAAGCACTTGGCCGATCCCCCCCACATTCGTGCTGACCACCGGAAGCGCGTAACTGATGGCTTCCAGAATCGTCATAGGAATTCCTTCAAAAGCGGAATTCATCACCAGGATATCCGCTTTTTTCATATATTCTTTCACTTCCTCCGGCGTTACCGCCCCTGCAAAATGAACGTTTTCCCCTTCATAGCGGATCAGGTTGTGGTGTTCCTCCCCGTCTCCCACAATCGTAAGATTCAATTTCCCAAAACTTTCCTCTGCCCCGAGAACCGCCTGGATAAT
This sequence comes from Lachnospiraceae bacterium, assembly GCA_021772075.1. Lineage (GTDB taxonomy): Bacteria > Bacillota > Clostridia > Lachnospirales > Lachnospiraceae > Kineothrix. The sequence goes on from JAETNQ010000020.1 coordinate 36,308, forward strand.
CGGCTCCACCCGTTTGTCTTTGGACAGGCGGCCGACAAAAAGAAGCTCCTTTACCTTTCCATCCTCCAAAATATGCCTTTCTTCCGGCAGATCCGGGCATATGACAGAATTGCCCGCCTGCACCAGATTGGAATTGTAAGGCCCGTAATCCCTCAGGCTGTCCTTATCCAGCAGGAAGATCAAATCCGCATTTTTCAGGATCCACTTCAAATAAGCCACAAATCCTTTTTTTACCAACAGATTCTTCTGGAAAAACCGGAAGCCCCGTTCCATATTAAAATAACTGCCATGGGAAAAAATAACACAGGATGCTTTCGGGCAGAAAAGCTTGATCACGCCGTAAGCTTCCGGCGCATGGAAATAATTGCAGTCCTTTTTCGTAATACCCAGCATTTTCCCATATTTCAAAAGCCCCTTCGCATACATCATCCGAAGGGAACGGGTCGTATTCCCAAGATCCCTTTCCGCCGCCGTTACCGGCAGGAAATCGATCTGCCTCCCATAAAGACGGAGCTTCTTTCTCTTTCCCACCTCTTCGGGATGGATCGTCACTCCTACCAGCATGATCGTGTCCGTCCGCTCCGGATGAGCCTCGCAGACATAGCGGAGAAAATTGCCGATGCTCGTCACCTGGCCGCCGATGGGGAAGTCGATAAAATTGGAGTTATCATATATAAACAGTCTACTCATGAAACAGTTCCTTCCAATACAGATCCGTTCTGCTGTCCCAGGAAAAGCGTTTGATATTCTCATACCCTTTCCTGACCAGCTCTTTTCTGGTTCCTTCCTCTTCCGTCACTTTGGCCAGCGCAAGCGCCACCCCGTCGAGATCATCCGGATCCACCAGAATTCCTGCATCGGCAACTACCTCCGGCAGGGAAGCCCGGTCGGAACAGACGACGGGAACCCCGAGCTGCATCGCCTCCAAAGGCGGAAAACCGAATCCTTCCATATAGGATAAAAACAAATAAGCCTTTGCCCCGGCAACGACCCGGCACATCTCGTCAAACGCCTTAAAAAACTTATAGCATGTAATATGGGAAGCCGCTTCTTCCTCCATTTCTTTATAAGCGGAAGTATCCTCTATCCCGACCACCACAAGATCCAGCGGCCTGTCCGTCTTCCGGCGGTACGCTTCATAAGCCCTCAATATCCCCCGGGCATTTTTATGGGGAAGCCCGGAAGTCATTGCCACAATATATTCTTTCTTTTCCTCCTTGGAAGCGTTCTGCTCCGGCCGGAAGGACACATCATTTATCCCGTTATAAATCACCTTTATCTTCTTCCCGCATCCGGGAACCTTATCCATCATATCCTCCTTGGAATATTCTGAAATAGTAATGATCCCGTCCGCTTTTTTCATGGATACTTTCAGGCGGTACATGATATAGGCGTTTTCCATCCGATTAAAAAAACCGGGATAATGCTTATCGTAATAAAAGGGAATCAGATCATGGATAATGACCGTGTCTCTGATCTTCCTCCCTCCCCTGCATCTTCCCAGGCTTCCCTTTCCTGCCATCGGCCGGTATCCCCTGGGAAACAGCACGCGGTCTGCCTGGTATCTTTTCGCGTATTTTTTTACGAGAAAAAGTTCCCACAGAATGCAGTAAATCTTATTCAGGGGATTTCCTTTCATCTCCACAAAGGTTACGCCTGGCACGTCGAATTCCTCTCTGTTATGGGCATTCCCGAACACGATCACCGTATGGGGAACTTTGCCGGAAGCCGATGTTTCCCCTGCCAGCTCCAGCGCCTTCCCCCCTAAATGCTCCGTCACGCTTTTTGCCAGATTATAAATGCCTATGCTCTTCCCCGCGCCTTTCACAAGCTTAAAGCAATCGATCACAAGATTCATTATTTTGCTCCCTTTCCGAACAATACCACCCCTATCGTCTGGAACAATATTTTGATATCCAGACGCAGGGACCAGTTGTCGATATATTCCAAATCATATTTTACCACATCGTCGAAATCTTCGATATCGCTCCGCCCGCTCACCTGCCACATCCCTGTCAGTCCCGGCGTCATGCTGATCCTCCTGCGGTAATACTGGTTATATTTCTCGAATTCGTCCGCTGTCGGCGGCCTCGTTCCCACAAGGCTCATATCCCCCTTGAACACATTATAAAACTGGGGCAGCTCGTCGATGCTTGTCTTTCTTAAAAATGCCCCCACCTTTGTGATACGCGGGTCGTTTTCGATCTTGAACATCAGGCCCTGCATCTCGTTCTTCGCTTCCAGTTCCTTTTTCCTCTCCTCCGCATCGATATACATGGAACGGAATTTGTAGATTTTAAACCGCCTCCCGTTCCGTCCGATCCTGATCTGGGAGAAAAAGACCGGCCCCTTGGAATCCAGTTTAATAGCCGCCGCCACAAAAGGAAGGAACAGAAGCGTAATGAGCATGCCCACCAGCCCTCCCAGAATATCCATGACCCTTTTGATCATCATCCTCTTATAGCTGCTCTGGAACCGCGTGTAAGTAATCACCGTATAATTGCCGAAGCTTTCCACTTTGCTGCGGTTGGAATCCCCTCCCGGCAGCTCCAGGCTGTAATGGCAGTCCACCCCCATATCCTCAAAACCATGGATAATATTTTCCATGCTGCTCTGGGAAATTCCCGGAAGATTCAAAAACGCCTCATCCAATGCCATCTGGGTAGCCACCTCGATCAGATCCTCTTTTCCTGCCACCACCGGGATATTCCTGATTTTTTTCCCTTCCATATTATAATCCACGCAAGCCAGGGCGACGATCTGGTAAAAAATATCCAGATCCTTCTCCAGACGGTCCAGCGTCTCGTCGATCAGATTGCTCTGGGTCACTACCAGCACCTTTACTACATTTTGTCCTGACGAATAATAGGTATGCATCGTCTTTTTAATGATCATATGGATCAGAAATGACAGCAGTATATTCAAAATGAGGAAATAGATGAGTACCAGCCTGGAAAACACGTCCGCCCATTTCATCATCGTCATCAGAAGGTTGACCACCAGAAGCATGATGGCATTATACTGGACCACAGCCATCCCTTCCTTCCATATGCTCCTTCTGAGGAAATTCCTGTTCCAGTCGAAAAAGAAGCTGTACATCGTGCAAAAGAGCATCAGGCACAAACACACAAGAAAATGTATGCTCTTATCGCCCATATCCCGGAAATTCCCGAACCGGATATAAGTCGCGGCAATAAACGCTGCCAGAATGCTTGCCAGATCCGCAAACCATAAACCATATACTTCTATAATTTTATTCTTCTGTTTCATACCTTTTCCTGCTCCGTCATTTTTCTGACTTCAAAAAAAACATGGGTACCAACGACCACAGATATCCTTCCCTTTCCTTGCCAAACCCCGGCATGCCAAAAGCATACATCCCCATCAAGAACAGCAGATAATTCCTTCCGATATATACGGACACGAGATGCGCCTCCACCACCGTATAAACAGCCAGCACCGTAACCATCACCAGCCCCATGCCGTCTTTGTTCTTATAAAACTTCCCGGTCAGCAGCACATGCAAAACCACATATACCAGCCCCGGCACGATGCCATACCAGTAAAATACCCTTACAAACCCCATATCAAAAAAATGGTCGTTTTCCGGCCGGGAAAACAGCGACCAAGTGGCCGTCGTGCCTTCGCGGTTGACGGAGCCATAATGCAGATCCCTGATCCTCCCGTTCAAATGCGCCTCCACCTTTGCGACCATCGGATTATTAAACTGGAATGTCACATAATCCGGCTTTGCAAACCCGCGGTCCGCAGCCATCACGGAAAATACGACGCATAATAAAAATACCGCCGCCCCGGCTATATAGATTCCCTTCTTCTCCTGCAGCCCCTTCCAATAGTGTACCACAGCCGCGCCAAAAATACCGCAAAATGTTATAATCATCCCTGTATTGGAATCCGTCAGAAGATACAAGGCATAATTCATGGCAGACAAAACGGCATAAGCATACCATTTCATTTTATCATTATATAGGTACAGCCCCAGAAGCACCAGCATCATAAACATGCAATGCAGCGCGTTCGGATGACCCAGCCCGAGGCAATACCTGACCTGCGTATATCCCCTTCCAAAGTCCGTTTCCAAAGCCAGCCCGCCGTAAATCCCTGTCAGCGATAAAACCACCAGCAGAAGGCAGCCCGCCGCCGTCATATAAAACACATATTTCAGCAGTTTTTTCACATCCGTTCCTTTGCAGGCCGCAACAAACGCCACGATACGCAGGATCTCGTTCCGCCCCGTGGCTTTATAGGATACCAGGCCCAAAAGGCCGAACAGCACAAGCGCCGCCCATTCCTTTACCGAATATCTGGTACACAATACCTTCCCCGCCGCCAAAAGAAACGTAAGACGAAACAGCTGGCCCTCCAGCGGATTGGTATAGTTGCTTTTATCTACAATCACAATGATGATTTCCAATGTAACGCTCAGATACAGCAGCCAGATACCGATTTTATCAATATGAAGTTCACTCTTCCGCTCTCTTCTTTCCACACTCATTTCCCTTGTAATTCATTCCATACCTCCCTCGGTATGGCAACCACGCTGTCTTTTCCATAAAACAATTTTGTAACCGTATTCGTCCACGCATCCGGGTCTTCCATCAGCGGCATATGCATCAAAGGCCCCTGGTCATCATTTATGAATGGAAGCACCACATCTTTTATGCTGTCGTCCAGGAGCACCGATCTTTGCAGCTCTATCTGCTCTTTATAATCCGCCGCCCGGCCGCTCACGATATATTCCAAAGTCCTCCAGGTCGTCATTGTCTTTACATCCGAACGGAAAAAGCAAAGATATCCCAGTGCCAGAACTGCCATCACCGCAGCAGCCGCCGTTTCCTTCCTGCCCCATATCCTCTGGCTTCCGCCTTCCATAATGTCTTTTCCGCCCGGGTCGCAGCTCCTTTTTCTGCTGAAAGCCCCGCCGATATATATAATATCCGCAAACACCATATAAAGAAAAGCATAATAATTCATATTATATACGCCGCCGGATACCTCCACCCCTGCATAGACCGGCGGAGCAAATACCGCGCAGTACACACAGTAGGAAAATAACACAAACAGCCCTGGAAGGGGATATTTCCTCCCTTCTCCCACATCTTTCCCCACACGCCATACTACAACGGCGGCGGCGGCAAAAAACAGCAAAAGAAGCGGATGTTCCCACATATAATTCCATGCCTGGACCGCCCCTGTGACAAAGCAGGACAGCACCGTCTGAACTGCCGCCGACACGCCGAAACCAAAATCTTCGCCGCCCCGTACTTTATTCCCGGGCGCTTTCATGCTGACAATAAGACCGGCCATTTCCAGTGCCAGCGGCAGGAGGCACAGCAGCAATCTCTTCCTTTTTTCCTTTTCTCCCCAACGGAACATAGACAGCAGCACCATAACCATAGGAGCCAGCAGGGCTGGCTGATAGCTGCATCCCCCCAGCAGAGCCATACATACGGCCATCCCGACGTAGCTTCTCCTTCCCTGCTTCTCTTCCCCGTCCACGAACCGGAAATAAAAATACAGGCTCAATAATGCGATCGCATAAGGCACGGTATAATGGGCCGTTCCGTTATACCAGAAAATTGCCGACTTCGTACTCGGCACATACTGTATTCCGGCCGTTGCGAACAGCAAGTACAAAATCCCAAAATACGTCTTGGAAAACCCGGCTTTCCGCACCAGCAGATAATGTCCCAGAATCCACGTCGCCCCCAGCCACAGTGCCAGCATAAGGAAGGGGACTATGATATATGCCTCAGGCGAGAAAACCTCCGGCTGCAAAGTAAAAAGAAAAATACTCGTCCACGTTCCCTGCAATCCATAATAATAATCCCTCACCGTTCTTCCCGCCGCTTTCACTACCTCTGCCAAAGAATGTGTTTCCACCCATGCTTCGTGGGTCAGCCTTCCATAACCCAAGTCATCCCCTGTGGCATGATTGACCGGCGACAGGTAAAGCAAAGGAAACAAGCTTAAAACAAACCACAAAACAAATAAAAACAGAATATCCTTTCTGTTGAGCAAATGCGTCACCTTCCATTGGATGGCGCTCCAAAGCTTCTTTCGTTTCACTTCCTGGTACTCCTCCCTACCGATGCCATAATTTCCGGCCTCCTGCACGCCCTTTCCGGCATCCGCCAGTATGCGGGCCAGCTTCCTGCGGCATTCTTCTTTTTCTCCAAGATGGTATTTCTGATAAATATATCCATGCTCAAACGCATTTAATTCCTGGTCATCCCGGCATGCTTCGGTCAGCTGGTTTTCGCCGACTCCTATGGAAACCAACGGTTTTTCCGTATAAACAAACTTGGGATTCCCCTTTAAAATATGCATATAATATTCCATATCCACCAGCCAGGCCAGCGCTTCATCATAAATAATACCTCCGCCCGGCTCTTCCTCCAGCGCTTTCCTTCTCACGATCACTGCGCTTGGCGCCCCGATGGTATTCCCAAGAAACAGGTTCCTGTAATCCTCCCTGACCAGCGCCGCGTCATCTGCCGATATACAGCGGTCATAGCTCCTTCCCGCTTCCTCCTGCCGGCTTCCTGAAAACGCAAGATCCGCCTCCGGGTGCTGTTCCAGCATATCCACAAAAGCCCCCAGGCTGTTTTCATCCGTAAACCAGTCGTCATGATGCATGATCTTCACATATTCGCCGCTGCTTTTTCCGACCGCCTCGTTCCAGTTGGCCGCCGCCCCAAGGGAAACTTCATTTTTATAATACCGGACATATCCTTCCTCTTCCGCCAGTTTCCCCACCTCATCGCCGTCGGAATCGTCCGTAATGATCACTTCATAATCTTCCCATGTCTGCTTTTCCACCGATTCCAGCAAGCGCCTTACCGTCGCCGCATTATTATACGCTGGAATACAAATAGACACTTTTGCCATAACGCCTGATTGCTCCTTTTCTTTTACCTCAGCCGTGCCTTCGCTTTATCCATCCAGTACAGCATTCTATCCTTCTTCTGCCGGGTTCTGATTTCCCTTTCCGTATATTCTTTTCTCCCCATATCCATGCCGCCTCTTCTTTTATAGGCCTCCCATTCCTTCCGGCACTCCTCTGCGCGGAAAAGCTTTCCTTTCCTGTCCTGGTACAAAAAGCCTTCATAAATATTCTGCCCGGAAGCCCAATACCCATCCGATACATTATGCCTTGCCCAATATTTCGGCGCGATCACCATTTTCACCGTCTCGCTGGTAAATGCAGGGAAAAAGGCGAAGGAAGAATTGGATAAAATCAAATACCTGGCATTTTTCAGCGTCACATAATCCTTGGCAAGATCCCCATGGCATGCTTCTATTCCCGGCAGCAGCCGCCCCGCCGCCCCCACGTCGTCCGTCACGATGCAAAATTCCATATCCGGACGGATATCCCGCATATTTTTCATGGCATCCAGCCAATATTTCCTGCGCAGGAAAAGGGCATGGTCGCCCGCATATTCCCCTCCCCTTATATTCATCACGCAAAGGTTGTCCCTTGTATATTCATAGGAATCGTATTCCTTTTTTACCCTCAGCCATTCCTTTATTTCTTTCTTATGGGAAGAAAAGTACCTCTCCGCCTGCAGGTTCCCACAGATCAGCGTATCATCCCCTATCCCGTAAACGCCCTCGTCCGCATCCGCCACATAGCAGCCGTGCGTCATATCGTGGACGCTGTTTTTTAAATATATCCTTTTTTCTTTTTCCCGGTAAACCTTATAATTTTCTTTATCCACTATAGGCATCCCAAGATCCATATCCATAAAATACATGCCCTTTTTGCTATGGATATTTACCGCCAGCTGTTCCTGCCCCGCCGTGCCGAATTCATATCCAAGATCCCTGGCGATGCATCTCGCCGACACATAACAGAATAACTGGTTTCCAAGCCCTTGTCCCTTTATAAATTCCGTTCCGACCATACGACATTCCTTTTGCTGTATCCTTCTCCATCTTTACCGTTTTTCATTTTCCATTCCATCCATGCCGTTTGCCGTCATTTCCAGAACTCATACCACTTCGGCTTTTGGTACAGCAAATATTGGTACTTATCGATATTCTCCCTCAAATACTTCGGAAACGTCTCGTCGATCTCCACTTGCACCATCCGGGCGTCCCGCCCGAAAATATCCTGATGGTTCCTAATATTCCTCCTTACTTTCGACAAAGTGGAACGATTGTTATATTCCTGGTGGGCCGCGCTCTTTATCTTATATTTTACCCGGTCTTCCACCGACTGGTTCTTTCCGCCTCCCATATAACTGAAATGCCAGCCCCCGTCCGGCACGCGCACTCCTACTTCCCTCTGTTCCTTATTCCGCAGTTCTTCCGTCGTATACTTGTCCAGCATGGCATACTTGCAGACCTTCGTCCCCAGCCACATCGGCTTCTCCACTCCTTCGAACTCTCCCGTCACCGAAAGCAGCCGCCCGGACACTTCTTCCATATCCAGATAGCAGTAAAAAAGCCGCTGGGCCAGCATATAAATCTTCCCGTCTTCCACTTCCGGCAGTAATTTTTTCAGCGTCTCCGGATTAGGAATCTCATCCACGTCGCTGAAGATCACGATGTCGTCCGGCCGGCAGCCCTTCAGCCCCCTGGCCACCGCGCATTTCTGATGGTGGTCGCGCAAAAATGCGTTGCAGTCCATCGGCGTATCGTCCACTACGTTATGGATGATTTTATGTTCGAACTCCTTGAACATCTCCTTATTTTCTTCATAGTAAAGCGGCTTGGCATCTCCTGAAAAAGTTACGGTGGACTCGCTGACCACAAATCTGTCCACCACATCGTCCAGGATATGCATCCTCAAAAGCAGGATATCCAACTCATTGAAAAACTGAAAACTATCATAAACCATATCCGATCTCTCCTGTCAATAAAACTTGGGATATTCCGCATTAGTCCCTGCCCATTTATGGAATACAAAGGGGCGTATGCCCTCTGTTTCCGGTAACATGGATTCATGCCCGAAATATTTCGCTACTTCCAGCGGCGCGTATTTCATGCCCTCCGCCTCAAACAGATGCCGGTTCTTGCAACAGATAAATCCATCTTCATTAAAAAATCCGTGATCCGCTTCAAAGGGAATTCCTGCCTTTGAAGGGAACTCCAGCAGCCGTTTGCTTCTTATGGACACGCTGTTTCCCACCCGGCAGATATTTCCGTCCGCATCCCGGTAAGAAAAGTCATCCTTCGGCAGCGGAAACGGCGATCCGATATAATCATAATCCAGGAATTCATCCCTCCACATATCCGGGTTCACCACAAAGCCATCGTAGTGTACCAGCAGCATGTAATCCGTATGGATATACTCGTGGATCTTATAGATCATGTTATAATTAAAAGCATCTATATTTTTCAGCTTATCAATATGCCGGTACCTGATTCCTTTCGGCAGAAAAAGCGGCCTTCTATGGGTAATGATCAGCACCTCGCCAAAATCAATCCCCTTCATGCTGTATTCCAAAGCCTTTACCGAAGCCTTTACCCTGACGCTGTCCATCGCCGCCAGAGTGACGTTCGGAAGCTGTAATTTCCCATTTCTGTATTCGCCCATAAAAGGTATGTCCTCTCCTCATCCATTTCCTATTCTTTGCTCCGCAGCGGAACCACATACCGGTCATAAATCTTCACCGCGCGGTAATATGCCCAGGGCAGCAGCAACGCCAGTTTCATTCGCGCCCTGTCTCCCATTGCCACATAATCCTTTTTATATATCCTGTGGATTTCCTTCCTGTCCATCCGCAGCAGCCCGGCAATTTTATCCGCAAACATCCTTGTCTTTTTATTTTCCATAAAATCAATATAATAAAACAGCAGCCGCCGGTAAAAATGATAAGCCGCTTTATCCGACAGTTCTTCCATTCCGGCTTCCCGGAAATAAGCGATCTGTTCCTGCCAGAAGGGAATTTCATCCCCAAGCCGCCGCTCTCCGGCTTTTTCATTCATAATACTTCCTTCTCTGTCCAGCACGTAATTATAATACGCTTCGTCTAAATATGCGAGCCGTTCCAGCCTGCAGAAAGCCTTCGTGGTAAACATGATATCTTCCGAATTTTTTCCCACAGGAAACCTCATATCCTCCACCAATTCCCTTGCGAATAATTTGCTCCATACGGAATTGTAAATCAAATACCGGTCGTCCCCGCATACATATATTTCCAATGCCTCATCCCTTGATAAGCATACACTATTTCCTGCCGAACCGTCAATAACGCCTGATTTCGTTATTTGTTTATAGCGGCAGGCCGCCGCCTGGGCCTTTTCTTTTTCACAGGCCTGGTACATGGCCCGGTACATATCCGGCTCGATCCAGTCGTCCCCGTCCACAAAGCCGATGTACTCCCCGGATGCCGCATCCATTCCCGCATTCCGCGCATCGGACAGCCCGCCGTTTTTCTTATGGATCACCATGATCCGGCGGTCTTTTCGGGCATAGGCATCACAAATACTGCCGGACCGGTCCCGAGACCCGTCGTCCACCAGAATAATCTCCAGCTTTCCATACGTCTGCGCCAGAATGGAATCCACGCAGCGGGGCAGGTATTCTTCTATATTATAGACTGCTACAATCACCGAAACCAGTTTTTCTTCCACTGTTTACCTCTTCACCGAATCTTTCATCCTTTTCGGACCCCTAGTCCGTCCTAAGCTTTCCATTGGAACCGATTCTCACCATATCCTCTGTATAAATATCGCGGCATTCCCGGGTATTGATCCATTTGACCGGAGCGGCCACGCATTTATCCGGGGATGCATCCAGCCACGCCCCCCACCAGCTGAAGCTGCTGTTGGCAATAATATGGGCTTTGCAAAGGCTCATCAGCATAAGATCAAGATAACCCGTCTCTTCATCCGTTCCTTTGATCACCGTGAACCGCCTGCCCGTTTCCCGCTCCCTTACCTCGCACCATTTTTCCGCCCAGAAAGTATCGTTGGTAAAAACAAAAAAGCTGGGGGTCCCATATTTTTCTATCATATACCGGATCGCACGGTTATAATAGGCATCCGTGCAGATACCTCCATACACGTCGGCGGCATCCAGATAATCCCCCCGGCGGATATGTATGCTGACGGAAAGGCTCTCCCGGATCTGTCTCTCATAAGTCTCTATCCCGCCCTGTATTTCCTTTGGAACCGCCGCATTCCGAAAACGGTACGTTTCCCTCACCTCTTGCTCGATATCCTTAAAGTATTTTTCGCTCTGGAAGCATCCGCATAAATAAGCATTATCTTTTTCCAGCACCGTCTCGTCATAATCCGCAGATGCCTCATGGTATTCCCCGCTTTTCCTTCCGAATATCTTACGGCGCACACGGCTCCTAAGATCCATGGATGCATCCGTGAGTTTGACCAGTTCCTCCCTGGACGCTTTCGGATAATCGATGCCGAATACCGAAAGCATGATAGGCCGCGCATTATCCAGTTCATATTCCGTCACATCATCAAATTTTACCTCTTTTCCCAGTGAAACCAGCTTCAGATAGAGCGCGTACTGGAACATCTGATTGCCGATCCCCCCCGACATCCGTATAATATTCATTTTATAGCAACCCCCATTCCTGGAACATCAAAATAAACCAGATCTGGATCCGCCAAATCCCTCTTTCCGTAAAATCCTCCCAAATCTTCCATACCACGTCCGGATCCAAAATCCCTTGCCGCTTCAACATATCCCTGTCGATCAGATCTTCCGCCCATTTTCTCAGCCCCGGCTTCAATAGCCATTGGTCGATGGGAATGCTGAATCCCTTCTTCGGCCGCTCCATCATTTCCCTCGGCACATATTTATAAAGCACGTCGCGCAACACTTTTTTCCCCGTCTTTCCCTCCCGTTTATATTCAATCGGAAGGGACCAGGCGAATTCCACCACGTCTTTATCCAGCATGGGCACCCTCGTTTCCAAAGAAACCGCCATGGCTGCCCGGTCCACCTTGACGAGGATGTCGTCCGGGTGATACATCAGCATGTCCATCAACATGATATTATGGTTCGTTTCCTTAAGGCAGCCCTCTTGGAATTCGTTATATTTATAAGGGCAGAACACATGGTTTTTGCTGATCTGCCTCGTCAGCGGATCCGTTTCATAAGATATCTCGTAGAGCCTTCCCGGCCCCTTCGCCCCCAGCAGCGTTCCCTTCGTCCGGTAAATCGGGTTTTTCGCCAAAGGGCTGTGCAATACGAGGCTGCTGCACGGTTTTCTGACCCAGTAAGGAACTCCCTTCATTTTGTTCCAGATACGGCTCACCGACTCATAAGAAGTATATCCGCAGAACAGCTCGTCCCCGCCGTCCCCGGAGAGGGACACCGTCACATGCTCCCTCGTCATCTTGCTTACCAGATAAGTAGGGATTTGGGAAGAATCCGCAAAAGGCTCCCCGAACATATAGGCCAGGCCGGGAATCACCGCCACCGCGTCCTCTTCCGTAATATACAGCTCCGTATGCTCCGTTCCAAGATGCCGGGCAATCTCCTTTGCGGCCTCCGCTTCGTTATATCCCTTCTCGGTCATCCCGATCGTAAAGCTTCTTACCTTCCTGCTGTTTAAAGACTGCATCAGAGCCACAATCGTGCTGCTGTCGATCCCCGCCGACAAGAAAGCCCCTACCGGAACGTCTGCCGTCATCTGCTCGCCGATGGATGCCTTCAGCAGCCGCTCCAGCTCTTCCGCCGCCTCTTCCCTGCTGCCCCGGAACAAATTCTCCTGCCCTTTCTTCGCCGCTTCCTCCATGGACCAATAAGCGGTTATAGAAATATCCTTTTTTTCATAAGGGCATTTGATCCTGAGTACCGTCCCCGGCTCCAGCTTATAAATATCCCTGTAAATGGAGTAAGGGGCGGGAATATATCCATGGGTAAAATAAATATCCAGCACATCCGTGTTGACCTCATTTTCAAAACCATCCAGCACGGTAAGGGAACCGATTTCCGAAGCAAACACAAAAGCCCCTTTGCTGAAACCATAATAGAGCGGTTTCTCTCCTACTCTGTCGCGCAGAAGAAACAGCTCCCGTTCTTTCTTATCGTACAGCGCGATGGCAAACATGCCTTTGCACATGGCAATGGCTTCTTCCACGCCATAGGCCTCTATGGCTTCCAAAAGCACTTCCGTATCCGAACTCCCTCTGAATGCCGCCGCCTTTTTTTCTTCGATTAGTTTTGCGGCTATCTTTTTATAATTGTAAATTTCGCCGTTATAAGCAATGGCATATCTGCCGCTGTGGGATTCCATAGGCTGTGCGCCGTTTGCAGACAAATCCACGATAGAAAGCCGCCTGTGGCCCAGCGCCACGCGCCCGTTTTCCAGCGCCAGAACTCCTTCTGCATCCGGCCCCCTGTGGGCCATCCGCCGGTTCATCTTCCTGATATTCTCTTCCCAGTCGCCTTTCAGATTACAAAACCCTGCAATACCGCACATCCCGTCCTCCTTATCCGCTGCCATGCCAGCGCGCCGAAGCGCGCTTCTTTTTATTCCGGCTCTTCCACCGGCGCATCCGCAAAATCCTTTTCCGCAATCCGCCGGGCAATCGTCTGCTTCGCCTGCGCGAATTCCTCCTGCCATTGCAAATAAGCCGCATCCCAGCTTTCACAGCCCTTTTCTCCCCGCTTATCCTCTATCCCATAATTCTCCACCAGATATCCGCCCAGGAATGTGCTGCACTTTTCTGCCCCCAGCGCATTCACATGCCCGCCGTAATCGCTGAAATCCGCCGCAAAATCCAAGCCGATTTCATCATAATAGTCATTCATGTTCAGGAATTCATATCCTCTGGCGCTTATGATATCTTCCATATAATTATACATCTTCTGCTTCTCTTCTTCCATCACCGTAGGGGAAAGAATAAACAAAGCCTGCAACCCGTTTCCCTCCAGATAATCCAACAGCCGTTCCAGGCATTCCTCCTGGAATTCCGGCATAGGCAGCCGTTCCGTAATACCGGAGGTATCCACCGCCTCGCAAGGCCCCACTTCATCCGTCATCACATATCCCTTTTGGTCGTCCAATTTCTCATACCGGAAACAGGCCAGCTGTTCCGGCAATACCATGGTTTTCCAGTTGGAATGGTATTTGAAAATGTCGAAATAATACGTATGCCTCTCGGAAACATCGTCCACCATGTCGTTGATCGTTTGGATCCGGTTCCAGGAATATTTCATATTGTCCGTCACGCCCCGGGTATATGCCATATTGTTTGTCAGATCCATTTCCCTTGCGGTATACATTCTCATCTCGAAGATATAAAGGGCAGGATCCTGGGTCTTCCTCACCTCTTCCAGCAAGCCCACCGCCGCCACGGGGCGCTGCAAGTTCGTGGATATGGGATAGGCGCGGAACCCATATTCGCCCCACATCATCGGAACTGCATAATAAGGATAAACCGGGCTGGAACCTACCATCACCACATCGATCGTATTGTCCTTTTCCGCATAAAACCCGGTGAACCGGTCTTTCACGTCCCCGTTCGTCCTTATGATATATGTCACGGTCATCAGAAGGTAGAAGAATACCACTATGAAAATTATTGATTGGATTGCTTGTTTACGTGTCATTTAAACCTCCACGCCTCTCTTCGGCATGTGTTTCGAAATTTCTCCCATTATCCGGCTCTTCCAAATATCTATCCACAATATATTCTGCCGATTCAGCCCACAGTGCATTTTCCGTATTCTGCAATATCTTGTACGTTTGTGATTTATAAAACCTCATCGCCGCTTCCATAAACCCGAACCCGAACTGCTCTTGCAACAGCTTAATAACTGCTTTAATCTGGATACACACATTCATTGTAATATCCTTCCCATGAAACGTATAAACAGTTTCACTCATATGATTCCCTCCCAACGAATTTTAAATGTTTTAACGCCCGCTCTGTATGAAATGATATCTGATTATTCGGTTGATTATACTTCAAACGTTTCACCGCTTCTTCAGCCGTCAAAATATCGGCAATATATAGCTGCACGGTTTCCATTGTCCTGTCATCTGCCACTGGCCCGATGACAAAATCATAGGTATGCTGCAAACCGCCTTTGCTCCTATTCTCTTTGATAAATTCTAACCATTCCTGATTTAATGAATCAAAACGTTTCACCCCTAATGCTTCACTTTCTGCAAAAAGAAATTCATATACAAAATATTTTTCTTTTTTTTCACGTAATGAAAGACGATATGCCCATTCTTCCGATTGTGATTTTAATATAGTTGTATAAAATCCTTTTCCAAAGTCTCTCCTATTATGGGATTTTGATAAATCTATTTCTTTAAAATCCCAACAGCTTCCATGGTATACTACTAACTCTTTAGAGTCCTCTTCCATTATCTTATCAACATATTCCATTACCTCCTCGAAGTCCACCTGATGTAAATACTCATGCTGCATCAACATCTTTTCAAATACCTGATGTTTATGAAACAGATCCACTGCCGATTCTCCCGATAAACCATACCGCTTCGCATATATCTCTATTGTCTGCACAAAGAGTATTTCAATATCAGACTGCATGCTCATAACCAATTCCTCTTTATCTTTCCATCCACTTACAAAGATAATCTTCCCACATTTTATTAATCCGATCAGGATTCAATACCTCCTGGATTTTTGAAGCATTTTCCCCCACTTTTTTTGCCAGGCCAGGGTTATTTATTAATTTTTGCAGGATATCTTGCAATTTTTTCCAGTTTCCAGGCTCTATTAAATATCCGTTCACTCCGTCTTCAATCAATTCCGCCGGACCGCCGCAGGGGCAGTCCGTGGAAATCGAAGGTATTCCCAAAGCCATAGCCTCTATTAAAGTATTTGGCATCCCTTCCGAATAGGATGACAATACGAAAAACGAAGCCTTATAAATGGCGGACGCCACATCGGTTATGCTGCCCGGCAAAAAAACCCTGTCCTTTAATCCCATTTCTTCCGCCATCTGAAGCAGCGACGGGCGCAGTTCTCCCTCGCCATATATAATAAGGCTGTAATCCGGGTATTCCTCTGCCAGTCCGGCGAACGCCCGAATGACCATTTCATGGTTTTTATTGGCATCCACCCGGCCTACCGCCACAATCTGTTTCTCCCTCTCTCCGCTATATATCTGCCGGATAAACGCCGGATTCAGCGGATTCTTCAGGCAGACCGCCTTTTTTCTCACCGCCTCCGGGAAAAAATCCATGCTTTTTTCCACCGGAAACACAATGCCGTCCGCAAACCGAAACAGAAAACCAGCCGCCCTTTTTAACAGAGGCGAGTAATATTCTTCCGCCGGTTCCCCCCGTACGGATACCACCACCGGAATGTGCAGCAGCCGCGACGTCATAAGCGCCATCATATTATTTTTCCCAATAAAAGAAAGGATCAGATCCGGCTTTTCTTTCTTCCATATCCCCCGCAGCTTGGCAAAGCGCCGGAAAAAATTGGAAATCCTTCCATTTCCCATTTCTTCCTGCGTAATTTCCGACAAAATCCGGCGGATGCCATCGCTGATTCTATATTCGTTTTCCGTTTTATACTGGGTAACAATCGTCACCTCATACCCCCGGGAATAAAAATATTCGGCAAGGTTGACAAGAACCCGTTCCGAGCCTCCTTTATTCAGGGAACTGATAAACATCGCAATATGTTTTTTTTCCATAGGATCCATCCCCTTTGCGGCACTTCCGCGAAAAGTCTGCAAACGGCTTATAAATACCGCTGATACCACTGCTCAAAAATAAAAAACGACCATGACAGTTTGGAGTAATTCGCCCCGGTGGCCGGGCCTCCGTCCCCGGTCTTTATATAATCCCTGACCATCCCCGACACATACTCCGCATCGAAAATCCCCTGTCTTTCCAGATATTCTTTCTCGCTGTAAGCAAGGAGCTGCTCCTTCAACGGCCCCCGCAGCCATTTGTCCAGAGGTACGCCAAAGCCCACCTTCGGCCGGTCCAGCAGTTCTTTTGGAATATAATCATAAGCAATATCTTTCAAAATATGCTTCTTATCCCCCTTATGGAACTTAAAGCCATGGGGGATGCGGAACGAATATTCCATCACATCCTTATCCAGAATCGGGCAGCGGGCCTCTAAAGAATATTTCATGGAAGCCCTGTCCACCTTGCAGAGAATATCCCCCGGCAGATAGGTATCCATATCCAGCAGCATCCGGCGTATCTGCCATTTGTCTTCCCCATAGCCGCTCTCTATTTCATAATGGCATGGCAGGGCATGCCCGTCATTACGAACCATCTTCTTTGCCCTGACAATATAATTGCTGGCGCCGAACTGGGTTTTCGTCTCCCTGTTGCGGTTTTCCGCAATCACCCGGACCCGGAAAGGCAGCTTATCCCCTATCCCTGCACGGCGCACAAGGGGGAGATTGCAAAGCCCATGGACGATTCCGCCAGGGATATCCAGCATCTGGGCCTGGGCCACGTTCTCATAAATATTATATCCACAGTAAAATTCATCCCCGCCGTCGCCGGAAAGGACTACCGTCACCTTTTCCTTTGCCAGCGCCGCTACAAGCATGGACGGAATCTGGGAGCTGTCCGCAAACGGCTCGTCATAATATGCCGGGATGCTTTCCACCAAGTCGAACATCTGCTTTTCGTCAATATACAGTTCCGTATGGTCGGCGCCCAAATAATCCGCCACTTGCTTTGCATACTTCGCTTCATTGTATTTTTCTTCGTGAAAGCCAATGGAAAATGTCTTGACCGGCTCTTTGGAATGCTCCTGGGCAATGGCCGTAATCAAGGAAGAATCATATCCCCCGCTTAAAAAAGCCCCCAGCGGCACATCGGAAATCATCCGGTATGCGATAGCCTTTTTCAGGCGCTCTTTCAATTCAGACTTGGCCTGGGCGTAATCCTCCACCTGATTTTTCCTTCCTCTGTGATATGCCTCCTTGATATCCCAATATTTCCATGTTTTTACCCGGCCGCCGGAAAAAGCAAGAACCGCCCCCGGTTCCAGTTTGTAGACATCTTCAAAAATCGTTTCCGGCGCATTGATATACTGCTGGTATAAATAACGGGATAATATGTCTTTTCTTATCTTCTTCTGAAATCCCGGACACGCCATGACCGGCTTCAGCTCCGAAGCAAAGACCAGGTTTTCGCCGTCCAGCCAATAATACATCGGTTTTTTCCCGATGCAGTCCCTTACCAGGTACGCCTCCCCGCTTTCCCTGTCCAGCAGGGCGATCGCATACATTCCTACAAACCGTTCCACGCAGCCGATTCCCCACTTCAAATATGCCGCGATAATGACCTCCGTGTCACAGTTGGAACGAAACGTATAATCGGAAAGTTCTTCCCGTATCTCCTGAAAATTATAGATTTCCCCGTTGAACACTACGCTGACGCGGCCGTTATCCGAATGCATGGGCTGATGGCCCAGCGCGGACAGATCCATAATGGCCAGCCGCCTCTGGGCAAATCCCGCCCGGTATCCCCCGGGCAGCTCATAGATTTCCTCCCCGCTGTCGTCGGGACCCCTATGGTACATCGTATCGTTCATTTCTTTTAACTGCGTCAGGCTGATCTCTCTCTTTGATACAAAACCGCATATTCCGCACATACCGTCTACCGACCTCCACCGTGTCACTTATCCGCGCATTTTTCCAGAAAACTATCCTTATATTCGCCGAAATCCTTGCATTCATTATCAATGCTGTCGATCAGCTCCATATATTTTTCTTTTACCAGGCTCTTAAAGTTCCCGTAATTGTCATACCCTTTTTTTGTCCACGCAAAAGGGTGCGTCAAGATCTGCACTTTATCGTGTCCCAATATATTTTTCTCATCCGGATAACCGTACCGCCAGATATGGTTGGCATCGGACATGTATTTGACCGCCAGCTCGGAATTCTCCGAGACATTCTCGGAAAAAGTAAAAAATTCATCCTGATAAGCGTTAATAATTCCCGGCAGCTTGATATTCTCTGCAAGCACGGCGGGAGAAGGGCGGTGTATCGAAAACTCCGATATTTCAAAGCCGATCATCTCGCTGAGCATATGCATTTCTTTGACAATCTGCTTCCGCACCTCCTGCATATCCGTCATGCCGTTCAAGGCAAAATGCAGGCCTATATTCTGTCCCCTTTCATGCATATCGCGGATCAGATCCCGGTTCTTTCTGGACAGCAGGTTATAGGAATTGTTTGTCCATTGGAAAAAGAAGGTGGAAGTAAAATCCATGCTGGATTCCACCTTTGCCAGGGCATACGCCCTTTCCACGCTGTATTCCACGTCATGGCGCATAATAACAAACTTGTCCCTGTGCAGGGCGCCGCCATAATCCGTCTGCCGGCCTGTGGATTTGATAATCCTTAAAATCTCTTTGTAATCGCTGTATGAAAACATGTTTACCTCTTTCCCGCGCCCTTTTTTGCGCATATCTCTTCTATATAATCCCGCCACTGCCCAAAAATAGCCGTTCCATTGGCAATTTCGCCGATTTTCCTCGCATTTCTCCCAAGCCTCCGCCCGAGTTCCGGATCTTCAATCAGCTTATTGATTCCTTCTTCCATCGCTTTCGGATCCTTGACCGGCACCATCAGCCCGCTCACCCCGTCCTCCATGACCGTGCGCGGCCCTCCGCAGGGGCAGTCAGTGGCTACGATAGGTAGCCCAAGAGCCATCGCTTCCAAAAGGGCGTTTGGAAGCCCTTCCCAATCGGAGGAAAAAGCATATACGGCCGCATCCGCCAAATCTTTTTCCAGGCAGTCGCTGGCTCCCATCAGATGGATATACTCCCCGGCCCTATTCTTTTCAATGATGGATTCCAGTATTTCCTTTGTCCCGTCAAAGGAATCGCCGCCATAAATTTTCAACACGTAATCGGGATGCTTCTTGTGTACTTCTATAAAAGCCTGCAGCAGCATCGGCTGGTTTTTAAAGTCCACCAGCCTGCCGGACTGAACCACTTCTTTTTTCCTCTTTTCCGGCTCCGGCACGCCGATATATTTGTCATGAATCGGATTCAGTATAATTCTGGAATTCTTTTGCAGATAAGGGGCAAAGAATTCCCGCTGCCCTTCGGTCTGGAACACGCAGCCCGCCGCCCCCGGAAACAAAAGCGGAATCTGCACCTTGTCCGATAAGGCATCATAATGCCCCGCCGGATCCGTCCGGATGGAAATCAATACCGGCACCTTTGTGCCGGGCGCGGCCATCAGCGCCCGGTAGTTCGCCCTCTGGGCAAACGCGATCAGAATATCCGGCCGTTCTTTTTTCATAAATTCCCTTAAATATTTCACCCGGAGCAAAAACTGCGCCATACGGGACTTCCCCTTGTCGCTTTCCTTTAACCCTACATGCACCCGGCGTACTTCCCTGTCGATCTGGAATTCGTTTTCCCCATACCATTCCGTAGCCAGAAGGACTTCATAGCCTTCCCTGGCAAAACGATTGGCCAGATTGGATACCACCCGCTCCGCGCCTCCCTGCTCCAGACAATTCAAATGAAATGCTATTTTACGCTTCATCCTGATCCCCACGCCTCATCCTGATCCTCACGCCTTTTCTCTCTTTTTTGCGGCCGCTTTTTCCGCTGCTGCCTGACCGGCATTTCTCTTTCTGCCGCCTCCGTTTTTATAAATGCTCTTTCCTGCCTTTTTCAATTGGAACAGGATCCGAAGGGCTTCTGCCACCACTTGGAAGCGGAAGCTGGACTCCGAACCTATATAGTGAATCGGAACCTCTATCGTATGGTAGTTCCTGCAATAATACCGCATCTCCGTCTGGTACATATGCCCCGTGGACAGAAACTGATCCAATTTCAAATCTTCCAATACATATCTCTGAAAGCCCTCAAAGCCGCTGGTCATATCCTTCAGCCTCGTCCCCAGTACCAAATTGGCCAGAACCGTCCCGCCGGAACTCAATATCCTCCGGTAAAGCGGATGGTGGCTGATGCCTCCTCCTTCCACAAAGCGGGAACCCCAGACACAGTCATACCCTTCGTCCAATTTTTCGATAAACTGCGGTATCTCCTTCGGCAAATGGCTGCCTCCGCCGTCCATCTCGATCACGCGTTCCGCCCCGTCCTTCAGAGCATGGCGGAACCCTTCCAGATAACAGCTGATCACTCCATAGGATTCCTTATAAAAGATAAGCTTTACTTTGTCCGTTTTCTTTTCATATTCTTCGATAATTGCTCTCGTGCCGTCCGTAGAATAATTGTCCATCACCGGATACAAATACAGATTATCATAGGGCAGCGCCAATATTTCCTCAATAATCCCGCCCATCGTCGTTTCTTCATTTGCCACCGGCATAACAATAATCGTTTTCTTCATTCTCTTCCGTTCCAATCTATGATCTTATTTGCTTTTTCCATTTTCTTCTTTTCCTATATATACTGTTATAGTTTACCATATTCCTGATATAAGCGCAAATAAAACGCCGCGCAAATAAAGAACCGCGTAAATAGGACGTTACGTAAACAAAACACGGAATCATTATTCCATATAAACGAAATAAAAATCATATACTCCTCTTGAAAAATATAATATAATAAATTCCATATAATAATTTAAAATGATATAATAGATAGGAGTATGCCATATGCGCAGAATACAGAAGAAAAATATATGTTTTTTCCTTTGCATGGCTATTGTGTTCCTTTTCATGCTTTATCAATGTTCCTTGAAAAAAGGCACTTTTGTAGATGAGCTTTTAACTTATGATCTGTCAAACCGCCAATCGCCAAGAGTGGAGTATATGGTTTCCTACATTACATCCTCTTCGCCCTCTGCCATTTGGAACGATGTCAATGATCTTTTAAAAAACGGCAAAGAAAATTCCCGCATCTATCAAGATTTTAAAAATACGGAAAAACAGCAGGAGGAACTTTCGCTCTGGCATGACCAGGATTATTTCGCCCGTTTTATTACTGCGGAAAAGGAACACCGCTTTGACTTTCTTTCCGTTATGTATAATGCGGTTTATGATTCCGCTCCTCCTTTTTATTATTACTGGGTCCATTTTATCTGTTCCCTGTTTCCAGGAACTTTTTCCCTATGGTACGGACTGGCCATTAATATTCTGTTTCTTATGCTTGTCTGCGCCCTGCTCTACTATCTGGCCGGAAAATATTTTGGCGGCACAAAATATGCTGTTCTCATTACCCTGTCCTATGCCATGAGCATCGGAGGCCTTGCCACGCTCTTAATTATACGCATGTATGCTATATATACCTTTTTCGTCCTCGCCTTTCTCGGCATTAATCTTCATATTGCGCATAACGGCTTTTCTTTTACGAAAAAAAGCAGAACTGCCTATATTCTCTGTGCCGTCCTGGGTTTTTATACACAATATTATTTTGTTATTTTTGCCTTTTTCCTCGTGGGAACGATCATGGCCTTCCTTTTCTTCCAAAAGGAATACAGTGCTAAAATAAAACCTTATTTGATCTCTTCGCTGGCAGCGGCTGCTCTCAGCCTGGTCATCTGGCCTTTTTCGATCAAACATATATTTTTCGACAGTTTTGGAGCCAGCACTTTTTCCAATGCCGCCGCTGGAGGCACTTTATATAAAATGATTGTTTACTTGCAAATTCTGGCCGAATCGCTTTTCGCAGACCGTCTCTGGCTGCTTGCCCTGCTATGCCTGTTGGCTGCTGCAGGAACAGTCTGGATGGTTTATTGCTGGAAAACTAAAAAAAAGGAGGCTCCATCCTCCCTTTCCATTCTGAAACCGTTCCTGCTCTTTATCCCCGCTGCGGGTTATCTGCTATTAGTAGCTATCAGCTCTCCCTTTTTTGCCGATCGCTATATTATGTGCATTTTCCCTGTTCTTCTGCTGGGAATGTATCACCTTTTCCGCATTCTGCTTTCCAGCCTTACCAAACATGCCTTCCCTATGTTATGCGCTTTCGGAGCGTTCCTGACCCTTTTTGCCCTGATTACCGTTCCCCATCCATACACATACCCCGGCCAAGCGCAGAAAAATTCCTTTATCGAAAATGCCGAAAACGCCGTCTGCATCTATATCAGTGAAAATAATGGATGGATGTATAAATCCTGTCTGGATATTATGGGCGTATGTAAAAAAACCGCCCTTCTTTTCCCGGAACAGATCGAAGAAGCTCCTCCTATCCCTCTTTCCCCTGGCGAATACGACAAAGTATTGGTCTGCATCCCCTTCTCTTTCCCGCAGGAAGACATACTCCAAAAAACTATGGCGCATTTCGGCCTGGAGGATAAAGAGATCACTATGTTTTCCAGGGAAACGGACGGTTACGCCTATATGTATCTCCTGCAATGACCGGACAGGCTCCTGGAACTTCTATCAGCCAGGGAAATCCATTTTGTCGGGCGGGGGCTGGGCGGGAAGGAAGAGGGGCAGGGGAAAGAGGGCAGGAGAAAAACAGCGGGGGAACAGGTTGGGAATAGTTTCACCGCTGCCTCACGTAGGGAAGTGAGATTTTCTTAATATTCCGTTCAGAAAGCAGCAATTTGGCGACATGGATGTCGCCAAAAGCCCGCCATGAGCCCGGATGGCGAATCGCGGGCGGTTGCGTCCGGCTGATACTGCTTTGCCCGGAATATTTAGAAAATCCATTTCCCGAAGCCGGCACGGCGAAACTATTCCCAACCTGTTCCCCC